>NZ_JBVIFR010000022.1:0-140651 GCF_055571235.1 Streptomyces sp. NPDC030991
CCCTCATAGCGGAGCTATGCGGGCGTTCCGGCAACGCGGCGAGCGTGCGTGCCAGGCGTCGCGGGGCAGGCGGGACTTTCGAAACACGCCCTAGAGGCACAGCCAGAGGGCCGAGCCGGAGGGCGGGCAGCCGGAAACCTCGTGTACATCCGGGTGGCCTACGGTGGACCGTGGGCCACCCGACGCATGTGAAGGTTGTTTGCGTGAAGAGCGGGGGTGTGTGGTGCAATCACCCGATGCGTACCCCCCACCGCATATCCAACGCCCCCAATCCGTACGAGCAGTTGGCCGACCTCGCGGACCACCCGCTCGATGACTACCTGTACGAGGAGCCGGAGCGCGCGGAGCCCCGCGCCGGCCTCGCCGACCCCGACGACGCCTGGCTGCCCCCCGACCACGGGCGCGGGCGCCGCAGCCGCCGCCGCAACCGCTTCGCGGGGCTGCCGGCCGTCGCCAAGGGGCTGGTCGCGGTCCTTGTCCTGGTCGCGTTCCTCACCCTCGCCGACCGCTGGGCCGTGCTCTACGCCGAGCACCGCGCCGCGCAGCAGCTCAAGAAGGAGCTGAAGCTGACCGCGGCGCCCGAGGTCGAGATCAAGGGGTTCCCCTTCCTCACGCAGCTCGCCGACCGCCGTGTGGACGAGATGAAGGTCACCGTCCCCGACGTCGCCGCCGACCGCGTCACCCTCGCCGAGGTCTCGGCGACCGCGCACGACGTACGCATCGAGGGCTCGGGCCCCACCGACATCAGCGGCGCGTACGTCGACGCGATGCGGGGCGAGGTGCTGCTCAGCTTCGACGACATGAACCGTGAACTCGGCGCCTCCCAGGTCACGTTCACCAGCCACGGCCGCGACCGCGTGCTGGCCCGCGGCACCCTGCCGGTCGCCGGGCACGAGGTACGGGTGCGGGCCGACGCCACGATCCGCCGCCTCGGCGCGTCCGGCATCTCCACCGACATCGACGGCATGCGTCTCGACATCGGCGACCTCGCCACCTACCGGCCCGGCACCGGCGCCACCGAGGGCCTGCACCTGACCGCCAAGTCGGTGCGGCGCATCACCGAGGAGACCGACAAGGCCAGGCGGCTGCTGTCGATCCCCGCCCTCGTGCACCGGGCCGGCGTCCCGGACTCGGCCGTGCGCCAGGCGTTGCGCGGCGACAAGAAGGTGAGCGAGGTGACCGGTACGCCCCGCTTCGTCAAGAGCCTGATGGGGATGAACCTGATCGACATCGCCCTCGACCACCCCTGGCTCCTCCAGAAGCTCGGCCTGGACCCCTCCCTGCTCAACGGCCTCTCCGAGCTCACCCGCCCCGCGCTCGCCGACCGCCTCTCCCTCGCCTTCCGGCTGCCGAAGCTGCCGGGCGGCCACGGCTACGTACGGCTGCGCGACGTGACCGTGGAGAAGAAGGGCATCCGGGTGGACCTGTCGGGCGCGGGCCTCTCCGTCGGCCACTGAGGTCAGTCGGGTCAGTCGGGACAGTCGGACAGCCGGGTCAGCCGGGTCAGTCGGCGGTGCCGGGGAGTTCCGGTGGCGGTGTCGGGGCGCCGGGCAGCCGCATGGTCGCGACCGTGCCGCCACCGTCCGCCGCGGCGAGCGCCACCTCGCCGCCGTTCGCCTCGACGGTACGGGCCACGATCGACAGCCCGAGCCCCGAACCGGGCAGCGCGCGGGCCGTCGGGGAGCGCCAGAACCGGTCGAAGACATAGGGGAGTTCATCGGCCGGGATGCCCGGCCCGTGATCCCGCACGGTGAGCGTGCCGCGCATCAGCCGCACCTCGACCGTGCCCTTCTCCGGGCTGAACTTCACGGCGTTGTCCAGCAGGTTCACGATCGCCCGCTCCAGCGCCGCCGGTTCCGCCCGTACGTACCAGGGGGCCAGTTCGGAGTCGATGGTCAGCTCGGGGCCGCGCAGCCGGGCGCGTTCGATGGCGGTGCGGACGGTCTCGTGCAGCGAGACCACCTTCAGGGGGCCGTCGCTCCCGTTCAGGCCGGTACGCGACAGCTCCTGGAGGTCCCCGATGAGCGCGGCCAGTTCGATCATCTGCGCCTTCACCGACGCCATCAGCGCCTTGCGGTCGTCCGGGGGGATGGCGCGGCCCGTCTCCTCGCTGCGGGTGAGCAGTTCGATGTTGGTCCGCATCGAGGTGAGCGGGGTGCGCAGCTCGTGCCCCGCGTCGGCGATCAGCTGCTGTTGCAGTTCGCGGGAGGAGGCGAGGGAGGCCGTCATCGAGTTGAACGACGCGGAGAGCCGGGCGATCTCGTCGTCGCCCTCGACGGGGATGCGGACGGTGAGGTCCTCGGTCCTGGCCACGTGTTCGACGGCATCGGTGAGCTTGTCGACGGGCCGCAGCCCGGCGCGGGCGATCCAGAGGCCCGCGGCGGTGGCGCCGAGTACGCCGATGCCGCCTACCAGGAGGAGGATCCAGGCCAGCGAGGTGAGCGGCTTGGTGATCTCGCTCATGGGCTGGGCGATGGAGACGGCGTACCCGTCCTGGAGCAGGTCGGACGCGCGAGGCCCGGGCTGGTAGGTGTAGACGCGCATGGTCGTGCCGTTGTCGCTGTCGGTCGTGTGCAGCGAGAAGTCCTTCTCGCCCTGGGCGACTCGGATGTCGCTGGGCTGCACCGGGATGGGGTCCTGGTTCACGGCTGTGCAGGTACGGTCCGAGGCCGTCACGATCTGGACGGTGTAGTTCCCCACCGGGGGCACCGCCTGGGAGCCGCCGCCGACGCAGGTGGAGGCCACCAGAGCCACGTAGCGGTCGTCGACCTTCGTGTTGCGCAGCGAGGAATCCATCTGCGCCTGCAACTGGGCCCGGGTCATGAACCAGCACGTCACCGCCACCGCGGCGACCGCCGCGGCCACCGCCACCGCGACCAGCAGCGCCAGCCGCGACCGCAACGCCAGCCCGCGCAACCGGCGGAGCCTCCCGCTCATTCGGCCCCGCCGGAGCGCAACACGTACCCCACACCCCGCACCGTGTGGACGAGCCGCGGCTCGCCCCCGGCCTCGGTCTTGCGCCGGAGGTACATCACGTACACGTCCAGCGAGTTGGACGACGGCTCGAAGTCGAAGCCCCACACGGCCTTGAGGATCTGCTCGCGCGTGAGGACCTGGCGCGGGTGGGCCAGGAACATCTCGAGCAGCGTGAACTCGGTGCGGGTCAGTTCGACCGTGCGCTCGCCCCGTGTGACCTCCCGGGTCGCCAGGTCCATCCGCAGGTCGGCGAAGGACAGCGCGTCGGAGTCGTCCATGGCGGCGCCGGCGGCAGCGGCGTAGGAGCTGCGCCGCAGCAGCGCGCGGACGCGGGCGAACAGCTCGTCCAGTTCGAACGGCTTGACCAGGTAGTCGTCGGCGCCCGCGTCGAGCCCGGTGACCCGGTCGCCGACGGTGTCGCGCGCGGTGAGCATCAGGATCGGGGTGGTGGAGCCGGTCGCGCGCAGCCGGCGCGCGGCCGTCAGGCCGTCCATGCGCGGCATCTGGACGTCCAGGACGACCAGGTCCGGCTGGTAGGCGGCCGCCTTCTCCAGCGCGTCGGCGCCGTCGACGGCGACCTCGGTGCCGTAGCCCTCGAAGGCGAGGGAGCGCTGGAGTGCCTCCCGCACCGCCGGCTCGTCGTCGACGATGAGGATGCGGTGCGGGTCGCGGTCGCCTTCGGCGGGGCTCATGGACTGCGCTTCCTTACGGATGAGGGGCGGGCGGGGCCGTACGGGGGTTCAAAGACAGGCTCTCAGCCTCGCACGGGCGCGCGACGGCCGCGTACGGAGCGGCGCGGCGCCGCCGGCACCACTTCGGGGGCGCGGGTGACGGGCGGGTGCAGCGCGGCGGCGACGGCGAGGGCGAGGCCCGGGTCGGCGGGGTCCGCGGGGGTCTCTTCGGGGTGTCGGACGGTGCGGATCATGGTGGTGCTCCTGCTTCTCCCCGGGCGGGGTCAGTTGTCGGCGCCTCCGGCGCGCAGCGTGTCGAGGTCGGCCTTGACGGTGTTGATCGGGATGGCGAAGCCGAGACCGACGCTGCCCGCGCTCGACGAGCCCCCCGACGAACCGGAGGAGTCGGAACTGGCGGAGTACATGGCCGAGTTGATGCCGATGATGTTGCCGTTCATGTCGATGAGGGCGCCGCCGGAGTTGCCGGGGTTGAGGGACGCGTCGGTCTGGAGGGCCTTGTACGTCGTCGTGGACGAGCCGGTGTCGCCGTTGAACTCCTGACCGCCGAACTCGAACGGCCACTGGCCGCTGCCACCCTGCTGCTGTTGCTGCTCCTGGCCCTCGTCGGTGGAGACGGTGACGTCGCGGTCGAGCGCGGAGACGATGCCGCTGGTGACGGTGCCGGTCAGGCCCTCGGGGGAGCCGATGGCGACGACCTGGTCGCCGACCTTGACGCCGTCGGAGTCGCCGAGCGTGGCGGCCTTCAGGCCGGAGGCGTTCTTCAGCTTGATGAGCGCCAGGTCCTTCTTGGCGTCGGTGCCGACGACCTCGGCGGTGTACGACGTGCCGTCGCTCGTCCGCACCTTGATGGAGGAGGCGCCGGAGATGACGTGGTTGTTGGTGAGGATCTCGCCGTCGCTGGTCGTGATGACGCCCGAGCCGGTGGAGGAGCCGGACGAGAGCGTCGCGTTGACCTCGACGATCGACGGGCTGACCGCCGTGGCGACGCCGGAGACGGTGCCCTTCTGGCTGCTGGGCACGACGTTGGTGCTGGTGGTGCTGGAGGCGGTGGTGTCGGAGCCGCTCAGCTCCTGGAAGGCGTACGAGGTGCCGCCGCCGACGACCGCCGCCGCGACGGCCACGGCCGCGAGCAGCCCGACCGGGCCGCGCAGCCGCTTCCGCTTCTTCGGGGCGGCGGGGGCGGCGGGAGTGACGGGGGCGAAAGGCACGACGGGCTGCTCGGGCCCGTACGCGGCGAACTGGGTGGTGTGCGGCCCGCCGCCGTGGCCACCGTGACCGGAGTCACCGCCGGCCGGCCACACCGTCTGCCCGGGAGCGACGCTCACGGGCTCGTGCGACGGCGGGGGCGGGTACGCGCTCTCGGAGTACGGGGACGGCTGCTGGGCGGTGCCTTCGGTGCCGTACTGGGGGGACTCGCCGCTGCGGCGGAAGCTCTCGGTCATGCTGCAAGCGTGTGGCGCGTACATGAGAGGCGGCTGAGCGTGGGCTGAGAGTCCCGGCAGAACCCTGTTTGCCCGAAATAAAGACCCGAGGCGAAGGCCCGAAACCAAGGCCCGAAACCAAGGCCCGAAACGAAGGCCCGAAACGAATGGAGGGCCGCGGCCGGCTACGCGCAGCCGCAGGACTGGCGGACGACGAGGCGCGACGGGAACAGTTTCAGGCGCTCGCGACGCGAGCCCGCGACGCGCAGCGAGTCGTCGAGGACCAGGTCCACCGCGGCCCGCGCCATCGCCGAGCGGTCCGAGGCGACGGTGGTCAGCGGCGGGTCGGTCAGCCCCGCCTCCTTCACGTCGTCGAACCCGGCCACGGCCAGCCCGGCCGGCACGTCGATACGCAGTTCGCGCGCGGCGCGCAGGACGCCGATGGCCTGGTCGTCGGTGGAGCAGAAGATCGCGGGCGGCCGGTCGGGCCCGGCCAGCAGGCCGAGCGCCACCTGGTACGCGTCGTAGCGGTTGTACGGCGCTTCGAACAGCCGGCCCTCGGTGGGGATCCCCGCTTCCTGCATCGCGCGGCGCCACCCCTCGACGTGGTCGGAGACGGGGTCGCCGACGGACGGGGTCTCGGCGGTGCCGCCGAGGCAGGCCACGTACTCGTTGCCGTGCTCCAGGAGGTGGCGGGTGGCGAGCTGGGCGCCGCCCACGTCGTCGGTGACGACGGCGACGTCGTCGATCGCCTCAGGCCGCTCGTGCAGCAGGACGACGCGGGCGTCCCACGCCTCGATCTCGGCGGCGGCCAGGTCGTTGAAGCCGTGGCTGACGAGGATCAGGCCCGAGACCCGCATCCCGAGAAAGGCGCGCAGATAGTGGACCTCGCGGTCACCGACGTAGTCGGAGTTGCCGACGAGGACCATCTTTCCGCGCTCGGACGCCGCCTGTTCCACCGCGTGCGCCATCTCCGCGAAGAACGGCTGGCGCGCGTCCGGCACGATCATGCCTATGAGGTCGGTCCGCCGCGACGCCATGGCCTGGGCGACCCGGTCGGGCCGGTACCCCAGCTCCTTGATCGCGGCGAGTACGCGCTCGCGCGTGGCCGGGGCGACCGGCCGGGGTCCGTTGTTGATCACGTAGGAGACGACGGCGGTCGAAGTACCCGCCAGTCGCGCAACGTCGTCCCGAGTCACCTTGGCCACGCGCGGAGTCTACGCGGATGGACCTGCTAGTGGGCAGGGCGTGAGGGCCCTGCCTACGGCTCTGCCGTGACCGCCCGGACGTGTGCGACAGCGGGGTTGTCCGCTTCGTCGCCATTGCTGGCGTTACCGGAGCCGTCGGCGTTGTTGGGGGCGCCGGCGTCGTCGCCCCGCTTCTCCGACCCGGCGCTCCTCTCGGCGCTCTTCTCGGCGTTCTTCTCCGGCTTCTCCGGGGTCACGAAGCGGTAGCCCACGTTGCGCACGGTGCCGATGAGCGACTCGTGCTCGGGGCCGAGCTTGGCGCGCAGCCGCCGTACGTGGACGTCCACGGTCCGGGTGCCGCCGAAGTAGTCGTAGCCCCAGACCTCCTGGAGCAGCTGGGCGCGCGTGAAGACGCGGCCGGGGTGCTGTGCCAGGTACTTCAGGAGCTCGAACTCCTTGAAGGTCAGATCGAGGACCCGGCCCTTGAGCTTGGCGCTGTACGTCGCCTCGTCCACGGAGAGGTCGCCGTTGCGGATCTCCATGGGGGAGTCGTCGGCGACGATCTGCTGACGGCCCATCGCGAGGCGCAGACGGGCCTCGACCTCGGCAGGTCCCGCGGTGTCGAGGAGTACGTCGTCGATGCCCCAGTCGGCGGTGACGGCGGCGAGGCCGCCCTCCGTCACGACGAGCACCAGCGGACAGCCGGGCCCGGTGGACCGCAGAAGCTGACAGAGGCTGCGGACCTGCGGGAGGTCGCGGCGCCCGTCGATGAGGATGACGTCGGCACCTGGGGTGTCGACGAGGGCGGGGCCTTCGGCGGGGGCCACCCGCACGTTGTGCAGGAGCAGGCCGAGGGCGGGGAGCACCTCCGTCGACGGCTGGAGGGCGTTGGTGAGGAGCAGCAGAGAGCTCATCGCGCCCCACCTGCCCGGGTCGTCATACGTTCGTGCACGGTTCGCTCGCCCATAACGTCTGGTTCCTCCTCGGTCCCTGCGAGGACGTTTGCGGCACTGCTGGTGGTGCTTGTGGTGCTTGTGGTGCTTGTGGTGCTTGTGGTGCTTGGTCGTGCTTGATGCTGCTTTGTTGTACTCGGTCGTACTTGGTGCTGCTTTCGCGTGGGCCCGCGCCCCGGACCCTGCGCCTTCGTATACAACGCTCGCGAAAGCACAAAAGGACCCGGGGGCTGCATTGCCCGAGTCCTCTGCCCAGCAGAATAGCCCACATGACTTGGGGTCCGGCAGATGAAGAGAGCGGATCTTCTGTGCGGCCGATCACTGAACGGCGACTGCGCGTGATCCTTCGTACACAGGACGGCATCGCGATCGACGCGGCGTACGACCCGGGTCCCGGGCCCGGCGACGGCCCCGTGATCGTGCTCGCGCACGGCTTCACCGGCGATCTGGAGCGGCCGCACGTACGACGCGCCGCCGGTGTGTTCGCGCAGCGTGCGGCCGTGGTCACGTTCTCGTTCCGGGGTCATGGGCGCTCCGGCGGGCGCTCGACGGTCGGTGACCGGGAGGTGCTCGATCTCGTGGCGGCCGTCGAGTGGGCGCGTTCGCTCGGCCACGCGCGCGTGGTGACGGTCGGATTCTCGATGGGCGGGTCTGTGGTGCTGCGGCACGCGGCGTCGCACAGGGGGCGCACGGAAGCGCGGACGGACGCGGTCGTCTCCGTGAGCGCCCCGGCCCGGTGGTTCTACCGCGGTACGGCGCCGATGCGGCGGCTGCACTGGGTGGTGACCCGGCCGACGGGCCGCGTCGTCGGCCGGCTCGGGCTGCGCACGCGCATCCAGCCCTGGTCGGGAGGGGTCTGGGACCCCGTCCCGCCGTCGCCCGTCGAGTCGGTCCCGCTGATCGCGCCGACGCCGCTGCTCCTGGTGCACGGCGACCGCGACCCGTACTTCCCGCTCGACCATCCCCGGATGCTGGCCGAGGCGGCTTCCTCGGACGGGGGCCCCGGCGCCGAGTTGTGGCTGGAGCCGGGCATGGGGCACGCGGAGAACGCGGCGAGCGACGAGCTGCTCGGCCGGATCGGGGCGTGGGCCGCCGCCGCGGGTGCCGCACAATAGGACGCCGACCGCACACGAGGAGAGGAGCCGCCGACATGGCTCAGGGCACGATCCGTTACTGGGCGGCGGCCAAGGCGGCCGCCGGCGTCGCGGAGGAACCGTACGACGCGGAGACCCTGGCCGCGGCCCTGACGGCGGTCCGCGCGCGACACCCCGGTGAGCTCGTGCGGGTGCTGCGGCGTTCCTCGTTCCTGATCGACGGGGACCCCGTGGGGACCCGCGGGCATGAGACGGTACGGCTTGCCGAGGGCGGCACGGTCGAGGTGCTCCCGCCGTTCGCAGGAGGGTGACCCCGATGAGCAACGACCAGCAGTATCCGCAGCAGCCCCAGTACGACCAGTACGGACAGCCGTACGAGCAGCAGTCGTATGAGCAGCAGTCCTACGCGCAGCAGCACTCCCAGCAGCAGTACGGGCAACAGCAGCGGCACGGACAGCAGAACTACGGACAGCAGGACTACGGGCAGCAGCAGTACAGCCAGCCGCCGTACAGCCAGCAGCAGTACGGGCAGCCCGGGTACGGGCAGCAGCACGACGACGGGCCGCAGACGCAGCAGTGGCAGGGGCAGACCTGGGACACGCAGGTGCAGCCCGCCCAGCAGCCGTATCTGCCGCCCCAGCAGCAGGAGTGGGCGGCCTACGACGCGGCGCCGACGCCCGGCCCGACGCCGACGCCCGGCCCGGTACCGGCACCGGCACCGGCATCCACTCCTGCCCCGGCCCCCGTCCCGGCCGCCGGGCCCGCGCCGTCCGTCTCCTCCGGGGGCGCCGGATCCGCCGGGCCCTCGTACGGCCCCGCCACCACCACCGGCAACACCCGCGTCACCGACGCCCAGCGCGCCCGCGCCGAAGGCCGCTCGCCGGTCATCGAGCCGGGCATCCAGCCGGCCGCGCTCACGGCCGCCCTGGGCCTGCTGCTCGCGGGCGGCGCCGCCGTCGGCCCGTACGCGCTGCTCGTGCCGCTGCTGCTGCTCCAGGCGGTCACCGCCGCGGGCTGGTTCCGGCTCAACGGCATGTGGCCCGCCCGGCAGGGCATCGCGCTCGCCTTCCTGGGCGGCGTCGTCGCCGACATCGCGCTGCTCGCCGCCGGGCGGGAGAACGGGCCCGCGGCGATCCTGGGCACGCTCGGCGTCTGGGTCCTGCTCACGCTCGTCCTCCAGCTCCGCTCGCACGCCTCGCCGGACGAGCGGATGTACGGCCTGATGGCGACCGTCACCTCGGCGGCGCTGGCCATCGTGGCCACCGGCCACCTCGCGGCCGAGCCGGACGCGGTCACCGTCGGCGCGATCGCCGTGGCCGTCGCCGTCGTGGCCCGCGCGCTGCCGCTGCCGACGCCCGTCTCCGTGGTCGTCGCGCTCGCCGCTGCCGCCGGTGCCGGGATCGCCGCGGGCGGCATGACCGACCTGGGCCAGGACGGCGCGCTGCTCGGGCTCGGCGCGGGCGTCTGCGCGCTGATCGGCCACCGCGTCGCCTCGTACGACTACCCGTCCCGCTTCGTCCACATGACCGCGGGCGTCGCCCTGCCGCTCGCCGCCGCGGCCCCGGCCGTCTACCTGCTGGGCCGTGCGCTGGGCTGAGCGGGCCGCTGTTCCCCGCGGCCCGCGCCCCGCGGCCCACGGTTCCGCCGCGGCCAAGACCGGGCCGCGGCGCCCGGGGGTGCGGGGAACGGCACGGGGAAAGCGCCACCGGGCCGCACCCGCCGGCGCCCCGTCCCCACTCGCGCGTTGATCGACAACTTGGGAACAACCGCGCCCGGCCCCTCCCTCCGCGGACGCGGCCACGTACTCTCGCCGCATGAATCACCTCCGGCGGGGGGACACGGAGCGCCGGGGACGTTCGGATGTGGGGGAGCCCCAAGGCCATGCGCGCACTGCGAATACTGCTGATCTTCGTCGTCATCGTCGGCGGCCTCTTCGTGATCGCCGACCGGGTCGCGGTCCACTTCGCCGAGGGCAAGGCCGCCGACAAGCTGCGCACCAGCGAGGGCCTGGCCGCCACGCCCGACGTCGACATCAAGGGCTTCCCGTTCCTCACCCAGGTCGCGGACGGCAGCCTGGACGACGTCGAGATCGGCATCCGGGACTACGAGGCGAAGAGCGGCGGCGACAGCGTCCGCATCGCCGATCTGAACGCCGAGATGCACGGCGTGAAGTTCGACAGCAGCTTCAGCTCCGCCACCGCCGACTCGGCCACCGGTACCGCCCGGATCTCCTACGCCGAGCTGCTGAAGGCCGTGAAGAAGCAGGACGTGGCCCAGGTCGCCCCGGGGGTGACCGCGGAGATCGTCGGACTCTCGTACGGCGGCGGCGACAAGGTCAAGGTGGCGGTCACCGTGAAGACGCCGGTGATCACCCTGCACCCGACCGTGCTCAGCTCCGTGAAGGTCACCGGCGGCAAGGTCTCGGCCCGCGCCGACAACCTGCCCAAGATCGGCGCGCTCGACCTGGCCGAGGGCCGGATCCGCGCCGTCACCGACTTCCAGCAGGCGATCGACGACCTGCCCGCGGGCATCGAGCTGGACAAGGTCCAGGCCGTCAAGGACGGCATGGAGATCACGGTGAAGGGTTCGAACCTCGACCTCGTCGGGTAGGGACCGGGTCGGATTCGTAGAGACGGGCCGGGTTCGTAGACGGGCAGGGTTCGTAGACGGGCCGGGCGGCTCGTGACGGGCCCGGGCGGCTCGTGGAGGGGCCCGCTCGAAGGGCCGGAAAAGGACGTCGCGTCCGCAGTGCGAGACGGCACCGTCCGTACAGCAGCGCACAGCGGGGCCCGAGCGGCCCAGGAGCGCGGCGGGAGCGGCTTCGAGGGCTGATCATTCTCATCATTCGGATGAATGTGTCTCAGCATTCGACATGCCGGTGACACGGCCGCCGATGCGTCCTTACGATCGGAGGCATGAAGCGACAGGCGGACCTCACGAAGCGGCGGGCAGTAGACCTGTGCCGCGTCGCCGCCATGCTCTGTCGCACTGTCTGAGCGGGACCCCGGCCGTTCGGCCCGACGCCCCGCCTTCCCCGGACCCCTTGAGTCGGCCGGGTCATCGAGTCGACTCGGGGTCGCCCGCGCTCTTCCGCGCACCGAATTCCGCATGCCCCGCCGCAACTGCCCCGGAGGAAGACAGTATGAGCCGCAGCGACGTCCTGGTCGATGCCGACTGGGTCGAGGCCAACCTCGACAACGAGAACGTGGCGATCGTCGAGGTCGACGAGGACACGTCGGCGTACGACAAGAACCACATCAAGAACGCGATCCGCATCGACTGGACCAAGGACCTTCAGGACCCGGTCCGCCGCGACTTCATCGACCAGGCCGGCTTCGAGGAGCTCCTGTCGAAGAAGGGCATCGCCAACGACACGACCGTCGTCCTCTACGGCGGCAACAACAACTGGTTCGCCTCCTACGCGTACTGGTACTTCAAGCTCT
Organism: Streptomyces sp. NPDC030991; assembly: GCF_055571235.1. Lineage (NCBI taxonomy): Bacteria > Bacillati > Actinomycetota > Actinomycetes > Kitasatosporales > Streptomycetaceae > Streptomyces > Streptomyces sp. NPDC030991. The sequence continues at coordinate 11,767 of NZ_JBVIFR010000022.1, forward strand.
ACGGCCACCAGGACGTGAAGCTCCTCGACGGCGGCCGCAAGAAGTGGGAGCTCGACTCCCGCGACCTGGTCGACGGCGACAAGGTCCCCAGCCGCCCGGAGACGCAGTACAAGGCCAAGCCGCAGGACACCTCGATCCGCGCCTTCCGCGACGACGTGGTCAACGCGATCGGCAACCAGAACCTCGTCGACGTGCGCTCGCCCGACGAGTTCAGCGGGAAGCTCCTCGCCCCCGCGCACCTGCCGCAGGAGCAGTCGCAGCGTCCGGGCCACGTCCCGTCCGCGCGCAACATCCCGTGGTCGAAGAACGCCAACGACGACGGCACCTTCAAGTCGGACGACGAGCTCAAGGAGCTGTACGCCGAGGAGAGCGTGGACCTCGCCAAGGACTCCATCGCGTACTGCCGCATCGGTGAGCGTTCCGCGCTGACCTGGTTCGTGCTGCACGAGCTGCTCGGTGTCGAGAACGTCAAGAACTACGACGGCTCGTGGACGGAGTACGGCTCCCTCGTCGGCGTGCCGATCGAGCTCGGCGCCGCCAAGTAAGCCGGTCGTCCGGATTCTCAAGGTCCAACTGACCTTTCCTGCCTAGGAGTTACGTATGTGTGGAGCGAAGGCCGGCGGTCCCGACGCCTCGACGATCAAGCCCGGTGAGACCACGATCCAGGGCCAGGTGACCCGCGACGGCGAGCCGGTGACGGGCTACGTCCGCCTCCTCGACTCGACCGGCGAGTTCACCGCCGAGGTCCCCACCTCGGCCACGGGCCAGTTCCGCTTCTACGCGGCCGAGGGCACGTGGACCCTGCGCGCGCTGGTCCCGGGCGGCACCGCGGACCGTACGGTCGTCGCCCAGACGGGCGGGCTCGCGGAGGTCGCGATCGCCGTGTGACGGCGGCGCCGCGACGCGCTTCGAACGGCTGAAGGGCCGCACCCCCGGGGGTTGGACGCCACTGGTACGGGGTGCGGTCCTTCGGCTTGCCCGCAGCCGCTCCCACGGGCTTACGCTGGGGCTATGTACGCGCGGCGGAAGCATCTGTACTTCGCCATGATGGGCCTGTGCATCGGGCTGTTCGTCCTCGCCTGGGCCGTGGTGCGGCTCTGGTCCGTGCCGGCGGCCGTCGCCATGTGCGTCGTCGCCATGGTCATCCCGCCGGTCGCCGCCATCGTCGCCAACCGCCGCGGCCCCGACGACCGCTGGTGGGACGACCCCTCCGGCGACCCCAGGTCCGACGAATGGTGGGACGAACTGGACGGCAAGAAGCGGCGACGCCCCTGACCGCGGGCCGCACCGGCTGGTCGAAGCGGTTTCGTTACCAAGTTCCGTGCAACCCACACGAGTTCTTGTGGGTCTCCTGTGCGCGCGGATACGGAATTCGCGCGTCGAGTTCCGTGGGGGGACCCGTTGGATTACGTACAAACTCCGCAACTGTCGGTACCTGAGGTGCCGCAGCCGGTACCCGGGGCGCCGCGTCCGGCGCGTCGCCGCGGCCGCACCACCCTGCTGATCGCCTGCGCCGCCGTACTCGGCGCCGTCGCGGGGGTGTGCACGGGGTACATCGTGCAGGCCGACCGGGTTCCGGACCGGCTGCCGCCGCTGTCCCAGGCCGAGCTGAAGCAGGCCGAGGGCGAGCCGAAGCCGCTGTCCGCCGCGCAGGACCGGGCGGTGCGCACCGAGGGCGACCTGCGCCGGCTGCTGCTGCGCGCGCCCAAGGGGGCCCGCGACCGCTCCGGCGGGATGGGCGACGACGCCTGGATGGACGTGCAGGAGGTCGCGTCGACGTACGAGAGGCCGGAGCATGCCTTCGCCGACCTGCTGGCGAAGGGCTTCCGGCGCGCGGCGGACGTGCACTGGAGCGAAGGCGGGATGGATGTCGACATCCGGCTCACCCAGTACCGCGATCTGGAGAGCACCGCCGCCCTCGACTCCGCGACCGAGCAGCAGGGGTACCTGGACCAGAACTTCGGCAACGCGCTCCCCGACTACATTCCCGGCTCCGGGATCGGCGCCGTCTACGTCGGGAGCCGGGTGGACGCCGACACCGGTCGGTACGAGGCCGAGGGCATCGCGCTCCGCGGCAGCGTGCAGATGGACTTCTGGCTCAGCAGCGACCGGCCGGTGAGCAAGAAGCGGGCCATGCAGTTGGCCCGCGCACAGTGGGAGCGGATGTGACCGAGAACCAGCAGCAGACCGGGGCCGTGGAACAGGTACCGGCGGCCGAGGAGACGGGGGCCGCTCCGGCACCCGTGACGCGGCGGTCGCGGCGACGCCTGATCGTGGGCCTCGCCGTGACCGCGCTCGTCCTGGGCGTCGTCGGCACCGGTGTCGGTGTCACGGCGTCCCGGGTGGCGACCGCGGACCGGGAGCCGGGCACGCCGCGCTGGCAGTTCCCCGCGCGCGGCGCCGACGCGGACGGAGCGGACGACGACGCGCCGGGACACCGGGGCATCAGCTCCTTCCTGCTGCCCTACCCGGGCGGCTACGAGAAGGGGCCCGACATGGACGAGTTCGGCAGCGACAAGGAGTTCACCGGGCGGGAGGCCATGGCCCTGCGCAAGAAGGCGCTGCGCTTCCTGCCGCTGACCCAGCGCCGGGCCGCCGAGAAGCAGATCGACCGGCAGAAGATCACCGGCATGGCCATGCGCTCGTACGCCACGCCGTACCTGGCCGACGGCGGCATCGTCGTCACGATGTCCCTCTCCCGGATGCAGGGGAGCGGCACGGCCCGGAACATCGCCCGCTCGCAGTCGGCCGGGTTCGACGCGATCAGCGTCTTCCGCAAGGGCCCCACGATCAAGGGGTACAAGGAGGCGCGCTGCTTTCTGCCGCCCAGCGACTCCGAGGAGAAACTGGAGACGATGTTCTGCTCCGCCTACCGGGGCGACGTCCTGGTGACGTTCATGGCGTCCGGGACCAAGAAGGACCCCTTCGGCACCGCTGACGGCAAGGCCTTCGTGGCCTCCGGCCAACCCGCCGAACTGCTGCGCGCCCAGCTGGACCGGCTCGGCAACCTGGGGGAGGCGGTATGAGCGAGAACCAGACCCCGACTCAGGTCCCGACCCAGGCCCCGGTCCAGGCCGAGACCCCGGCCCCGGCCCCGACCCAGGCCCAAGCCCCGGTCCAGACCGAGGCCCCGACCCAGCCCCCGGTCCAGACCGAGACCGAGGCCCCGGCCCAGGCCCCGGCCCAGGCCCCGAGCCAGGCCCAGACGGCGCGACAACAGTCCGAGCCGCCCGCGCCCGCCGAGCCGCCCGCACCGCCGGCACCCCCCGCGGCGCCGCCCCGGCAGCGCCGCGGGCTGCGGGCCGTGCTGCGCTGGACCGCCGCGGTCGTCGTCTTCGCCGCCGTGGCGGGCGGCACCGCCTACGGCCTCACCGAGCAGAAGCGGTCGGACCTGCCCGGGCTCGCGACCGAGTCCGACGGCCGCTGGGAGTACCCGGTGCTCGAACGGCCCGCCCTGCCCAAGGGCGCCCCGCGCCCCTTCGACGAGCGCAACGCCGCGCAGGCGCACTACGCAGACCCGCGCGCCCTGGTGCTGCCCGCGCCCGAGGGGGCCCGCCCCGACCCGGGGCTGCGCACCGACGGCGGCTGGGTCACCACCAAGGCGTTCCTCGCCCAGTACGAGGCGGAGGAGCGCGAGGACATCGGCACCGATCTGACCGACGCGGGCCTGCGGCACATCACCGGCCGCGCCTGGGTGATGCCGGACGGCACCCGCACCCGGATCCTGCTGCTCCACTTCGGCACGGGAGCCGAGGCCACCGCGGTCGCCGACGGCCTGGCGGGCGGGAGCACGCCCCAGCATTACCTGTCCGGGGCGCTGGGCGCCGAGCTCGACCAGTACTTCCCGGAGAAGGCACACGACAGGAACGTCACGGTGTACCCGTTCGACGAGCCGAGCCCGAGCGGCGCGGCCCAGGTGCGGCAGGCGTACCTCGTGGCCGGCGACATGGTCGGCCTGGTGACGCAGCAGCGCAAGGGCAGCGCGGCGGCGGTGCCGTTCCAGCAGACCGTCGCCCTGCAGAGCGAGCTGCTCGGCTGACCCCGCCGCCCGGTGTCACCGCGTGACCCCGCCGGCGGACCTCGCCGAGAGCTCCGGGCCCCACCCGACTAGAGTGGGGTCCGGCTCTGTACCGCATCGATCCGCCAGTACCGGCAGCACCGCCAGTACCGCTCACCGAGGAGCACCCGTGCTTGAGGCCTTCTTCTCCGCTCTCCTTGTCCTGGTCTGCGTCGGCGTTCTCGCCTTCGCCGGTCTGACCGTGAAGAAGCTGTACCAGGGCCAGCGCTGACCCCCGTACGACAGTCCACCGAGAGACGTCTGAACCGCTCATGATCCAGATCCCGTCAGACCTGCACCCCGACCTTCTTCCGCTCGCGTTCCTCCTGGGCGACTGGGCGGGCGCCGGCGTCACCGACTTCCCGGGCGCCGAGAAGGCCAACTTCGGTCAGGAGGTCTCCTTCACCCACGACGGGCGGGACTTCCTGGAGTACCACTCGCACAGCTGGATCCTCGACAGCGACGGCAACAAGGTCCGGCCGCTGGAGTCCGAGGCCGGGTACTGGCGGATCGACAAGGACCGCAAGGTCGAGGTCGTCATGGTCCGTGACGACGGCGTCGTCGAGGTCTGGTACGGCGAGCTGGCCGACAAGAAGCCGCAGATCGACCTGGCCACCGACGCGGTCGCCCGCACCGCGGCCTCCGGCCCGTACAGCGGCGGCAAGCGTCTCTACGGCTACGTGAAGAGCGACCTGATGTGGGTCGGCGAGAAGCAGACCCCCGAGGTCCCGCTGCGCCCCTACATGTCGGCGCAGCTCAAGAAGGTCGTCTCCCCGGAGGAAGTCGCCGAGATGGCGCGCAACCTCCCGGACATGCCCGACGACGGCATCGCCTTCTTCAAGTAGGTCCGGACTCCGGACGGCTCCCGGTCGTTAGACTCGACGCTGTGGTGAGCACCGAGGAAAGCACCGAGGGAACGGACTGGAAGAGCGACCTGCGGCAGCGCGGTTACCGGCTGACACCGCAGCGCCAGCTCGTCCTCGAAGCCGTGGACACCCTGGAGCACGCGACCCCCGACGACATCCTGAGCGAAGTGCGCAGGACGGCGTCGGGGGTCAACATTTCCACCGTGTACCGGACGCTCGAACTCCTGGAGGAGCTCGGGCTCGTCAGCCACGCCCACCTCGGCCACGGGGCGCCCACGTACCACCTCGCCGACCGGCACCACCACATCCACATGGTGTGCAGGGACTGTACGAACGTGATCGAGGCCGATGTCGGCGTGGCCGCGGAGTTCACCGCCAAGCTGCGCGAGCAGTTCGGCTTCGACACCGACCTGAAGCACTTCGCGATCTTCGGCCGCTGCGAGAACTGCACCAAGGAACACGAGGCCCCGCAGGAATAAGCGGGTCCGGCTCCTCGTCGTAGTCTCTGTGAACATGCAGCGACAATCAACGAGCAGTCCCCTGCTGACCCTGCCCGGTGCCGTCCCCGGCGAAGGCGTGGACGAAGGCGTCGCCGCGCACTACGGCGACCTGTTCCGAGAACAGCGTTCCCTCGCCGACGGGGCGGGCGTCGTCGACCTCTCGCACCGCGGCGTGCTCACGGTCACCGGCGACGACCGGCTGAGCTGGCTGCACCTGCTGCTCACCCAGCACGTCTCCGAGCTGCCCCCGGGGCAGTCGACCGAGGCGTTGATCCTCTCCGCCAACGGCCACATCGAGCACGCCCTGTACCTCGTCGACGACGGCACGACGACGTGGGCGCACGTGGAGCCCGGCACGCAGGAGGCGCTCGTCGCGTACCTGGAGTCGATGAAGTTCTTCTACCGGGTCGAAGTCGCCGACGCCACGGGCGAGTTCGCCGTCGTGCACCTGCCCGCCGGGTCCATCGCGCCGGTGCCGGACGGGGTGGCCGTGCGCGAGACCGCGTACGGGCGCGACCTCTTCCTGCCGCGCGGCGACCTGGAGTCGTACGCGCGGGAGAACGGCCCCGCGATCGGGCTCCTCGCCCACGAGGCGCTCCGCGTCGAGCAGCACCGGCCCCGCCTCGGCTTCGAGACCGACCACCGCACCATCCCGCACGAGCTGGGCTGGCTCGACTCGGCCGTCCACCTCCAGAAGGGCTGCTACCGCGGGCAGGAGACCGTCGCCCGCGTGCAGAACCTCGGCAAGCCGCCCCGGCGCCTCGTCTTCCTGCACCTGGACGGCAGCGAGGTCCACCTGCCGCCGCACGGCGCCGACGTCCGGCTCGCGGCGGACGGCCCCGACGGCCGCAAGATCGGCTTCGTGACGACGTCCGTACGCCACCACGAGCTCGGCCCGATCGCCCTCGCCCTGGTGAAGCGGAACGTGCCGCTCGACGCCGAGCTGATGGCGGAGACCACGGCGGCGGCGCAGGAAGTCGTCGTGGAACCCTAGAAGGCTCATAAGATCTTGGGTCCGGCCCTCAGATCTCCAGCAGCACGGTGAACGGGCCGTCGTTGGTCAGGGACACCCGCATCTGCGCCCCGAACCGGCCCGTCGCCACGGTCGCCCCGAGGGCGCGGAGCTGCGCCACGACCTCGTCGACCAGCGGTTCCGCGATGTCACCGGGGGCTGCCGCGTTCCAGGTGGGGCGGCGCCCCTTGCGGGCGTCGCCGTAGAGCGTGAACTGGCTGATCACGAGCAGCGGCGCGTCGATGTCGCTGCACGATTTCTCGTCGGAGAGCATCCGGACCGTCCAGAGCTTGCGGGCCAGTTGCGCCGCTTTCTCCTTGGTGTCCTCGTGCGTGACCCCGACGAGGACACAGAGCCCCTCGCCCTCGATCTCGCCCGCGGTCCGCTTCTCGCCGGCCTCGTCCACGACGACGCTCGCGCCGTCCACTCGTTGTACTACTGCTCGCATACGGCCATCATGCCGTGGTCCCGAACCCCCCATCCGGGGCCTATATGGGGTACTCGCGCACAGAGCGGGCACCATGAGTGGCACCATGCTCACACGTGGTGCGCCGGTGGCGCGCGGCGTCGGTCCGGTCGAGGGGACGGTTAGCACACCATGGATGCTCATGCCATGAGTCACGCGTCGAGTACGAGCCCGCCCGGGGGCCCTGTCTCCCTGACGCACACCGGCAGGGTCGCTCCGATGGCCAGGCCGCCCGTGCAGCGCGTCGGCAGCCCCGAACTGCCGGCCGTTCCCGAGCACGATCTGGCGGGCCTGCGCCTGCCCGAGCTGCGCCGGGTGCGCCGTGAGTCGCAGCAGGACGAGGCGGACCTGAGCTACGTACGCCGACTGCTCCAGGGCCGTATCGACATCCTGCGGGCCGAGCTGGGCCGGCGGCGTGACCCCGAGTCGCCCGTCGTGGACCGGCTCTCGGAGATCCTGCGCGACCAGCCGACGCGGCAGCGTTCATCGGCCCGGCACGTGACGCTCGGCACCCCGCACAGCGAGGAGTTCCGGCGCCTCGCCGCCGAGATGCTCTCCGAGGTCGAGCTCTCCGATCTGGCGGCCCGCACCGATGACGAGCTGCGCGCGGCGATGGGCCGCCTCGTCCGCTACGAGCAGCAGGTCTCGCGGCGCCGCCAGCTCCTCCAGCACACGGCCGACGACTGCAGCGCGGAGATCGCCCGCCGCTACCGGGAGGGCGAGGCGCAGGTCGACGACCTGCTGGTGGGCGGCTGACGGGTGTGCGAGCCGAGCGCAGAGAACCCCCATCCCGCCCTGGACGTGGGCGAGGTGGAGGCGATGTGGCTCGGTGACTGCTGAAGACCGACCGGGCTCCCGGCTCCCCTCCGGAAGGGAGCCCGGTCAGCCGCTCTGGGCCAGCAGCATGACGAGGATGGCGGCCCCGATGCCACTGATCATGGTGTTCTTGGCTTTGAGTCCGACGGAGAGCACGACGAAGGCGATGATGCCCATCGGACCGTACTTCCATTGGATGAGCTGCTCGAATCCGATGGCAAGAGCGGCGATGAGGATGGCGAAGACCGGCATGGGACTACCCCCTTCGGGTCCGAGTGGTGACCAACTACTGCGCCATGGCGGACACGTAGACCAACCTGTGTGATCGACGCCAACCCCCGTGGTTGTCCGACCATGTCGTTCAAGTTGGTCACCAACTCACTGATACTTATCTCCGCTGACGCGACTCATAACCACCTTCTCTTCAACTGCCCAAAGATGGCGGGAAGTTGTAGCGTTGGGCTGTGAGTGCGGAACATGCCGCCGTCAATGGACGGCCCGAGCCGCAGCGGACGCACTGGACGTACCGCGAAGTGGCCGATGAGCTGCGCGCCCGGATCCGTTCCGGGCATCTCCGTCCTGGCCAACGCATGCCTACCCAGGCACAGTTGGCGGACGACTTCGGGGTGGAGCGTTCCGCCGTACGTCAGGCGCTGCGCATTCTGCAGACCGAACATCTGCTGGCCAACGTCACGAAAGGAAGCCCGGCCACCGTCGCGGAGGCCACCCAGACCGAGCCCGGCGGCCCCGGCGCACTCCCGCAGCTGACGATGGTCGCGCTGTCCCAGAAGGTGGCGGACGCGTTCCGCCGCCCTGACGTGGAGATCGACGCCCTGTGCCTGACATCGGTCTCGCTGACGCTCGCGATGGGCGAACCGTTGCGCCACATCCACGCCGGTCGCATAAAACCGGCCAAGGTGCGGGTGCGGGTGCTGCTGCCCAGCAGGGACATCGACCTCGCCTTCCCGGCGCCCGCGGACGCCGCGGTGGAGGCGGACGGGGTGACGAACGGCAGGCTCCAGCGCAACTGGCTCGCCCAGCGCAACGCGCAGGGTCAGGTGCTGCGGCACAGCCTGCTGGCGCTGCGCGGCACGCACGGCATCGACGTGGAGGTGTCGTTCCGCGCGCTGCCGTTCACGCCGCCGGTCCAGCTGTATCTGCTCAACAACGTCGAGGCGCTGTTCGCGTACTACACGCTGTCGCGGCGCGGTGAGCAGATCGACCACGAGCGGGTGGACGTCTACGACGCGCAAGGGGTCCGGCAGATGCTGTTCGCGTTCGAACAGGGGGCGGGACTGCGTGACACGACGTTCATGGAGCAGTCCCACCTGTGGTTCAACAGCCTCTGGAACACCATTAGTTCGGATCTGACGCTCAGTTCCTAGACAACACTTCCGGATTGCTCACTGGAGCGCGGGGCCGGCCACCATGATCGCGAGCAGCACGCCGCCGACGGAACTGCACGTGGCGTTCCTGGCTTTGACGCCGATGGTCAGCAGGAGCAGGCCGACGATGCCGGCCGGCCCGTAGTGCCATTGGACGAGCTGCTCGAAGGTGATCACGAACACCGCGGAGAGGAGGCTCAGGAAGGCCATGACGTTTTCCCCCTTCATCGACGACGGCATCGCCTGGTGCTGGTTGGTCGAAGTTGGCGACCAACTACTCTATGGTTGTCCCCACTTGGTCGGGAGAAATAAACAAGTCGCCAACAACTCCCGCCAAATGGCAGGCAGTTGTACCATTTGGTTGTGACCCAGGAGCGTGGGAGACATGGCTGACATGGCGGACGCGACACTGAACGGAAGCAGAAGGCTCTCGCCCCAGGAGATCGCCGACGACCTGCGGGAGCGGATCAGGGCCGGTCAGCTCAAGGCCGGAGACCGGCTCCCCACCCAGGCCACGCTCGCCGACGAGTTCGGGGTGGAGCGCGGCACGGTCCGCCAAGCTCTCCAACTTCTCCAGACGGACGGCCTGTTGTCCAACATCAGCAAGGGCAGCCCGCCCCGCGTGGCCACCGCTTCCCGCGATCACGACGTACCCCAACCCACCATGGTCGCGCTGGCTCCGCGCCTGGTGGAGGCGTTCGCCTCGCCCAAGGTGCGTATCGACGCCGTCTGCATGACCTCCGAGACGCTGATGCTGGCCCTCGGCGAGCCGCTGCGCCTCATCCACGAGGGCCGGATGCGCCCCGAGTCCATCGACGTACGCATCCTGCTGCCCGGCCGCGACATCGACCTCGCCTTCCCCGTCCCGGTCCCGGACGACACCGAGGGCACCGACCGGGCCGACGACGAGGCGGTCCACCAGCGCTGGCTCGCCACGCGCAACGCCCAGGGCCAGGTCCTGCGGCACAACCTGCGCTCCCTGCGCTCCTCCCACGGCATCGACGTCCAGGTCACCTTCCGCGCGCTGCCGTTCACGCCGCCGGTCAAGCTCTACCTGCTCAACGACGCGGAAGCGCTCCTCTCCTACTACATGGTCACGCGCCGCGAGGAGGAGATCGACAGTGGCACCAAGCTGGAGATGTACGCGGCCACCGGCTCCCAGGCCCTGCTGTTCTCCTTCGAGAAGCGCGCGGGCCACCGTGACCGCGCGTTCGTGGAGGAGTCGCAGAAGTGGTTCACCGCCCTCTGGGAAACCATCACATCGGACCTGACACTCTCCTAGTGACTTCAGATGCGACGAACAAGACCGCTCCCGTGGCTGAAGAGCCGGGAATGAGGCGGGAGTTGGACTCGACGGAGGAGTTGGACCCGACGGAGGAGTTGGCCGACCTGGTCCTGGGCGCGCGCCATGTGCTCTTCGACTTCGACGGGCCGATCTGTCGGCTGTTCGCGGGACGGCCGGCGCCGATGATCGCGAAGTGGCAGGAGGCCTGGCTGGAGGCGCACGGGCTGGGTGACGTGCTCTCCGACGACGAGCGCAGGGGCCAGGACCCGCACGGGGCGCTGGCCCGCCTGGCGTCGAGGCGGCCGGGGAGCGATCTCGTGACGGTGATGGAGGAGCGACTCACCGAGGAGGAGCGGCGGGCCGTTCCCACGGCGTGGCCGACGCCCTTCGCGGACCCGCTCATCCGGACCTGGCACGCCCTGGGCGTGGGGCTGGCCGTCGCGACCAACAACTCGCCGGAGGCGGCGCGGCGCTATCTCGAGGCCCGTGACATCGCGGCCTGCTTCGAGCCCCACGTCTACGGCCGCACGCAGGACCTCACCCGGCTCAAGCCCGACCCTTACTGCCTGCGCCGCGCCATGCAGGGCATGGGGGCGGCTCCGGCCACCACCCTCATGATCGGCGACGCCCCCTCGGACTACGCGGCGGCGGCGGCGGCCGGTGTCGCCTTCCTGGGCTACGCGCGTAATGGGGAGAAGGAGCAGCGGTTGCGGGAGGCCGGGGCGACCCAGATGGTGAGCGGCCTGGAACCGGTTCTGGAGATCCTGCGTGCACGGCGCTGACCAGGCAGTTTCCGCGTAGGCCGGTAAGCCGGGATGAGTTGGCTGCCAACTGTCGTAAAGTCTGGGGGACTTGGCACGGGGGAACTTGGCACGGGGTAGGGAAGTAGGTCGCGGTGAACGACAAGAGCAGGACCGCCCCTCTCACCACTTCCGAAGAGATCGCCGACGACCTCCGCGAGCGGATCCGGTCCGGGGAGCTGAAGCCCGGTGACCGGCTGCCCACCCAGGCCGCGCTGGCCGAGAGGTACGGCGTGGAACGCGGCGCGGTGCGCAATGCGTTGCAGCGCCTCCAGGCCGACGGGATGCTGACGAGCGTCAGCAAGGGAAGCCCGCCCAAGGTCGCGTCGGCCGGTGGACCGCGGACGCACGTGGTGCAGTCGGCGCGGAGCATCCTCGGGCCCCGTCTGGTCTCGGCCTTCCAGGCGCGTGACGTCCGTCTGGACGTGGTCAGCCTGACGGCGGAGACGCTGGTGCTGTCCCTGGGCCAGCCGTTGCGCGAGGTCTACGAGCGGGCGCACGTGCCCCGGTCGATCCGGGTGCGGGTGATGCTGCCCCGGGCCGACGAACGCCTCGACTACCCGTCGCCGGAGAGGGGCTGGGGCCACGACCCCGTCCTGGACGAGGCGATCGACCTGCGCAACCGCATCCAGGGCAGTTCGCACCGCACCATCCTTCAACAGGTGCTGGGGAAGCTGGGCAAGGACGTCGGCCTCGATGTGAGTGTGGAGTTCCGGACCCTGCGCGGCACACCGGTACGCAAGGTGTATCTGCTGAACCGGCAGGAACTCCTGATGGGGCACTACATCCCCGGCAAGTATCCGCGGGACGTGGACGGCTACCCGGACCCGGTGGTGCTGCGCGATGTGGAGGGCGCGGACACCGGGATGTTCGTCTTCGACGCGGCCGACGGCGGGCAGGGGCAGGCGCTGATGGAGGCCGAGCAGCTGACCTTCGACCGGGTCTGGGAGTACGTCGCGCGGCCCTTGCACTGAACCGGTGCCGGAGCGGGCGGGAGGCGCTGTCGCCCGGGCAGGGGAGGAAGACGCCGGGCGGTAAAGGCCGATGCCGTCCAAATAGTGACACGCCGTGAGATCAGCAGCCCCAAGGGCTACTCTGTGCGCTCATGTCGTCACCTCTGCGCCGCAGGGCGCATCAGGCGCTGATCCGCAAGTTCGCGGAGGCACGGCGCCGTGCCCAGCAGGGTGAGGTGGTCACCGGCCATCACAACTCGAACCTGATCGCTCCCTTGGGGCTGCCGCTTGCGGTGCTGCTCGGGATGGGTGGACGGGTGTTCGGGGTCCGGGGCAAGTTCCGTACCCCCGTGGAGACCGTGGAGGTGGTGCCGCGACTGTGGCGCCGTGAATCGGAGGTGCTGCGGGCGGTGAGCGGCAGTCTCCTCCAGGTTCCGCAGTGCCTCGCCGACTTCGGAGAGTGGTCGCTGCACTCCTATCTGGTGGGGGACCCGCTGTCGGCCGTCCGTCCGTCCGGCCGGGTGGGCGAGGAGCGGCTGCGAGCCCTGGCGGAGTTCTTCGCCCGGCTGGCCTCCGTCCCCGTGGAGCGGCTGCCCGAGCTGCCCGAGTCCTTCTGGCCGGAGCCGGGCAGGAGCCGCCAGTTCCTCGGCTGGCTCGCGAAGTTCGCCGACGACAAGGTCCACCGCGTCAACGAGGCCGTCTTCGGTGACCTGTTCCGCGCCGTGGGAATCCCGGACGACGCGATCGAGAAGTTCATGAGACGCGTGCCGCAGGAGCCGCCGGACGGCCTGACGGACCGCCCTTTCGCCGTGCTGCACACCGACGTCCACCGGGGCAACGTGATCGTCGCCCAAGCCCCCGGCGGCCGGGAGCAGTTGTGTGTCATCGACTGGGAGCTCGCCTGCTACGGCGACCCGCTGCACGATCTGGCGACGCATCTGGTCCGGATGGAGTACGACGACGCGGAGCGCCGGGACATGACGGACTTCTGGGCCGCTGCCATGCGAAGGGCGGGGCACGAGCCCATGACGCGCGGGATGGAGGCCGACCTGTCCCGCTATCTGGACTTCGAGTACCTGCAATCGGTCTTCCCGGACGTCATGCGCGCGGCGCTGTCCCTGGGCGACGCGCCGACGGCGGACGATCTCGACAGTGCCGCGGAGCGGGTGTGCCGGGCCACGGACCGGGCCTGGAAGCCGCTGGGTCTCGACGGGGAGGGCCCGGACCTGTCGACGGCGCGCCGAGCGCTGCACGACTGGCACGCGAAGCGGTGGATCCGGCCATCCGCCGAGGTGTGAGCGCTGGCTCACCACACCGTTGCGGCAGCTCGTCGGGGCGTTGATGCTGAACTTTCATGGGGGGTCTGGCGAACGGCGGCACGAGCGCGGCTTGGCGCTCGGCGGTGGAACTCTGCGGCGACGCCTCGGTGGTCGAGGGGCCACTGACGGGTTCGCACCATGAGACGTACGTCTTTCCGCTGAGGACGGGACAGGGCGCACGGCAGGTCCGCTGGAAGAGCCGGGCGGCCCGCGCCGGCCTCGTCAGGTTCGACCGCCGGTGCTTCGCCTCGGAGGCGGACGTGGTCCGCGCGGTGGGCCGACGGGTGCGCCGAGTCCCGGAGTTCATCGAGATCGGCGGTGCGGGGCTGCAGCGTTTCATCGAGGGCGAGACCCTGGCCCGGCTGTGTCCGGCGGGGGAGCTCGTGCCGGGCCGCCTGGTGGGCCAGATCGTGGACGTGTTCCGGGAACTGGTCTCCATCCAGGACCGCACGGTGGGCATGGAGCGCGGGCACACCCCGCCCGGGCGACCCGAGGAGCGGGACACCGGAGCCTGTCTGGACGGCCTCATCACCTTCGTGGAGGACGGTGTCTACGAGGCCCATGCCGACGCGTTCGCGGGCCTCTTCCTCGCTCTGGGGGTCGACCGGGACGCGTTCCGGCGCCTGCGCCACTTCGTCACGGGACTGCGCGAGCGGCCCCTGTGCCTGGTCCACGGAGATCTCCACCGGAAGAACCTCATCGTCGACGCCGGGGGTGAACTCTGGGTGATCGACTGGGAGTTGGCGATGTATGGCGACCCGCTGTACGACCTGGCCACCCATCTGCACCTGATGGGGTACCCGGCGCCGCAGGAGCAGGAGATGACCCGGCTGTGGTGCGAGGCCGTGGAGGAGGTCAGGCCGGGCACGTCGCGGGGATGGCGCGGTGATCTTCCGCTGCTGCTGGGCTTCAAGCGCGCGCAGTCGGTCTTCACCGACGTGATCCGGCGCGGGTTCGAGCTGCGCGCCGACGGCGTGCCCGACGCGGCCCGGCTGTGGCGCACGGCGGCCGGACTCCACGGGGTGCTGGCGCGTGGCGCCCTGCCGCTCGGGCTTGAGGACGTTCCTTCCGTGCGGCACATCTCCGTCGCGTTGGCGGACTGGTGTCGCGGCTACCCTGCACAACCATGACCACCCCCACCGCCCCCGAACCCGCCCGCGGCCTGCGTGAGCGCAAGAAGCAGCGCACCCGGCAGGTGCTCTCCGACACCGCTGTCCGGCTCTTTCTGGAGAAGGGGTACGACAAGGTGTCCGTCGCGGAGGTCGCCGCCGCGGCGGAGGTGTCCAAGCCGACGCTGTTCCGGTACTTCCCGGCCAAGGAGGACCTGGTCCTGCACCGGTTCGCCGACCACGAGGACGAGGCGGCCCGGGTCGTCGCGGGGCGGGCGCCGGGGGTGGCGCCGGTCGAGGCGTTGCGGGAACGCTTCCTGGCGGGCCTGGAGCGGCGGGATCCGGTGACGGGGTTGTGCGACCACCCGGCGGTGCTCGCCTATCAGCGGCTGCTGTACGGGACCCCGGCGCTGGTGGCGAGGTTGCTGGGGTACCAGGAGCGTTCGGAGCGGGCGCTGGCCGAGGCGCTCGGGGGCCCTGCGGTCGAGGCGCGGCTGGCCGCCGGGCAGATCGTGGCGGTGCAGCGGATCCTCGCCGAGGAGAACGTGCGGCGGGTCAGGGCGGGGGAACCGGCCGACGCGGTCGAGGTCGACGCGGTACGCGCCGCCGAGCTGGGGTTCGGGCAGCTGGTGAGCGGGCTGCCGGGGAGGTTCGGGGGCGGTCGGTGAGGCGCGGGGAGGCCGACGGGGAGAGCCGGATGAGGTGGCCTGGGTAGCGGGCAGGGGCCGGGTGGCTTCGAGCGGCCGCCAGGTCGAGCGGGCGACAGGTCGAGAGGGCGACTTCCTCGGTAAAGAATGTAACTCGGTTGTGTTTTTGAGTTAGCCTCGGTGTATGAGACAGCCCTCTCTCGACGCCGAACGCCGCTTTCACGACATCTGCCGAGCCGCCCTCGCCGCGATGATCGAGGGCGCCGACGAGCAAGTAGTCATCGGAGAGAACGCCTCCGCGTCCGGCGCCGACGCCGAGGTGCTCGGTTACCAACTACGCAGTCAGGCCAAGGGACTTCGCGAACTTCCGCAGGGCCCGCTCTTCTTCGGCCGGCTCGACTTCGGGCTCTCCGGCGAGCACACAGGACAGAGCTACCACGTCGGTCGGGTGCGCATCACCGAGCACCCGGCGGCCCCGCCCCACGTGGTCGACTGGCGGGCGCCGGTGTCGCGGGCTTTCTACCAGGCGGGCGCCGCGGATCCACAGGGTGTGGACGTACGGCGCCGGTTCGGGTGGGCGCCGGGAAGCCTCGGTGATTCGGCGGACCTCACCAGCATCGAGGACGAGCGGCTCACCGCCGGGGAGGCCGGCGCCGGCAGCCGGATCCTCGCCGGGGAGATCGAACGGCCCCGCGTCGGCCCCATGCGGGACATCGCCGCCACCATCCAGCCCGAGCAGGACGACCTGGTCCGCGAGGGGCTCGCCACCTCGCTGTGCGTGCAGGGCGCGCCCGGTACCGGCAAGACCGCCGTCGGCCTGCACCGGGCCGCGTACCTGCTCTACACGTACCCGCAGCGGATCCAGCGGGGCGGCCTCCTGGTCCTCGGGCCCAACCGGACCTTCCTCTCCTACATCTCCGCCGTCCTGCCCGCGCTCGGCGAGGGCGGGGTACGCCGGTCGACCGTCGAGGAGCTCGTCGCCCACGGCGAGGTGCGGGCCCGGGACGAGGAGGCCGCGGCCGTCGTCAAGCACGACGTGCGGATGGCGGACGTGGTGCGGCGTGCGCTGTACGCGCGGGTCTCCCCGGACGGACCCGCCGACGACCTCGCCGTGCCGGACGGCTCGTACCGCTGGCGGGTACCGCTCCTGGAGCTGCGGCGGATCGTGGAGGGCGTACGCGACGAGGATCCGCCGTACGCCGTGGGCCGCGAACGGGTCCGCGACCGGGCCGTGCGCCTCATCCAGGAGCGGGCCGAGCGCCGGGGCGTGTCGGCGACCAACGTCTGGCTCCAGAAGATCGGCAGGTCCCGGGCGATGAGCGCGTACGTGGACGCCGCCTGGCCCCGGGTGCGGGCGGAGGAAGTGCTCTGCCAACTCCTGTCCGACGGCGACGCGTTGGCGCGGGCCGCCGACGGGCTGCTCGGTGGCGACGAGCAGAAGGCCGTGCTGTGGACCCGGCCCCCGCGCTCGTACAAGTCCGCCAAGTGGTCCGCCGCCGATCTCGTGCTGCTCGACGAGATCGCCGGGCTCCTCGAACACCCCGAGGGGTACGGCCACATCGTCGTCGACGAGGCGCAGGACCTCTCACCGATGCAGGCGCGGGCCGTCGCGCGGCGCGCTGCCTTCGGCTCGCTGACCGTGCTCGGCGACCTGGCGCAGGGCACCACGCCCTGGGCGGCGCGGAGCTGGGGCGAGCTGCTGACGCATCTGGGCAAGCCGGAGGCGGCCATGGTGCCGCTGACCACGGGGTTCCGGGTGCCGGCGGCCGTTGTCGCCCTGGCCAACCGGGTCCTGGAGCACATCGACGTCGACGTGCCCGCCGCGCAGTCCCTGCGGAAGGACGGGGAGTTGCGGATCGAGGCGGTGCCGGACGTGGTGGCGGGGACGGTCGAGGCGGTCCGGCGGGCGCTCGCGCACGAGGGGTCGGTCGGGGTGATCGCCGCGGAGCGGGACGTGTCGCGGGTGCGCGACGCGCTGGCCGCGGCGGGGTGCGCGACGGCCGGACCCGAGGAGCTCGGCGCCCGGGTCACCGTACTCGCGGCGTCCGTCGCCAAAGGGCTGGAGTACGACCACGTCGTCGCCGTCGAACCGGCCGCCGTCGCGGAGGCGGAGGCGCGGGGGATGGAGCGGCTGTACGTGGTGCTGACCCGGGCGGTCTCACGGCTGGACGTGGTGCACAGCCGGCCGCTGCCGTTCGCCGCCCCTGTCGCGTAGGGCGGCGGAGGGGCGGCCGGGGATCGCCGGGCAGGCCCTGGGGCGTGTTTCGAAAGTCCCTTACACGCCCTAGCCGCGCTGGCGCGGGCGCCTGGTCGCGGCGGGGCTCGGGGCCGGTGTGGCCAGGTGGCCCGTCGCCAGGTGGTTCATCAGGCGCAGGAAGGTCTCCCGGTCGGCAGCCGGGAACGCGGCCAACGCCTCCTCGTGGACGCGGTCCACGATCTCCTGGCTGCGCGCGGCCGCCCGCGCGCCCTCCTCCGTCACCGCGATGATCCGTGCCCGCCGGTCGGTGCTGGAGGGCCTGCGCTCGGCGAGCCCCGACTTCTCCAGGGCGTCGACGGTCACCACCATCGTGGTCTTGTCCATGTCGCCGATCTCGGCCAGCTGGTTCTGGGTGCGCTCCTCCTCCAGCGCGTGCACGAGCACGCAGTGCATGCGCGCCGTCAGTCCGATCTCGGCGAGCGCCGCCGCCATCCGGGTGCGCAGCACGTGGCTGGTGTGGTCCAGGAGGTAGGAGAGGTCCGGCCTGGTCCGGGTGGGCGCGGGCGTCATGGCGGTCATGGGTCCAGGGTAATCCACGACTGATCCCGAGAAAAACAATCTGCAACGGAACTATCTGCTACGGTCATTCCGTTGTCGCCGCCCGGAGTGGGCGGCGGCCCCGACCGGAAGGACCGTCATCGTGTCCGCCGCACTCGCCGCACCCGCGACTCCGCGCAACCGCTCCCGCTGGCTGGCCCTGGGCGTCATCGCCGCCGGGGCCCTGATGATCATTCTCGACGGGTCCATCGTCACCGTGGCCATGCCCGCCATCCAGGACGACCTCAACTTCGCACCCGCCGACCTCAGTTGGGTGGTCAACGCCTACCTCATCGCCTTCGGCAGCCTGCTGCTGCTCGCCGGGCGCCTCGGTGACCTCCTCGGACGCAAGCGGATGTTCCTCGCGGGCACCGCCGTCTTCACCGCCGCCTCGCTCCTCGCCGGACTCGCCACCGGCCCCGCCGTGCTGCTCGCCGCCCGGTTCCTGCAAGGTGTCGGCAGCGCGATGGCCGCCGCGGTCGGCCTCGGCATCCTCGTCACCCTCTTCACCGACCCGCGCGAACGGGCCCGCGCCATCGGGGTGTTCAGCTTCACCGGCGCCGCCGGGGCCTCGATCGGGCAGGTGCTGGGCGGCGTACTGACTGATGCCCTCGACTGGCACTGGATCTTCTTCATCAACCTGCCCATCGGCGCCGCCGTCCTCGCCCTCGCCGTGCCCGCGCTCCCCGCCGACCGCGGTCTCGGACTGCGCGCCGGGGCCGACGCGTGGGGCGCGCTGCTGATCACGGGCGGGCTGATGCTCGGGATCTACGGCGTCGTCAAGATCGAGGAGTACGGGGCGGGCTCGGGCCGCACGATCGGGCTGATCGGCGGTTCGTCCGTACTGGTCGCCGGGTTCGTGGTGCGGCAGGCCCGGGCGCGTACGCCGCTCATGCCGCTGCGCATCCTGCGCTCACGCACCGTTGTCGGCGCCGGTCTCACGCAGATCCTCACGCTCGCCGCGATGTTCGGCTTCCAGGTGCTCGCCGCGCTCTACATGCAGCAGGTCCTCGGGTACGGGGCCGCGGAGACGGGCCTCGCGATGCTGCCCGCCGCCTTCATGATCGGGGCCGTCTCGCTCGGGGTGTCGGCGCGGCTCGCGCACCGGTTCGGGGAGCGGCAGGTACTCCTCGCGGGCCTCGTCCTCCTCGCCGGCGCCCTCGGATATCTGGCCCGGGTACCCGTACAGGGCGCGTACGTTCCCGATCTGCTGCCCGTGATGCTGCTGGTCTCCGGCGGCGGACTCGTACTTCCGGCCCTGGCGGGGCTCGGCATGTCCGCCGCGGGGGAGGAGGACGCGGGGCTCGCCTCCGGCCTGTTCAACACCACGCAGCAGATCGGCATGGCGCTCGGCGTCGCCGTCCTCTCCACGCTCGCCGCGTCCCGCACCGATTCCCTGCTGAGCGGGGGGAGTTCACGCGCCGCCGCGCTCACCGACGGATACCGGCTCGCCTTCACGGTCGGGGCCGCACTGATCGGAGCGGCGTTCGTGGTGGCGCTGCTGGTACTGCGCCGCCCCGCACCCACACCGCCCGCACCGGCGGCGCGGACGGCACCGTCCAGCGCGCCGGCCGCCTGATCCGTACGACGGTCTGACCCGTACGACGGTCTGATCCGCACGGCGGCCGACGCCCGGCCGCGACGACGCCCAGCCGCGCCTACGCCCGGCCGTGCCTACGCCCGTATCTCTCCCCGCACCTCTACTCGCACACCTCTATCCGCCCCGATACCCCTACTTATATGGGAGGCCCCGATGTCCGGTCCCGCGCCCCGTTCCCTCACCGAGTCCGAGTTGCAACAGATCCTCGCGGAGGGCAAGTTCGGCACCCTGGCCAGTGTCCGGAGCACCGGCCATCCGCACCTGTCGACGGTGCTGTACCACTGGAGTCCGGACGAGCGCATTCTGCGGGTCTCCACGACCGAGGGGCGGCTCAAACCGCGCCAGTACCGCGCCGATCCGCATGCCGCCCTGCACGTCAGGCGCGACGACTTCGCCTTCGCCGTCGCCGAGGGCGAGGTCGAGGTGGCGGGGCCGAGTACGGAGCCCGGGGACGCGACAGGCCGCGAACTCCTCTCCATCGCTGGCGAGTTCGTGGCGGAAGGCGCCGAGGACGCCTTCCTGGCGGAGATGGTCGCGGAGCGGCGCGTCGTCCTGCGGCTCAAGGTGACGCGCCTGTACGGCACCGCGCTCGATGTCGCGTAGCCGGTGACGGGAGTTCGACGACGTCGGCGCTCACGCGGTTGATGGTGCCGGAGTCGAGGCGCCGGACCCCCCCCCGGGAGCCCCGCGCACCGCTCAATGCGGGAGCAGCCGCATGGTGGTCGAGGCCGCCGAGTCGCTGGTGATGTGGGCGAGGACGCGGGCCGCGTAACCGCTGTACTTGCGGCGGTAGCCCTCGTCGATCGTGTCGTTGAGGCCGGGGTCGGCGACGGTCTGGAAGGTGACCTCCCGGGTGACGCCACCGCCCGAGACGCGGCCGGCTTCGCGGACGCGGCTCGCGTGGTACCAGTCGGAGCCGGGGCCGTTGACGGAGCGGACGTAGAGGTCGTCGCCCTCGCGGACCACCCAGACGGTGCGGCTGCTGCCCAGGGTGACGCCGTCGGAGCGCAGCGAGGCGATCTCCAGTTCCTCGGCCGCGCCGATCGCGTCGAGTTCGGCGTCCGTCCACGCCGCGGCCGGGGCGGCGGGGTCGGTGGGACCCGCGCTGGCGGCCGGGCCTGTGCTGTCAGTGGGGTCCGTGCTGTCGGTGGGGTCCGTGCTCATCGGCGTACGTCTCCTTGTGTGTGGGGGAGGGCAGACGGGTGTCCTGTCTCAGATAACGGTGGGTAGAGCGAGGTCCTGACCTGCGGTGCCTACGGTTGGGTGGGACAAGCGCGACTCATCCCGTCTCACCCAACCGTAGGCAGTTGCCCGCCAGGCTAGGTTCTCCTCTGCGCTCAAGCCGCGATCCTGCGAAGGGGACGAAGAATGGGGTGAAGTCATCGCTTCCACCCCCCGGTTGACTGATAAACGGACCTGCCCTCACCACGCCCCTTGGGGGGCGGCGGACCCGTCGCAAGTCGATGTTCGTCAGGCAGCAGAACGAACTCACTCGCCGACGGCCACGACTTGTGGAAGCGCAACGACGCTACGAGAAGGAACAGGCGCAGAGGGGTGCTGGATAGGAGATTCTCCCCGACATCACCAGGAGGGCACCAGGCTTCGACTTGGCCCTCTTCTTGCTTGGCGAGTCCTCTCCCTGAGCAGCTGAACTATGCCGCCTCGGTAAAGATCTTCCTCTGCACTTCAAGATGGCTACGCAGGTCAACAACAGCATCGTTCTCGGAAGTCGGTGCTTCTCCCTGAAGTTCGTTCAAGTCAACGGAGTTTGCTTCGGCAAGTTGCCTCGTGTAATCAACCACGATGTTGACCAATATCTCTGCGTGCTTGGTCGAAAAGTCAAGAGTGATACTTCCGTCTTCGCCGGAGTATGCCTTGACAGCATCCAAGTCGGCGATGAGCCGGTCGATGATGTCCAGTTCAAGGCGCCCTTCATGAACTGCTTCCATATAAGCGGCCAACGAGGAGTTGTAACTTTGGACGCACTCCGGCACTTCAGATTTGCCAGTATGCTTGCGCTTCTTTGCGGCGACAATGGCAGCTACTCCTGCTGCCACCGTACCCACTACGGTGATCGGGATGAGGAATCGCGGGTTTTTCAACATCCCTGCCGCACGTGCCACTGCCTTCTCGTTGCTCACGGGCAGGGGGACTTCTTTCAAGTGCTTGACAATCTGTCCCATTTGGTTGCGGATGATGCCGCCGTATTGAATGAGGTTGCCGCCGAGTAGGCCTGCCTCGATCTCTGGCGGAATGTAGAAGGAAGTAGGCTGGCTAATCACTGCTCGTCCTTGCCGTGCGGTCCTTGGCGGCTTCCTTGCAATCGAACGGAAATTGGTTCAGCTGAAACGCTGAGGCAGGCCCAGCAGAAGCGCAGGGTCCGCCACCTCGACAGTCTCGTCGCCCTCTCTGACGTAGGCTTTGCCGCTGAAGAGGGATACCTTCTGCTGCTCGGGAATTCGAATCACGATCACGCCGAGACCGTAGTAATCCGAATGGGTCAAACTTGCCAGCACTGCACCCTTGAGGCCATCGTCCAACCCGGATGCCCGAATAGCGTCTTTCCAGCGAGCCGCGTACCGCTCGGGGGTCTCAGCGAGGGTTTTTGCTTCCCTGTTAACCCCCACGACGAAGCGTCGTCCTACCTTGCGCGGCGTCACGCCATCTAGGCTCGCGATTCGATCTGCGTCCGTCTCCTTGTCCGCCACCCCAATGAGGATCGTCCCTGCCCTACCCTTACCATTATTGGCGATCGCGCAGATAGTTCGCATAACTTTGTCGACGATATTCGGATCGATCTTTCGGTTGCCGTGCAGGCGCAGCATCCCCTGCTTCAGTTCATAGTGCGGAGCTTCGATTTCCGAGCGTCGGATGATGGAGTCGATATCGGTTGTAGTGTGATCTCCGTAGATATCCCGAGGCTCGCTCTTCACGAAGTGAGGGCGGATAAGACCCTTGATCGTTTCGACGTTCTTGCGTCGCTCTGCCGGTGCCGTTGAGCGGCGGCTGGTTTCGATCCGCTTATCAAGATCAGTGATGGCCGACTTCACTCCGTGGTAATCCGCGATCTTCTGATTTTCTCCGATGAGGAGTTCGTGGAACGCGATGAAGAGCACGGCGAAAGCGGAAGGGAAGGGGTTCGTTGTCCTCTTTGAGAAGATAATCGACCGCAGCTTGCTCACGTCGGAATCCGTACAAACTGCACGAATCTCGTCGATGCAGAGTTTGAACTCGGCCGATAACCTATCTGCACCATATGCGTCGAGTGCGCTGATCAGCTGGCGATTTCGATCTGATCCGCTCTCGTAGGCTTGGTCGAGCGCATCCTTCGACCTCTCTACTAGATCTCCCCCGATGACGGATGCTGCGATATCTGCGATGCATTGCTCATCCATTGAGTCGCGCAGGTCGGTAGACCTCAGAATCCCTTGTTCGACCCAGAAGACCTCATCGGCAGCAACCTCATACCCATGCTTCTTTTTGGGGAGGTCGATGCTAATGGACGGCATCTTGTCCAAGCTTAGAACATCGCTTGACGCGTCACCTCTGACTTCGCAGGAAAGTTCGCGGACCAGCGTTGAGAATTCATCCCGGGAGCCTGACTGTCTGCGTTCCTGATCGCTAAGCCTATGGCCATAGGTGTTGATCCTCGCGAAAACGTCATCGATCTCAGCGTCGGTTGCCCCTCGCATGACCGATACGGAAATCGAGTAGTCGAGAAAGGCGCCCACCTCGCGGGGTGTCAAGGTTTCCCCGGCGGTGACGGAGAAGGTATCTTCCTCTTCCGCCCGATTCTTCGCCGTGACGAACTGAGCCACATCGAAATACTCGTCATCTAGTGTCGCAAAGGCAGTTTCGATGAAAGAGGTGATGGTGTGTAGTCGCTGTAGTCCATCGATTACCTCATAGTCTCCCCCCTCTCGTTCCGCCAGCAGAATTGCAGGAATGGGATATTCCTTGAGTACTGATTCGATCAGTTTCTGCTTTTCAGTCAAGGTCCAAACCAGCTTTCGCTGGTAGCGGCGATTAACCCACAGCTTATTTTCGCTGTGCCAGGCGTAGATGGATTGAATGGACTTTTGCTGGGGAGCAAGTTCTGCCATGAGCTAATCCTGTCACGGGATCCCTGTCGCGCGCAGCCGTAGTGTATTGATGGTCACCTACTCGCGGGAACCGTCGGAGTCTGGGTGGCTCCGCTGGGCGTGGCCATGTGCATCTCGGTGCCGTTCGTGGCCTCGGCGCAGTCGGCCTCTGCCCAGGGCCATCGCCAGTACCAAGCTGATCAAGCTCGCTGGCGCAGGCGCAACATCGCTGCTGAGACGATCACCTGACCTCATGTGTGTGAAGACCAGGGCTTACGGCTGTTGTGCCAGCGCTCTTTCCCATCGAAGTATCGATCAATGCGCCGCATCACCATGGCGCACTCCTGGCCGAGCCTGTCGAGGTCGTGATCAGCTCGGAGGGGCGTGTCGTGCGGGAGGCGGCGGTAGAACTCTGCGAGGAGCCGACCGATGTCGTCGGGGTGGCCGCTATGGGCGACGACCGAGCGCCAGAACGGCGTCGTGGCCATGGACATGGCTGCGACCATGCCGGGATATGCCATTGCGTAGAGTCCCGGTCCCCAACCACTGCGTGCTCCGGGCTGCGTGCGGACGATGTTGTGGAGTTCGTCGGTGCCAAGGGATTGGCAATGGGCAGCGAGTTTCTGCCAGAGACCTCGGGCGGCGTCGAGGCACTGGGTGATCAAGGTGTCCCCGTGGCGGCGAATCAGCCGGTGGTGCCACCGCTGAGCACGGACGGTTGCGGGCAACTGTGCGAGGTCAACCTGGTCTTGCGGACGGTGTGCTGCCTTGCCGACCCAGAGACCGTGACGCATGCATACGTGGTGATGGCGGGCAGGCGCGAAAAGCACGATCTGCTGGCCGGGAGCGTGAGCGGCAGCGCACCTTCGGCAGGCCCAACGCTGTTCGCGTCCGGCGGAGCCGGGAACAGCACGGAACCCGGCCTCTTGCCACCATGTGAGTTCCGGAAGCGCTCTCCAGAGGACAGCGGGGGACTGGCCGGTCAGCAGCGCCAGGCGACGCACAGTCTCAGCGGGAGAATCGGGCGCTGACTGGAGCCATCGTGAGGGAACCTTGAGGCGGTCGACGGGGACACGGTTGGCGTCGGCGAGGCGCCGCCAATATGAGCCGAGAGCTTCCTCCGGGAACGGAGCGAGCGGCCGAGGCAGCGGCCTGAAGATCACAGGCTCGAACGCTGTGCTCATCCTGCCGCCTTCCGGGGACGTCGCGAGTCCGGGGCGGAGGACTCGTTGTGGTGGTCGATTCGGATGGACTTCAAGGTGGAGCCGGTGATGCGTTCACTGCCATCGAGGATCGCGGTGATCGCTGCGGCTCGGATCAGGTGAGAGAGGCTGCCGATCATGCCGCCGGTGCGTTGATGCAGGTAGTCCGCCAGCTGCGCGAGGGTGTCCCTCTCGTGGCGGTGTAGCCGCAGCGTGTTCTCCATGGTCGCCACCAGAGAGCGCCACTCGGCGGTGAGTGGGAACGGGCCGGTGCGAACCAGGATGCTGCGGCCGGCCAGCTGGCTGCCGCGGATTCCGGTGAACAGTCCCGAGTGCTCGACGTTGATTCCGGCATATACGAACGTGGCGGGCAGGTGCTCCGTGAAGTACTTCAGGTGGTCCGAGAGCTCCTCACCCGCCGTCGTCGCGAGGTTCATCAGGTGGATTTCGTCGACCAGCACCAGGTCCGTGCGGGCCTCGATCATCACCTGGCAGACCGCGCTGGTGACGTCGGTGGTGTTGTGCCGCGGCGAGATCAGCGGCAGGCCGAGGAACCGGGCGAACTCCATGGCGAGCTTGCGGGGCGAGCCCCGGGGCGGAGCAGTGATGTAGACGACGGGAATGCGGTCGCCTCCCGGAAACCGCTGACGGATGCGTAGTTCGTGCAGGCGCCCGAGCTGCTTGAGCGCGGTCGTCTTCCCGGTCGTCCACTCTCCGGAGACGATCATTCCGCGCCGGGCGCCATGCTCGCGCTGATTGAGCAGGGTCAGCAGCCGTCCCTGGTGGGCGATCTCCTTGACGGTCGAGGTGCGGATCACCTGGAGTTCGGAGTGGTAAGCGATGCGGGCTTCGTCATAGACCTCCCGCACCGGCTGGCTCATCGATCGCCGCTGCTGGTCATCGAGCAGGTCGAAGACGGCTGGGTCCGTGTCGACGAAGTGACGCCACCCGGCCAGCGTCGTGGACGGGTCGGTGCGTACTTCGCCGGGCTTGTCGGCTTCCTCGGAGGGATCAGGGATCTTCACCACCACTTCTCGGCCTCCTTGCGGGCGTCGAAGATCTCCAGCGGGATGATGTCGGCGAGTTCCTCCTCGCTTGTGGCGTTCTCGTCGGCCAGACCGGCCGAGGAGTCGGGCTCGTCGATCGGCCGAGGCCAGGACGGCTGTGCGGTGGCCCGGGTTCGGGCTGCGACCTTGCGTTCCCTGCGGCCTCGGCCCGTGGGCTTGGCTACTGGTGTGTTCGGCCCGTCGGCGGCCTGGTCCAGCAGGGCAACGGCAGCCTGGGCGAGCTCTTCCTCGGTGACCTGATCCGAGCCGCGCTCGGCGAGGATGCGGCGAGCGCGGTCCCAGGCCAGCTCGCCCATCGGCATCGGGGCGGTGCGAAGATGGCGCCAGATCGCGGTGACCCAACCTCCCTGACGGTGGTTGCGTACCCAGACGCGGGAGATGTCGTAAGGGTCGTAGTGCACGTCCCAGCCCCGTCCGTCGTCTCCCGCGCCGGAACGCTGCCGGCGGAAGGGGTTCAACTCCGCGCTGTCGTAGGTGCGGTGGTTGATGCGGACGCCGTAGGAGTTGATCGTCCGACGGTGCCGGGGCAGCAGCTCGATGTACTCCTCCGCACTGAGCGCGACCGGGACGTGCCCGGCGGCCGCGACCAGCGCAGCGTACTTCTCGTTGGGGCTCAGTGCTTTGCCCGGCATCAGCGGGTCCCGCAGGCCCTCGTGCGGCCGGTTCTGCCAGATGACGATCCACTGCTGGAGCAGTTCCTGAACCTGGTGGATCGACCAGACAGCCTCTGCGGCCGGATCGACGCCACGGTGCTCAGTGCTGCGTCCCTTATGGCCAGGGAGGTACTGGGTGAACATCGTGGCCACCGAGCCCAGCGTCTTCTCGATGTGTGGTTTATCCGTAGGGGTGTCGGGGTGAGCGGGCTGGAACGAGATGCCCAATGCCTGGCAGGCAGAGCGGAACGTGTCGGAGATGTACGCCTTGCCCCGGTCGCAGACGATCGTCTCCGGCGTGATCACCGGGACAGCTGCGGCGTCGGCCAGCCGTTCGTCGAGCGCGATGAGCGAGGCGTGGGGGAGGACTGAGCGGGACATCCGCAGTGCGTCCGCCCAGCCCGGCCGCATCGGCTCCGGGGTCATCGCCCGCGCCAGCAGCAGCGCGGCATCCACTGCCTTCGTCGAGGGCCGCAGCACCGCCGCGGCCAATGTGCGGGTCGCGATGTCCACGATGCCGGTCAGCTCGACGGTGTCCACCGTGCCGTCGTCATGGACGACCAGCACGTCCAGGGGAGTTGAGTCGATCTCCATCACCTCGCCCGGCCGGCCTGCGGTGAGCTGGCCGAACATGCCGTCCGGCTGCTTGGCCAGCGAGCGGCGGGTGCGGGCCGAGCCCAGGGTGTGCCGCCCGGAGGAGAGTGCGGACAGCAGCCGGTAGAACGTCGTCCGGGACGGCAGTGCCACCACTCCCGGACCATGTTCGGCCTCCAGCGCACGTTCCATCCGGCGCCGCAGGACCTGAGCGGACACCGTGGAGCGACTGGTCTGGTCCTCCACGACCTTCCGCAGGGTCTCGACGACCCTCCGGTCGACGCGGCCGGTACCGTCCGAGACGGACCGCAACCGCGGGTCGACCAGGCCCAGCGCGCCCTCGCGCTCGAAGCGCCCCCGCATCCGCTGGATCAGCTTCAAGGACACGGGGTGCCCACCAGCCTCAAGCTCCTCCGCCTTGGTCAACTCCCGCTGCCGCAGCGACCGGACCGCCGGATCGTATGCGGCCCTCACCGGCCCGTGCGGGTCCTCCCTCGGACGGCCGGTGAGCATCTCCACCAGGTGCCGCTGCCACCACTCCGCCCGTTCGACGGCCTTGCGAGGAAACCCCTCCAGGGCTCCGGCCGCCGGAACCACCGCACGCACCGAAGACGGCGTGACCACCTCGAAGTCAGCGGACGACAGCAGGTGGGCCAAGAGCACCACGCTCGGCGACTGGTTCTCGTCGACGAGGCGGACCGCAGTCCCCTCCAAAGCCGCCACCGTGTGCAGGCGACCGTCGAAACGGACCAGGTCACCCGCTCGCAGCAGCCGTGGACGCGACGGCATAACCGCCCCCTTCTCGCACCTCTCCGAGCCCGACCCGCGTATCCGCCGACAACAGTCCCGCGCTGAGATCCGCGGCAAGGACGCGCTGCCAGAGCAGGTGGAAGAGCACTGGAAGCACCGCGATCTGATCGCCCACCCGCCTGGCTCCGGCCAGCAGCGAGACCCCCTCGCCGAACACCTCGACCAGTCGATCGGCGACCTGTGGGCGGTGCACGCGCGGATGCCGGTAGCCAGCCAGCCATCGCACGTTCTCCATCAGCACCGCATCCGGCGCCCCCACCCGTACGAAGTCCCACCCCACGAGCCCACAGGCCGCGGCGGTCGTCGCGAACTTCATCGCGTCCCTCGGTCTGATCCGCTCATCCGGGCGCACGTCCACCACCAGGGCTGTGCCATCCGTGCGGCGTACGAAGAAATCCGGTGTGTGCCGCACCCGCTTCCCATCCGGACCCGACCACGACACCTGAAAAGGCTGCGAAGCGACCGCCGTAACCAGCGGGTCGAAGTCGAGCAGCATCAGATGATCGCGCTCCAGCCACGACTCGTAGCCGACGTGCCCACCGCAGGTCGCCGACCAATACCAACCGCACCAGTTGCTCTGACCCCGGAAAGCCTGGAATCGACGCTCAGGCCGTACATCCTCAAACCGCACCGACCACAGCCTGCCCAACGGCCCCCTCCGACGAACGCCCGCCGGATCCACGTACTCGATCTCGAAGTCCTCAGCTGATGCCAGGCCACCCACGTGTGCAGTCATCCAGGCCCCCGTACGCACGACGCCGACCATCCACACCGACCGTAGAAGGGCCGCCACCGCACTGCCCACAGAAGATTGGAACACCGCAGAACTTGCCTACAGATGATCGGGACAACGGTCCTCTTGCCCACAGAAGAGCGGGACTGCCTACACATCGCTGGGACCGGACAGCCGGTGCACGTGCAGTGGCATGGAACACTTTTGCAAGCATTCGCTTGCAAAAGTTAGCGCGGATGCGGCAGTATCCACGTATGGCATCGCTCAACGTCGGAAGTCTCGGCGAGTACCTGCGGGAACAGCGTCGCACCGCGCAGCTGTCGCTCCGTCAACTCGCTGATGCCGCAGGCGTGTCCAACCCGTATCTGAGCCAGATCGAGCGCGGGCTGCGCAAGCCGAGCGCGGAGGTGTTGCAGCAGGTCGCCAAGGCGCTGCGGATCTCCGCCGAGACGCTGTACGTGCGCGCCGGCATCCTCGACGCGGAGCGGGAGCGGGACGAGGTGGAGACGCGTGCGGTGATTCTCGCCGACCCCTCCCTCAACGAGCGCCAGAAGCAAGTCCTGTTGCAGATCTACGAGTCATTCAGGCACGAGAACGGGACCGGTGCCGGCGCCCACGCCGGTGACGGTGACGCCGACCGCGGTACCGACAGCGGTGCCGACGGCGGTACTGACAGTGATACCGAGCCCTCGAGCAAGCAGTAGTAGATGTGATCCCGGAGGACCACGCCATGGCCATCAAGGACGACCTGCGCAAGACCTTCTCCGACCCGACCCCGCTCTACTTCGCCGCCGGTACCGCCGAGTTGGCGTTCCAGCAGGCCAAGAAGGTGCCGGGGCTTGTCGAGCAGCTGCGGGCCGAGGCGCCCGCGCGCTTCGAGGCCGTGCGCAACACCGACCCCAAGGACGTGCAGGACAAGGCGACCGCACGGGCCAAGGAGGCCCAGGCGACGGTCACCGCGAAGGTGACCGAGCTCGTCGCGGCCCTCGACAGCGATTTCAAGAAGTTCGGCGAGAGCGCCCAGGACTTCGCCCTGCGCGGTGTCGGCCTGGCCGCCGAAGCCGCCGTCAAGGCCCGTGAGGCCTACGAGAAGGTCGCCGAGCGCGGCGAGGAGACCGTGAAGGCGTGGCGCGGCGAGGCCGCCGAGGAGATCAACGAGATCGCCGTGGCCGTCGAGCCGGACCCCGAGCCCCAGCCCGCGGCCGCCGCCCCGGCCGGGGAGAGGTCCGCCACCGCGAAGAAGCCCGCCGCCGCCAAGAAGGCGCCGGTCAAGAAGACGACCGCCGCCAAGCCGAGCACGGACTCGGCGGACACGACCGCTCCGACGGCCTCGACCGCTCCGACGGCCTCGACGGACTCCGCGGCGCCCGAGAAGTAGCCCCCGCCGGGCAGGCCGGGCGGACCGGCAGGCCGACCGAAGGGGTGCATCACCCGCATCACGAGCCGGGCACGTACCGCGTGCCCGGCTCGTTGGGCGGGTACGGTGACCGCAGATCCGTAGGACCGTTCAGGAAGACGATTTTGGTGGTGGCGTTGTGCTGATGCAGGGGTTCGCCAATCTCATGTGGCTGCTGAGCATGGCGTTGATCGTCTTCAGCGGCTTCGCGCTCATCGACGCCGCGGTCCGGCGTGAGGACGCCTACCGGGCCGCGGACAAGAAGACCAAGCCGTTCTGGCTGATCGTCCTCGGTATCGCGTTCGTCGTGGACCTGCTCTTCCCGATCCTGTCGTTCCTGCCGATCATCGGGCTCGTCGCGACCATCGTGTACATGGTGGACGTGCGGCCCGCCGTCCGGCAGATCTCCGGTGGCGGGGGCCGCAAGGGGCGCGGTTCCAGCAGCGACGGACCGTACGGTCCGTACAACGGCGGGCGCTGATCTCCGCGCCGCCCTTCCTCAGCGGTCCAGGAGCAGGATCGCCACGTCGTCGGTGAGGTCGCCGCCGTTGAGGTCACGGACCTCGTTCATGGCCGCTTCCAGCAGCTCCTCGCCGCGCAGGCCATCGGCCCGCCGGCGGCGGATCAGCTCCAGCATGCCCTCCTGGCCCAGGCGCTGGTTGCCCTCGCCGACCCGGCCCTCGATCAGGCCGTCCGTGTAGAGCATGAGGCTCCAGGACGCCCCCAACTCCACCTGCGTACGCGGCCAGCGGGCCTTCGGCAGCAGTCCGAGAGCCGGTCCGCCGTTCTCGTACGGGAGCAGCGTCGCCTGCCGTTCCGGGCTCGCGATCAGCGGCGACGGGTGGCCCGCCAGGCACAGGCCCGCGCGGCGGCCGTCCGGCGATATGTCCACCGTGCACAGGGTCGCGAAGATCTCGTCGCTCTCCCGCTCGTGCTCCAGGACCTGCTGGAGCGTGGAGAGGAGCTCGTCGCCGCACAGACCCGCGAAGGTCAACGCCCGCCAGGCGATGCGCAGTTCGACGCCGAGCGCCGCCTCGTCCGGGCCGTGCCCGCAGACGTCGCCGATCATCGCGTGGACCGTGCCGTCGGGGGTGCGCACCGTGTCGTAGAAGTCGCCGCCGAGCAGCGCGCGGGAGCGGCCGGGCCGGTAGCGCGCCGCGAACCGCAGGGGCGAGCCGTCCAGCAGCGGGGTCGGCAGCAGGCCGCGCTCCAGACGGGCGTTCTCCTGGGCGCGGATCCGGGACTCGGTCAGCTTGCGCTGGGCGATGTCGGCGCGCTTGCGCTCGACGGCGTAGCGGACGGCGCGGCCGAGGAGGCGCGCGTCCAGCTCGTCGCGGAACAGGTAGTCCTGGGCGCCGACGCGTACCGCCTCGGCGGCGCGCTCGGCGTCGCCCGACGTGGTCAGGGCGAGCACGGCGTGCCGGGGCGCGAGGCGCAGTACGTGTCGGAGCGTCTCCAGCTCGTCGGTGCCCGCGTCGGCGTCGGCCTTCGGCCCGGGCAGCGCGAGGTCGAGCAGCACGCAGTTCACGTCATGGGTGAGCAGCCGCTCGGCCTCGGTGAGGTTGCGGGCGGTGCGCACCCGGATCGGCCTGCCCGCGGCGTCCGGCATCTCGGGGATGCTGAACGACCCGGCCGGGTCGTCCTCGATGACAAGCAGCGTCAGGGTCGAGGAGCCGGCCGTCGGCGAGGCCGGACGGGTCGGCGGCGCGGCCGGACGGTGGTGCGGCTCCGCCGACGGCGTGCGCGGTGTATTCGGTGTATTCGCTGTATTCGGTGCGGTCGGCGTGGCCGACGCGGTCGGTGTGGTGGGTGCAGTCGGCGCAGCGTGAGCCTGACCACCTTCCACGGCGGGGATGGCTCTCTGCCGCGGTACGGGTACGGGCATCGCTCGGTTTCCTTCCCTCCCCCGAGGGCGCGGTGGGACGAAGGTCCTCGTCCACCAGACGGGGACCTTAGCGGTACCCGGCGCTTCAACGGAATGGTGAGCGGCAAACGGCCAGCGTCATATGCCGCAACCAGTACCGGAATTGGGCAGGTGAGGGCCCCGGGCGGGCCGCTGGGGGATGACGAACATCACGCCGGGCCGCCGGAACCGCGACGGGGCGAGTGCGATGGGTCACGTGTGCCAGGTCACCGCCGTCGGGGCGGCTCACGCGTCCGGCCGCACGACCCCGAGTATCGCCATGGAACCGGCCCCGGCGACCGTCACGTTCCGCCCCGGGCGGGGCGCGTGGATGATCGCGCCGTCCCCTATGTACATCCCGACGTGGCTGGCGTCGTCGTGGTAGATGATCAGGTCGCCGGGGCGCATGTCCCCGACGCCGATGTGCTTGAGCTGCTTCCACTGCTCCTGCGACGTACGCGGGATCGGCTTGCCGGCCGCCGCCCACGCCTGCGAGGTCAGCCCCGAGCAGTCGTACGACTTCGGGCCCTCGGCGCCCCACACGTACGGCTTGCCCAGCTGGGCGGTGGCGAACTCGACGGCCGCCTTGCCGGACTTCGTCGCCTTGCCGCCGATCTCCTTCAGGACGCCCGAGGAGAGCCAGTCCGTCTGCGCCTTCTGCTCGGCCTCCTCCTCCAGCTTCTGGAGCCGCTCGCGCTCCTTCTTCTCGAGCCTGCTCTCCAGGGACTGCGCTTCCTTGATCTGCTTCTCGACCTTCTTCTTGGCGGCGGCCTTCTTCTTGCGGCCCTCCTCCAGGTCCTTCCACTTGGCCGAGGCGTCCTCGGCGTACTCGGCGAGGTCCTTCTGCGTCCGGCCCAGCTCGGACAGCAGGTTCTTCGTGGCCTGCTGGCCCTGGTACATCCGGCCCGCGTTGTCGAGGAACTGCTGCGGGTCGCCGGAGAGCATGAACCGGGCCTCGCGCGGCACCCCGCCCGAGCGGTACTGCTCGCGGGCCGCCGCGCCCGCGCCACCCTTGAGCCGCTTCAGCTTCTTCTGGCCCGCCGCGATCTTCTGGGCCAGCTTCACGATCTCGACGGACTGCTTGTCGGCCTTCTCCTCCGCCGCGTTGTACTCGTCGGTGGCGACCGCCGCGTCGTGGTACAGCTTGTCGATCTTCTTGCGGACGGCTTCCAGGTCACGCGTCTCGGCGGCGCTCGGCGCGGATGCGGCGGCGCCGGAGGCCGAAGGGCTGCCTTGGCCGCTCGGGGAGGACGGCTTGGGGGAGGGCGCGGCGTAGGCCGCGCCGGGCGCCGTCAGCACGGTCACGGCGCACACCAGCGCCACGGCCGACATCGTCCACGTACTCCGCTTGCTCATCCGCTATGCCCCCACAGCCGCGACAAACCTGATTTACCGTCAGTAACATGCGTGCGCTCCGGGGATGGTGCCACGTGAGCGCCGAATGCGACAGACCCCGCACCGTGTGACGAACGGCCCGCCGTGATCGTTCCCCTGGACCGGTGAGCAGTCGCCGATCAGCCGGTGAACGGTGCGCGCGGCGCCAATGCCGCCCAGGTCACGGTCAGTTCACCCTGCCGCCACCTGGTGGACCCGTCGACCACCGGCCAGTCCCCCGACAGGGCCCGCGCCGTACGGATCCAGCGCTGTCGTGCCCCGTACGAGGCGTAGGGCGCGGCCGCCGCCCAGGCCCGGTCGAAGTCCCGCAGGAACGCGTGGACCGGCTCGCCGGGGACATTGCGGTGGATCAGCGCCTTGGGCAGCCGCTCGGCCAGGTCGGAGGGGGTGTGCAGGGAGCCGAGCCGGGTCGCGAACGTCACCGTGCGCGGGCCTTCGGGGCCCAGCGCCACCCACACGTGCCGCCGCCCGATCTCGTCGCAGGTGCCTTCCACCAGCAGGCCGCCCAGTGCGAGCCGCCCGCACAGCCGCTCCCAGACCCCGGCGACCTGTTCCTCGTCGTACTGGCGCAGCACGTTCGCGGCGCGGATCAGCAGGGGCGGTGCCGAGAGGGGCAGCTCGAAGCCGCCGTGCCGGAAGGTGAGCCCGTCCCTCGCGTACGGCTCGGCGGCCGCGACCCGCGCCGGATCGATCTCGATGCCGACCACGCGCGCGTGGGGTGCGGTTTCACGCAACCGGGCGAGCAGCTCCACAGCCGTCCAGGGCGCCGCCCCGTAGCCGAGGTCGACGGCGACCGGGTCGGCGGCGCGGCGCAGTGCGGCCCCGTGCGTGGCGGCGATCCAGCGGTCCATGCGGCGCAGCCGGTTGGGGTTGGTGGTTCCTCGCGTCACTGTTCCCACGGGACGGGAAGGGGTACGCGGGCTCATGGCTACGAGGGTATGCGCTGCGCGCGGAGGCGCTTTGGTTGAGGCCCGGACGGTAATGATTCGGCAAACTGGAAATGGAGGAGCGGGCTCCGGCGTTGCCGCCCTTGGACGGGGCTTCTGCCCTCTCCGCGCCGTGCCCGCAGTACCGCCAGCAGTACGCCCCACCGAGGAGGGCCCGCCACGTGAGCCAGTACGTGACCAGGTTCCGCCGTTCCGGGGGTGCTCCGGCCCGGCTGAGGTTCTCCGGCGGCTCCCGGCGGCCCCGCCGCATCGCCATGCTCAGCGTGCACACCTCACCGCTGCACCAGCCCGGCACGGGCGACGCGGGCGGCATGAACGTCTACATCGTGGAGCTGGCCAAGCGCCTCGCCGCGATCAACGTCGAGGTCGAGATCTTCACCCGCGCCACCACCGGCGGCCTGCCCCCCGAGGTCGAGCTCGCCCCCGGCGTCCTGGTCCGCCACGTGGACGCGGGGCCCTACGAGGGCCTCGCCAAGGAGGAGCTGCCGGCCCAGCTGTGCGCCTTCACCCATGGCGTGATGCAGGCGTGGGCCGGCCACCGCCCCGGCCACTACGACCTCGTGCACTCGCACTACTGGCTGTCCGGGCACGTCGGCTGGCTGGCCGCCGAGCGCTGGGGCGTGCCGCTGGTGCACGCCATGCACACCATGGCCAAGGTCAAGAACGCGGCTCTCGCCGAGGGCGACACCCCCGAGCCCCCGGCCCGCGTCATCGGCGAGACCCAGATCGTGCGCGCCGCCGACCGGCTCATCGCCAACACCGCCGAGGAGGCCGACGAGCTGGTCCGCCACTACGAGGCCGACCCCGGCAAGGTCGCCGTCGTGCACCCGGGCGTGAACCTGGAGCGCTTCCGCCCCGGTGACGGCCGCGCCGCCGCCCGGGCCAGGCTCGGCCTGCCGCAGGACGCCCTCGTGCCGCTCTTCGCCGGCCGCATCCAGCCGCTGAAGGCCCCCGACATCCTGCTCAGGGCCGTCGCCGTACTCCTCGACGAGCGGCCCGAGCTGCGCGCGCGGCTCGTCGTGCCGGTGGTCGGCGGCCCGAGCGGCAGCGGCCTTGCCAAGCCCGCCGCCCTGCAGAAGCTCGCGGCCCGGCTCGGCATCGCCGACGTCGTCCGTTTCCACCCGCCGGTCGGCCAGGACCAGCTCGCCGACTGGTTCCGCGCCGCGTCCCTCCTGGTGATGCCGTCCTACAGCGAGTCCTTCGGGCTCGTCGCCATAGAGGCGCAGGCCGCGGGGACGCCCGTCCTCGCCGCGTCGGTGGGCGGTCTCCCCGTGGCCGTGCGGCACGAGGAGACCGGCTTCCTCGTCGACGGTCACGAACCCGCGCACTACGCGCGCGTGCTGCGGGAGTTCGCCGACCATCCCCACCTTGTGGACAGCCTGGGCGGCGCCGCGGCCCGGCACGCCCAGCACTTCGGCTGGGACACGGCGGCCTCGGCGACGGCCGACGTGTACACCGCGGCCATGCTGGAACACCGCCGTCACGTACCCTCGCACCATGGCTGACCACCTCAAGGCCGCGGAGATCGTCGAGGCTGCGCTCAAGGACGCCGAGCTGGCGTGGGAGTGCCCCCAGGCGGGCTCGTACGTGGTCACCCTGCCGGGCACACGCAAGCTCTCCACGACGCTCTCGCTGCGCCTGGGCCGCCACAGTCTGTCCCTGAACGCCTTCGTGATCCGGCACCCGGACGAGAACGAGGGCGCGGTCCACCGCTGGCTCCTGGAGCGCAATCTGCGCCTGTACGGCGTGAGTTACGCGGTCGACCCGCTCGGCGACATCTACCTCACCGGCAAGCTCCCGCTGGCCGCCGTCACACCCGACGAGCTCGACCGGCTGCTCGGCTCGGTCCTCGAAGCGGCCGACGGGGCGTTCAACACTCTCCTGGAGCTGGGTTTCGCGAGCGCGATCCGCAAGGAGTACGAGTGGCGGGTCGCGCGCGGCGAGTCCACGCGCAACCTGGACGCGTTCACGCATCTGATCGAGCGCCCCGCCAAGTAGTCGGAGCGGCCGGAGAGGGCAGCAGCCCCGCGTAGCCCCCGTATTGCCCATACAACTCGCCGTGTCGCGACCTCTTCCGTGCACGCGGTCGCCGTGGCATGCTCGCGCCCGGCACTCACGTGAACATCGTTCACGTACATGTACGTGGCCATACTCGTACGTCGGTGAAGGGTGGCAGCGGTGCGGGACCTCAGTAGACGCGGCGTGTTGGGCGGGGCGATCGCGGTGGCGGCCACCGCCGTGACCGGAACCGGAACCGGAGCGGGAAGCGCGGCCGCGCACGCCGGCGCCGGCCACGTCCCGGGCATCTGGCGGGAGTTCACCAGAGCCCCCTTCACGCATCCCCAGATCCCGTACGTCGGCCGCGCCGGACACCGCACGGGCCGCGGCCACTTCGACCGCCCGCGGCGCGTCCTGCGGGCCGAGTCCTACGGCGCGGTCGCCGACGGCACGACCGACAGCGCCCCCGCGATCAACCGTGCCCTCGCCGCCGCCGGAAAGGCCGGCGGAGGCACGGTGCTCCTGCGTCCGGGCACGTACCGCGTCGACGACCTGATCCACATCGGCCACGACGACGTGGTGCTCAAGGGCGCGGGCAGCGGCCGCACCAAGCTGTACGCCACCAAGAACCTCACCGAACTCATCGGCGTCTACGGCTCCCGCTACGGCGGCGACAAATCGTCCTGGTCCTGGGCGGGCGGCCTGATCTGGCTCTGCCCGGAGGAGCGGTTCCGGACGCTCACGGACGCGATCAGGGCGAAAGCCTGGCCGTTCGAGGGCTGGACCGGCAACAAGCGCGACGCATGGCGGACCCTGACCACGGTCGACCCTGCCGCACGCGGCTCCTGGTCCGTCACCGTCGCCGACGCCCGCCGGCTCCACCCGGGTGACCTGGTCCTGCTGCGCCTCGCCGACGACGCGGACCACACGCTCCTGGAACACATGGCGGGCGGCGGCCCCGGCCCCGAGTCCTACTTCTGGGACGACAAGACCAAACTCACCTCCTACGTTCCCTACGAGTGGCCGGTGCGCATCGCCTCGGTACGGCGGAACCGGGTCACCTTCGAACGCCCGCTGCCCCTCGACGTACGCCCCGAATGGGACCCGCGGATCACCACCCACGTCACCGCGCTGACCGGCGCGGGGGTCGAGGGCCTGACGCTCGAAGCGGTCGAGACCCCGCAGTCGCCGCACCTCCTCGACAAGGGCTACAACGGCGTCGCGCTGCAATGCACGTACGACTGCTGGGTCGACGACGTCGCCGTCCGGAACGTCGACAACGGCTTCGGGTTCGTCGCCGCCTCCGCCTCGACGCTGCGCCGCACCAGCGTCGGCGGTCGCGGCGCGCACCACCCGTACTACTGCCGCGAGGGCTCGCACGACAACCTGGTCGAGGACTTCACGATCGAGGCGCGCACGGTCGCCGCGCCCGCGGGCACGCAGCTGCACGGCATCAACGTGGAGGGGCTGTCCTCGTACAACGTCTGGTCACGCGGCCGGATGGCGATGGGCACCTTCGACTCGCACCGCGGCATGCCGTTCGCCAACGTCCGCACGGACATCACGGTCGACAACACCGGACAGCACGGCGGCGACGCCTCCGCGGGACCGCTGTTCGGCGCGCGCTTCACCCACTGGAACATCAGGGTCACCAACGAGCGGGCGGGGCTGATGAAGATCGACGGGCTCGCGCCGTGGAGCGCGACGGTCGCCGTCAACACGGTCCGCGAGTTCGGGCAGATCGACGTCCCGGACTTCACCGGCGCCCTCAACTCCCGCCTGGAGCTGTACGGAACGACGGACGCGGTCCGCCCGGTCAACCTGTACGAGGCCCAACGCGCCCTGCGCTGAGCCCCGTCCGGCCCCGCTGTCCGCTACCCGAGGGCGACCATCCGCACGACGGTCACGGTGAGCACGGTCCCCGAGACGTAGTAGAGGACGATCGCCCCGCCGACCGTCGCCTCGCGGCGATCACGCTCACCGGTCACCGAGGTGGAGCCGTGCCCGTACGGGTCGTGGGCGAGAGTGCGGCCCATCTCGGCACGGAAACCGTCCGGGTCCGCCATCTTGGCCAGGGTGTCGTCGGCCGGCGGGGCATACGCGATACGGCAGGGGCTGCGCCTGCGGCGACGGCTCAAGCCGGGCCCCGCCTCTCCGCCTCGTCCCGGGCCAGCCGGGCGAGGATCGCCTCGGCCTCGGGATCGGGCACGGCCTCCAGCATCCAGTGCCGCATGACGGCGTGGATCTCGCCCACCCCGGCCCCGTTGATGGCCCGGTCGAACTCCGTGCGGCGCCGCGGCGGCAGCGCCGCCCGGATCGCCGGAATGCTGTTGGGCACGGACACCTCGACCCCGTCCACGAGCGTTCTGGGCGGTTCGTCGGTCCTGGAGACGTCGGACATGTACGGTCCCGTACCCGTCGGAGCGTAGCGTCAAGCCCGGGCCACGGGGGCCTGGAGTTCCGTCACCCAGTCGTCACGGTTCTCCGGGCACTCCAGGTTGACCTCGCGCGGGTACCCGGCCGACCGGTAGCCGTTGGCGTCGATCCAGCGGGCCAGGCTCTGCGCCGTGGGCAGCACGGTGTCCATCGGGCCGCGGTGCACGATGGTCGCCGCCTGGGCGAAGGGCGGCAGGTCGACGACCCGGAGGGCGCTCTCGTGGAGGGCGCCTTCCTCGGTGGGGGCGGCGGTGGAGGCCGGGACCTGCACCGCGGCGTGGACGGTGATCCGACCGTCGCCCTCCGGGGCGTCCTCGTAGGAGGCGACCCCCGGCCCCGAGGGGGTGATGCCCGCCTCGTCCAGGCGCCGGAAGAGCTCGATGTAGAGGGGGCCGATGACGGGGCCGATGGCCCCGGGTTCGAAACTCGCGGCCGTCGCGGTCAGCTCCGCGACCCGCACGGCGGGAACGCTCTTGATGACGATGTCGTTCGTGGGCATGTGCCCCTCGCTCTCGATGGCCCGGAGCCTCGCCTCGACCTGCACCAGCCTGGCCCCCGCGGCGGCCACGGCACTCTCCAGCTCGGCGCGTCGCAGCCGCAGCATGCCGCGCAGCTCCTCCGTGGTGACCTTCCCGTCCACGATGTCCCGCACCTGCTGGAGGCTGAAGCCGAGGTCCTTGAGCGCGATGACCCGGTTCAGGCGGGCCAACTGGGCGGCGGTGTAGTGGCGGTAACCGGTGGCGGGGTCGACATGAGCCGGGCGCAGCAGGCCGGTGGCGTCGTAGTGACGCAGCATCCGGACCGATACGCGGCCGTGCCGGGCGAAGTCTCCGATGGTGAACATGGTGTCTCCGAGTTCAGCGCCTGACACGGTGTGAGGGTCAAGCGACCCGGCTCACGGAGTCGACGGGGGCGGGCTCGGCGACGGGGACCCGCACGACCGCAGGCTCCCGCTCGGACAGCCCGCGCATCAGCGCCCAGTACCCGGCCGCGGTCACCGTGCCGAGGACCGCGCACCCCGCCCACAGCCACCGCGCGCCCGCGGAGTCGATCACCCAGCCGCCGGCCAGCGGGGCGACCAGGGCCGCGGCGGACCACGAGGTCGTGTAGACGCCCTGGTAGCGGCCTCGGCCCTCGGCGGGGGCGAGGCGGGCGACGAGGCCGGACTGGGTCGGCGCGTTGACCATCTCGCCCAGCGTCCACACCGCGACGGTCAGCGCGTACGTGGCCAGCGACCCGGCGAACGCGGTGAGGGCGAAGCCGTAGCCGATGAAGAGCGAGGAGACGGTCAACAGGCGGCCGGGGTCGCGGCGTTCGATGAAGCGGGTCAGCGGGATCTGGAGGGCCACGATGATGACGCCGTTGACGGCGGCGACGAGACCGACGTCCGCGCTGGAGAACCCTTCCTGGCCCATGACGATCGGCAGCCCGACCGAGCTCTGCGTGAACACGACGGCGACGAGGAAGGAGAGCCCCACCATGAGCATGAAGCGCCCGTCGCGCAGCACGGTCCCCATGGTGACGGTGGGCCGCTGGACGGCGCCGGGCACGACGGTGCGCTCGGGCCGCGACTCCTTCACCTTCACGAAGACGACGCAGGCGCAGGCCAGCGTCATGACGGCCTCGACGAGGAAGCCGAGGGTGTAGCTGTGGGCGACGAGGAAACCGGCGTACACGGAGGAGACGGCGAAGCCCAGGTTGATCGCCCAGTAGTTGAGGGAGAAGGC
The DNA here is from genome assembly GCF_055571235.1 of Streptomyces sp. NPDC030991. Taxonomy (NCBI): domain Bacteria; kingdom Bacillati; phylum Actinomycetota; class Actinomycetes; order Kitasatosporales; family Streptomycetaceae; genus Streptomyces; species Streptomyces sp. NPDC030991. The sequence continues at coordinate 52,319 of NZ_JBVIFR010000022.1, forward strand.
CCGCACCCGGTCCTCGGGGCGCACGATGTCGGCCATCATCGCCTGGATCGCGGGCCGCGACGCGTTCGAGGCGAGGCCGAGCGCGAAGCCGGTCAGGGCGATCGGCACGGGGTCGCGGACGAAGGCGAGGACGGCGACGGTCACGGCGGTGGCGAGCTGCGCGCCGAGCAGCGTCGGCCGACGCCCGAGCCGGTCGGCGAGGACCCCGCCCAGCATCGAGGCGATGACGCCGCCGAGCCCGATCAGCGAGGCGACGAGACCGGCGTACGCGGCCGAGAAGTCGCGCTGCGCCGTCAGGTAGAGGGCGAGGAAGGTGAGGACGAAGCCGCCGAGCCGGTTCACCAGGGTGCTGGTCCACAGCCACCAGAACTCGCGCGGGAGCCCGGCGACGGACTCCTTGGTGGCACGTCTGAGCGAGGCGACTGACATGGGTGCATCCCCCGGGTGTGATGTAAGCGGCGCAGCAGGTTTCCGTAACTTACGACCCGGGTACGCGCGCGTGCCATTGAATTGACGGGGACCGTCAATCGGCACGGACCAAGCGGGCCGATTAGTCTTGGCCCCATGGCCGACGCACCGTACAAGCTGATCCTCCTCCGCCACGGCGAGAGCGAATGGAACGCGAAGAACCTGTTCACCGGCTGGGTGGACGTCAACCTGAACGAGAAGGGCGAGAAGGAGGCGATCCGCGGCGGTGAGCTGCTGAAGGACGCCGGCCTGCTCCCGGACGTGGTCCACACCTCGCTCCAGAAGCGCGCGATCCGCACGGCGCAGCTGGCGCTGGAGTCCGCCGACCGCCACTGGATCCCCGTCCACCGCTCGTGGCGCCTGAACGAGCGCCACTACGGCGCCCTCCAGGGCAAGGACAAGGCGCAGACCCTCGCCGAGTTCGGCGAGGAGCAGTTCATGCTGTGGCGCCGCTCCTACGACACCCCGCCGCCGCCGCTCGACCGCGACGCGGAGTACTCGCAGTTCTCCGACCCGCGCTACGCGACGCTCCCGCCGGAGCTGCGCCCGCAGACGGAGTGCCTCAAGGACGTCGTCGTCCGCATGCTCCCGTACTGGTTCGACGGCATCGTCCCGGACCTCCTGACGGGCCGCACGGTCCTCGTCGCCGCCCACGGCAACAGCCTGCGCGCCCTCGTCAAGCACCTCGACGGCATCTCCGACGAGGACATCGCGGGCCTGAACATCCCGACGGGCATCCCGCTCTCCTACGAACTCGACGCCGAGTTCAAGCCGGTGAAGCCGGGCGGCACGTACCTCGACCCGGACGCGGCCGCGGCGGCGATCGAGGCGGTCAAGAACCAGGGCAAGAAGAAGTAACGCGACACCGGTAAGCCCCCGACCTGCGAGTTCTTCGCGGGGCGGGGGCTTTTTGGTGGGGCTGGGCCGTCTCTGGGCCGTCAGGTGCGACGACGCCAGCGGCGGACCCGGATGTCGAGGACGATCAGCAGCGCCACGGGGACGGCGACCTGGGCGGGAGCCTCGGCCCAGAGGGCGAGTGCACCGCCGGCTGTGCCGATGAGCGCGATCGGCAAGTCGCGAGGACAGATGTCGACGCTGACACCTGCGCGTGGGACCATGTGGCCTCCATCTGTGGTCGGTTCCTGGCTAGGTTTCTGAGCGCAGAAATGGAAGCGAATGCCGCCCCTGGACGGGCGGCATTCGCATGCTGCTGGAACTTTCCCATAGTTCTCACGTGCCGGACAAACGTGCAGCTAAAAGCCACTCTGTTCGCTTGCGTAGACGGAGTGTCCACGATGGTGGACAGTCAGAGCACTCCAAGAATGCTCGGAGACTTTGAAGACTCTCCAATCTTTCCAGGAGTCCTGTTGTCGCCCTGTGTCGCTTCGTGCGGGATCCACGCTGCCCGCGTCGTGTTGCTGATGCTGACCTGCGTCACCGTGCGCCGTCTTGTTCTCCGCGCGTTGCTACACGGCATGCTGGCGGGGGTTCGATACCTCGTGGACCGGGCGTCAGGTCTGGTTAGCCGGTTTCCTCAGCCGGTTTGTCAAATCCATTTTGCCAAATCCGTTTGGCCAAGTCGGTTTGGCCTAGCCGATTTGAACCTTGATTTGGAACCTAACTTTTGGGCTGCGAAACGGATCTCAAATATGAGGATCCAAATCGGACGCCGTTTGGGGTCGACTGTCGAAGGCTAAGGGCTGTCCCGTAAATGATCTCTGAGTTGCCTCAGGCAGGGCCGATCGCTGTGTGGTCGCCCCGTCTATCCGGCGAGGGCGAGGTTGTACATCCGGGCGATGCCGAGCATGGCTTGGTGGACTCCGTCGCCTTTGAGGCGGCAGTCGCGGAGGATCTTCCAGGTCTTCGTGCGGGCGAAGACGTGCTCAACGCGGGCGCGGACCTGCTTGTGGGACTTGTTGTGCTCTTGCTTCCAGTCGGGCAGGTCTTCGCCTTTGCGTCGACGGTGGGGCATGACCAGTCCGGTGCCGGGATAGCCGCCGTCGGCGATCGTCATGGTCCGGCCGACGGCGGCCTTGGCGCCGGATTCCTCCCATGCCTTGCAGTCGTTGCGGTTTCCGGGCAAGGGCCGGCCGATCACTACGACCAGGCGGGTATCGGCGTCGATGACGACCTGGTGGTTGGTGGAGTACCGATAGTTCTTCGACTGCGCCGAGATGGTGTGGTCGCGGGTGGGCACCAGGGTGCCGTCCACGATCAGCACGGTGTCCTTGGCGAACCGCTTTCGGGGCTGGAGCGCGAGCCTCGGCCCGAGGTGGTCGATGATGCGGTCCGCCGCCGACTTCGAGACCCCGAACAGCGGGGCGAGCTGGCGCATCGTCAAGTTCGTCCGCCAGTACGCCGCCACCAGCAGAGCACGGTCCTCCAGCGGAAGGTCGGCCCTTTCGGACCACATCCGCACCCTCGCGCCGCAACACGGTCACCAGCTTCCCGAAACAGCGCGGGCTCAGTCCGCTGAACGGGGCTATCCAAGACGGCTCCGACGCCGTGATCACACCAATCACGGCGAGATCGTCTCGCCTTGATCACGCCGTGGGGACCGCCAGCCGCCGGCGGGACGCATCTCGGTCGCCCGGACGGATTCGGCATGAGAGCCTCACGTCCGTGGCTACTGAATCCGAGGTTGGAGAGCTGTTGCAGCAGCGCGGCTGGCGGACGGCATTCACGGTCACTGACAGGGTGAACGCGTGGGCTGCCCTGGTGAGCGTCATCGAGCGCGGCTACGGCGACGACATCTACGAATACGCCAACGACCTCTACTGCCGAAACTGGCTGCACGAGGCGTGGCTCCTGCTGGACGAACACGTCGTCCAGCTCTGGACCCCGCGGATCAAAGCTCTGGACGACCGGTACAAGGCCGCGACCATGGACGACGACGGCCAAGCACTCGATCAGTTCCAAAGGCTGCCCGGCCCCGATCTGTGGTGGTGGCGGCGCCACCCCCGCATCCTTACCGGAGACCTCGGGCGTTCGCTTCGCTCGGCCGGTGCCATCGGCGCTGACTCGGACACTGCATGACCCTCAGCCTCGTGGGATTACGGGACAGCGCTTAGCGCCGGTCCTGGTGCTGCCGGGACGGTCCGTGCCAGACGCGTGCCAGATCCTGCGGGGGACAACGGGCAACCGAGCCGACGGCCACCAAGCGCCAAGACCGCTTCGCCGCAAGTTAGCGTCACAGCGAGCCCGAGATCACCTTAGCTTCCCAAGCTGAGGGCTCGGCCATCATCACTACGACCCAACTACCGCGGGTGCAGCGGCCAGCGGGCCACAGCAGGCGTCTAGCGTCGGTCGGGGTGCAACTCGGTGGGACGCGCAAAAGGAAGTCCCGGTTGATGCAGATGTAACGAGCCACATCGACCCGGAGGGTCCGGTCAGTTCAAGATCCCTCACCATGGATTTGGCCCACTGTCCACGACCTTCCTGGAGAGGGACGGCTACATCTCGGCGTCCTCTTCTTCCTCTTCTTTCGCACCGCCCTTGGTGTAGTCGTCCACCCATCGCCACTCATGTCTGCAGTTGCCGATGGCGTGGCCACGAGGGTTCAGGCACTGGAAGCGCCGGTAGCCGCTTACGTCACCGGTGTAGGGCGGCCGGGGTGCAGGGGTGTTGAGACTGGAGCTGTCGTCCTGTTCCGCAGCGGCTTGATCAAGGATGCGGGCAACCTCAGCAAGGATGCCGCCGGACTCCTTGGCCTCCCCCTCGTCGTCGGTCACGGTCGCCCAGGAGTGAGCGGCAGCGATAACGCCTCCAACCACGGCAGCAGCCACCCCGATCACCCCCGCCTTGCCGGTGGGCCCAAGCTTGTTCCAGGCATCAGTTACACGCCGCCGCAGCGGCTTTCGCTCGACGTCGTCTTCTGGCGGGGGTCCAGATGGCGGTTCGGGCGATCGTGGTCCATCAGTCATGTGTCCCTCTTGGCGGAGAGTTGCCAGGGACGTCCATTTTGGCAGTCAGACCGTTCCCTTCAGAGCTGGAACCTCGGAAGTCGACCGCGCGCCTGGGAACCTAGAGGCCGGCACTGACAACGGCCACGTATTGCGATTGACCGCTGAGCGTTGCGTGTCTAACTGCGTGACAACGCAGGCGAACAGCGGCGAACAGGCCCGGACGTCTGCGAACCGTCAGTGCAGGTGAGAGCCACACCAGTCCAAGGCAACACCCCCACCTAAGTTGCTTCGGGACGAAGAGGTCCATGACCCATCGAGCGGCGAACCGCGGAGAGCCATGGTGGCGCTGGCATCGCGGAGCCCGACGGCCCCTCACTGTTTCAGCTGGCGAGGGGCAGTACACCTGCGGGTGGAGTGGGGTTTGAACCCACGGTGGTTTGCGCCAACCGCCGACGGGCCCACACCCGGCCGACAGGACGCAACGTATGGTTCCGAACCGGGGAGCTCGAGTTGGCCTATGGACTAGCTTGCGGCCATGCCGTCGTCTTCGAACCCACTGTGGCTGCGCTACGAGCAGTCTGTCCGCACCATGCTGAGCACTCTGGACTCTTCTGCCAAGGTGGTCCATAACGAGAACGTTCCTGGCCGACTAAGCGGCAAGAAGCGCCAGATAGACGTTCTGGCAACTGGGACAGTCGTCGGCCAGGAGGTGACCGTGGCCGTCGAGTGCAAGCGCCATGGGCGACCGGTCAACATCCAACTGGTGGATCAATTCATTGGCAAGCTCCTGGACATCGGGGCCGACCGGGGCATCCTCTACTCCTTCGAAGGGTTCACCAGCAGCGCAGTGTCACGAGCTATCGGTTCCTCCAACCCCCACGTGTCAACCATCGCTCTGAAGACCCCTGGCACGACCATCGGCTACGTTGTGCGGGCTCCTGGGCTGCCGAGTGATCTCCTGCACCAGGACCCAGCCCCTCAGTGGGTGGAAGAGATGGACGACGACGCGTTTCGCGGCTTCCTCACCACCGGTCGCTGGAACAAGTTTTGGGCTTGAGGTCCCACAGAGCTATCCGCCCGGGCCGTACGAGCTCGCCCGACACCACGCAACAACGACAGAAGCCCACGGCACCTGACCTGGCCAGAGCCGTGGGCTTCTCCTGTCCCGCTGGTCAGCGGAAGGGTTGATCAGTAGACCGGCCAGTCAGGCAGCAGCAGCGTGCCAGATCGTACGAGCAGTCTGCTGCCGGCCTTCCCGCCACCGTGTGTCGAAGGCCTGCACGAGGCGGGCAGCCAGCGCGTCGCGCCCCAGGTGGCCGCCTGCGCCTTGCAGCCTCAGGTGATCGGCTGAACATCCATCTCTGTCAGTGTCCGGCCATACTCTTCGGTCATGCGCAGAGGAGCGATCACACGGCAGTCCGTACTCAGCACACTGGCAGAGTACGACGAGTTGGGGCGCGAGACCTTCCTGGCGAAGTACGGCTACAGCAAGGCCCGTACATACGTCCTCGTGCACGAGGGCAGGGACTATGACGCGAAGGCGATCGCAGGAGTGGCGCACAAGTGGGACCACGAACGCGCTCTCAAGTCCTCCGAGTTCAGCGGCGGCAAGGCGCACGCGGTGACCTGGTTGGAGCGCCTTGGTTTCCAAGTCCAAGGGGGAGCCCCCGATTTCAGCGAGCTCGAATTCACTCATTTCCTCATGGAGCTACTCGCTAAGACCGGCCACCGGAACGTATCGCAAGACGTCCTATTGGGCCCAGGGGCTCGCGCGGACATTATCACTGAGTCGCAGGACGCCGTGCTCATCATTGAGGTCAAACGCGTATCGCCGCAGACGAACCTTCGCATTAAAGATGTCGTAAACCAAATGAAGCATTACGGCGGCCTTGCCCGCGCAGCACAGTATGGCGATCATAGGCAGCGCCTTGTTGTGGCAGCTCCTGGAATTTTGGCGAACAAGGGTACGGAGCCACTCGCAAAAAGCGGGATCGAAATTTGGGATGGGCCATGGATCGCTCAGAGGTCGGTGGCTGCGGGCCTGCAAGACGAGGCATCCAAGTTCCTCGCCCCAGAGTACTTCGAGGCCGCTCCACAGAGCGAAGCCCTCGACTTGATTGATAAGCTCACGCAGATGCCTGCCGGACGAGCTACCTGGTCGGCCTACCAGCGCCTTTGCCGAGACATCGCAGAATATCTGTTCTGCCCCCCTTTAAAATCCCCCGTATGGGAGAGTTTGGACGATGCCGAAATGAACCGGCGAGACTTCATCCTCCCCAATTATGCCGACGCTGGCTTTTGGAAATTCACCAGAGATAAATACTTCGCAGACTACGTAGTTGCAGACGCTAAAAATTACACACGCGGGATCGAGAAGCAGGAGATCATCCAGGTCGCCAATTATCTTTCTAAGCATGGAACAGGTCTATTCGCCTTGATTATGACGCGTGTAGAGCCTCAGGAGTCCGCAGTCCATGCAATTAAGAGTCAATGGGTGCAACACGACAAGATGATCGTGGCTCTTACTGATGCCGACATTGTGCAGATGCTGACCGACAGGTCTTTCGGAAACGACCCTAGTGAGGTGATTCGTCAAAAGATCGAAGATTTCCGCCTAGGGGTCTGACGCTGTTGCATGACATAGGCGGTTTGGCGTCCAAATCGTCGCTACCACGTGCACAGCGCACCAGGGGCCAGATGCCGTGTCGTGCCAGACGCGTGCCAGGTCGCGCGGGGAACCAAGGGGAATACCAGGGAGTCGAGCGGTGGCCCACCAGGGGCGCCAGCGCCCTTGGTCGCAGGTCAGCGGGGCGACTGGGGCTAGGAGACCCAAGCTGATGTCACGAGCCACACAGGCCAGGGAAGTGCAGTCAGCGTCGACCAGTAACCTGCGACGATCAGCCGTGGCACGTCTGGAGGCTTCGTGGAAGCTACCGCTCTCATCAGTCCCGATCGGTTGTGGTCGGCGCAAGAGATCCTGGTGCGTCCGAGCCCTGTCCCGGCGGCGGCAGGGATCTACGGGTGGCACTTCAAGCGGCCGCCCCATCCGGGCCTGGACGCTGGGCGCCTGCTCTACGTCGGGATAGCCCCGCGGTACATGGCCAACCGGACCAGCACTCAGAACCTGCGCAAGCGCGTGCGTTACCACTACCGGGGCAACGCGGCCGGCTCGACCCTGCGGCTCACTCTCGGTTGCCTGCTCGGCCTCGGTCTGCGCCGCGTGGGCAGCGGGAAGCGGATGACCTTCGGCAAGGACGGCGAAGCCACACTGACCCAGTGGATGGCGGACAACGCGCGAGTGTGTTGGATCGAGCGGAGCGAACCGTGGGACCTGGAGTCCCAACTCATCTCTCAACTCGACATCCCGCTGAACCTTGATCAGAACCGCCGCAATGCATTCCACAGCCGACTGAAGGAGCTACGGGCTCAAGCACGCGAGCGAGCACGAGAGTTGCCCATCAGCTCATAGAGCGTCGAGCGGCCGTTGGCTGGGCCGTCCGAGGACGCTCAACAGTGGCCAATGATGACCACCGACGACCACCAGGCGCACGAGTCCACCGATCCTGAGCAGCGGAAACGCAGGTCGCCAAGATCCCCGGCAAGACCCAGGGCAAGAAGAAGTAGCCCCACGCTTCAAGCCCCCTCCCCGCGGTCTTCCGCCGGGAGGGGGCTTTTTGCTGGTCGCGTTACTTCGGCGTGGCCCTGGCGGCTGCGGCGGAGAAGTGGAGAGCCTGCCCGAGGCCCCACAGCCGCCCGGTCACCGAACTGCCGTCGGGCCGGTCACCCGACAGGCACGGTCACCCGACAGACACGGTCACCCGGAGAAGTACAGGTACTTCCAGGCGCCGTACGTCGTCGAGTTCACGCTGTCCCCTGACGTGCCGTTGAAGTACGCCGACCGCACCCGGCCCTTGATGCCCGACTTCCCGGGAGCGCCCAGGGTGATCACCGACCGCCCGCTGGTGCCCAGCTCGAAGTACTGCGAGGCGGTCGTGTGCCACGAGCCGCCCGAGTAGATCTGTAGCTCGAAGCGCTGCTTGCGCCCCTTGTAGTACGTCATCGTCGTGTTCAGCACCGGGTCCGTGCTCTTGTGGAACCAGTAGTACGACGTCGAACCGATGTTGGCCTTCTTGTAGTGCTTGGCGACCGTGGTGGAGACCTTCACCCGGGCGTACGCGGTGGACTTGGCACTCTTGGGTGCTGTGCGTGAGTCGCCTGCGAACACCGCCTTGACCTCGGTGTCCCGGCTCATGTCGACGGTCGCGGACAGATTGCCGCTCGAGTTGACCCGGCCGCTCTTGACGAGCTTGTTGGGCTTGTCGCCGCCGTAGGGGTTCGCCCAGATCTCGACCGTGCGGTTCTTGTACGTGGAGCCGAGGTGCGCGGTGAAGGAGACGTCCGAGCCGTAGGCGTAGACGTTGCCGTTCTTGTTCAGGGTCAGGGCCGGGGTGGCGCGGGAGACCTCGACCGTGTCCGACGCGGAGGCCGCGACGTGCGAGGCGTCGCCCGCGTACGACACCTTGTACGTGACCTTGGAGCCCGCGGGCGGTGTGTCGGTGAAGGTGAACTTGCCGCCCGAGCCGAGGGTCTTGGTGCCGAGCGACTTGCCGTGGGGAGACTCCAGGTCGGTGCGGATCACTGTCAGGGGTGTGCCCGCGGGCAGCGGCAGGGACGCCTTGAGGGTGCCGGTGACGGTGAGGGACTTGCCGCGCGTGGCCTTGGCGGGAGCGCTGAGCGTAGCCGTCGTGACGTACTTGCGCGGCTCGGTGATGACGGTCAACGCGTCGGTGGCGTCGCCGCGGCGGTCGGCCGCGACCGCGTACAGCTTCGAGCCGTCCGGTGACCAGACGACACCGCGCGGTGCCGTGCCGAGGACATCACCGCGGTTGACGGTGCGGACGGAGGCCGGAGCACCGGACCCGCCGGGGAATACGGCCACGTCACCGATCGCGTCCCAGTTGTCGGAGCCCGCCGCGACGGTGCCGTCCGGCGCCACGGCCACGGAGTTCGTGTCGCCCGGGGTCGGGTACGTGCGGACCTCGGACAGGTCGGAGAGCCGCAGCTCCGTCAGCTTCTTGCGCCCGATGCCCGCGAGGACGATGTTGTGGCGGTCAGGGGTGAAGGTCACATCGTCGGCGAAGCCGCCCCTGTCGGCGGTGACCTTGACGCTCGGGGTGCCGGACGCGATGTCGTAGACGACGACCGGGCCCGAGCTGATGTGCCCGTCGACCGCCAGGAGCGTGCCCGGCAGGGCGGGGTCGGTGCGCAGCAGCGGCTGGCCGGAGAAGTCGAAGCCTCCGGTCCTGTCGAGCGTGACGGTCGCCGGGGTGGTGGTCAGGTCGAGTGAGCCGATGCCGGAGTCCCACTGGTCGCCGTAGCCGAACCAGAGCCGGCCGTCGGCGTAGGCGACCTGCGCGGGCTCGGTCTTCTCACCGGTCGGGTACGTGTCGGTCACCGTGAGCGTCGCGGTGTCGACGGCGACGATCTCGTCCCTCCCGGCGACGGCGGCGTACAGCGTGCCGGAGTCGTCGGAGAGCGTGAGGTCCTGTACGTAGTTCAGGCCGGTCAGGGTGGTGACGGTCCGACCGGAGAGGTCGGTGACGACGATGCGGCCGCCGGAGCGGTCGCTGACGTAGAGCCGCTGGTGGACGGGGTCCAGGACGGTGTCCCACGGCTCGTCGACGCCGATCGGCCGCACGGTGTCGGCCGCGGCCGTGCCCGTCGTCCCCGCGGCGAGCACCACCGAACCGAACAGGACCGCGACCGCTGTCGCGGCGGAAATGCTGCGCGTACGCACAGTCGTATACCCCCACAGAGGAATCCCGGTGCATGGCCGGGAGATGAGAGGGCCGCGCGACGCCCAGGTCCCTCGCACATGAGAACAGCGGGTGCCCGGGGCGCGGCCACTGCCGCGCAGCGTATGACATGGCAGTGACAGATGGGGAGGGAGTCGCGCCGGGGCTCAGGCGAGGCGGGCCGCCCTGCCCGTATGCGCCGTTGATGCGCCCGCCGCCCTGGGCATGCAATGAGGGAGGTACTCCACCGAGGAGACCACCGAGGAGGAAACCTATGGCTGCCGAGTCCCCCAGGCCCGACCAGACGCCTGGAACTCCCGTCGAAGTGAACCGTCCCGCACCGCAGTCGGTACTGCTCGGGGCCTGCGGCTGCGGCTCGGGTTGCGGTTGTGGCTGCCAGTCGGGCGCCCCCTGCCAGTGCGGCGGCTGCTCCGGCTGACACAACGGGCCCCGCACCGAACGGGTGCGGGGCCCTGCTGTCCGGACGGGCGCACAGAGCGCCCCGCTTGCGAGCCCCGCGCGCGAGCTCACCCGCGCGCCCGGCGCGCGATCCGTCAGGCCGGCTCGACCGCCGCGGCCGACGCCGCCGCGGCCTGCACGTCATCCGCGTGCTCACCCGTCACCAGGTACACCACCCGCTTGGCGACCGACACGGCATGGTCGGCGAACCGCTCGTAGTAGCGGCCCAGCAGCGTCACGTCGACGGCCGTCTCGATCCCGTGCTGCCACTTCTCGTCCATCAGGTGCTGGAAGAGCGTGCGGTGCAGCAGGTCCATCTCGTCGTCGTCCTGCTCCAGCTGCATCGCCAGATCGACGTCCTTGGTGATGATGACCTCGGCGGCCTTCGCCATCAGGCGCTGGGCGAGCTGCCCCATCTCCAGGATGGTCGCGTGCAGATCGTGCGGTACGGCCCGGTCGGGGAACCGGAGCCGCGCCAGCTTGGCGACGTGCTGCGCCAGGTCGCCGCTGCGCTCCAGGTCCGCGCTCATCCGCAGCGAGGTGACCACGATCCGCAGATCGGTCGCCACCGGCTGCTGCCGCGCGAGCAGGGCGATGGCCCGCGCCTCCAGGTCATGCTGCAGATCGTCGACCTTCTGATCGGCGGCGATCACGTTCTCGGCGAGCTTCAGGTCGGCGTCGAGCATGGCCGTGGTGGCGCGCCCGATCGCCGACCCGACAAGGCGGGCCATCTCGACCAGGCCCTCGCCGATCGAGTCAAGTTCCTCGTGGTACGCGTCACGCATACGAACGTTCCCTCTCTCTGTCGTGAGCCCGGGTCAGCCTCACGGTCCCACGTTCGGCCCCGTACGCGTCCGGATCCGGCACCCCAAGTGAACCGGTCCCGTATCCAAGGTGAACTCTGGGCGACGAGTGTTCGAGCTACCACCCGGACGGCTGTGGAGGACCTTGTCAGGCCGCATAACCTGAAGACATGGACGTGAACGCGGCGGTCGCCGCAGCGGCAGCGATCGCCGGAGTGTGCACCGGTGTCATCGCCATGCTGGCGTTTCGCTGGAGCGAGCGCGACCAGAAACGCCCCACCCGCACCTCCCTGCACACGGACCCCGTCCTGCCACCCGGCGTCGACACGGTCCTGTCGGTCCTGCGCTCCTCCGCCGTCGTCCTCGACGAGGGCGACAGCGTGGTCAAGGCAAGCTCGGCGGCGTACGCGCTCGGTCTCGTACGCGGCGGGAAACTCGCCGTCGAGCCCATGATGCAGATGGTCAGGGACACCCGGCGCGACGGCGAGATACGGCAGGTCGAGCTGGACCTGCCCCGGCGCGGCACCGGCCGCGGCGACGCCCTCGCCGTCTCCGCCCGGGTCGCCCCCCTCGGCTCCCGCCTGGTGCTGCTCCTCGTCGAGGACCTGACCGAGGCCCGCCGTATCGAAGCCGTACGCCGCGACTTCGTCGCCAACGTGAGCCACGAGCTGAAGACCCCGGTCGGCGCCCTCTCCCTGCTCTCCGAGGCCGTGATGGACGCCTCCGAGGAGCCCGAGGCGGTCGAACGGTTCGCGGGCCGCATGCAGATCGAGGCGACCCGCCTGACCAGCCTCGTACAGGAACTCATCGACCTGTCCCGGGTGCAGAACGACGACCCGCTGGAGGACGCCGAACCGGTCCGCGTCGACGAACTCGTCGCCGAGGCCATCGACCGCTGCCGCCAGCCCGCCGCCACCAAACAGATCACCATGGCCGCCGGCGGCACCGCCGACCTCCAGATCTGGGGCAACCGCGGCCAGCTCGCCGCCGCCCTCGGCAACCTCGTGGAGAACGCGGTCAACTACTCGCCGGCCCGCACGCGCGTGGGCATAGCCGCGCGCCAGGTGGCCGCGCCCGGCGGCCACCTCATCGAGGTGGCCGTCACCGACCAGGGCATCGGCATCTCCGACAAGGACAAGGAGCGCATCTTCGAGCGCTTCTACCGCGTCGACCCGGCCCGCTCCCGGGCCACCGGCGGCACCGGCCTCGGCCTCGCCATCGTCAAGCACGTGGCCGCCTCGCACGGCGGGGAGGTCACCGTGTGGAGCTCCGAGGGACAGGGCTCCACCTTCACGCTGCGGCTGCCCGAGGCCGCCGCGACCCGCGTCCCGCAGAAGCTCGGCACCCCTCTCGCCACCGGCCCCGGAGACGTACGCGACGAAGACGACGCACACGGGCCCGACCGCTCCACCGCATACGAATCCATCCCTGCCGCCCCGGAGGTCCTTCCGTGACCCGAGTGCTCGTCGTAGAGGACGAGGAGTCCTTCTCCGACGCCCTGTCCTACATGCTCCGCAAGGAAGGCTTCGAGGTCGCCATCGCGGCCACCGGCCCTGACGGCCTGGACGAGTTCGAGCGCAACGGCGCCGATCTCGTCCTGCTCGACCTGATGCTGCCCGGCCTGCCGGGCACCGAGGTCTGCCGTCAGCTGCGCGGCCGTTCGAACGTCCCGGTCATCATGGTGACCGCCAAGGACAGCGAGATCGACAAGGTCGTCGGCCTGGAGATAGGGGCCGACGACTACGTCACCAAGCCCTTCTCCTCGCGCGAGCTCGTCGCCCGCATCCGGGCCGTCCTGCGCCGCCGCGGCGAGCCCGAGGAGGTCTCCCCGCAGGCCCTGGAGGCGGGCCCGGTACGGATGGACGTGGACCGGCACGTCGTCACGGTCTCCGGCTCCAAGGTCGACCTGCCGCTCAAGGAGTTCGACCTCCTGGAGATGCTGCTGCGCAACGCGGGCCGGGTCCTGACCCGTATGCAGCTCATCGACCGGGTCTGGGGCGCGGACTACGTCGGCGACACCAAGACCCTGGACGTCCACGTGAAGCGCCTGCGCGCCAAGATCGAGCCGGACCCGGGGGCCCCGCGCTACCTGGTGACGGTGCGCGGCCTGGGGTACAAGTTCGAGCCGTAGGCCGGCGGCGGCTCAGCCCGCATCCTGTTACGCCTGAGGGCGGGCCCCGATCCGGGGGCCCGCCCTCAGGCGTACGGGATGCGTGACGTACGACTCAGTGGTCCGCGGCGTCCGGCGAGGTGGAGCCGGACGCGGAGTCCGACGGGGACGCAGAGTCAGAGGCGGAGTTCGAGGGGGACGCCGAGTCCGAAGGGGACGCGGAGTCCGACGCGTCGGCGTTCGGCGACGAGGGCGCCTTGGTCGGCCCCCACTTCTCGAAGTAGTGCTCGGCCGGCACCACGAACGCCTTCAGCTTCACGTCACCGGTCTTGCTGAACCCGAACGTGATCGGCTGCGCGTTCCCGTCGAGGACCGCGGTACGGCTGTTGGGCAGCTCGGCGGAGGCGTTGCCCTTGCCGCCGAGGACGATCGAGCCGCCGGCCGGGACCGTGATCTTCGAGCCGCCCTTGGCGCCAGACAGCTTCGCGGTCTTGTCGACACCGTCGACCTTGATCGATTCCAGGGTCTCGGCAGTCGGACCGTTGTTGAAGAGCGTGGCCGTCACGACGGCCGGGCCCTGCGACGAACGGTCCGGCTGGGTGATGACGGTGGCGTTCTGGATCTTGATGTGACCGACCGTGACCGCGGCGTTGTCCGGCTTGACCTCAAGTGTCTGGGCGTTGTTGCCGGCACCGCACGCAGCGAGGGAGGCGATCGAGAACGCGATGGAGGCGGCGGCGAGGGCGCCGCGTCGAAGGCTGCTGCTCACGGCGGCGGCATCTCCTTGAACGGGGGCGGAGCAGACGGCATCCACAGGTTGTAAAGCCGTCCTAAGGGACTGTCAGCGGCCTTAGGCTACCGAGCCGTTCCCTGGTCGCCGCACCCGACCCGCCCCTAGCCGGTCCCGGCTCGCGGATCAGGGCCACTTGCCCGTCCGTCCGGCGCCGGACGCCCCGTGCTCCCCGTGCTCCTCGCCGTCACCATTGGCACCACGTTCACCATTCGAAAAACCGCCACCCACCTGCGAGTGCGGATATCCGGTAAGGAATGCATGGCGGTCCAGAAAAACGATCATCCGATGCCGGGAATCACGGTGATCAATTCCGGAATCTCCTCGAACGGGCCCGCGCGGCCTCGAACGGAGCAGCGGAAGTTCATCGCTTCGAACTACCCAAACCGGGATGTTTGCCCCTGCGGGGGTGCGTTCGGGCGCCCGTGACGTAGATGTTTCGGGGTCGCCGGAGAGCGGCTCCGACCTGCGAATACCGTGCTCCGCCACCCCTTCGCAGCACGTTCCTGTTGTTGTTGTCAAGCCCCGAGATATGCCCTGACCTGCGAAAACGCCATTCAGAACCCGCAGTTTCCGTGTTACCCTGGATAGCCACGGAAGGGGTACCTGTCACATGACGTTCAAGGTTGGCGACACCGTGGTCTATCCCCATCACGGGGCCGCGCTGATCGAGGCTATCGAAACTCGCCAGATCAAAGGCGTGGACAAGACCTACTTGGTGCTGAAGGTCGCTCAGGGCGATCTGACGGTGCGTGTGCCAGCGGACAATGCGGAGTTCGTCGGCGTGCGTGATGTGGTCGGTCAGGACGGGCTCGACCGGGTCTTCGAGGTACTGCGCGCGCCGTACGCCGAGGAGCCCACGAACTGGTCGCGCCGTTACAAGGCAAACCTGGAGAAGCTCGCCTCCGGCGATGTCATCAAGGTCGCGGAAGTCGTCCGTGACCTGTGGCGTCGGGAGCGCGAGCGCGGACTGTCCGCGGGTGAGAAGCGCATGCTCGCCAAGGCTCGCCAGATCCTGGTGAGCGAGCTCGCTCTCGCGGAGAACACGAACGAGGACAAGGCCGAGGCCCTGCTCGACGAGGTTCTCGCGTCCTGATACGCGCTGCCGCCGCGTAGAACAATGCCGTGGTGCCCGCTGACCCTGATGGTGTCGCCGGGCGCTGCGGCATGTTCGTACCCGCAACCGTCCCGCTCATCGCTCACCGGGGACGCCCGTACTGGGTCGTACTAGGTGTGCCGGGCCCGGACAGCTGGCTCGACCAGTGTCACGGAAGGGTCCGGTCAAGAAGTCGTGCCCGACACGATGTGGCCATACCCACCACCCCCGAGCGTACAAACCTGAACGGAACCGATGTCTGACGAAACGCGTCCCGTTGCTGGTCGCGCCCGCACCGCGGTCGTGATTCCGGCCGCCGGACGGGGCGTGCGCCTCGGCCCTGGCGCCCCCAAAGCGCTCCGCGCGCTCAACGGCACCCCGATGCTGATTCACGCCGTCCGCGCCATGGCGGCGTCCCGCTCCGTCTCCCTCGTCGTGGTCGTCGCACCGCCGGACGGCGCCGCCGAGGTCAAGACGCTCCTCGCCGACCACGCGCTTCCCGACCGGACCGACTTCCTGGTCGTGCCCGGTGGCGAATCGCGCCAGGAGTCCGTGAAGCTCGGGCTCGACGCGCTGCCGTCCGGCATCGACATCGTGCTCGTGCACGACGCGGCCCGGCCGCTCGTCCCGGTCGACACCGTCGACGCGGTCATCGAGGCCGTACGCGACGGCGCACCCGCCGTCGTGCCGGCGCTGCCGCTCGCCGACACCGTCAAGGAGGTCGTACCGGCCACCGACGGCTCGCCCGAGCCCGTCGTCGCCACGCCTCCGCGGGCCCGGCTGCGCGCCGTGCAGACACCGCAGGGCTTCGAGCACGCCACGCTCGTACGCGCCCACGAGACCGTCACCGACGACGTCACCGACGACGCCGGCATGGTCGAGAAGCTCGGTCTCCAGGTCGTCCTCGTGCCCGGGCACGAGGAGGCGTTCAAGGTGACCCGGCCGCTCGACCTGCTGCTCGCCGAGGCCGTACTCGCCCGCAGGAGGGCCACCGATGGGTTCTGACCAGCAGTCGGGGCTGCCGATGGCGCTTCCGCAGGTCGGTATCGGGACCGACATCCACGCCTTCGAGGAGGGCCGGGAGCTGTGGTGCGCCGGGCTCAGGTGGGAGGGCCAGGGGCCCGGCCTCGCCGGGCACTCCGACGCCGACGTCGTCGCGCACGCCGCCTGCAACGCCCTCTTCTCGGCCGCCGGGCTCGGTGACCTCGGGCAGCACTTCGGCACCGGGCGCCCCGAGTGGTCCGGCGCCAGTGGCCTGACGCTGCTCGCCGAGGCCGCGCGCATCGTGCGGGAGGCCGGCTTCGTGATCGGCAACGTCGCGGTCCAGGTCGTCGGCGCCCGCCCCAAGATCGGCAAGCGGCGCGACGAGGCGCAGAAGGTGCTCTCCGAGGCCGCCGGAGCGCCGGTGTCGGTATCGGGGGCGACCACCGACGGGCTCGGGTTCCCCGGGCGTGACGAGGGCCTGATGGCGATCGCCACCGCGCTGGTGGCGCGGGCGTAGACCGCTCCCGGCCGGCGCCCGCCCCGCCGCTTACTGCACATCAGTTGCAGTTAGCATGGGTGGGCAAGTGTCCGGCCGGGTCCCATGGTCCTCGGTCCGAGGCGTCCGTGGTGCGTGGTGAAGGCAGTGTCAGGCAATGGGTGAGTACGAGATCCGCGCGGCCGGTGTCGGCGACGTGGACGGGGCCCGCGCCGTCATGCTGGACACCGTGTACCGCGATCTGAGATCCGGGTACGTGCCGCGCTGGCACGCCGACATCATCGACCCGGCCGCCGCCTACCTCCGCCCCGAACGCTGCACCCTGCTCGTCGCCGAGCACCTGCCGAGCGGGGAGATCGTCGCCACCGGCGGAATCCGCGACCGCGCGCCCGCCGCGCCGCCCAACCCGCGGTGGGTCGCCGACCGCTTCCCCGCCGGCACCACCGCCCAGCTCTGCCGCATCTACGTCCGCCCCGCGCACCGCCGCCACGGCCTCGCCCGCGCCCTCGTACGCGAACTGACCGCTTTCGCGGCGACGATCGGCGGCTACGAGACGCTCTACCTGCACACCGACCCGGCCGTGCCCGGCGCCGAACCGTTCTGGCGCTCCCTCGCCCACGAGGTCTGCGACGAGCGGGCGCTGCCCGGCGGCGGACAGGGCATCGTCCACTTCGAACTGCCGCTGCCCGCAGCCGTGCCCGCCGTCGCCTGATGCGCCGCCGCGGCTTCCTGCTGGCGGCGGCCGGGACCGGGCTCACCAGCGCCTGCGGCTCGTTCACCGGCACCGCGCGCGGCGGCCGGATCGCCGTCGACCTCGCCTTCGCGCCCACCCAGGGCCTCTCCCCGTACGGCGACGACGGGCTGCTGCTCAGCCGCCTCGCCGTCGTCGACGGGCTCACCCGCATGGACACCGACGGCGTCATCCACCCCGCGCTGGCCGCCGAGTGGACCCGTACCACCGCCACCACCTGGGAGTTCACCCTGCGGGACGCCCGCTTCCAGGACGGCGGCCGGGTCACCGCCGAAACCGTCGTGGGCGCGCTGCGCGCCGCCGGGCGGGCGAAGGTGACACCGCGGGTGCTCAGCGACGTGGAGCTGACGGCCCGCGCGGTGGGGGAGCGGACCGTGCGGATCACGACCCGCGCCGCCGACCCGCTGCTGCCCGCCCGGCTCGCCAACCCCTCCCTCGCCGTCTTCTCCCCGGCCGCCTACGGCAAGGGCGGCGCGGTCGACCCGGTGGGGCACGCCACCGGCCCGTTCACCCTGACGAAGCTCGACGGCGCCGTCTCCGCGACGCTCGACCGGTTCGACGGGCACTGGCGCGGCAGAGCGGCCGCACGCGGCGTCGACGTGAC
This sequence comes from Streptomyces sp. NPDC030991, assembly GCF_055571235.1. Lineage (NCBI taxonomy): Bacteria > Bacillati > Actinomycetota > Actinomycetes > Kitasatosporales > Streptomycetaceae > Streptomyces > Streptomyces sp. NPDC030991. The sequence goes on from NZ_JBVIFR010000022.1 coordinate 70,580, forward strand.
CTTCGTCGCCGACAACAACGCCCGCGCCAACGCGCTGCGTTCGGGCCAGATCGAACTCGCCGAGTTCGTCCCCGCCGCCCAGGCGCTGATCCTCGGCGGCCGCGCCCGCAAGGTCGCCACCGTGCGCACCACCACCCTGTACCTGAACACCAGGACCGGGCCGCTCGCCGACGCGGGGCTGCGGGCCGCCGTCCGCCGCGGCATCGACACCTCCGCCCTCGCCACCAGCGTCTACGAGGGCTACGCCGAACGCGCCGCCGGTCTCCTCGGCCCCGGATTCGCCTGGGCCGACGGCAAACAGCTCCCCGTCACCGGACGCGCGCGAGCCGCGACGCCGCGCGGGCAACGCCTCACCCTCGCCACGTACACCAACCGGGCCGAACTGCCCGAAGTGGCCGCGGCCCTCCAGCAGCAGCTGGAGCGCGCCGGGTTCGACGTCCGGCTCGTCGTCAAGGACTACGCGCGCCTGGAGACCGGGGCGCTCGACGGGGAGTACGACGCCTTCCTCATGTCGCGCTCCACCGCCCTCGACACCGGCGACCCCGTCTCCTACCTCGCCTCCGACTTCACCAGCGGCGGCAGCTTCAACATCTCCCAGCTCCGCGACCCGGCCGTCGACGCCGCCGTACGCGAGGCCGCCGGGCTCGACGGCGCCGCACGGCAGCGGGCCGTACTCGCCGCCGAAGCCGCCATCCTGCGCACCGACGCGGCCGTGCCCGTCGTCCACGAGGAGCACCTCCAGGGCGTCGGCGCCGGAGTGCGCGGGGTCGTCCTCGACCCCTACGAGCGACAGTTCGTCGGACTGGAGACCCGCGCCCGATGAAGAACGCGACAGTCGTCGCCGGCCGTGCGGTCGCGGCGGCCGGGCTGCTCCTGGTCACCGCCCTGCTGCCCTGGCTGACCCGCACCGACCCGGCACTCACCGTGCTCCACGCCCGCTACGGCGACGCGCCCACGACCCCGGGCCAGCTCGCCGAGGTACGCGACCAACTCGGCCTGGGGCAAGGCCCGTTCACGTTCCTCGGGCAGTGGGTGCGCGGCCTGTTCCACGGCGACCTCGGCACGTCCTGGGTGACCGGCGCCGACGTCGGCGCGGACGTCGGCGCCGCCTTCGGGGTCTCCCTGTCGCTGATGGCGTACGCGATGGTCGTCGCCCTCGTCGTGGCCGTCGCCCTGTGCCTGCCCACCCTGCGGCGCGGCACCACCCGGCCGCCGGGCGGGGCCGGCGCCGGGATCCTCGCCGCGCTCCCCGAGTTCCTCCTCGCCTCCGTCCTCGCGACGCTCCTCGCCGTCCGGCTCGGCTGGTTCCCCGCGCAGGGCTGGCAGTCGCCCGCCTCCGCCGTGCTGCCCGCCCTCGCCCTCGGCATCCCTGCCGGGGCCGTCCTCGGCAGGCTCGGCCAGGACGCGCTGCCCGCCGCGTTCGCCGAACCCTGGGTACGGACCTGGCGGGCGAGCGGGCTGCCCCGCGCCCGCATCGCCCGGCACGCCGCCCGGCGCGCCCTGCCCGCCGTGCTCCCACAGGCCGGCCTCACCGTGGTCGGCCTGACCGGGGCCGCGGCCGCCGTCGAAGCGGTCTTCGCCATCCCCGGCCTCGGCGGCACCGCCGTCGCCGCCGCCCTCGACCTGGACCTGCCGCTCCTCCAGGGCTGCCTCGTCGTCCTGCTCGCGCTCGGCGTCGCGGCGGCCGTCGCCGTCGGCCTGCTCCGCCGCCGCCTGCTCGGACCCGCCCTGAAGGCGGGCGCGCTGCCCGGACTGGCCAGAACCCCCGGCGGCGGACCCGCACGCCTGTACGCGGCCGGGGTCCTCGCCGCCCTGCTCCTCGCCGTCATCGTCTGGGGGCTCCTGCGCGACCCCCTCCAGGTCGACCTCGCCGCCCGCCTCTCCGCGCCCTCCGCCGCCCACCCCTTCGGCACGGACGCGCTCGGCCGCGACGTACTCGCCCGGCTGGGCCACGGCGCCCTGCGCACGCTCGCCGTCGCCGCCGCGGTGTGCGCGGTCGACTTCGTCGCCGGCGTGGCCATCGGTCTCGCCCGCTGGACCGCCGGTCTCACCGAGGTCGCCAACGCCATGCCCGCGATCCTCGCCGGCCTCCTCGTCACCGGCCTCTTCGGCGCGGGCCTGACCGGGGCCGCCGTCGCCGTCGCCGCCGTCGGCTGGGCACCGCTCGCCGCCCACACCGCGGCCCTCGCCGAGACGGAACGGGCGTCGGGCCACGTGGAAGCGGCCACCGCGTACGGCGCCGGGCGCCTGCACATCCTGCGCCACCACGTCCTGACCGGTGTGCTCCCGCCCGTCGCCCGCCACGCGGTGCTCCGCCTCGCCCCCACGACCCTCGCCCTGGCCTCCCTCAGCTTCCTCGGCCTCGGCACCCAGCCCCCCACCCCCGAGTGGGGCCGCCTCCTGATGGAGAACCTCCCCTACGCGGAGCGGGCCCCCTGGTCGGTACTGGCGCCCGCGGCGGCGCTGGCCTGCGTGGGCGCGCTGGTGGCGCTGGCATCGACCCGGCAGGGGCGCCGCACGCCGTGAGCCCTTCGAGGGGTGCGGGGAACCGTGCGACCAGCCACGACGGCGCTGCACGCGGCGGACAAAAGCCCCCACAACAGCACCCCGTGGACCCCACCGCCCAGAAGCGACTCCGCGTCCGGGAACTCCCGCCCTACCTGCGGATGCTCACCCTCACCCAGCTCGCCTTCAACATCGGCTTCTACGCCGTCCTGCCCTACCTCGCCACCCACCTCACCGACAGCCTCGCCCTCACCGGGTGGGCCGTCGGGCTGATCCTGGGGCTGCGCACGTTCAGCCAGCAGGGCCTGTTCGTGGTCGGCGGCGCGCTCACCGACCGGTACGGGCCCCGGCCCGTCGTCCTCGCCGGCTGCGCCCTGCGCATCGCCGGATTCGGCTGGCTCGCGTTCGCCGACCGCACGGCCACCGTCGTCGCGGCCGTCGTCCTCGTCGGCTTCGCCGCCGCCCTGTTCTCCCCGGCCGTCGAGTCGGAGACGGCCCGCGAGGCGGTCCGCCACGAGCGCGCCACCGGCACCCCGCGCGCCCACGTCCTCGGTATCTTCTCCGCGGCCGGCCAGGCGGGCGCCTTCCTCGGCCCGCTGCTCGGCACGGCCCTGCTGTTCGCCGGTTTCCGCGCCGCGTGCCTGGCGGGCGCCCTGGTCTTCGTCGCCGTCCTCGCGGGCCACGCCCGCCTCATGCCCCACCGCAGGCCCGGCCGGGTCCCCCGCGAGGAGCCCCGCGGGGGACCCGCCCCGGCCGGCGCCGTCCGCGCCGTCTTCGCCCGGCCCCGCTTCCTCGCCCTCTGTCTCGCGTACAGCGGCTACCTGATCGCGTACAACCAGCTGTACCTGGCGCTGCCCGTCGAACTCACCCGCGCCACCGGCAGCCAGGACGCGGTGGGTCTCCTCTTCGCGCTCTCCTCGCTCCTCGTCGTCGGCGCCCAGCTGCCCGTCACCCGCTGGTCCGCGGCCCGCCTCGCCCCGCGCACCGCGCTGACCACCGGCCTCGTCCTCGTCGCCGTGGGCTTCACCGCGGTCGCGGCCGGCGCCACCTGGCTCCCGCACCACGGCCCGTACGCCTACCTGCCCGCCGGCGCTCTCGTCGTCCTGCTCACCCTCGGGCAGATGCTGCTGGTCCCCGCGGCCCGCGGCCTCGTCCCCGATCTCGTCGACGGACGCCACCTGGGCCTCGCCACCGGCGCGCTCTCCTCCGTCTCCGGGCTCGCCGTCCTGGCCGGCAGCGCCGCCACCGGCGCGCTCCTCACCCTGCCCGCCCCCGCGCTCTGGTCGGCGCTCGCGGCGGTGCCGCTCGCCGCGGCCGCGCTCGCCCGGGCGACGACACCGGGACGGCCGGCCGGAAATGCCGCACGGCCCCACAGTGTTCGCACAGGATCGGGTACGCGTCGACCGACCCCGAACGAACCCTCCGAGAAGGAGTGAGGCCATGACCGCCCACCTGTCCGACGAGCTCAAGGCACTGCTCGACAGCAAGGTCTTCATCAACGTCGCCACCATCCAGCCCGACGGCAGCCCCCAGGTCTCCCCTGTCTGGGTCAAGCGCGACGGCGACGACGTCCTCTTCTCCACGACCGCCGACCGCCGCAAGGAGCAGAACCTGCGCCGCGACCCGCGCGTCACCGTCCTCGTCCAGCCCGCCGACAACCCGTACACGTACGCCGAGATCCGCGGCACCGCCGAGCTCACCACCGAGGGCGGCCAGGAACTCATCGACGAGCTCTCCCTCAAGTACACCGGCAAGAAGTACGCCGAGTTCAACCCGTCCTCCAGCGAGGACGGCGAGCGCGTCGTGGTCCGGGTCCGGGCGCGCAAGGTCGTCGGCAGCCTTTGAGAGCCGCGGGCCCATGGCACCCCTCCGGGCCCACTACCCTGGAGGGGTGACTATTCGCCTGTACGACACCAGCGCCCGGCAGACTCGTGACTTCACCCCGCTCGTCGCGGGCTGTGTCTCGATCTACCTGTGTGGCGCTACCGTCCAGGCGGCCCCGCACATCGGACACATCCGGTCGGGCCTCAATTTCGACATCATGCGCCGCTGGTTCACGTACCGCGGCTACGACGTGACGTTCGTGCGCAACGTGACGGACATCGACGACAAGATCATCAAGAAGGCGGCGGAGCAGAACCGCCCGTGGTGGTCGATCGGGTACGAGAACGAGCGGGCGTTCAACGACGCCTACACCGCCCTCGGTTGCCTCCCGCCGACGTACGAACCGCGCGCCACGGGACACGTCACCGAGATGGTCGAGATGATGCGCGGCCTCATCGAGCGCGGCCACGCCTACGAGGCCGAAGGGAACGTCTACTTCGACGTCCGCTCCTTCCCCGGCTACCTGGAGCTCTCCAACCAGGACCTGGACGACCTGCGCCAGCCCTCCGGCGAGGGCGAGACGGGCAAGCGCGACCCGCGCGACTTCGCCATGTGGAAGGCCGCGAAGGAGGGCGAGCCCAGCTGGGAGACCCCCTGGGGCCGCGGCCGTCCCGGCTGGCACCTGGAGTGCTCCGCCATGGCGCACAAGTACCTGGGCACCGCCTTCGACGTCCACGGCGGCGGCATCGACCTGATCTTCCCGCACCACGAGAACGAGATCGCGCAGGCCAAGGGGTACGGCGACGAGTTCGCGAAGTACTGGGTGCACAACTCGTGGGTGACCATGAGCGGCGAGAAGATGTCGAAGTCGCTCGGCAACTCCGTCCTCGTCTCCGAGATGGTCAAGCACTGGCGCCCCATCGTCCTGCGCTACTACCTGGGCACCCCGCACTACCGCTCCACCATCGAGTACAGCGAGGACGCGCTGCGCGAGGCCGAGTCCGCGTTCGCCCGCATCGAAGGCTTCATCCAGCGCGTCGCCGAGAAGGCCGGCGGCGTCGTGGACCCGGCCGACGAGGTGCCGCCCGCGTTCGCCGAGGCCATGGACGAGGACCTGGGCGTGCCGCAGGCCCTCGCTATCGTGCACACCGCCGTACGCCAGGGGAACTCGGCCCTCGCCGCCGACGACAAGGAAGCCGCCGTCGCCCGCCTCGCCGAGGTGCGCGCCATGCTCGCCGTCCTCGGCCTCGACCCGCTCGACCCGCACTGGGCCGGTGAGGGCGACCGCGGCGAGGACCTGCACGGCGTCGTCGACACCCTCGTCCGGCTCGTGCTCGACCAGCGCGAGTCGGCCCGCGCCCGCAAGGACTGGGCCACCGCCGACGCCATCCGCGACCAGCTCGGCCAGTCCGGGCTCGTCATCGAGGACGGCCCGAGCGGTCCGCGCTGGAGCCTCGGCCCCCGCTGAACCCCGAATGTGCCGCCCGCGCCGTCGGGCGGCACACTTCATAGAGGCACAGACGTACAGACGTACACCCGCAGACAACACTCACCCGAAGACAGACACAGAGACAGGTAAGTCATGGCCGCCAGTAACAACCGTCGCATGTCCGGCAAGAAGGGCGCGCAGGTCGGCAGTGGCGGCCAGCGGCGCAGGGGCCTGGAGGGCAAGGGCCCCACCCCGCCCGCCGAGGCACGCAAGGGCCACAAGAAGAACCGCGTCGCCAACGCCGCGGCCAAGCAGGCCGTCCGCCGCCCCACCAGCCGCACCGGCGGCCCGCGTGGCAAGTCCACCTCCGAGATGGTCGTCGGCCGCAACCCCGTCGTCGAGGCGCTGCGCGAGGGCGTGCCCGCCATCACGCTCTACGTCCAGCAGTTCATCGACAACGACGAGCGCGTCCGCGAGGCCCTCCAGCTCGCCGGCGAGCGCGGCGGCATCCACCTCATGGAGGCCCCCCGCCCCGAGCTCGACCGCATGACCAACGGCCTCAACCACCAGGGCCTCGTCCTCCAGGTCCCGCCGTACGAGTACGCGCACCCGGAGGACCTCGTCGCCGCCGCCTTCGACGAGGGCCAGGACCCCCTGATCGTCGCCCTCGACGGAGTCACCGACCCGCGCAACCTCGGCGCCGTCGTCCGCTCCGTCTCCGCGTTCGGCGGCCACGGCGTGGTCGTGCCCGAGCGCCGCGCCGCCGGCATGACGGCGGGCGCCTGGAAGACGTCGGCCGGCACCGCCGCCCGCACCCCGGTGGCCCGCGCCACCAACCTCACCCGCGCCCTGGAGCAGTACAAGAAGGCCGGTGTCGCCATCGTGGGCCTCGCCGCCGACGGCGACCGCGAGATCGGCGACCTCGAAGCGCTCGCGGGACCCGTCGTCATCGTGGTCGGCAGTGAGGGCAAGGGCCTCTCCCGCCTCGTCGGCGAGACGTGCGACTACCGGGTCCGCATCCCCATGCCGGGCGGCGCCGAATCGCTGAACGCCGGTGTCGCGGCAGGAGTCGTCCTGTACGAGGCGGCGCGCCGACGCGCCTGACGAGCCCGTTCTGTACGGGCCCCGTGACCTTGACGGGGCCCGGACATTTCGTTGCGGTCAAGGCAGTGTCCTAAACACACATCACTCGGTTAGATGAGTGTGGACACCAGAACGCCCCGCACACCCTCGGGGGACCGCTCGTCGGGATTCGACGACGCTCCCGCGCTGAGCATGGTGAAGGTTCCATGCGACCCGGCGCAGGTCATCGTCAACCACGCGAGTTTCCGCGTGCAGCTTCCCAGGGCGCAGCAGACACAACTCCCGCGTATCTCACGGCACTTGAGCGCCATGGGCGTGGCCGGAGCCGCCGCGGCGACCACCCGCATCCCCGTCATCACGGCGGCCGGCACGCCCGGGGCCCGACGGCGCCCCGTCGTGATGAGCGGCGCCGGGGACCTCGCCGCCAGCGGGCTGTTGCAGTCCGCGCGCCGCGTGGGCGACCCCGGTGAGGTCGGTGACGGCGGTGCCACCCAGGTCATCCCGCGCGTCGACCTCGAAGGCGACCTCGCAGGCGGCCGGTACCCGGGAGACCCGGAAGAGACGTCCGTCGTCATCAACCCCCGCCAGGGCGACAGCGGCCCCGGCACCCGCATCCTGCCCCAGATGCGCCAGGCCGGCAGCGCCTTCGAGGAGACCGGCGAACTCCCTCGGTTCCCCTACGAGGACGAGGAGTTCGACGACCGGGACGAGGAGACGGCGAACGAGACCACCGCCGCCCGGCGCTACGGACCCGTCCGCCACGCCTACTACCCCGGCCGCCGGATGAACCTCGGCGTCGTCCTCCTCCCCCTCCGCGTCTTCCTCGGCTTCATCTCCATCTACGCGGGCATGGGCAAGCTCTGCGACCCCGTCTACTTCGACGGCGGCGAGCGCGGCTCCATGGTCAAGTGGCTGAACTCCCTGCACCCCTGGGCCCTCGCCGAACCCATGCGCGACTGGGCCCTTCAGCACCCCGTCGGCGCCGGACTCGTCATCGCCTTCCTCCAGGTCATCGTCGGCGTCCTCACCGTCCTCGGCCTGTGGCAGCGCATCGTCGCCGGTTTCGGCGCCCTGCTCTCCGCCGCGCTGCTCCTCACCGTCAGCTGGAAGACCGTCCCGGCCTACGACGCGCCCGACATCATCTACCTCGCCGCCTGGTCGCCGCTGATCATCGCCGGCGCCCCCGTCTACTCCATCGACGGACGCCTCGCCGGTGGCGCCTGGCGCCGCCTCGGGCCCCGCACCACCCTGTGGGACCTGCGCCGCTTCGTGCTGCGCCGCGGCACCGTCATCGCGACCCTCGTCATCGGCAGCACCCTGCTCATCGGTTCCCTGCTCGGCGGCGCCGTCCGCGACGCCGACCGCGTCACCGCGCCCGGCCCCGGCGACACCCCGCGCAACGAGATCCCCGGCTCCCCGCTGCCCTCCGAGCCCGGCCACAAGCAGCGCCACTCCAAGAGCACGTCGGCCTCCGGGTCGCCGACGCAGGGCTCCACCGCGAGCCCCTCGGGCGCGGCCGGCACGCCCGGCGCCACCCGCGACGCCACTACCGCCGGCGGCACCACGACCACGCCCACCCAGGGCGCCACGGCCGGCCAGGCGCCGCCGCGGCAGACCACGCCGCAGCAGCCGCCGGCCACCACCACAGGCGGCCCGACCTCCGGCGGCACGACCGGCGCCGGCACCGGCGGCTCCGACGGCGGCACCACCTCCACCGGCGGCAGCAGCAGCGGCGGTGGTGGCAGCAGCAGCGGCGGCTCCGACGGTGGCGGCGGCAGCAGCAGCGGTGGCGGCGGCAGCAAGCTCGTGGGCGGCCTGCTCGGCTGACCCGCCCTCCGACCCACCCACCTCGACGACGACGGGGCCTCGCACGAACCACGTGCGGGGCCCCGTCGTCGTCGAGGTGAGGCGGGAGAGTCTCAACGCCCTTGGGCGGCAAGCTCCTTGGCGGCTTCCCGCAGGTCCTTCGCCGTGTCGATGGCCCGCCAGTACGCGCCCTGCGGGATCGGGAAGCCGGCCAGCCGCTTGGCCCGGGCCAGCCGCGGGAACGTCGTGCGCTCGTGGTCCCCGAGGTCCGGCAGCAGGGAAGCGAACTCGGCGGCGAAGACGTAGAGACCCGCGTTGATCAGGAACGGCGACGGCGGGGCTTCCACGAAGTCCGTGATGTGGCCGAACGCGTCCGTCTCGACGGCGCCCCACGGGATACGCGGCCGGGCCAGCGCCAACGTGGCCGTCGCCTCCCGCTCATGATGGAAGTCAGCCATCTCACGCAGCGAGAAACGTGTCCAGATGTCCCCGTTCGTGGCGTACCAGGGGCGGTCCTGGTGCGGCAGATGACCGGCCGCGAACTTCAGGCCGCCGCCACGCCCCAGCGGCTCCTTCTCGACGACCGTCGTGACCCGCAGCGGCAGATCCGCCTGGGCCAGCCACTCCTGGAGGACCTCCGCGAGATGGCCGCACGACACCACCGCGTCGGTGACGCCCTCCTCGGCCAGCCACGTCAGCTGATGGCCGATGATCGGCGTCCCGGTACCGGGGATCTCCACCATCGGCTTCGGCCGGTCGTCGGTGTACGGGCGCAGCCGCGAGCCCTGACCGCCCGCCAGGACGACGGCCTGCGTCGGACGGTGGGAGTGGCGGTGGGGAGATGCGTGCGGGCCGTGCGCGGCCGGTTCGACGGTCGTCATGACCGGAACTGTACGTGCGCACGGCCCGCCAGGGCTGTCGAGGGCATGGCCGCGCTCAGGCGCGGAAGCCGGCCACCCCCGACGCGAACGAGGTGTCGCAGACCGGCCGCGCGTACGACTGGGCGCGGGCCGGACCGTAGGCCTGTACCGCGGCGCGGCCCAGGGCCTTCGCGATCGACATGCAATGCTTGGCGAGCGAGGGGCGTCGGTCGACCTCCTGCTGGAGATGGGTGAGCGCGATACCGGGGTTCTCCTCCTGAAGTTCCTGGAGGAGACGGTCGCGCAGAACGTCCTGGGGGGCGCGCGACTTGGCGCGCGCGGAGACGTCCTGTGAGGAAGCCGTGAGGATGGAGTCCGAGGAGCTCCCGGACCAGTTGACTCGGGTGACCGCGAGGGTCCCGGAGAGCACCAGCATCACCGGCAGGACGAACGCGAGCGTGCGGGCGGCGCGGCGGGCGGGGCCCTGGCCCCGGGCTCGGCGCGGCTTCTGGGTGTAGTCAGCGGAGTGCGTCACGCGAGTGAGCGTAGCGGTCAGTGATGATTTGGCGACATTTAGTCACTCGACCGAGGGACGGGCAACTAGGTTTCTTTGCCTACGCGTTGACGCCACTGGCCTATATGTCTTACTTGCCGGGGTATTTGTCGACACCGTAGGCGCACGCGAAGGGCCCCGCACCGAAGTGCGGGGCCCTTCGCGCGACCTGCTTCAGGGCTCGCCTCAGTCGGAGAGACGCTCACCCGTCGAGGTGGAGAACACGTGGGTCTCGCCCGGACGCGGCACGACGTGCAGCTGGGCGCCCTTCTCCGGCACCTGGCGGCCGTTGACCCGGACGACCAGGTCCTGGTGCTCGCCGCCGACCTGCGCCGCGCCGTACACGTAACCGTCGGCGCCGAGTTCCTCGACCACGTTCACCGAGACCGCGAGGCCCGCCGGGGCGTCCGAGGCGTCCTTGGTGAGGGTCCGCGCGGCCTCGCCACCGTGCTCGACGATGTCGAAGTGCTCCGGGCGGACGCCGACCGTCACCGTGGTGTCGCCCTTGTCGGAGGCGGCCTTGAGGGCCTCACGGTCGATCGGGACGACCGAGTTGCCGAACTTCACGCCGCCGTCGGTGATCGGGACCTCGACCAGGTTCATGGCGGGGGAGCCGATGAAGCCGGCGACGAAGAGGTTGTTCGGGCGGTCGTACATGTTGCGCGGGGTGTCGACCTGCTGGAGCAGACCGTCCTTGAGGACGGCGACGCGGTCGCCCATCGTCATGGCCTCGACCTGGTCGTGCGTGACGTAGACCGTGGTGATGCCGAGGCGGCGCTGGAGCGACGCGATCTGCGTACGGGTCGACACGCGGAGCTTGGCGTCGAGGTTCGACAGCGGCTCGTCCATGAGGAAGACCTGGGGCTCACGCACGATGGCGCGGCCCATCGCCACACGCTGACGCTGACCACCGGAGAGCGCCTTCGGCTTGCGGTCCAGGTACTCGGACAGGTCGAGGATCTTCGCGGCCTCCTCGACCTTCTGCCGGATCTCCGCCTTGTTCACACCGGCGATCTTGAGGGCGAAGCCCATGTTGTCGGCGACCGACATGTGCGGGTACAGCGCGTAGTTCTGGAACACCATGGCGATGTCCCGGTCCTTGGGCGGCAGGTGCGTGACGTCGCGGTCGCCGATACGGATCGCTCCGCCGTTGACGTCCTCCAGGCCCGCGAGCATCCGCAGGGAGGTCGACTTGCCGCAACCGGACGGGCCGACGAGGACGAGGAACTCGCCGTCCTCGATCTCGATCTCCAGGCCGTCGACGGCGGGCTTGGTGGACCCCGGGTAGACGCGGGTCGCCTTGTCGAACGTGACAGAAGCCATGGCTGTGAAGCCCCCTTCACCGGCAGGAACGTGCCGGACGATCCGTTGTAAAGGTGGGGCCGCCACGGCTCGTGCCACGGCGGCGTGAAGCACTGGTGTAGTCCACGCGGGTGAACTGATCGGACCGTACCCGGCAGGTGGGGACTCTGTCAGTAGCCCGGGACCTGTGAGTTTCGCCGAAGTTTTCGAGGGGAGGCCCGCCGGGTTGGTTACACTGCTCGGGCTGCCTCCTTAGCTCAGATGGCCAGAGCAACGCACTTGTAATGCGTAGGTCGTCGGTTCGAATCCGACAGGGGGCTCTGTGAAGCCCAGGGCGCGTCTCCGTGTGCCCTGGGCTTTTTTCTGTGGTCAGTGGCGGCCCGTGATGCGGTTCGCTGCCCTGGCCAGGCGGCTGGAGTCCGGGGTGTGGGTGGTGCGTTCGCGGTGGTCGGCGGCGTTGTAGGTGGCGTACATGCCGTGCACGCCGAGCCAGCGGAGGGGTTCGGGTTCCCACTTGCGGACCTTGTGGTTGACCCAGGGGAGCGCGGTGAGTTCGGTGGGGCCGCTCTGGCCGGAGTCCTGGCGGACGAGGTCGCGGAGGGTGCGGGCGGCGAGGTTGGAGGTGGCGACGCCGGAGCCGACGTAGCCGCCCGCCCAGCCGAGGCCGGTGGAGCGGTCGAGGGTGACGGTGGCGCACCAGTCGCGGGGGACGCCGAGGACGCCGGACCAGGTGTGGGTGACGGGGACGCCGGTGAGCTGGGGGAAGAGGCGGGTGAGGATGGTGGTGAGGGCCTCGACGGTGGCGGGGTGGGTCCGGCCGTCGTGGTCGGTGCGGGAGGCGTAGCGGTAGGGGCGGCCACGGCCGCCCAGAGCGATGCGGTCGTCGGCGGTGCGCTGTGCGTACATGTAGGCGTGGGCCATGTCGCCGAGGGTTTCGCGGCCCTCCCAGCCCAGGGAGTCCCACTGCTCGGGGGTGAGCGGCGCCGTGGCGATCATGGAGGAGTTCATGGGCAGCCAGGTGCGGCGGCGGCCTTTGAGGGACGCGGTGAAGCCCTCGGTGCAGCGCAGGATGTAGGGGGCGCGGACGGTGCCGTAGGGCGTGGTGGCGTGCTTGGGGCGGATGTCGGTGACGGGTGTGGACTCGTGGATGGTGACGCCGAGGTCCTCGACGGTGCGGGCGAGTCCCTTGAGGAGTTTCACGGGGTGCAGGCGGGCGCCGTGGGGGGTCCAGGTGGAGCCGACGGCGCCGGCGACGCGGACGCGGTCGGTCGTCTCGCGGGCGCCGTGGAGGGTGCGGTCCTTCTCGCCGTAGGTGAGTTCGGTGGCGTGGAAGGCTTTGAGACGGTTCAACTGGGCCGGTGTGTACGCCACTTCGAGGACTCCGCCGTGGTGGATGTCGGCGCGGATGTCCTCGGCGCGGGCCACGTCGATGACCTCCGCCACCGTCTCGTTCATGGCCTGTTGCAGGCGGACGGCCGCGTCGTGGCCGTGGAGGGCGGCGTAGCGGTCGCGGCCGGCGATGCCGTTGTAGAGCCAGCCGCCGTTGCGGCCGGAGGCGCCGTAGCCGCAGAACTTCTGTTCCAGGACGGTGATGCGGAGGTAGGGGGCGGCCTTCTTCAGGTAGTAGGCCGTCCACAGTCCCGTGTAGCCGCCGCCGACGATGACGATGTCGGCGTTCGCGTCTCCGGTGAGGGGCTCGCGGGCCCGTGGGATGCCGTCGTCGGCGTACCAGAACGATATGCCGCCGTTGACCGGACCTCGGCCGCCGCTGCCGGTGCTGTTCGCGCTGCTCATGGCGGTGGAGGGTACTGGGCGGGCCGGGTTCGCGGCAGGGGTCGGGCACGGCCCCGGCAAAGCGGGTAGCAGGCGAGGCCGGTGAGGAGCGAGGCGAGGTGGCCCAGGTCGGTGAAGGTGCGGCCGACGGCGAGCGGGGCGGCGTAGAGGGTGAGGATGACCGTCAGGTAGGCGTATCTCCAGGGGGCGGCGATGCGGTAGGTGAGGATGCCGATGCTGCCCGCGAGGGCGTAACTCACGCCGATGTCGAGGGTGTTGACGGAGGCGGCGGGGGCGTGGCCGTTGCGGATGGCCCAGAGGAGGGCGCCTTCGCTGATGAGCGTGGCGAGGACGTGCGCTGCGGCGACGACGGCGAGCCAGCGGGGGGTGCCGAGCCAGTGTTCGGTCGGGGCGTGGAAGAGGGTGTAGAGCAGCGCGTAGGGCCACCAGCTTCCGCCGTCGGTCCAGAGCGCGGAGGAGACGAGGACGCGGAGGGGGTGCTGGGAGAGTTCGTGCAGGTTGGTGGAGCGCTGGCGCAGGAAGTCGTGCTCGAAGTGGGGGTCCATGTGGTGCACGGCGACGGTCGTGACGAAGAGCGCGAGCAGCCAGAGGTACGTGCCGGGGGCGCGGCGGATGTACGACCACGCGGACGTGCGCAGGCGGCGGAGGAAAAGGCGCATGGTCGATTCAGGCACGTGGGCGGGGGCGGCGGCGTGATCGACATTCCGGAGTGGGCCGGGGATCGCCCGGCGGTCGGTGGGGTGCGGGTGGCGGTTAGCCTGCGGTCATGATTCGTAGCGCCACCCCTGCCGACGTGTCCGTCATCCACGCCATGGTGCGTGAACTCGCCGAGTACGAGCGTGCCCTGGACGAGGTCCACGCCTCGGAGGCGCAGTTGCGCGAGGCGCTGTTCGGGGAGCGGCCGGCGGCGTTCGCGCACATCGCCGAGGACGCCGGGAGCGGGGAGCCCGTCGGCTTCGCCCTGTGGTTCCTGAACTTCTCCACGTGGCGTGGGGTGCACGGGATCTACCTGGAGGACCTGTACGTCCGTCCGGAGGCGCGGGGCGGTGGCCACGGGAAGGCGCTGCTCGCCGAGTTGGCGCGGATCTGTGGGGAGCGCGGGTACGCGCGTCTGGAGTGGTCCGTCCTGAACTGGAACGAGCCGTCGATCGATTTCTACCGGGCGCTGGGCGCTCGCGCGCAGGACGAGTGGAGTGTGTACCGGCTGACGGGCGAGGCGTTGGACCGGCTCGGTTCCTAGCTTCGCACCTTAAAAGGTTCGTGGCTTCGTGGGTTCGTAGGTTTGTCGGGGCCGGGTCGGACGGTGTTCAGGGTTCCAGGACGACCTTGCCCGTGGTGCCGCGCGTTTCCAGGGCCCGGTGGGCGGCCGCCGCGTCGGCGAGGGGGAAGCGGTGCACGGCGGGGGTGAGGATCGCGCGGGCCGCGAGGTCGAGGGCGGCGAGTTCGAGGGTGCGGACCGGGTTGTCGCCGCCGGCCCTGCGCATCATCGCGGGGCCGAGAACCTGTTCCTGGACGAGACCGCGGCGGGTCCTTTCGGCCTCGTCCAGGAGCAGCGGACCGGCGGTGTCGCCGATGCCCTGGCCCGACCAGCCGAAGATGACGTGGTGGCCGCCGGGGCCGAGCAGGTCGAGGGCGGTGGCCGCAGCGGCGCCGCCCACCCCGTCGTAGAGGACCGTCGCCCGTGTGCCGCGCCGGTCGAGGAAGTCCCGCGCCCGGGCTGCCCAGTCGGCGGTTCTGTAGTCGAGGGCGAGGTCCGCGCCGCCCGCCGCCACCAGGGCCGTCTTCGCCGGGCCGCCCGCCAGGCCGATGACGGTGCCGCCCGCGTTCTGCACGTACTGGACGAGGAGGGTGCCGATGCCGCCGGCCGCCGCGGGGACGATCGCGACCGTCTCGGAGGTGGTCTCGGTGAAGTTGAGGATGCCCACGGCGGTGCGGCCGGTGCCGATCATGGCGACGGCCTGCGCGGCGTCCAGGTTCGGCGGGATCGCGTGCAGCCGGGCCGCGTCCGTCACGGCCAGCTCGGCGTAACCGCCGGGGACGAGACCGAGGTGGGCCGTGACCCTGCTGCCCAGCCAGGACGGGTCGGTGCCGGGGCCGAGCGACTCGACGGTGCCCGCGATCTCCCGGCCCGGGATCGTGGGCAGCTCCGGGAGCTGGGGCAGCGGACCCCGCAGGCCGGTGCGGAGCGCGGTGTCGAGCAGGTGCACACCGGCGGCCTCGACCGCGACGCGGACCTGGCCGGGGCCCGGCTCGGGGTCCTCGGTCTTCTCGTAGGTGAGGTTCTCGGCGGGGCCGAAGGCGTGCAGTCGGACGGCGTGCATGGGGCTCCCCCTCGGGGCTCGGGGCCGGCGGGACGCCGGGTGGTGGCTGCGTGACGCGACGGGCGCAACCAGTCGGGTGGGTGGTGGCTGGGCTGCCGGGCGGAGCGCCAGTCTTCGACCCCAAGCGCGGTTGAGGTCAAGGGCGGCCGGGGGAGTGGTCGAGGGGCGGGGCCGGGGTTGTCAGTGGAGGCGGGCAGCATGGGGGCATGGTGGACAGGAGTGGTGGGGCGGCGACGAAGGTGAAGAAGGCGCGGCGGCCGGAGGTGCGGCTGCCGCCGCTGGTGCCGTGGGAGGAGGGCGGCCGGCTCGAAGCGGACGGGGACTACGACGGGCTGGAGTTCGGCGGCACGGATCTCGGCGGGCAGGAGGGGGCCGGGGCGCGGTTCATGGACTGCGGGATCGAGGGGTGCGGCCTCGACGGGACCGGGCTGCGCCGCGCGCGGATCCTGGACTCCACGCTGACCGGCGTCCGGGGGGTGGGTACGGATCTCGCGGAGGCGACGCTGCGGGACGTGGTGGTGACGGACGCGCGGCTCGGCGGGGTCCAGTTGCACGGAGCCGTTCTGGAGCGGGTGGTCTTCCGGGGCGGCAAGATCGACTATCTGAACCTGCGCAAGGCGCGGCTGAAGGACGTCGTGTTCGACGGGTGTGTGCTGGTGGAGCCGGACTTCGCCGGTGCGCGCCTGGAGCGGGTGGAGTTTCCCGGCTGCGTGCTCAAGGGGGCGGACCTCACGGGTGTGACGATGTCCGACGTGGATCTGCGGGACGCGGCCGAGCTGGGGATCGCGCGGGGTGTGGACCGGCTGGGTGGGGCGGTGATCTCCCCGCCCCAGCTCTTCGACCTGGCACCGGCGTTCGCGGCACAGCTGGGGGTGCGGGTGGTGGGGTAGCGCGGCGAGCCGGGCCGGCGCGTACCCTCCCGAGCGGCGCCCGGGCCCCGGGTCCCGGGTCCGCCGCCGGTGGCTACCGCTTGTCCGGGACGCGGGGGAAGCGGGACTGGAGCTCCCAGATCGCCGGGTTGTCCGCCAGGTCCTCGTGCATGTCGCTGAGGTCGGCGATGAGATCGTGCAGGAAGTCCCGTGCCTCGCGGCGCAGTTCGGCGTGGGAGAAGGTCAGCGGCGGCTCGTGGCCGGGCATCCAGTCGGCCTCCACGTCGACCCAGCCGAAGCGGCGCTCGAAGAGCATGCGGTCCGTGGACTCGGTGAAGTCCAGGTCCGCGTAGAGCGGAGTGGCGCTGCGGCTGCCGCGCGGGTCGCGGTCCAGCTGCTCGACGATGTCGCAGAGCGCCCAGGCGAAGTCGAGGACGGGCACCCATCCCCAGGCTGTGGACAGCTCCCGGTCCGCCTTCGTGTCGGCCAGGTACACGTCGCCGCAGAACAGGTCGTGGCGCAGCGCGTGGACGTCCGCGCGGCGGTAGTCCGTCTGCGGCGGGTCCGGGAAGCGGCGGGAGAGGGCGTAACCGATGTCGAGCACGTAAGGATGGTGTCACGCCGCGGGGGGCCGCCCGTCCGGGTGGGGCACGGCAGCAGCAGCCGTTGTTTCTTCGCCGCGGGTCATGGCAGCGGCGCTGTTCCTTCGCCCCGGTGACGGCGCCCGTCCGCGCGGGTCATGGCAGCAGCCGCTGTTCCTTCGCCACGGCGACGGCGCCTGCCCGCGTGTCCACGCCGAGCTTGTCGTAGATCCGGCCGAGGTGCGTCTTGACCGTGGCCTCGCTGATGAACAGGGCCTTGGCGATCTCCCGGTTGCCCAGGCCGTGCGCGAGCTGGGCCAGGATGTCCCGCTCGCGGTCGGTGAGGGTGGGGCGCGGCTTGCGCAGGTTGGCCATGACGCGGCTGGCCACGGGCGCGGACAGGGTCGTACGGCCCTGCGCGGCGGCGTGGATCGCGGCGAACAGCTCCTCCGGGCGTTCGGCCTTGAGCAGGTAGCCGGTCGCGCCCGCCTCGATGGCGCGGGTGATGTCGGCGTCGGTGTCGTACGTGGTCAGGACCAGGACGTGCGGGCCGGCGCCGGGCCCGGACGTGAGGCGGCGGGTCGTCTCGACGCCGTCGATACCGGCGCCGAGCTGGAGGTCCATCAGGACCACGTCCGGGGTGAGCCTGGCGGCGAGTGCCAGAGCCTCCTCGCCGGTGCCCGCCTCGCCGACGACCTCGATGCCGTCGGCGCTGTCCAGGAGGGCGAGCAGCCCGGCGCGGACCACCACGTGGTCGTCGCAGAGGAGGGTACGGATCGCGGGCGCGGGGCTCGGGCCGGTCATGCGCGGAGTCCTTCGTCGAGGTGGGTCGGTGCGGGGTGCGACGGCGCCCCGGGGTTGGGGCCGGGTCCGGGGCGGGTGGCGCCGAGGAGTGTGGCGCGTGGCGGCGGGCGCGGCTAGGTCCGGGGCCGGACGGTGGCGCCGAGGGGCGTGGCGCGCGGTGCCGAGTGCGGCGGGGCCCGGGCCCGGACGGTGGCGCCGAGTGGTATCGCGCGCCGTCGCGGGGCGGGCCCGTCATGTCGCCCGGGGTGTCAGCGGGACGGCCGCCGAGAGGACCGTGCCCTCGCCGGGCGCCGATTCGATGGTCAGGGTTCCGCCGAGCTGGTGGACCCGGGCCCGGATCGCCGGGAGACCGTGGCCGCGTACCCCGGCGGGTGCGTCGGGCAGGGCCGCCGGGGCGAACCCGTGGCCGTCGTCGGCGATGTCCAGGACGACCTGGTCGTCGAGGAGCGTGAGGGTGAGCGCGGCGGTGGCGGCGCCGGAGTGCTCCCGTACGTTGGCCAGCGCGCCCTGCGCGATCCGCAGCAGCGCCGACTGGACCCGGTCGGACAGCGGCGGCGCGGGCCAGGCCGCGCCGACGGGGTCGATATGGACGCGGACCGCGAGGCGTTCGCCGGACTCGCGGGCGGCGACGGTGCGCAGCGCCTCCTCCAGGCCGTCGGCGCGGGCCAGGTCGGCGGGGGCCAGATCGTGCACGAACCGGCGCGCCTCGGTGAGGTTGTGCTCGGCGACGGACTCGGCGGTGCGTACGTGCGCGCGGGCCTTGCCCGGGTCGGACTCCCACACCCGTTCGGCCGCCTGCAACAGCATCTGCTGGCTGGACATGCCCTGCGCGAGGGTGTCGTGGATCTCCATGGAGAGACGCTGGCGCTCGGCGAGGGTGCCCTCGCGGCGTTCGGCGGCGGCCAGTTCGCGGCGGGTGCGGATCAGATCGTCGATGAGGGCGCGCTGCCGTACGGCCTGGCGCTGCATCTGGAGGAAGACGGCGGTGGCGATCACCACGACGGCGGGCGGCCCGAGCACCAGGTCCGGGTCCCAGCGCCCGGCCAGCCGCAGCTGGGCCGCGATGACCAGGCCGGTCAGCAGCGTCACCAGGACGAGCGCGGCGCGGGTGGGGAGCGTACGCAGCCCGGTGTAGAAGAGGGGCACCGCGCACCAGGCGAAGCTCGGGGCGAGCGCGACGAGCACCACCCACACCACGACCACGAGGGTCAGCCAGACCCGCTGCCGCGTCGTGGACCGCTCCGTGATGCCGCGGGCGAGGCCGGTGAGGTGGACGAGGGCCAGTACGGCGCAGAGCGCGATGATCCACGGGGTGCGGCCGCCGCCGGGGTGGCGCAGCAGGAAACGGGCGAGGGCGACGGCCAGCAGCAGGAAGAACGCGGCGTGCATGACGGTGGTGAGGCGACGCGTGTCCGCGTCGAAGCTCTCGTCGATCCGGCCGATGTGCGTCCGTTGGCTCTCGGGCACGGCCCCGCACCTCCGCTGGTTCTCGGGCACGGCCCCGCACCCCTCCTCTGCGTATTCATCGGCTCGATCCCTGGGGCTCCACCCCTGATACTCCGGCCCGGTCACGGCGGCCCTACGGCTCCGAGCTGGGCAAACACTTCCATTGTCACGGGGTTCCGCGCCCTCGGGGTCAACCGTTCGGATGACCCCGGTGTCGGCCGCTCGGCCCCCCGTGAGCAGCCGGAACGCCGACGGCCCTGGGCCGGTTCGGGACCCAGGCTTGAGAGCAGAAGGCCGCGGACAGCAACCCCGGCCCGCCCGGTCCCGCCCCACCCGTTTCCCACCCGTTTCCCCCAGCCTTTTCCCCACCGAACCGAGGAGTCCACCATGAAGAAGCTCTCCCGCCGCTCCACCGTCGTCACCAGCGGTGCCGTGCTCGCCGCCGTCGCCGCCGGTACGTTCGGCGCCGTCTCCGCGAACGCCTCGGCCCCGGCCTCCCCGGCCGCCGCCTCCGCCGCCGCCAAGAGCGGCACCACGATGTCGACCACGCACCTGACGCTGGCCTCCGCCACCAAGGCCGCCGAGGCCGCGATCGACGCCGCGAAGAAGGAGAACCAGAAGGTCTCCGTCGCGGTCGTCGACCGCGACGGCAACACCATCCTGACGCTGCGCGGCGACGGCGCGGGCCCGCAGGCGTACGAGGCGGCGGAGAAGAAGGCGTTCACCGCCGTCTCCTGGAACGCCCCGACGTCCGAGCTGGCCAAGCGGCTGGACAAGGCGCCGACCCTGAAGGACATCCCCGGCACGCTGTTCCTCGGCGGCGGCGCCCCGGTGGCTGTCAAGGGCGCCCCGGTCGCGGGCATCGGTGTGGCCGGCACGCCCTCCGGCGACCTGGACGAGAAGTTCGCCCAGGCCGGTGTGGCCGCGCTCGGCAAGTAACCCCGAAGGTTCCCGCCCCACGCGAACCCGGCGGCGCACGGCTCCCCGTACCGTGTGCCGCCGGCCCTTCCCCACCTCCCCACCTCCCCGCCTCCCCGCCCTCCCCGTACGTTCCCGAGCGCGCCCCCTGGAGTACCGCCATGCCGTCCCTCAGCGAAGCCGACCGCGCCCTGCTGACCGCCGCCGGACAGGGGGACGCCGACTCCGTGCGCGCCGCCCTCGCCGCCGGGGCCCGCGTTGAGGCTCGCGACGCGCACCGCCGCACCCCGCTGCTGCTCGCGGCCCTCGGGGACCACGTACCGGCCGCCGAGGCGCTGCTCGCCGCGGGCGCCGACCCGGACGCGCAGGACGACCGCGACGACAGCGCCTGGCTGGTCACCGGCGTCACCGGCAGCGTCGCCATGATGCGGACGCTGTTGCCCGCGCGGCCCGGCCTGAAGGTCACCAACCGGTTCGGCGGCATCGCCATCATTCCGGCCTCCGAGCGCGGCCACGTCGACTACGTACGGGCCCTGCTGCGCGAGACCGACATCGACGTCGACCACGTCAACCGCCTCGGCTGGACCGCACTGTTGGAGGCCGTGATCCTCGGTGACGGCGGGCGCGCGCACCAGGAGATCGTGGAGCTGCTGATCACGGCGGGCGCCACGCCGGACCTCCCGGACGGCGACGGCGTCACCGCCCTGGAACACGCCGAGCGGCGCGGTTTCACGGAGATCGCCGGTCTGCTGCGGGCTGTCCGGTGAAGCACCGCCCGGGCAGCCGCCGCCCGGGCGCCCTACGGCACGGACATAAAGGAGCAATAGGATCACGGCGTGCGCACCCCCCGCCCCCTCACCCTCCTGCCCCTCCTCCTGGCCCTCGTCGCCGTACCCGCCTGCTCCGGCGGGGTCCATGGCACCCCGGGCGCCGCGGGCCTGCGCGACCCGTACTTCCCGAAGCTCGGCAACGGCGGCTACGACGTCACCCACTACGCCCTGGACCTCTCCTACGACCCGGGGACGCACCGCCTCACCGGCGAGGCCGGGATCACCGCGACCGCCCGCCAGGACCTCAGCGCGTTCGACCTCGACCTCAAGGGGCTGACGGTGGACGGGGTCACCGTCGACGGGAAGCGCGCCGCGGGCAGCCGCGCCGGGCAGGAGCTGAGGGTCCGCCCGGCGGACGAACTGCCGGCGGGCAGCACGTTCCGCACCACCGTCCGCTACTCCGGCGAGCCCGTCACGATCACCGACCCGGACGGCTCAGAGGAGGGCTGGCTGCGCACCGCCGACGGCGCGCTCGCCCTCGGCGAACCCACCGGCTCCATGGCCTGGTTCCCCGGCAACCACCACCCCTCCGACAAGGCGACGTACGACATCACGGTCACCGTCCCCAAGGGCGTACAGGCCGTCTCCAACGGTGAGTTGGAGAGCGAGCGCGCGTCGGCCGACGGTCGGCGCACCACCTGGTCCTGGCATGTCGCGCAGCCCATGGCGAGCTATCTCGCGACCGTCGCCGTCGGAAAGTTCCGGACGAAGAGGTCGACGACACCGTCCGGCCTGCCCGTGTACACGGCGGTCGACCCGGCCGAGGCGAAGGCGAGCGCGAAGGTCCTGGCCAAGCTCCCCGAGGTGGTCGCGTGGGGGACGAGGACGTTCGGCGCGTACCCGTTCTCCTCGACCGGCGTGATCATCGACCGCGGCGGCGACGCGGAGTACGCCCTGGAGACCCAGAACCGGCCCGTCTTCCCCGGCGCGCCCGACCTCACCACGCTGGTCCACGAGGTGGCACACCAGTGGTACGGCGACTCGGTCACCCCGAAGTCGTGGCGGGACATGTGGCTCAACGAGGGGTTCGCGACGTACGCGGAGTGGCTGTGGGCCGAGGACCACGGCGGCGCCACCGCCCGGCGGGCCTTCGACACCCTGTACGCGCGCCCGGCGGACGACGCCGTCTGGGCCTTCCCGCCCGCCGACCCGCCCACCGCCGCGCAGCTCTCGGACGCGCCCGTCTACCAGCGCGGCGCGATGGTCCTGCACAAGGTTCGCGAGACGATCGGCGACCGGAATTTCCGTGTGCTGCTGCGAAGTTGGCCCGCCGACCACCGGTACGGGAACGCGGACACCGAGGAGTTCACGGCGTACGCCGAGAAGAAGAACCCCGGCAAGGCGACAGCGCTCGGGAAGATCTGGGACGTGTGGCTGTACGGGGACGGCAAGCCGAAGCGGAGCTGATCACGGCACGAGCGGCTTCCGCAGCACCCGGCACGGGCGGCCCCGTCGCGTGTCCGCGCGGCGGTCGATCTCCTCGTACCCCAGGGCTGTCCAGAAGGCGAGAGCCCCGGGGTCGGTGTCGAGCACGGCGAGCCGCACGCCGGTCCGCCCCGCCCCGCGGAACCGGTCCTCCAGGGCCAGCGCCAACGCACGCCCGTACCCCTGGCGTTGGCGCTGCGCGGCGATCATCAGCAGGCCGATCCATGGGTCCGCGTCGGCCGGGTCCGCGTCGGCCGGGTCAGGGTCGGCCGGGTTCGGGTCGGCGGGATCCGGGTGCTGTTCGAGCGTCACGGCGATCCCCGCGAGCCGCCCCCCGGCCCGCGCGAGCAGTACCTCCGCGCCGGGCCGCGCCAGCTCGTCGGCGAGCGCGACCGCGACCTGCCCGGTGGTGATGGCGTCCGGGTCGGGGAAGTCGCCGCTCAGGGCGGAGAACTCCCGGTTGTCGGCGTACAGCTCGGTCACCTCGGTGAGCACTTCGCCGGGCAGGGAGTGGTCGGGGCCGGGGTCGAGCGGTTCGAGGATCATGGGGCGAGCGTAGGGAGTCCCGTAAACGCGTTGCGCGAGCGGCGCGCGGCCGTCCAGGATCCGGGCATGACCTCGACCGTGTTCGTTCCGCGCCCGCTGTCCGCCGCCGTCCCGGCGCGGCGACAGCAGCGGTCCGTCCGGTGCCGGAGGCCGATCCCGCGCCCCGCGTGAGCGAGGCCCTGGTCGCGGGGTTGCTCGCCGGATACGGCGTCGCCGTACCGGTCGGCGCGATCGCGGCCTACCTGGTGTCCCTGACGGCCCGGACGAATCTGCGGACCGGTTCCTGCGCCGCGCTCGGTGTCGCCACGGCGGACGGGCTCTACGCCCTGGTCGCCGTCGCCGGTGGCGCCGCGCTCGCCCCGCTGATCCGGACCGTGCGCACGCCGCTGAGCTGGGGCGCGGCCGCCGTACTGCTGGCTCTGGCCGCGCATGGCGCCGTACGGGCGGTCCGCGGGCGGCACGCGCCCCGCCCGCCCGAGCCCCGACTCGCGGCTTCCCGCGCCTACGTGGGGCTCCTCGGCCTCACCCTGCTCAACCCCATGACCGTGCTCTACTTCGCCGCGCTCGTCGTCGGCGGCGGACAGACAAGCGGCGGGATCGCCCCGCGCGTCGCGTTCACCGTGGCCGCGTTCGCCGCGTCGGCCAGCTGGCAGCTGCTGCTCGCGGGCGGCGGCGCACTGCTCGGCCGGGCGCTGACCGGCGCCCGGGGACGGCTGGTGACGGGGCTCGCGTCGAGCGCGCTGATCGCGGCTTCGGCGGTCCGCCTCGTCCTGACGGGGTGACGAGGTGACCGGGCGTCCGGGGGTGGGGGCCCGACCCCCGGACGCCCGGCAACGGCGGACGGCCCCCGGACACGGCGGACGGCCCCCGGCAACAACGGACGGCCCCCGGACACGGCGGACGGCCCCCGAAAACGGCGGACGGGCCCCAGGCACACCGCACGCGGCGCGCCCGAGACCCGTCCCGGCACCCGGAGAAGTCAGGCTCGGAGGTCTCCCTCGTCCCGGACGATCAGACGTTGACGCCGAAGTCCTGGGCGATGCCGGTGAGGCCCGACGCGTAGCCCTGGCCGACCGCGCGGAACTTCCACTCCGCCCCGTTCCGGTACAGCTCGCCGAAGACCATCGCCGTCTCGGTGGCCGCGTCCTCGGAGAGGTCGTAGCGGGCGATCTCGGCGCCGCCGGCCTGGTTCACGATGCGGATGTACGCGTTGCGGACCTGGCCGAAGTTCTGCGTGCGGGTCTCCGCGTCGTAGATCGAGACCGGGAAGACGATCTTGTCGACGTCGGCGGGCAGCGCCTCCAGGTTGACGTTGATCGCCTCGTCGTCGCCCGCACCCTCACCGGAGCGGTTGTCGCCGGTGTGGACGATGGACTGGTCCGGCGTCTGCTTGTTGTTGAAGAACACGAAGTGGGCGTCCGAGTAGACCTTGCCCTGCGTGTTCACCGCGATCGCCGAGGCGTCGAGGTCGAAGTCGGTGCCGGTGGTGGTGCGGACGTCCCAGCCGAGGCCCACGGTGACGGCCGTCAGGCCCGGAGCCTCCTTGGTGAGCGAGACGTTGCCACCCTTGGACAGGCTTACTGCCATTGCGGGAGTCCCTTCCTTCGTGAAGTCGTGCGTGCGTAGCCGAAGCTACTCGTACCCCTATGAACG
This sequence comes from Streptomyces sp. NPDC030991, assembly GCF_055571235.1. Lineage (NCBI taxonomy): Bacteria > Bacillati > Actinomycetota > Actinomycetes > Kitasatosporales > Streptomycetaceae > Streptomyces > Streptomyces sp. NPDC030991. The sequence goes on from NZ_JBVIFR010000022.1 coordinate 95,129, forward strand.
CGGAGCGGGTACCGGAGGTTCCAGGTCCCTTTACTTTCTTTACCCGGCTGTTCCCCATCACAGGCCGGGGGGAAAACCGCGTGACTCGGCGGCGCGGGCACGCGACCATGGACACATGTCCGGTCCTTATCCCATCCGCGGTTCGGTCGTCCTTCCGGAGGCCGAGCTTCTCTGGCGTTTCTCGCGGTCGTCGGGGCCGGGCGGCCAGCACGTGAACACCACCGATTCGCAGGTGGAGCTGCGGTTCGACCTGGCGGCCACGAAGGCGCTGCCCGAGGTGTGGAAGGCGCGGGCGCTGGAGCGGCTCGCGTCGCGGCTCGTGGATGGTGTCGTCTCCGTGCGGGCCTCCGAGCACCGTTCGCAGTGGCGCAACCGGGAGACCGCGGCGACCCGCCTCGCGGCGCTGCTGGCGGAAGCGACGGCTCCGCCGCCGAAGCAGCGCCGGGCCACGCGGATCCCGCGCGGGATCAACGAGCGGCGGCTGCGGGAGAAGAAGGCGCGCTCGGAGACGAAGCGGGGCCGCTCCGCGCGGGACTGGTAGGCGGTCACGGGGGTGCCGCCTACCGGTCCGGCGCGGGGTGCGGTCCGGTAGGGCTCCCCGCGCGGTTCCCCGCGCCCCTGGGACGCACATTGCGTGTGCGTCCCAGGGGCGCGGGGGCGTTCAGCTCAGGCCCCGGTACTTGCCCCGGAAATAGGTCAGCGGGCCCCCGTCCGGGCTCGGCAGGGACGCGCTGAGGACCCGGCCGATCACCAGGGTGTGGTCGCCCGCGGGCACCAGCTGTTCCGTGCGGCACTCCACCGTGGCCAGCGCCCCGCCGACCAGCGGAGCGGCGGTGTGTTCGCCGCGTACGTAGGGGATGTCCTCGAAGAGGAGCCGGTCGCTGATGCGGCCCTTCATGGCGAACCGGCCGGCGATGTGGCTCTGCGACTCCGAGAGGAGCGAGACCGCCCACAGGGGCTGGTCGTCGAGCAGGTCGTCCATGCGGGAGCCGTTGCGCAGCGACACCAGGACCAGGGGCGGCTCCAGCGAGACCGACATGAACGCGGTCACCGTCATACCGGCGTCCTCGCCGACGGGCCCGTCGGGGTCGAGCGCGGCCTCGTGCGCGGTCAGCAGGACGACACCCGAGGCGAGACGGGAGAGGGCGGCGCGGAACTCGTCGGTGCTCACCCCCTCAGGATGCCCGGCGGACAGCTCCGGGGACGGGATGTGGGAGGCGGGGGAGGGGTCGGCGGGCGTGGCAGGGGAAGTCTTCAACACCCTTCAGACGCTAACCTCGTTCCCGGGCGCCTCGCATCGGGCCGATGGCCGAGACGAGGCCCGGGGCAGGACCTAGGTCTTCCGGCCCGCGATCCTACGGCCCGCGCTCTTCCGGCCTCGCGCGCGACCGTCACGCAAAGCGGGCTCACAGGCTTTCCCCTGAATCTCTCTTCAATCCCCCCTTGTCACCTGTGACTTGAGTCACAGGAGCCATATTTTGTTGACCCTGTGTACCGAGTGGGCAGCTCGCTGTGATTCAGTGGCGTTGATACTGCGAGATGAACGTGCTCATGCACGTGCGCGTAGAGAGCCGATCAGAATTCTGGAGTGCTGTCGAGGTCTCGGGGAGAACTGAGCATGGAGACCGAGTCGGAGCCGTACGTCCGTCTTGCGACCCTGCATCAGCTGCATCAAGTGATGGCGGACATGAACACCGCCCGCAGTCTGGCCGACACCTTGCAGACCGTCGCCGACGGCGTGGTCAACGGGCTCGGTTACGAGCTGGCCTGCGTCAACCTCGTCCGCCCCGACGGTGACCTGGTCGTCGCCGCCTTCGCAGGGAACTCGGCCGCGGAGGCCCTCATCACCGGCCGCGTCGGCTCACGCGACTCCTGGGACCGCCGCCTGAGCATGGGCGAGGCATGGGGCGAGCTGCGCTTCATCCCGTACACCGAGGGCTGGGTCCTCGACGAGGACGACGTGCCGCAGTGGTTCACCGACGGGCCGCCGCCCCGCTTCGACGACGAGTGGCACCCCTCCGACCGCCTCTTCGCCCCCATGTACGCGACCGGCGCCGCCGGCGGCGAACTGCTCGGCGTGATCTCCGTCGACCGCCCGCGCAACGGACGCAGGCCCGGCGCCTGGGGCCGCGAGGCGCTCCAGATGTACGCCTTCCAGGCCGCCATCGCGATCAGCAACGCCCGCCTGCGGGCCAACATGCAGCGCGCCCTGGTCCGGCTCGAACGGGAGCAGCAGGCCCTGCGCGCCAGCGAGGAAAGCTTCCGGCAGGCCTTCGAGTACGCGCCATCCGGGATGGCCGTCGCCGAGATGGGCGGTGACCAGCACGGACGGATCCTGCGGACCAACGACGCGCTGTGCCGCCTCCTCGGCCGCCCCGCCTCCGCGATGCGCCGCTACTCCTTCGCCGACCTCGTGCACGCGGAGGACATAGGCACCCTGCTGCGCACCTCCGCCGAGGGCGGGCGCGCCGAGCTGCGGCTCGCCCGGCGCGACGGGACGTACGTCTGGGTGAGCCTGCGCAACTCCGTGGTCGCCGACGCCACCGACGGGCCCCGCTTCCTGCTCACGCACGTCGAGGACATCGAGGAGCGCAAGCGCCGCGAGCTCCAGCTCGCCCACCGCGCCTCGCACGACTCCCTCACCGGCCTGCCGAACTCGGCGGAGCTGCGCGCCCGCCTCTCCGCCCGGCTGTGCCGCCGCCCGCAGGAGACGGGCAGGCCGAGCGCCGTCGACTCGCTCGACGCGGCCTACGGCGACCACCGCGCCTCCGACTCCAACGGGCACGGCTTCGACTTCGCCTCCTCGCTCCCCGTCCCGGCCCAGTCCGGCCTCTACGACGGGTTCGACGGCTTCGACCACCACGTGCACCTGACCGCCCCCGAGAGCCCCGACGGGACGGTGTCGGAGGCCGACGACGGCACGAAGGGGCTCGCGGTCCTCTTCTGCGACCTCGACGGCTTCAAGTCGATCAACGACCGGTTCGGGCACAACGCGGGCGACGCCGTCCTCATCGAGGTCGCCCGCAGGCTGAGCAGCGGCGTACGGGACGGGGACACGGTCGCCCGGCTCGGCGGCGACGAGTTCGTGGTGCTCGCCGACGGACTCGGCCGCGCGGACGCGCAGGATCTGGCCGTCCGGCTGCGGAACGCCATTATTCCGCCGATTCGTGTGGACGGCCGCGCCGTGCGTGTCGGGGCCAGTTTCGGCATCGGCTGGGCCCACTGCGGGATGACGGCGGAGGAAGTGCTCAGCTCCGCTGACCAGCGGATGTACGTGGAGAAGAGGTCCCGGGCCAAGCAGCACAGGCGGGCCGGCTGACCGGCAGGGTCGGCTCGATTCCCAGGTTTCGGTGAGGTCAAGGCCACGTCTTGCGGTCACTCGCAGCGGGTACGCTCGCCCCGGTAAGCAAACGTGTAGGGAGTGATCAGGGATGGCGCCCGGCAACAACGGCGCGAGCACCACGCCCGAGGACGACGATCCGTTCGGCTATCTGTACGCCGACGGACAGGCGGCCGGGGCGACCCCGCCCAACGGCGGGGGTGGCGGCTACGGCTATCCGAATCCCCGCTCCTCGTACCACCACGTCCGCACGGTCGGCGAGCGCCAGTACGGCGGACAGCAGCAGGTGCCGCAGCAGCAACAGCAGCAACAGCAGACGGCCGCGTACAACCAGCCGAACGGCTACTACCAGGCGCCCGAGACGCTGCCCGGCGGTGGCGCCCCCACGCAGCCGGGCCCGCCGAGGCCCGCGCGCGGCGGTGGCGGCCGGGGCCGTGGGCCGAACACCAAGGCGCTGCTGATCGGCGCGGTCGCCGTCGTGGCGGCCGTGGTGATCGGTATCGGTGTCGCCATGCTGAGCAACGGCTCGGACGACGACAAGCCCGAGGCCGGCGGCCAGCCGTCCGGCGACTCGCAGACGGTGGAGCCGAGCACGACGCCCTCCACGTCGGCGACGGCCGACCCGGTCGACCTGCCCAAGACCGACGCGAAGGCGCTGAAGCTGGCCGGCGGCACCGCCACCGCGTCCGACGTGGATGGCGCGAAGGCGGCGGGCGGGGTGTATGTCGCCGGGTTCAACAAGGTGGGCGCGAGCCTGACCTGGACCGTCAGCAACATCCCGAAGGACGGCGCGTACCGGCTGTACGTGAACTACGGCGTGCCCGGCACGGCATCCGACGCCACGATCAACGTGAACGGGACGAAGCAGTCCCGGCCCCTGAACATGGGGAACTTCGCCCACGCCAAGGAAGGCGACTGGGCGAAGGGCTGGACGAACACGTGGGCCATCGTCCAGCTCACCAAGGGGACCAACGCGATCGCGGTCTCCTGCGAGCAGGGCAACAAGTGCGACGCCAACATCGACCAGATGTGGCTCGCCAAGAACTGACGCCCCCGGCGGATCAGGCCGCGCCGGCCTGGTCCGTCACCCGCACCTCGTGCACGAGCCGCTCGTAGGTCGCCGCGTCGAACTCGCCGGCCACCGGTGCCACCACCGTCGCTGCCGACAGCGCGACCGCCCGGGCCAGCCGCTGCGGCCACGGCAGGTGTTCCACATAGCCGGAGATCAGGCCCGCGACCGCCGAGTCGCCGGCGCCCGTCGGGTTGCCGGTGAGGCGGGCGGGGGCGGGCGCCTGCCAGGCGCCCTCCGGAGTCAGGGCCCGCAGACCGTCCGCGCCGAGCGAGGCGACGACGGCGTGCGCGCCGCGCCTGCGGGCGTCCCGCATGGCCTGGGCCGGCTCGTGCGAACCGGTGAGTTCCGCCAGCTCGTCCGCGTTCGGCTTCACGATGTCGGGGCGGGCCGCGATGCCGCGGCGCAGGGGCTCACCGCTGGTGTCCAGGAGCACGGGGACCGACGCGGCCCGCGCCGCCCGCACCAGCGTCGCGTAGGCGCCGACCGGGACGCCCGGCGGCAGGCTGCCGCACAGGGCCACGGCGGAGGCGGCGCCCAGGAGATGCTCGTACGCCTCCTGGAAGGCCGTCCACTCGGCGGGGGAGACCAGCGGGCCCGGCTCGTTGAGCTGGGTCGTGTCGCCGGTCGAGGCGTCGGCCACGGCGACCGTGCGGCGGGTCGCGCCGCTGACGGGGACCAGGGCGTCCGCGATGCCGTCGGCGCCGAGGAGCCGCTCCTGGAGCATGGCGCCCGTGGCGCCGCCCGCGAAGCCCGTCACCGTCACCTCGTGGCCGAGGGCGGCGAGCACCCGGGCCACGTTCAGCCCCTTGCCGCCGGGCCGTTCGGTGACCTCGGTGACGCGGTGCGAGGCGTGCGGACGCAGTGCGTCGACCTTGTAGGTGATGTCGAGCGCGGTGTTCAAGGTGACCGTGAGGATCACAGGACCTCGCCCCCCGATGGATACGCGTACGTGCGATAACGCTTTCAGTTACGGGGGCTGATCATGCCAAAGTCAAGGCGGCCGGCCCAGTCCCTCCCGGGGCTCCCGGGCCGGCCGCCCCGACACTCACCCCAGTTGGGGTTCGACGAGCCATTCGCCCTGGCGCATGACGCCCTTGAGTTCGAACTCGGCGTCCAGGACCACGAGGTCGGCGTCCTTGCCGGGCTCCAGGGAGCCCACCTTGTCGTCGATGCCCAGGAGCCGGGCCGGGTTGGCGGAGATCGCCCGGACGATGTCCTCGACCGGCAGCCGGTCGACGGTCGCGGCGCGCTTGAACGCCCGGTCCAGGGTCAGCGTCGAGCCCGCGATGGAGCCGCCCTCGACGAGCCGCGCCACGCTCTCCTTCACCTCGACCTCCATCGGGCCGAGCATGTAGCGCCCGTCGCCGAACCCGGCCGCGTCCATCGCGTCGGTGATGAACGCGACGCGGTCCCCGCCCTTGTGGTGGAAGGCCAGTTGCAGGGCGGCCGGGTGCAGGTGCGTACCGTCGTTGATCAGTTCGACGGTGATCCGCTCGTCCTCCAGGAGCGCCGCGATCGGTCCTGGCGCGCGGTGGCCGAGGGGCGGCATCGCGTTGAAGAGGTGGGTGGCGACGGTGGCGCCCGCGTCGATCGCCTCCACCGTCTGCTCGTACGTGGCGTCGGTGTGCCCGATCGCCGCGATCACGCCCTGTTCGGCGAGGAGGCGCACGGAGTCGATGCCGCCGGGCAGCTCCGTGGCGAGGGTGACCATCCGGGCCTTGCCGCGGGCCGCGTCGACCAGCTTGCGCACCTCGGCCGGGTCGGGGTCGCGCAGCAGCGTCTCGTCGTGGGCGCCCTTGCGGCACGGCGAGATGAACGGGCCCTCGAAGTGGATGCCCGCGATCTCGCCCTGCTCGGCCAGCTCGGACAGCAGGCCCGCGCGCTGCACGAGGAAGTCGGCCTCGCCGGTCACGAACGAGGGGACGAGCGTCGTCGTGCCGTGCAGGCGGTGCGTGTGGATGCCCTTGAGGATCTCCTCGACCGTGCCGGAGGTGAAGGACGCGCCGCCACCGCCGTGGTTGTGCATGTCGACGAAGCCGGGCACCACCCAGTGGCCGGAGACGTCGACGGTCTCGGCGTCACCGGGAGCACTCCCCGCGATCCTCGGCCCGTCGACGATGACGCGTCCGTCGGTGACGGTCCCGGTGGGCAGTACCACCCGGGCACCGGCGAGCACCTTTGCTGTGGCCATCAGGCGGTTACCTCCGTGTTGGGCGGGTTGGCGGGGGCTTCGGTGAGCAGGTCCCAGGCGAGCAGCCCCGCGCCCAGGCAGCCGGCGGTGTCGCCGAGGACGGCCGGGACGATGGTGGGGGCCGTCTGGAACGTCACGCGCTCGGCGACCGCCGCGCGCAGGGGTGTGAACAAGGTTTCCCCGGCCTCGGCGAGACCGCCACCGATGATCAGGGTGCGCGGGTCCAGCAGGGTGAGTGCCAGGACGAGTCCGTCGGCGAGCGCGTCCACGGCGTCCTGCCAGACCTTGGCGGCGGCCGGGTCCCCGGCGTCGACGGCGCGCGCGCAGTCCGCCGCGGTGGCCTTCTCGTCGCCGCTCGCGGCCTGCCAGGCCAGGGTGACGGCGGAGGCGGACGCGTACCGCTCCAGGCAGCCGCGCTGGCCGCAGCCGCAGGGCAGCCCGCCGGGGCGTACGACGACGTGGCCGATCTCGCCGGCCGAGCCGTGCGCGCCGGGCTCGATGCGTCCTTCGATGCCGATGGCGCCCGCGATGCCGGTGCCCAGCGGCAGGAAGAGGAACCGGTCGGCGTCCTTGCCCGCGCCGAGCCGGCCCTCGCCGAGCCCGCCCGTGCGTACGTCGTGGCCGAGCGCGACGGGGATGCCGCCGAGCCGCTCGCTCAGCAGGGCCCGCATCGGCACGTCCCGCCAGCCGAGGTTGGCGGCGAACAGGGCGATGCCGTTCGCCTCGTCGAGCACGCCCGGCACGGCGACCCCGGCCGCGACCGCGGGCTCGCCGTAGTGCTCCTCGCCGTACGCGCGCAGCTCGGCGGCGAAGCCGAGTATGGTCTCGACGACCGCCTCGGGCCCGCGTTCGCGCATGGTCGCCCGGCGCGCCTGATGCAGCAGCGTGCCGTCCGCCCCGACCAGGGCGGCCTTCATCCCGGTGCCGCCCACGTCCAGGGCGATGACATGTTCCACGGGGCACAGTGTCGCGCGAACACCCTTGAGAGGTCTAGTCCATTCGCATGGATCTTGTGCCGATACCGCCCTGTTGCCGGAGTGAGATCCGGGTGGTGTAGACCTTAGGGTTCGGGCCTGGGGGACCCCCATGGACCCACGACATCACACGTGACACACATACGAGGGTGGGAACAGCGGTGCAGCGGCACATCACCGGTCTGATCGCGGCGACGGCCGCACTGGGCATGGCGGGCGCGCTCACCGCCTGCGGCGGCGGCTCGGACGACGTCACGCTCAAGCTGGTCGCCGCCGACTACGGCGACTCCGCGGGCAACAGCACGCAGAAGTACTGGGACAAGCTGACCGCCGCGTACGAGAAGGACCACCCGAACGTCGACGTCGATGTCGACGTCTACTCGTGGAACGACGTCGACGCCAAGGTCAAGACCATGGTCGACGACGGCCACGCTCCGGACATGGCGCAGATCGGCGCGTACGCGGACTACGCGGCCGACGGCAAGCTGTACCCCGTCGGTGACCTGCTCAACGTCCCGACCCAGGCCGACTACCTGTCCCAGCTCGCCGACGCGGGCAAGCTCGACGGCACCCAGTACGGCATGCCGTTCGCCTCCTCCACCAGGCTGCTGTTCTACAACAAGAAGCTTTTCCGGGACGCCGGGATCACGCCGCCCACCACCTGGGCCGAGCTGGCCGCCGACGCCAAGGCGCTCAAGGCGGACGGGGTGCGGATCCCCTACGCGCTGCCGCTGGGCCGCGAGGAGGCCCAGGCCGAGACGATGATCTGGATGCTGAGCGGCGGCGACGGCTACACCGACGACGTCGGCTCGTACACCATCGACTCCAAGCAGAACGTCGCGACGTTCGAATGGCTCAAGAGCAACCTCGTCGACAAGGGGCTGACCGGCCCCACCGCGCCGGGTGAGCTCAACCGGGCCGGCGCCTTCGCCGCGTTCGCCAAGGGCGAGGTCGGCATGCTCAACGGCCACCCCACCCTGATGGGGGCGGCCGCGAAGCAGGGCGTCGACTACGGGACCGTGCCGCTGCCAGGACCGGACGGGAAGGCCAGGTCCACGATGGGCGTCGCCGACTGGATGATGGCGTTCAAGCAGAACGGCCACGGCAAGCAGGTCGGCGACTTCCTCAACTACGTCTACAGCGAGAAGAACGTCCTGGAGTTCTCCCGCGAGTACGACCTGCTGCCGGTCACCAACAGCGCCTCCGAGACCATGTCGGGCGCCGAGGAGGACAAGAAGCTCTGGCCGTTCCTCAAGAGCCTCACCAGCTCCGAGATCTACCCCGTCGGCAAGACGTCCTGGGCGTCGGTCAGCGCCGACATCAAGGACCAGATCGGCTCCGCCGTCGCCGCGAACAGCAGCCCGGGCGCCGTCCTCGGCCGGATCCAGAACCAGGCGGCGGCCGCCGAGGCCGCCGAGTAACGTGACCGGCATGGAACCCCGCCCCCCTCTCGGCGAGCGCGAGCGCGCGCTGCTCGCGTTCGAGGGGCGCGGGTGGCCGACACCGGGGGCCAAGGAGCGGGCCATCCGCGAGGAGCTCGACCTGGCCCCCGTGCGCTACTACCAGCTGCTGAACGCGCTCCTCGACGACCCCCGGGCGCTCGAAGCGGCGCCGGTGACGGTGAACCGGCTCCGCCGGGTGCGCGACGGAAAACGCCGCGAGCGCTGAGCGAGCGCTTCCCCGCGTCCCCGTGCTGCCCGGGGCGCGGATAAAGTCGGTCCCATGGTGAGCCACCAGGACGACCTTTGGACCCCGACCACCACCGCCGGGCGCGACGGCCTGGCAGCCATCCTCGCGCGCCCGGAGCGCAGCGTCGTCGCCGTCGACTTCGACGGGACGCTGGCGCCCATCGTCGCCGACCCCGAGCAGGCCCGCGCGCACCCCGGCGCGGTACCGGCGCTCGCCGCGCTGGCGCCCCATGTCGCCTCCGTCGCCGTCATCACCGGGCGGCCCGCCGTCGTCGCGGTCCGGCACGGCGGCTTCGAGGGCGTCCCCGGCCTGGAGCACCTCGTCGTCCTCGGGCACTACGGCGCCGAGCGCTGGGACGCCGCCACCGGCACCCTGCGCGCCCCCGAGCCGCACCCCGGAGTCGCCGCCGTCCGCTCCGAACTCCCGGGCGTGCTCCACGAGTTCGGCCTGTGGCACGACACGTACGTGGAGGAGAAGGGCCGGGCCGTCGCCGTCCACACCCGCCGCGCGAGCGACCCGCAGGGCGCCTTCGAGACGCTGCGCGCACCGCTCGCCGCGCTCGCCGCACGGCACGGCCTCGTCGTGGAGCCGGGCCGGATGGTCCTGGAGCTGCGCCCGCCCGGCGTCGACAAGGGCGTGGCGCTCACCGAGTACGTACGCGAGGCGGGCGCCGAGTCGGTCCTCTACGCGGGCGACGACCTCGGCGACGTGCCCGCGTTCGCGGCGATCGAGAAGCTGCGCTCGGACGGCATGCCCGGGGTGCTGGTCGCGGCCGACACGGTCATCCCCGAACTGGCCGACCGCGCGGACCTGGTCCTCGACGGCCCCGCCGGGGTGGTGGACCTGCTGACCCGTCTGGGCCGGGCCGTCGGGGCCTGAGGCCCTGTCCTCGAACCCCCGGGGCTCAGAGACAGGCTCTCACTCCCGCAGCGCCGCCAGCTGCTCCAGGAACCACTGCCCCGGGGGCAGCGCGGTCCCCGCCGCCGCCAGCCTCTTCGTACGCTCCGCCCGCTCGTCCTCCGCCATGTCCAGCGCGGCGGCCAGCGCCGCCGCCGTCCCGCTGATGTCGTACGGGTTGACGGCCAGCGCGTCCTCGCCCAGCTCCTCGAACGCCCCCGCCTCCCGGGACAGCACCAGCACGCAGCCGTCGTCGGAGACGACCGGTACTTCCTTCGCGACGAGGTTCATGCCGTCGCGGATCGGGTTGACCAGGGCCACGTCCGCGAGCCGGTACGCGGCGAGCGAGCGCGCGAAGTCGTCCTTGACGTGCAGCACGACCGGCGTCCAGCTCTCGGTGCCGAACCGGGAGTTGACGGATTCGGCGACGCGCGACACCTCGTCCGTGTAGTCGCGGTACACGGCGAGGTCCTGCCGCGAGGGGTAGGCGAACGCGACGTGCACGACCTTCCCGTGCAGCTCGGGGTGGTCCTCCAGGAGCAGCTCGTAGGCGCGCAGCCCGCGCACGATGTTCTTCGACAGCTCGGTTCTGTCCACCCGGACGATGACCTTGCGGTCCTCGCCGACCTGCTCCCGCAGCGCGGCGAGGCGTTCCTCGACGTCCGGCCGGTGGGCGCGCTCCCGCAGGAAGTCCGCGTCCGCACCGAGCCCGTGCACCCCGATCCGGGTCCCCGACGTACCCCCGAGAATCCGCGTACAGCAGTCGGTGAACGCGTCCGCCCAGCGGCGGGTCAGGAAGCCGAGCCGGTCCGCGCCGAGCATGCCCTTCAGGATCTGCTCGGCGATGTCGTCGGGCAGCATCCGGAAGTAGTCGACGGGCGCCCACGGCGTGTGCGAGAAGTGCCCGATGCGCAGATCGTCGCGGAGCTCGCGCAGCATGCCGGGGACCAGCGTCAGGTGGTAGTCCTGCACGACGACGGTGGCGCCGGGCGCGGCCTCCTCGGCGAGGGCCTCGGCGAAGGCCCGGTTGTACGCCTCGTAGGAGGCCCACTGGCGGCGGAACTCCGGACCGAACGACGGCTCCAGAGGCGTCTGGTAGAGCATGTGGTGCACGAACCACAGCACCGAGTTCGCGATGCCGTTGTACGCGTCCGTGTGCACGGCCGCGTCGATGTCCAGCATCCGCACGCCGGGCTCGCTGACGCCGCGCCGTACGGCCTCCCGGTCGTCGTCGGTGAGCGCCGCGCACACCCAGAGTTTGTCGTCGACGACGCTGAGGGCGGAGACCAGTCCGCCGCCGCCGCGTTTCGTCTCGACGGCGCCGTCGTCACCCTCCCCGACGACGTACGAGACGGGGCCGCGGTTGGACGCGACGAGAACCTCAGCAGCACCTTGCGTGGAAGCCATACGGGCACGCTAGCCCGGCTCGCCCCTGTTCAAACGTACGGCCGGATTCCGTCAGGAGTCCGGCCGTACGTGTCACCCGCGGTGAAGGTCAGTCCCGGCGGCTGCGGACCGCCGCGAGGGCCAGCGCGCCGAGCCCGCACAGGGAGAGGGCGAGCCCGCCGTACAGGAGCGCCGACGACCGGCCGGAGCCCGTCTCGGCGAGCGCGGGGCCGTGGTGCGGCCGCGCGTGCGGCTGTGCCGGGGCGGGCCGGGCCTGCTGGCGGCGGGGGACGATGACCGCGGTGCACGGGTCGTCGCCGCCCCCGCGGGTCCGCTGCGGGCAGCTGGTCCTCGGCACGTCACCGGAGACCGGGACGACGAGGGCCTTGCCGGGCGCGCAGGAGACCCGCAGCTTCCACGTGATGACGACTTTCCCGTGGGCCGGGACGTCGCCGGCCCAGTGGAAGGCCGAGCCCTTTCTGGTGATGGTGCCGCGCGTCGCGGCCGGGGTGCCGACGGCGCCCTTCGCGGGCCAGTGGATCCGCGCGTCCCTGCGGGGGTGGGCGCTCGTGTTGCGCAGGGTGATGGTGTCGCTGATCCGGGCGCACGGGCGCGGGGTCGTGGTGGAGGGCCGCTCGACGATGTCCAGCGGCGGGACGGGCCCGCGCTGCTTCTTGACGACGGGCGCCGTCCCGCAGTGCGGGTCGCTCGAATCGTCCGCGCAGTTGGTGCGCGGGGTGTCGGCGACGACGTGGTTGGTGAGTCTGCCGTCGCCGCGGAGCGGGTCGTGGAGCGTGACGCTGTAGGTGATCTTCGCGGTCCTGCCCGCGGGCACGTCACCGCGCCAGTTCAGCTTCGGCGCGTCGTAGGTGACGTGGCCCAGGGTGGCCCTGGCGTCGCCGTCGTAGGTGGCGTCGTCCAGTACGTCGCTCAGGTCGTCGCTGAGCTTCGCGCCCGGGTAGTCGACCTCGCCGATGTTCTTGGCGGTGATCGTGTACGTCACCTTGCCGCCCGGCGGGACCTTCTTCGGTGTGGCGCTCTTCCTGACCTCCAGGTCGGGGACCGGCACGGAGAAGGCGAGCGCCGAGGGCACGTAGGTGTCGCCCTTGGTACGGAACGTCAGCCGGGCCGACGTGGAGCCCGGCGGCAGCGCGGCCGACGGGATGACGGCCTGCTTGGCGTCGATGCTGAAGTTGTTGTGGTCGTCCGGGTCGAGGGCGCCGTCGGCGTGGCTGTCGAAGAAGTTGCCGGTGCCTCCGCCGTCCGGGTCGCCGATCTGCCGGCCGTTGACCAGGAACTGGTCGCCCGCCACGTTCGCGTCGCCCTCGTACGCCGTGACACCGGCGCGTACGTCACCGCCGCCGGCCCGGTAGAAGTCGTCGATGGAGATGGTGGTGTCCGGGTCCTTGGACTGCTGGACGACGTGGCCGCCGTACACGTAGACGTTGCGGCGGGTGGGCGCGTACTCGCTGTTCGGGCCGGAGTACTTGTAGACGAGGGTCAGCGACCAGCCGCCGACGCAGCCCTTGCCGGTGGGGGCCCACACGTCGCCGACGGCGACGGGCACCTCGACGCCGGTGGGGACGCCGGAGAAGAGCGAGGTGATGTCGGACTCGGCGGTGTAGTAGTGCGGGCCGCCGGCCCCGGCCGGGGTGCGTACCGCGTCGCGCACGGCGACCGGGGACTCGGCGCCGCCGGCCACCCGCACCACGGGCCGCTCGGTGAGCGGGTCGCCGGGCGGCGAGGTGGCGGGGCCCGCGGTGTCGCAGCGCTTGATCTGGTTGCGGCCGAGCTTGTACGTGCCGTCGTTGCCGCCCCAGAAGAGGCGGGCGTACGCGACCGTGGCGCCGGGCGGGATCGTCACCTTGCCGGTGGAGGAGTTCAGGACCGTCGAGCCGAACCCGGCCGTGTCCGCGTACTCCATGGCGAACTGGTTGTTGTTCTCCGCGGTCTGTCCGGACTGCGCGTTCGCGCAGCGCGTCGCGGCGTCCTGGGGCGTGGCGGGGCAGCGCAGCACGGTGTTGCCGAAGGTGAGGAAGTCGCCGTAGAGGGCTTCCTCGTAGCGCTTGGCGAAGGGTTCGACGACGACGGCGGAGGCGGGGGTGGCCGCGGCGACGAGGGTCGCGGCGGCTGTCGCTGTCGCGGCGAGCGCCGCCCAGCCCTTGAGGTGTCCGAGCCACATAGGGGGCAATCTAGGCAGAAATAATGATTACCTCCTGATTACGCCACGCGACGCTCCGCATACTCACTGATCTCGGTCATCGGCGGCCGCTCCGCCGTGTCCACCGTGTACGTCCTCGGCGCGAAACCGTCCTCGCCCCGCTCGAACTGGGTGAGCACCGGCCGCACCAGATGCCCGCGGGCCAGCCGCAGCTGCGCCGTGCGGTAGATCGCCGCGGCCATCCGGCCGAGCGCCTGCCCGTCCTGGTGCCGGTGCTTGCGCACCCCCACGTCGACCTGGGCCAGCGCGTCCAGACCCACGGTGTGCAGCGCGTCGACGAGCAGCCCGAGCTCGACGCCGTACCCGACGGGGAACGGCAGCTGTTCGAGGAGCGACCTGCGCGCCGCGTACTCGCCGCCCAGCGGCTGGACGAACCCGGCGAGCCGGGGCCAGTGCATGTTGAGGATCGGGCGGGCCATCAGCTCCGTGACCCGGCCGCCCTGACCGGCGGCGTCGCCCAGCGGCCGGTCGTACATGGCCTTCACGAAGCTCACGTCCGGGTCGGTGAGCAGCGGGCCGACGATCCCGGTGACGAAGTCCGCCGAGAACTCCCGCAGGTCCGCGTCGACGAAGCACACGATGTCGCCCGAGGTGACGAAGAGCGAACGCCACAGCACCTCGCCCTTGCCGGGCAGGGCCGGGATGCGTGGCAGGACCGTGTCCCGGTGCACCACACGGGCCCCGGCCGCCGCGGCCACCTCGGCGGTGCGGTCGGTGGAGCCGGAGTCCAGGACCACCAGTTCGTCGACGAGCGGCGCGGCCGCGGTCATCAGCTCGCGCCGGATCACCGAGACGATCTCGCCGACCGTCCTCTCCTCGTCGAGCGCGGGCAGGACGACGCTGACCCGCTGTCCCGACGCGCGTTTAGCGGCGGCCAGCTGGGGCCGCGGGCGGTCGGTCACGGACCAGGAACGCCTGCTCAGCCAGGTCTCGACCTCTTCGAGCACGGTCAGAGTCCTTCCCAATGTGATCCATCTCGCGGTTCGGACGACTATCTCAAGGGTCCGGGCCTTCGGTTACAGTCTTGAACAAGGCGGGTGACCATCGCATGTCGGGGTCGCCGCCCCACACAACCGAATACCGCTCATCCAGAGGGGCAGAGGGATACGGCCCGTTGAAGCCCCGGCAACCCTCCAGCCGGTCTCGTCGCGCAGATTGCAGTGCGCCCGCGAGGCTCCCGGCTCGGGAAGGTGCCAAATCCGTCTCGTGGCGAGATGCGCCGCGAGGAAGATGAGGAGAAAGGGCCTCGCCTCTCATGGCTGTACAGACTGTCGCCACCACCGACGCCACCCCGGGCACCTCCGCGAAGACCGTCGATCTGGGCCCCGCGTCCGGCCTCTCCTGCCGCGAGTGCGGCACCAGGTTCGAGCTCGGGCCGATCTTCGCCTGCGTCGAGTGTTTCGGGCCTCTGGAAGTCGCGTACGACCTGCCCGTCGGCGACCCCGAGGCGCTTCGCAAGCAGATCGAGGCGGGCCCGGCCAACATCTGGCGCTACGCCCCCCTCCTGCCCGTCCCGGCCGACGTCGCCGAGAAGCCGAACCTGAACCCCGGCTGGACCAAGCTCGTCAAGGCCGACAACCTCGCCCGTGAACTCGGTGTCGAGCAGGGCAAGTTGTTCGTCAAGGACGACTCCGGCAACCCCACGCACTCCTTCAAGGACCGCGTCGTCGCGCAGGCCATCGAGGCCGCGCGCGCCTTCGGCTTCACCACTCTCTCCTGCTCCTCGACGGGCAACCTGGCCGGCGCCGTGGGCGCCGCCGCCGCCCGCGCGGGCTTCCGCTCCTGCGTCTTCATCCCGCACGACCTGGAGCAGGGCAAGGTCGTGATGGCCGGTGTCTACGGCGGTGACCTCGTCGCCATCGAGGGCAACTACGACGACGTGAACCGCTTCTGCTCCGAGCTCATCGGCGACCCGCTGGGCGAGGGCTGGGGCTTCGTCAACGTCAACCTGCGCCCGTACTACGGCGAAGGCTCCAAGACCCTCGCCTACGAGATCTGCGAGCAGCTCGGCTGGCGCCTCCCGGACCAGCTGGTCATCCCGATCGCGTCCGGCTCGCAGTTCACGAAGATCGACAAGGGTCTCCAGGAGCTGATCAAGCTCGGGCTCGTCGAGGACAAGCCGTACAAGCTGTTCGGCGCCCAGGCGGAGGGCTGCTCGCCGGTCTCGGTCGCGTACAAGGCGGGCACGGACGTGGTGCGCCCGCAGAAGCCGGACACCATCGCCAAGTCGCTCGCCATCGGCAACCCGGCCGACGGCCCGTACGTCCTGGACATCGCGCGCCGCACCGGCGGCGCGGTGGAGGACGTGAACGACGAGCAGGTCGTCGACGCGATCAGGCTGCTCGCGCAGACGGAGGGCATCTTCGCGGAGACGGCGGGCGGTGTGACGCTGGGCGTCACCAAGAAGCTCATCGAGGCGGGCCTCATCGACCC
The DNA here is from genome assembly GCF_055571235.1 of Streptomyces sp. NPDC030991. Lineage (NCBI taxonomy): Bacteria > Bacillati > Actinomycetota > Actinomycetes > Kitasatosporales > Streptomycetaceae > Streptomyces > Streptomyces sp. NPDC030991. Next base: position 111,332 of record NZ_JBVIFR010000022.1, read on the forward strand.
GTCCCTGACGACGGTCGTCCTGAACACGGGCGACGGTCTGAAGACGCTGGACGCCGTCGCCGAGACCTCCCAGGCGACGGCGACGATCCGGCCGAGCCTGGAGGCGTTCCGCGCCGCAGGGCTCGACCACTGAGCCCGATCCGAACCCGTAGCCCCGCGAACCTGTAGCACCGGGAGTCACCCAGCCATGAGCGTCAACGTCCGCATCCCCACCATTCTCCGTACCTACACCGGCGGGCAGGCCGAGGTCGCCGCCGAGGGCGCCACGCTCGGCGATGTCATCGCCGACCTGGAGAAGAACCACACCGGGATCGCCGCCCGCGTCCTCGACGACCAGGGCAAGCTGCGCCGCTTCGTCAATGTCTACGTCAATGACGACGACGTCCGCTTCGAGCAGGGCCTGGAGACGGCGACGCCGGACGGCGCCGGCGTTTCGATCATTCCCGCCGTCGCCGGCGGCTGATCTTCCCTGCTCTACCCAGAGTCACTCTGATTGCCCCCTCCGCGAGAGAAGCGGAGGGGGCAATTCTGCATGGTTGAGCGCGGTACAGTTGGGAAAGCTGATTCGTTCCCGTCCGTGGTGCATGACGGGCGCATATGAGTTCTCGGTCGAGACGCGACAAGAAGCAGCCAAAGTACCCAGCCCTTTCGGGCTCTTTACGGCATTTACCCGGCCCGACTTGCCCCGGGTTCCGGTGAATCGGCCCGGTTACCCCGATCGCGCGTGCCCAGAATTCTCGTCCGATTGACCTGTTGCAGACGGCAGTTGGGCAGATACATTCAGCCGCGGTCGACGCGTTCCGGCGCACACCCCAACACATTCGGGGGGGTGAGGTCTGACCCGGATCCGCGAAGTGCGGGTCTGTGCAAGGGCCAGTAATAGGGGAGTTAGGCATGGCTCAGGGCACCGTCAAGTGGTTCAACGCGGAGAAGGGGTACGGCTTCATCGCGGTCGACGGTGGTGCGGATGTATTCGTCCACTACAGCGCGATTCAGATGGACGGCTACCGCACCCTCGAAGAGGGTCAGCGAGTGGAATTCGAGATCTCGCAGGGCCAGAAGGGGCCGCAGGCCGACATGGTCCGCCTGGCCGCCGCCGGCTGAAGCGCGTCGCGACTGACCGCAGGCTTCGTACGAGTCGAAGGGTCCGTGCCCCCATCCGGGGGCCCGGGCCCTTCGTGCTGCGCGCGCCCCTCGCGAATCTGTGGTAGCCGCTTGCACTCGCATGGGTCGAGTGCTAATCATTGGCTTAGCACTCTCCAGGTGAGAGTGACAGAACTTGGATCGGGTCGGTGAGGTCCGGGAGCCTGGTGGGGCAAGGAACCACAAGGCTCGGGGGCCGTCCGTCGCGGGCACCAGCACGGTCCGTTTGCTTGCTTTTCCACCCCGTCCGGGAGGACCACTTCACATGGCCAAGATCATCGCGTTCGACGAGGAGGCACGGCGCGGCCTCGAGCGCGGCATGAACCAGCTCGCCGACGCCGTCAAGGTGACCCTGGGCCCCAAGGGTCGCAACGTCGTCCTCGAGAAGAAGTGGGGCGCCCCCACGATCACCAACGATGGTGTCTCCATCGCCAAGGAGATCGAGCTCGAGGACCCGTACGAGAAGATCGGCGCCGAGCTGGTCAAGGAGGTCGCGAAGAAGACGGACGACGTCGCCGGTGACGGCACGACGACCGCGACCGTCCTGGCCCAGGCCCTGGTGCGCGAGGGTCTGCGCAACGTGGCCGCCGGTGCCAACCCGATGGCCCTCAAGCGTGGCATCGAGAAGGCCGTCGAGGCCGTCTCCGCCGCCCTCCTCGAGCAGGCCAAGGACGTGGAGACCAAGGAGCAGATCGCTTCGACGGCCTCCATCTCCGCCGCCGACACCCAGATCGGCGAGCTCATCGCCGAGGCCATGGACAAGGTCGGCAAGGAAGGCGTCATCACCGTCGAGGAGTCCCAGACCTTCGGTCTGGAGCTCGAGCTCACCGAGGGTATGCGCTTCGACAAGGGCTACATCTCGGCGTACTTCGCCACCGACATGGAGCGTATGGAGGCGTCGCTCGACGACCCGTACATCCTGATCGTCAACTCGAAGATCGGCAACGTGAAGGACCTCCTTCCGCTGCTCGAGAAGGTCATGCAGTCCGGCAAGCCGCTGCTGATCATCGCCGAGGACGTCGAGGGCGAGGCCCTGTCGACCCTGGTCGTCAACAAGATCCGTGGCACCTTCAAGTCCGTCGCCGTCAAGGCGCCCGGCTTCGGTGACCGCCGCAAGGCCATGCTCGGCGACATCGCCATCCTCACCGGTGGCACCGTCATCTCCGAGGAGGTCGGCCTCAAGCTGGAGAACGCCGGTCTCGACCTGCTCGGCCGCGCCCGCAAGGTCGTCATCACCAAGGACGAGACGACCATCGTCGACGGCTCCGGTGAGAGCGACCAGGTCCAGGGTCGTGTCAACCAGATCCGCGCCGAGATCGAGAACTCGGACAGCGACTACGACCGCGAGAAGCTGCAGGAGCGCCTGGCGAAGCTCGCCGGCGGTGTTGCGGTCATCAAGGCCGGTGCCGCGACCGAGGTCGAGCTCAAGGAGCGCAAGCACCGCATCGAGGACGCCGTTCGCAACGCGAAGGCGGCCGTCGAAGAGGGCATCGTCGCCGGTGGTGGCGTGGCCCTCCTCCAGGCCTCCGCGGTCTTCGAGAAGCTGGAGCTCGAGGGTGACGAGGCGACCGGCGCCAACGCCGTGAAGCTCGCCCTTGAGGCCCCGCTCAAGCAGATCTCCGTCAACGGTGGTCTCGAGGGTGGCGTCGTCGTCGAGAAGGTGCGCAACCTGCCCGTCGGTCACGGCCTGAACGCCGCGACCGGTGAGTACGTCGACATGATCGCCGAGGGCATCATCGACCCGGCGAAGGTGACGCGCTCCGCGCTGCAGAACGCCGCGTCGATCGCCGCGCTGTTCCTCACCACCGAGGCCGTCATCGCCGACAAGCCGGAGAAGGCCGCTGCCGGCGGCGCTCCGGGCGGCATGCCGGGCGGTGACATGGACTTCTGATCCCGGTCACCGACCTGGTTCAGCTTGTCTGTTCGTTCCCGAGGGCGGCACTTCCTCTTCACGAGGGGGTGCCGCCCTCGGGCGTTCTGTGGGGGCGCTCGTGGGGGCGGAGGGCAAGCCCTAGCGGACCGGTGACTCCTGGTAGCTGGCCCAGGCGTCACGGCCCGCCTGCGCCGCGCTCTGCGCCTGGTGGAAGGCGCGGGACGCCAGCTCCGTCGGCGGCACCTGCCAGCCGCCGGTCCAGGTGCGGCCCGCGCGGGCGAGTTCGTAGACCAGTACGCCGACGCCCGCCGCGGCGACGAGCATGCCCGCGCCGGTCAGCGCCGCGCCGGTGACCAGACGCCGCTGGTCGGGGCGGAACTCGGTCCAGGAGATCTTCGAGAAAGTGCTCTCAGCCATGGGCCCAGGATGCGGGAGGGCGCGGCGAGCCGCATGCGGAGCGCGTTTCGGTTCGGGCCCGGGGCCGCGCCGGGCACCGTCCGGGTCAGCCGCGCCGCAGGTCGGCGACGAACGCGGACCAGGTCTCCGCCCGGAGCACGAGCTTCGGTCCGGCGGGGTTCTTCGAGTCGCGGACCGGGATCAGTCCGGGGTGGTCGTGGGTGATCTCAAGGCACTCGCCGCCGCTGCCGCCGCTGTATGTGGATTTGCGCCAAGTGGCCGAGGCCAGGTCAAGCTCGGGGCCTGTGATCTTCATGCTCGTAATCCTCTGCCACTGACGAGATCAGGGCCAGGGACTGTTCCGGGGTGAGTGCGGTGGCCCTGAGCAGATCGTCCAGGAGGGGCGGCTGCCGTGAGCGGGGCCCATGGGCGTCACCTCTCGTAGTGGTATCGGCAGTCGGCGATGCGGATCTCGTCGTCGGCGATCTTGTACAGGAGGCGGTGCTCGTCGGTGATCCGGCGGGACCAGTACCCCTGAAAGCCGTGCCTCAGGGGGTCTGGTTTGCCGATGCCCTCGTTGCCGTTGCGGTCGATGTCCTTATACGTGCGGGTGCGGGTGCGGGCGGGGGCAAGGCCGTACATATGTGTGCGGGGCCGCTCCGTGAGGAGCGGCCCCGCGCGTTGCGGGAGGCGAGAAGGGGTCAGACCTTCGCCGGTTCCGCCGCCGGGACGGAGTCGCCGGGCTCGGCCTCCGCCCGGGCCGCCGGGGACTCGCCCGCGTCCACGTCCGCGTTCAGCTCCACCAGCATCTCCTTGCTGAAGCCGAAGAAGTACGTGGCGAGGAAGCCGACGGCGTAGCCGATCAGGAGGCCGCCGCCGTAGATCAGGCAGGTGGTGCCCAGGCCGTGGTTGCCCTTGAGCAGCGGGAACAGGGCCCAGCCGGACGGGCCGATCGCGGTCGAGCCGACCTTCGTGCCGAGCATCGAGAACAGCCCGACGAACGCGCCGCCCGCCGCACCGCCGACGCACGCCGTGACGAACGGGCGGCCGAGGGGGAGCGAGACACCGTAGATGAGCGGCTCGCCGACGCCCAGGAAGCCCGCCGGGAGCGCCGACTTGATCGTCGTACGGATCGACGTGTTGTGCTTGAGCCGCTTGAAGACCGCGATCGCGCAGCCGACCTGGCCCGCGCCCGCCATCGCCAGGATGGGCAGGAGCACCGTGTAACCCTGCTGCTCGATCAGGGTGGTGTGGATGGGGATGAGCGCCTGGTGCAGGCCGAGCATGACCAGGGGGAGGAAGAGGCCGCCCAGGACCAGGCCGGCGAACGCGCCCGTGTTGTCCAGGAGCCAGTTGGCCGCCGTACCGATGCCGGTGGAGATCTCACCGGCGACGTACATCAGGCCGAAGATCGTGACCAGCCCGGAGACGAGGACCGTGAGGGTGGGGGTGACCAGGACGTCGACCGCCTCCGGCACCCACTTGCGGCACCACTTCTCGACGTAGACCGCGAGGACCGCCGCGCCGAGCGCGCCGAGGACACCGCCCTGGCCCGGGCTGAGCTTCTGGCCGAACGCCGAGATGTTCGCGACGCCCGCGTACACGATGATCGCCGCGACCGCGCCGCCGAGGATCGGGGTGCCGCCGAACTCCTTCGCCGTGTTGTAGCCGACGAAGACGGCGATGAGCGCCATGAAGCCGGAGGCGATCGCCGCGAGGGCGGGCGTGACGCCGGGCAGCCACTCCAGGTTGATGAGGAGTCCGTTGATGCCCGCGATGATGCCGCAGCCGATCAGGGCCGGGATCAGCGGTACGAAGATGTTGGCGATCCGGCGCAGGAACAGCTTGACCGGCGTCGCGTTCTTCGCTTTCCGGGCCGCCTTCAACTCGGCGCCCCGGCCGGCCAGTTCGGCGGCGGTCGTGCCGGGTGCGGGGACGGTGGCGGGCGCGGTGCCGGGCGCGGGGGCCGGGGCCGGGGCGTCGGCTGCCGCCTCCGCCACCAGCGTCTCGAACTCCGGGGTGACCCGGGCGACCTTTCCGGGGCCGAGAACGATCTGGTAGGTCTCGTCCTCGACGACGCCCATGACGTCGGGGAGCGCCTTCAGCGCCTCGTCCTGGACGAGCGAACGGTCCGCCAGACCCAGCCGGAGCCGGGTCATGCAGTGGACGACGGAGGTGACGTTCGCCGCGCCGCCGACGAGCGGGAGGATCGCGGCGGCGATGGCGCGGTTCTTGTTCTCGGTCATGTGCGTGGTGCCTTGCTCTGTACGGGAGTACCGGGGGATGGGGTCAAGACGTGACGGCCGCGGCGAGCGCGGCGCGCAGATGGCCGTCGGACTCGGCCAGCAGGCGGGCCGCCGTGGGCCCGTCGACCTCGCCGAGGACGACGAGGATCGCGTTCTTCACCTCCCCGTCCGTCGCGGCGAGCGCGGCCTCGATGGCGGCGTCGTCGGCGCCCGTGGCCAGGGAGACGATCCGGCGGGAGCGGGCCCGCAGCTTCTCGTTGGAGGCGCGTACGTCGACCATGAGGTTCCCGTACGTCTTGCCGAGCCGGATCATGGTGATCGTCGACAGCATGTTCAGGACGAGCTTCTGCGCCGTGCCCGCCTTCAGCCGGGTGGAGCCGGTGAGCAGCTCCGGGCCGACGACGACCTCGATGCCGTGGTCCGCGGCGGCGGCGAGGGCGCTGTCCGCGTTGCAGGACAGGCCGATGGTGAGCGCGCCGTGGCGGGCCTTCGCGTGCTCGACGGCGCCGATCGCGTACGGGGTGCGGCCGGAGGCGGAGACGCCGACGACCACGTCGTCCGCCGTCAGCTTCAGCGCGTCCAGGTCCTCGGCCGCCAGCTCCTTGGAGTCCTCGGCGCCCTCGACCGCGGTGACCATCGCCGACGGGCCGCCCGCGATCAGGCCGATGACCTCGCCCGGGTCGGTGTTGAAGGTGGGCGGGCACTCCGACGCGTCCAGGACTCCGAGCCGGCCGGCCGTGCCGGCGCCCGCGTAGATCAGGCGGCCGCCGCGGGCCATGCGCTCGGCCGTGCCGTCGATCGCGGCGGCGATCCGTGGCAGCTGGGCCGCGACGGCGGTGGGGACGGTGGCGTCCTCGCCGTTCATGATCCGCGCGATCTCCAGCGTGGACTGCTGGTCGATCTCGGCGAGCTCGGGGCGGAAGGCCTCGGTGGTGAGGGTGGCCAGCTGGGCCTGCAGCTCGCGGTAGTCGCCTTCGGCGGAGGGGGTGGCGTCGGTGGTGGTCATGTTCGGGGGGCTCTTTCTGGTGCGGGTGGCTGTTCTACGGGGTGGCGTCCGCCGGGAGCGGGCTCATGTGTCGGCCCGGGGTGGGTGGGGTGGGGGCTTCTCGCGCAGTTCCCCGCGCCCCTGGGGGTTGTGTGTCGGGTGCGGCGCCGTCGTGGTTGCTCGCGCAGTTCCTCGCGCCCCTGAGGTGCGCACTTCGTGCGTGTCCCTGGGGTGTGTGTCGGGTGCGGCGCCGTCGTGGTTGCTCGCGCAGTTCCTCGCGCCCCTGAGGTGCGCACTTCGTGCGCGTCCCTGGGGGGTTGTGTGTCGGGTGCGGGCCCGGTGGGGGTTGGTCGCGCAGTTCCCCGCGCCCCTGAGGTGCGCACTTCGTGCGCTGTCTCAGAGGGGCGCAGGTCGTGCGTCCATGGGGCAGCGGCGAAGCCGCATGCCTCAGGGGCGCGGGGAACTGCGCGAGAAGCCCCACCGGGCCCGCGGACGGACGCGATTCCAGGGGCGCGGGGAACTGCGCGATCAGCCCCCACCGGGGGTGCGGACGAAGTGCTTCTGGGGGCGCGGGGAACTGCGCGAGAAGCCCCACCGGGGCCGCGGACGGACGCGATTCCTGGGGGCGCGGGGGGCCGATGAGACCCCGGGTTCATGATCTGGCTCCCCGCGGAGCGGAGCGGTGGCGGTGGGCCAGGGCCTCGTAGGAGGCCGAGAGGGCGGGCGCCGCCGTCTCGTAGGAGCGCTGGGCGACGCCCACGAACAGGCAGTCCACGACCAGGAGCTGACTCGTGCGGGACGACATCGCGGCGGGCCGCAGCTCGCTCTCGCGGGCGATGGAGGTGGTGAGTATGTGGTCGGCATACTGCGAGACGGGACCGTCGGGCCGCCCGGTGATCGCGATGGTCGTCGCGCCGTGCTCGAAGGCGAAGCGCAGCGGCTCGATGACGTCGCCGGTGGCGCCGGAGTGCGTGATGGAGACGGCCACGTCACCGGAGCGAAGGGTCACCGCGTTGGTGATCGCCAGGTGCGGGTCGGAGTGCGCGTGGGCGACCTGGCCGATGCGCAGCAGCTTCTGCGCGAGGTCCTGGGCGACGAGCCCGGAGGCGCCGACGCCGTACACGTCGACGCGGCGGGCGCCGGCCAGCGCGCTCACGGCGGCGCCGAGCTGCACGGTGTCCAGTCCGGCCGCGGTGTCGGCGAGGGTCTGCTGCTCGTCGTAGGCGAGCTTGGCCACCACGTCGGCGATCGGGTCGTCGACGGCGATGTCGGCGGTGACGGCGGGGGCCCGGCCCGACTGCTGCTGGGCGGCGAGCCCGGCGAGCGCGAGGCGCAGGTCCCGGTAGCCGGGGTAGCCGAGGATGCGGGCGGTGCGCACGACCGTCGCCTCGCTCGTGCTGGTGAGCTCGGCGAGGCCGGTGACCGTGAGGGCCGCGCAGCCGGCCGGGTCGGCGGCGACGGCTTCGGCGACCCGCTGCATCGAGCGGGTCATCGACGGCGCGAGGGTACGCACCTTGGCCGCGAGGGCCGCGGGGGCCGGCGGCGCGTCGTTCGAGAAACTTTCCTTCACGTCATAGCTCACGCCTGAAAGATATTTTCAAAACGCTGGAGGGTCAAGGGCGCACAATTGCTGCATGGACACCATCAGCCCCCTGGAACAGGCCCTGCACGCGGCCCGCGCGCTCGTCCTCGCCGACCTGAAGGCGGTGGACGCCGCCGACCCGGACGTCGTCTCGCTCGTCGAGGAGTCGATCACCGAACGCTGCTGGTGGGTCGAGCAGTGGCCGGAGGGTGTCGAGTACGTCGCCGGGCTCGTCGCCCAGGACGTCAAGGACGGGCTTCTGGAGCGCTACGGCCGCTGGCCGCTCTGCCCGGTGTGCGGCCCCGGCTCGGACACGGAGGGCCCGCACGCCTTGGACGTCGAACCCGAGCTGGGCGCCGACCCGCACTGGGTCTGCTCGGAGGCGGGCGTGGTGGTGGCCCCGGTGGGCTCGCTCGGCACGGTCGCGGGGTGACGGGCGGGTGACCGTCTACATCGACCCGCCGACCTGGCCAGGACACGGCCGCATGTGGTCACACCTGGTCAGCGACGTCTCGTTCGACGAACTCCACGCGTTCGCCGAGCGGTTGGGCGCCCCGCGCCGCGCCTTCGAGCGCGACCACTACGACATCCCCTCGCACCGCTACGAGGACGCGGTGCGCGCCGGGGCCGTCGCGGTCGGTTCGAAGGAACTCGTCCGCAGGATCACGGCCGCGGGGCTGAGGCGACCGAAGGGGCGGCCCGCCTAGCTTGTCCGCCAATTCAGCTCAAGGGGCGGCCCGCATAGCTCTTCCGCCGAGCCAGCCGAAGAACCGGCCCACATCGCTTGTCCGCCGGTTCAGCTCCCCGGCCGGGCGCGCTGATCGACGCCGGTGGCCCCCGGCCGCTGCTCCGCGCCCGGCAGGGACTTGGCGCGTACCCCCGTCACGATCCTCGACGGTGTCCGGCGGTGCAGGCGCAGCGAGAGCGCGGTCAGGGCCAGCGCGGCCAGCGTCATCGCGCCGCCCGCCCACGCGGTGGCCGGGTAGCCGAGGCCGGCGTCGATGACCGTGCCGCCGAGCCAGGGGCCGCCCGTGTTGCCGAGGTTGAAGGCGGCGGTCGTGGTGGCGCCGGCCAGGGTGGGGGCCGCGCCCGCGACGTTGAACATCCGGGCGTTGAGCGCCGGGGCCGTGTAGAAGGCGGACAGGCCCAGCAGGAAGGAGAGGGCCACCGCGGCGAACCCCGCCTGCCCGAGCACGGCGAGCGCGGCCAGGAAGACGGTCGACGCCGCGATGCCGGTCAGCAGGACCCCGAAGAGGTGCGCGTCCGCGACCCGGCCGCCGATCACCGTACCGACCAGGGCGCCGGCCCCGAACAGGCCCAGGACCAGCGGGACCCAGCTCTCCGGCAGCCCCGCCACGTCCGTCAGGAACGGCGAGAGATAGCTGAACGCGCAGAAGACGCCGCCCGCGGCGAGCGCCGTCACCGCGACGGAGAGCCAGACCTGGCGGTCCCGGTAGATCGCGAGCTCGCGCCTGAGCCGCGGGCGCTCGGCCGGGACGGGGATCGGCGGGACGAGCGTGAGGATGCCGACGAGGGCGATCGCCGAGGCCCCGCCCACCGCCCAGAACGCGGCGCGCCAGCCGAGCCCCTCGCCCAGGAAGGCGCCCGCCGGGACGCCCAGGACGTTCGCGATCGACAGGCCGCCGATCATCACGGCCATCGCGCGGGCCCGCTGGTTCACCGGCACCATCGCGATGGCGACCGCCGCGCCCACCGCCCAGAACCCGGCACAGGCGAGCGCCGAGACGACGCGGGACGCGAACAGGACCGCGTAGGACGGGGCCAGCGCGCCCGCGATCTGGCCCAGGCCGAACAGGGAGATCAGCGTGATCAGGGTGGTGCGGCGGGGCAGCCGCAGCGTGGCCACGGCGAGCAGTGGGGCGCCCACCACCATGCCGATGGCGAACGCCGAGATCAGCAGGCCGGCCTGCGGGATCGTGACGTCCATGTCGTCGGCGACCGCCGGGAGCAGGCCGGAGAGCATGAACTCGCTCGTGCCGAGCGCGAAGACGCTCAGCCCGAGCATGTAGACGGCCAGGGGCATGCGGGTGGGGTTCTGCTGCATGTCTGGGGCAACCGGGGGTGCGGAGGAGGCATTCCCGCCCGGCCCGCCCCGGCGGCCGGTCAGCGGGACGTGTCCAGGAGGTCGAGTTCCGTCGTGAGGTTCTCGCGGGCCGGGGACTCCCAGTTCGCCGCGGCGTGCGGGGTGCGGAACAGCCGGGGCAGGTCGAGGAGTTGGCGCAGGATCGCCGCCCGGCCCTCGCGGAACGCCTCGTCCGGGACGAAGGCGTACTCCTCGCGGACCGCCTTGGTGTAAGCGGCGTACGCCTCCGGGGGCGCGGCCAGGATCGCCAGGTCGGCGTCGCACAGGGTCTCGCCGTTGGTGTCGCCGTCCGCCGGGTCGTGGCTGACCGTGAGACGCACCAGGCGCGCGACCTCCGCCACCTGACAGGCCGTCAGCCCTGCCTCCGTGAGCGCCCGTTCGGCCAGTTCGGCGGAGCGCTCCTCGTTCTCGGAACGGTCCGGCCGGTACACCGCGTCATGGAACCAGGCCGCCAGCCGCACCAGCGCCGGATCGGCCGCGTGGTCCTCCAGTACGTCGATCCGGGCGAGGACCGCCGCGAGGTGGTCGGTCGTGTGGTACTTGCGCTGCGGCTCGGCCCAGCGGGCCAGCAGACGGTCGGCGTACGGGTACGGGTCGGTGTCCGGAGCGCCTGTCGTCGCGCGCAGGGTGCGGGCCCAGTGCTCGCGCAGTTCCTCGTACTCGTGCGTCATGCCACGACCCTAGCCCTACCGTGGGCCATGACCGCAGACCCCGTACGGCGGCCCCCGGAGGGCTCCCCCGGACGGGGTCAGTGACGCTCGGCGACCCCGGCCTCGCGGTACAGGGAACGGCCGGAGTCGCCCAGGACGACAACGCTGAACGCCGCCGTGGCGAAGGCCCGGATTGCTCGCGTGAAGGTCGAAGTAGTCATGAGTCCAGGATGCGATCCCGGCCGCGCGCGCACATCCGTCCCGCGAGGTAAACGGGGTGCGCGGGGTACGACTTTCGGCGGAGGGCGACCCCGAGACGCCCCTGGGGTTGCGGGGGCGGAAACCCGTTGGCACGGGCACCCGTCCGTCCCGTACACTCGCGCGTCCGCCCGCCTCCCGCCACCGTGATCGCGGTGGCCGGAGCGCCGCCGACCGGACGGAAACCGGCCGGACCCCGTCGCATACGCGTACGTGCATCACATGGGCGCAGCCACGTCTGCCGCCACCCTCCACGTGATGCACGTACGCGTGGACCTGGAGCCGGAGGCACCACCCCGTGAGCCCGTCAACGTCAACGCCGCCCTCGCCGCTGGACCGCGAACGCGCGCATCTCGACTCGTCCCGGGCCGCGCTGCGCGCCATGCGTGAGGACGCGGAGGCGCTGGACATCCGTGACGTCACCGCGAACTGGGTCAACGCCGAGGTGCTGCAACGCCAGATCGACGAGCGGATCAAGTCCCTCGCCGACCTGAGCCACACGCCGCTGTTCTTCGGCCGCCTCGACTACCTGCACGCCCCCGGGACGGAACTGGCCGAGGGGGCCGAGGGCGAGCAGTTCTACATCGGGCGGCGGCACGTGCACGACGCCGGCGGCGACCCGATGGTCATCGACTGGCGCGCGCCCGTCTCCCAGCCGTTCTACCGGGCCTCCAAGAAGGACCCGATGGATGTCGCGCTGCGCCGCCGCTTCGGTTACACCGGCGGCGAGCTGAGCGCGTACGAGGACGAGCACCTCTCCGACCCTGCCGAGGTCGAGCGGACCAGCAAGCTGCTCCAGCGGGAGATCGAGCGGCCGCGTGTCGGCCCCATGCGCGACATCGTCGCCACCATCCAGCCCGAGCAGGACGAGATCGTGCGCGGCGGGCTCGCCGGGTCGGTGTGCGTGCAGGGCGGGCCCGGCACCGGCAAGACCGCCGTGGGCCTGCACCGGGTCGCGTACCTGCTGTACGCGCACCGCGAGCGGCTCGCCCGCACCGGCACGCTGGTCATCGGGCCGAACGCGTCCTTCCTCCACTACATCGAGCAAGTGCTGCCCGCGCTGGGCGAGTTGGAGGTCAAGCAGGCGACGGTCGACGACCTCGTCGCGCAGGTGGCGGTGCGCGGCACCGACAGCGCCGGGTCCGCCCTGGTCAAGGGGGACGCCCGGATGGCCGAGGTGGTGCGGCGCGCGCTGCGCTCGCACATCACGCCGCCGTCCGAGGGCGTCGTGGTCGTACGCGGTTCACGCCGCTGGCGCGTCGCCTCGTACGAACTCCAGTCGATCGTGCGGGAGTTGATGGAGCGCGACATGCGGTACGGGGCCGCGCGCGACGCCCTGCCGCAGCGCATCGCGCACGCCGTGCTCGTCCAGATGGAGCGGGCGGGTGAGGCGCCGGACGACCGGGTGCAGGACGCGGTCGCGCGCAACACCGCCGTGAAGGCCGTGGTCAAGGCCGTGTGGCCGGCCGTCGACCCGGCCAGGCTGGTGCTGCGGCTCCTCTCCGACGCGGAGTTCCTCGCCGAGCACGCGGCCGGGCTGCTCGACGCGGAGGAGCAGAAGGCCCTGCTGTGGGAGAAGCCCCCGCGGAGCACGAAGAGCGCCAGATGGTCCGCCGCGGACGCCGTGCTGATCGACGAGGCGAGCGATCTCGTCGCGCGTACGCACTCGCTCGGGCACGTCGTCCTCGACGAGGCGCAGGATCTGTCGCCGATGCAGTACCGGGCGGTGGGGCGGCGCGCGACGACCGGTTCCGTGACCGTCCTCGGTGACCTCGCGCAGGGCACCACACCCTGGGCGACGCGGAGTTGGGCCGAGGCGCTGGCCCACCTGGGCAAGCCGGACGCGGTGGTGGAGGAGCTGACGGCCGGTTTCCGGGTGCCGTCGGACGTCATCGCGTACGCGTCGCGGCTGCTGCCGGCCATCGCGCCCGGGCTCGCCCCGGTGGAGTCCGTCCGGGAGAACCCCGGGGCGTTCGAGATCCGTACGGTGTCGGGCCCGGCGGAGGTCGTCGCCGCGTGCGAGCGGGCGCTGGAGCGCGAGGGCTCGGTGGGGCTGATCGCGGCGGACGCGCGGTGCGGGGCGCTCGGCGCCGCGCTGGAGGCGGCGGGGCTGGCGTACCTCGCCCCGGGCGAGGAGACGACAGCCGACTCCCGCCTCACCCTGGTGCCCGCGTCGCTGGCCAAGGGCCTCGAGTACGACTACGTGGTCCTGGACGAACCCACGGCGGTGGTCCACGCCGAGCCCGACGAACGCACGGGCCTGCGCCGCCTGTACGTAGCACTGACCCGAGCGGTCTCCGGCCTGGCGATCACCCACACGACCCCTCTCCCACCCCAGCTCACCCCTCTCCTCGAAACCACGACCCCCCAGTAGGACGCGCTTTCGGGCCCACGCTCCAGGCCCTTTGGGGGCGCGAGGAACGGCGCGAGCAACCACGACGGACAAGCGACGGCGGGCGGCTTTTGGGGGCGCGGGGAACGGCGCGAGCAACCACGACGAACCCGCGGCCGGGATCGAAGGCGCCACGGAGACGGCGGGCGGCCCTTTAGGGGCGCGGGGAACGGCGCGAGCAACCACGACGAACCCGCGGCCGGGATCGAAGGCGCCAGGACGGCGGCTGAACCCCGGGCCACGGGACCGGCACAAGCGGCCCGCGCCCCCGCAGCCCAGAAGAGATGAGGCGCCGGACGCCTCAGGCGTCCAGCGCCTCCCGCCACACCCGCACCGCGTCCGCGGAAACCGGCCCGTCCCACCCGCCGGGCCGCGACGCCCCACCGATGTGGAACCCGGAGACCCCGGCGGCCCGCAGTCCCGGCACATGGTCGAGGCGGAGCCCACCGCCGACCAGGACCTGCTGTTCGTAGCCGGGTTCACCGGTGCGCGCCGCCTCGGCGACCAGGACCCCGAGCCCCGCGTCGACCCCCTCCGCGGACCCGGCCGTCAGATACGTGTCGAGCCCCGGCAGATCCGCCAGCTGCTTGCGCAGAGCATCCCGGTCCGCGGCCCGGTCGATGGCCCGGTGGAACGTCCACGCGCACCCGTCCAGCTCGGCCACGACCCGCTCGACGGCGCCCAGATCGGGGTTGCCCTGCTCGTCGAGGAACCCGAGCACGAACTCGTCCGCCCCCTCCGCGCGGAGCGCCCGCGCGGCCGTCACCAGCGCCTCCACCCCGCCGGGGCCGCCCGCCGAGAAACCGTCCGTGAGCCGCAGCATCACGCGCAGCCGGATGTCCACGGCGCCGCGGATCGCCGCGAACGTCTCCACCGGCGGCGTCAGCCCGTCCGCCGCCATGTCGGTGACCAGCTCCAGACGGTCCGCACCCCCGGCCTGGGCGGCGATCGCGTCCCGCGCGTCGAGGGCGATCACCTCCAGGACTGCACGCTTGCTCATGAGGCTCCTGTCGCGACGACCTGCCCGGGGCACCGGAGACAGGTCTAGTCCAATGTCCCGCTCAGCCTACGCCGCGTGCACCGTGAACGCAGCCGTCCTGACCTCCCCGCCGTGCTTGAAGTCCAGGAACAGCCGGTACGTCCCCACGCTCGGCGCGGTCGCCGTGAAGGAAACCCCGGGCCCCGCCCTGCCGTCGTGCGGGTGAACGTGGAGGTACGCGAGGTCGCCGGAGCGCAGCGCGACCAAGTGCCCGTACGCACCGAGGTACGGCTCCGGATCGGTGACGGGCCGCCCGTCCTCGCTGACGCGCAGGGTCAGTCCGCTCGCCGCGCCCGGCCGCGGCCGGCCCTCGTCACCGCCCGCGATGCGGGCCGTCGCCGAGTACGCGGGTAACCGAAGGTGGCGGCGGCGAAAGCGGTGATCCTCTCGGCGACCGGACCTCCAGGGCTCGCGCGGTACCCCCGGGGGGTATTAGGTCAAGCCGCTGCGAACCTTGCGATTGATACCCCCTGGGGGTATAAAGGGGACGCATTGCCGGGTACCCGCCCCGGGTACCCGTCCATCCGTCACCCAGGAGGCACCATGTCGACGCGGACCGCCGCCCCACCCGCTTCGGTGGAACTGGCCATCGGCGGCATGACCTGCGCGTCGTGTGCCGCCCGCATCGAGAAGAAGCTCAACCGGATGGACGGCGTCGAGGCGACCGTCAACTACGCGACCGAGAAGGCGAAGGTCTCCTTCGGCGACGGGGTCCAGGTCACGGACCTGATCGCTACGGTGGAGGCCACCGGCTACACGGCACGGGAACCCACGCCCCCGGCGGTGCGGGAGCAGGGGGCCGAGCCGGCCGGCGGAGCCGATGAACTGGCTTCACTGTGCCGGCGGCTGGTCACCGCCGTCGTCCTCGCCGTCCCGGTCGTCGCCATGGCGATGGTCCCCGCCCTCCAGTTCGAGTACTGGCAGTGGCTCTCGCTCACCCTGGCCGCGCCCGTCGTCACGTACGCGGCCTGGCCCTTCCACAAGGCGGCGGCCACGAACGCGCGGCACGGCGCCGCGACGATGGACACGCTGATCTCGGTCGGTACGTCGGCGGCGTTCCTGTGGTCCCTGTGGGCGCTGTTCTTCGGCACGGCCGGCGAGCCCGGCATGACGCACCCCTTCGAGCTGACCATCGCGCGCGGCGACGGCGCGGGGAACATCTACCTGGAGGCCGCGGCCGGAGTGACGGCCTTCATCCTCGCGGGCCGCTACTTCGAGGCGCGCTCCAAGCGGAAGGCGGGCGCCGCGCTCAGGGCCCTGCTCGAACTGGGCGCCAAGGACGTCACCGTCGTACGGGACGGGGGGCGTGAAGTGACCGTGCCGGTCGGCGAGTTGAGGGCGGGCGACCGTTTCCTCGTACGTCCCGGGGAGAAGATCGCCACCGACGGCACGGTCGTCGAGGGGACGTCCGCCGTGGACGCCGCCATGCTCACGGGGGAATCCGTGCCGGTCGAGGTCGCGGCCGGCGACACGGTCACCGGGGCCACGCTGAACGTCGGCGGCCGGCTCGTCGTCGAGGCCACCCGGATCGGCGCCGACACCCAACTCGCCCGCATGGCACGGCTGGTGGAGGACGCGCAGAACGGGAAAGCCGCCGCGCAGCGCCTCGCGGACCGGATCTCCGCCGTCTTCGTACCGGTCGTCATCGCGCTGTCCTTCGCCACGCTCGGCTTCTGGCTCGGCAGCGGCGCGGGCCTGACCGCCGCGTTCACCGCCGCCGTCGCCGTGCTGATCATCGCCTGCCCGTGCGCCCTGGGCCTGGCCACGCCGACCGCGCTCATGGTCGGCACCGGACGCGGCGCCCAGCTCGGCATCCTCATCAAGGGCCCCGAGGTCCTGGAGAGCACCCGCAAGGTCGACACGATCGTCCTCGACAAGACCGGCACCGTCACCACCGGCCGGATGACCCTCCTCGCCACACACGTCGCCGACGACACCTCCGAGGACGAGGTCCTGCGGCTCGCGGGCGCGTTGGAGCACGCCTCCGAGCATCCGATCGCGCAGGCCGTGGCGGCCGGTGCGACCGCCCGGGTCGGCGCGCTCCCCACCCCCGAGGACTTCGCGAACAGCGCCGGGCTCGGCGTCCAGGGCGTCGTCGACGGCCACGCCGTCCTCGTCGGCCGCGAACAGCTCCTCGCCGAGTGGGAGATCCGGCTGCCCGCCGGTCTCGCCCGCGCCAAGTCCGCCGCCGAGGCCGCGGGCCGTACGGTCGTCGCCGTGGCCTGGGACGGGGAGGCCCGCGCCGTCCTGGAGATCGCCGACGCGGTGAAGGAGACCAGCCCCGACGCCGTCCGCCGGCTCCGCGCGCTCGGTCTGCGGCCGGTGCTGCTGACCGGGGACCACGAGGCGGTGGCCCGTTCGGTCGCCGCCGAGGTCGGCATCGCGCCCGAGGACGTCATCGCCGGGGTCCTGCCCCAGGACAAGGTCGACGTCGTCAAGCGGCTCCAGGCGGAAGGGCGTTCGGTGGCCATGGTCGGCGACGGCGTCAACGACGCGGCGGCTCTCGCCCAGGCCGATCTGGGCCTCGCGATGGGGACGGGGACGGACGTGGCCATCGAGGCGGGGGATCTTACGCTCGTCCGGGGTGACCTGCGCTCGGCGGCCGATGCGATACGGCTGGCGCGGGGGACGCTTCGCACGATCCGGTCCAACCTGTTCTGGGCGTTCGCCTACAACGTGGCGGCGGTGCCGCTGGCCGCGGCGGGGTTGTTGAATCCGATGATCGCCGGGGCCGCGATGGCGTTCTCCTCGGTGTTCGTCGTGGGGAACAGCTTGCGGCTCCGCCGGTTCCGGGCGGGCTTCTAGCTCGGCGGCGGCGCCCCGCCCAGGCCACGGGGCTCCGCCCCGGACCCCGCTCCTCAAACGCCGGAGGGGCTGGGCAGGGGGTCAAGCGCCGGAGGGGCTGGATAGGGGCCTCCGCCGGACCCCGCTCCTCAAGCGCCAGGTTTCCGGACTGCCCTATCGTCGCTGAGCGTGACGCACACCACACGCAACGTCTCCATCGCCCCCGCCGCCCCCACCGCCAGTAACAACATCAGCACCAGCACCTCCTACCTTCTCCTCGCCCTCTCCGTCACCGCGTTCCTCGTCCTCTGTGCCGCCCAGCACGCCCCCATGGCGGATCTCCTCGTCTACCGGGCCGAAGGTGCCGCCGCCGCGCACGGAGGGCGCGACCTCTACGGGTTCACCGTCACCGCCTGGGAACTGCCCGCCACCTACCCCCCGTTCGCCGCGCTCCTCTTCGTGCCGGCGGCCCTGGTGCCGCTGCCTGTCCTCAAGGCCGGCTTCCTCCTCGGCAACATCGCCCTCACCGCCGTCCTGGTCCACCTCTCCTGCCGCCTGGCGGGGCTGCGGCCCACGCGGGCCGCGACCTGTGCCGTCACCGCCGGGGCGCTGTGGCTCGAACCCGTCTTCCAGACCGTCCTGTTCGGGCAGGTCAACCTCGTCCTCGCCTGCCTGGTCCTCGGCGACCTGGCCCGGCCGGACGGCGCCCGCGGCAAGGGCATCGCCCTCGGTGTCGCGACCGGCGTCAAGCTCACCCCGGCCGTCTTCATCGCCTACCTGTTCCTCACCGGCCGCCGCCGGGAGGCGGCGTACGCGGCGGCGGGCTGCGCCGGCACCGTGGCGCTCGGCGCGCTCGTACTGCCGGGCGCCAGCCGGGAGTTCTGGACGCGGCGGCTCTACGAGACCGGCCGCGTCGGCAAGGCGTGGATCGTCGACAACCAGTCGCTGCACGGCATGATCGACCGCGCGCTGCACACCACCGAACCGGGCCCGCTCTGGGTGCCGGCCGCGCTCCTCGTCGCCCTCGCGGGGCTGTACGCGGCCGCGCGCGCCCGCACCGACGCGCACGGCATCGCCCTCACGGCGTTCACCGCGCTCCTCGTCTCACCCGTCAGCTGGACCCACCACTGGGTGTGGTGCGTCCCGCTGCTCGTGGTCCTGTGGGCGGGAGGCCATCGCCGTACGACCGTCGCCGTGGCGCTCCTCTTCACCGCCCGCACCATGTGGCTGCTGCCCCACCAGGGCGACCTGGATCTGCGACTCGCCTGGTGGCAGCAGCCGTTGGCGTCCCCCTACCCGCTGCTCGGCCTCGGCCTCGTCCTCGTGGCGCTGCGTCAGCCCTCGGCGAGCAGCTCGTCGGCGTCGACGATCCGGTACGCGTAACCCTGCTCGGCCAGGAAACGCTGGCGGTGCGCCGCGAAGTCCTGGTCGATGGTGTCGCGGGCGACGACCGAGTAGAAGCGGGCCTCGTGGCCGTCGGCCTTCGGGCGCAACACCCGGCCGAGACGCTGGGCCTCCTCCTGGCGCGAGCCGAACGTGCCCGACACCTGGATGGCGACCGTCGCCTCGGGCAGGTCGATCGAGAAGTTCGCGACCTTCGAGACGACGAGGACGGAGATCTCGCCCTGCCGGAACGACTCGAAGAGCTTCTCGCGCACCGCGTTCGTCGTCTCGCCCTTGATGACCGGGGCGTCCAGGTGGGCGCCCAGCTCGTCGAGCTGGTCGATGTACTGGCCGATGACGAGGGTCTGCTCGCCCGCGTGCTTACGGACCAGGGCCTCGGTCACCTTGCGCTTCGTCGCCGTCGTCGCGCAGAAGCGGTACTTCTCCTCGGCCTCCGCGGTGGCGTACGCGAGCCGCTCGGCGTCGGTGAGGTTGACGCGGACCTCGACGCAGTCGGCGGGCGCGATGTACCCCTGCGCCTCGATCTCCTTCCACGGCGCGTCGAACCGCTTCGGGCCGATCAGCGAGAAGACGTCCGACTCGCGCCCGTCCTCGCGGACCAGGGTCGCGGTCAGGCCGAGGCGGCGGCGCGCCTGGAGGTCGGCCGTGAACTTGAAGACCGGCGCGGGCAGCAGGTGCACCTCGTCGTAGACGACCAGGCCCCAGTCGCGGGAGTCGAAGAGCTCCAGGTGCGGGTAGACACCCTTCCGCTTCGTCGTCAGCACCTGGTACGTGGCGATCGTGACCGGGCGGATCTCCTTCCTCGTACCGCTGTACTCGCCGATCTCCTCCTCGGTGAGCGAGGTGCGCTTGACCAGCTCGTGCTTCCACTGGCGGGCCGAGACCGTGTTCGTGACGAGGATCAGCGTGGTCGCCTTGGCCTGCGCCATCGCGCCCGCGCCGACCAGCGTCTTGCCCGCGCCGCAGGGCAGGACGACGACGCCCGAGCCGCCGTGCCAGAACCCCTCCACCGCCTGCTTCTGGTACGGGCGCAGCGCCCAGCCGTCCTCCGCCAGTTCGATCGCGTGCGCCTCGCCGTCCACGTACCCGGCGAGGTCCTCGGCCGGCCAGCCCAGCTTGAGCAGCGTCTGCTTGATCTGGCCGCGCTCGGAGGGGTGCACGGCCACGGAGTCGGCGTCGATCCGGACACCGACCAGCGGCTGCACCCGCTTGGAGCGCAGGATCTCCTCCAGGACGGGCCGGTCCGTCGACGTCAGGACGAGGCCGTGCGCCGGGTGCTTGGAGAGGGTGAGGCGGCCGTAGCGGTCCATCGTCTCGGCGATGTCGACCAGCAGCGCGTGCGGCACCGGATACCGGCTGAACTGCACCAGCGCGTCCACGACCTGCTCCGCGTCGTGCCCGGCCGCCCGCGCGTTCCACAGTCCCAGCGGCGTCAGCCGGTACGTGTGGATGTGCTCCGGGGCCCGCTCCAGCTCGGCGAACGGGGCGATCGCCCGGCGGCAGTCGCCGGCCTGCTCGTGGTCGACCTCGAGAAGCAGGGTCTTGTCCGACTGGACGATGAGTGGACCGTTCACACGCGGCACCCTTTCTGCATGGGCCAGCCTGGCTGGGTGTGGCCAAACGTCCAGTGTGCCGCATGCCGGGCGATGCGCGGAGTGACCCAGGTCGCCCCCGCCGCTCCCGCGCCTACGGCTACTGCTCGGAGAGCTCCGCGACGCCCGTCACCCGGTGCAGCGGATATGTGCGTACCTCCTCGGCCGTGTGGTCGTACGCCGTCACGAAGCCGCCCTCGACCCGGATCGGGGCGATGACGCGCTGGCTGGCGGCGCCCTCCGCGTTCACGTAACCGATCCAGAGGGTGTCGCCGGTGAGGACCGCGGCCTGCATCGTGGCGAGCGTCTCGGCCGCCGCCGTGCGCGGGAACCCGTCCGCCGGACGGGCCGGCATCGCCTCCTCGCGAGGCTCCTTGCGGGGCGCGGTCGCCGCCGCGTCCCCCGCCCTGATCGCCCGGATCGCGGCGTCGAGCAGGGTACCGTCGGGCAGCGCGGGCCCGTCCGGGACCGGTTCGGGGGCCGTGCGCGGCGGCGTCCGGTGCGCATGGGCGCGCGTGATCAGGACATCGCCCTCGGGGGTCTCGGCGGCCGGCGCGAACCCCATCGAGCGCAGGCCCTCCAGGAGCGTCCCCGGGTCCACCTGGGCCGCGAGGACCGTCGGGGCGAGCCGGCGCAGCCGCAGCGGCGCCGCCCGCTTGTCCGCGAGGATCTCGCCCATCAGCGCGTCGTCGTCACAGCGGACGTACGCCGACGCCGCCCCGATCCGCAGATGCCCGTGGCGCCGGGCCACGTCGTCGATCAGATACGTCAGCGGCTGCGGCACCGGCGTACGGGCGTGCTTGGCGAGGAAGGCGTGCAGGTCGGACGCGGTACGCCCGGCGTCGAGCGCGCGCCGCACCGAGCCCGGCGTGAACCGGTACACCGTCGCCCCACCCTTCGACTCCACGTCGGCGAGGACGGACAGGGCGTCCGCCAGCGGGCGCACCAGGGGGCCAGGGGCCACCGCCGTGAGGTCCGCCTGGAGGAGCACATGGTCCAGCGGGTCGGGCAGCAGCGGGCCGATCAGCGCCTCCGCTCTCGCCGTCGCCACGGCCCGCTCGGCGGGGTCCTGGTCCTGCTCCAGCAGCGCACGGCCGTGCGCCGACAGCGCCCCCCGGCCCGTCACACCGAGGAACTCGGCGTCCGACAGCGTCCATCGGGCCAGCCGCGTCCGCAGCTCCCGGGCCGCGGGCGAGGGCCGCTCCCAGGTCAGCCTCGCCACGATCGACTCGGGGTCGGGCGCCGTCCCCTCCGGCAGACCGGCCAGCAGCGTCAGGACCCGGCGCCGCACCTCGGGCGCCGCCGAACGGTCCAGGTGCGGGCCGAGCGCCGACAGCGTGCGGTCCTTGCCGTCCCGGCCGCCGACCAGACCCGCCGTGCGCGTCGCCGGCAGCCAGGCCCGCACGAGCCGCGTCCACCGCTCCGCCGGGGGCCGCTCCAGCCACGTGTCGTACGCGGGCGTCGCCGCGTACCGCTCGTCGGCCTCCCCGTCCGGCGCCAGCAGACCCGCCGCGTAGGCCAGTTCGACCCAGAAGGCCGCCTGCGGTTCCGTGCAGTCCAGGGCCGACGCCGTGCGCTTCAGGTCCCGCACGCTCAGCCCGCCGGCCCGCAGCACCGCGGGGCCGCCCTCGTCCCAGTCCTTCAGCAGCTCCTCGACCGTGGCCAGCGCGGTGTACGCCTGCGCGGCCGCCGCCGCGTCCACCACCTGCGGGCGGTGCACCGCCTTCTCCACCACCGCGGGCGCCACCGGCTCCAGCTCACGGTGGGCCCGGCCCCCGCGCAGGTGCAGCGCCGCCTCGCGCGGCAGCACCACCGTCCCCGGCGACGTCGGCAGCAGCAGCCCGCGATCGAGCAGCCAGCGCAGATGCGCCGCCGGCTGCGCCGTCACCTGCCCGTACGGCGGCCCCCACAACAGCCGGTTCAGTACGTCGATGGACTGCACGGGCGCCTCGTCCAGCAACGCCGACATCCGGTCGGGATCGGTGAACAGCCCGGTCAGCGCCGCCACCGCCGAGACACTGTCGTGCGTCGACGACAGGCCCGCCGCCGCGACGATCTCCTGCAACCGGGTCGGGGAGATACCGGCCGTGGCCTCCGCGACCGTCGGGCCGAGACCGGTGGGCGACGGGTGCTGCGGGCCCGGCGCGAGCAGTTCGCGGGCCGTACGGACGAGACGGAGCTGGTCGTCCGCGCCCCACAGCAGCGCCTGCTCGCGCAGCGTCGCCACCGCGCCCGGCAGCGCCCGCTCCGCGTGCTCGCCCGGCAGCAGGCTCAGCAGCGTTCCGTACGCCGTCGGTTCCGGGATCACCGACAGCGCCTGCGCCACCTGCTGCGTGAACCGGTCCAGGTGGTCCAGCGCCCGCACCACCGAGGCGCGGGTACCGGCCCGGGTGGCCAACTGGGTCAGATCGTTCGGAACCGGGCCGAGCAGGTCCGGGCGGGCGCGCAGCAGGCGCGCCAAGGAGGCGTCGTCCCTGGCGCGGAGGGCTTCCGCCAGGGAACGCGGGGCGGACGGGGTCGTCGTGGTCGCCGCCGGGCTCTGCTCGTTGGGGCTCATCTGACCCACGGTAGCGGGCCGGGCCCCGCGGCCCCGCTCTGTCGCGGCCCGCGCCCCGGCTCCGTCATGGGGCGGGCGCTGGCGGGCCCCGGCATTCGCGATACCGTCGACACAACAACTGCTGCACCCCGGAGGGGACTTCGTGGGGATCGAGAGTGATCAGCTCGTCTTCGACTATCTGAGCCGGGTCGGCGACCTGGCCCAGCAGCGGCAGCTGCCGTCGGCGACGCGGATGCGCCTGGTGACGGAGTTGCGCGGGGAGATCGACCGGCACCGCGCCCGCGCCACCGTCGACAGCCCGGCCGCAGTCCGCCGCATCCTCGACCGGCTCGGCACCCCGGACCGGATAGTGACCGGCGCCCAGAGCGGCGGGTCCGCCACCGACCCGGCGGCGCCCCTCACCCGGCCGCTGCCCGAGCAGCGCGACCCCAAGGGCGGCTCGCTGCGCCGCAGGGTGCCCAGGCCCCGGCGCGGGGCCGCACCCGAACCCGTACGGGACGAGTCCGACGTGCCCTCGCCGCCGCACCTCGCCGGTACCGAGGAGCTCGGCGCGTCCGGCGGGGAGACCGACTGGTGGCGGCTGGGGGCCGGCGGGGGCGGCTCGCTCACCGACACCGACACCGTGCCCGGGTTCACCGGCGGGGTGGAGATCCCGGACATCCTCAAACCGCCGCAGGCCCGCGCCGATCTGCGCAAACGGCCGCCGGCCCCGGCGGCCGATGCCGTCGACGAGCCCGCCGAGGAGGACGAGGCCGAGGAGTACGCGGGGCGCGGCGCGCGACGGCTTCTGCCACGCCGGGTCCCCCGCGTCGTACCGGCCGGCGGCTGGACCAACCCGCTCCTGCTGCTCGCCGCCGCGGCCCTCGTCGTCGGCGCCGCCCTCGGCAACGTCCTGGCGCTCCTGATCGGCTGGGCCGTCGCCTACCTGTCCCGGCGCCTCACCATGGGCCAGAAGAAGATCGCCGTGTTCGGCCTGCCCGGCCTCGCCGTGGCCTGCGGCATCGGCTGGCTCTGGGGGCGCAGCGCCGGGAAGTGGGGCGCCCCGATCCCCGACGGACAGCTGACCGGCGCGCTCGGGGACACCTGGCCCTGGGTGCTGCGGTGCGCCGCGATCGGCTCCGCCCTCTACCTGGTGTGGCGCTCGCAGCGGAGCCGGGTCTGAGCGCGGCCGCCGGCCGGGAGGGGGCCTCGTACGGCGGGCACAATGGGCTCCATGGCTGCTCTCATAGATCCCGCCCGCACCGGCCCCACCGTCGGTTTCGACCTCGACATGACGCTGATCGACTCGCGTCCCGGGATCCGGGCGACCTGGGTGGCCCTGTCCGAGCGGACCGGCACGTACGTCGACGCCGACCTGACCGTCACCCGGCTCGGGCCGCCGCTGGTCGACGAGCTGGCGGAGTGGTTCCCGGCGGAGCGGATCCCGGCGATGGCGGACCTCTACCGTGAGATGTATCCCACATACGCCATCGAGGCGACGCTGCCGCTGCCCGGCGTCCACGAGGCGATGGACGCCGTGCACGCCGCGGGCGGCCGCACGATGGTCGTCACCGCCAAGTACGAGCCGAACGCCAAGCTCCACCTGGCCCACCTGGGCATCGACGCGGACGTCGTCGCCGGCAACCTGTGGGCCGAGGGCAAGGCGGAGGCGCTGCGCGAGCACGGCGCGAGCGTCTACGTCGGCGACCACGTCGGTGACGTGCGCGGCGCGCGCACGGCCGACGCGTTCTCGGTGGGCGTCACGACCGGCCCGTGCGACGCCGCGGAACTGCGGGCGGCCGGCGCCGACGTGATCCTGCCGGACCTGACCGCGTTCCCGGCCTGGCTGGAGGGCTACCTCGCGCGCTAGCTGGAGCGCTGCCTCGCGAGCTAGGTGGAGCGCGCCGCCCGGCGTTGAGCCGCGACGCCGCGGAGGAGACCGGCCGCGGCCAGCAGGAAGCCGACGCCCATGAGCATGCAGACGCCGTAGGCGAGGGGCGGGAACGGGTCGGTGTCGAGGAAGAGCGGGGCCACCGTGACGAGGGTGGCGATCGCCCCCACGACGAAGACGATGCCCCCCGCCTTCACGAGGCCGTCACCGGGTCCGGGCTCGGTCGCCCGGGAATTGACTTGGGTTTTGTCGCGCACCCCGCAAGGGTAGTTCCCAGGCGGCAGGGACAAGCAAGCCAACCGTTCGGCGACGTCTTGTCACCGGCCCCGGGACCCATAGTCTTGGTGGCGGCGGGTCGTCCCACGACCCGCTGTACTGCTATCCAGAGCGTTTTCTTTCTAGTACGAGGACGAGGACTTCAGGTGCCTACCGGCAAAGTCAAGTGGTTCAACAGCGAGAAGGGCTTCGGCTTCCTCTCCCGCGACGACGGCGGCGACGTCTTCGTGCACTCCTCCGTACTGCCCGACGGTGTCGACGCCCTCAAGCCCGGCCAGCGCGTCGAGTTCGGGGTGGTCGCCGGCCAGCGCGGTGACCAGGCGCTCTCCGTCACCATCCTCGACCCGACCCCGTCCGTCGCCGCCGCACAGCGCCGCAAGCCGGACGAACTGGCTTCCATCGTCCAGGACTTGACGACGCTGCTGGAGAACATCACACCGATGCTGGAGCGCGGCCGCTACCCCGACAAGGCCGCGGGCGCGAAGATCGGCGGGCTGCTGAGGGCGGTGGCGGACCAGCTGGACGTCTGAGCCCGCCCGGTCCTACGGGAACGCGAGCGCGTCCGGGGCGAGCGCCGGGACCAGGCCCTCGGCCGCGGCCCGGGTCAGCAGGCCCCGGATCGCCGCGTACCCGTCCTCGCCCAGGTCGGCGGTGAACTCGTTGACGTACAGGCCGATGTGCTGGTCGGCGACGGACGGGTCCATCTCCTGGGCGTGCTCCATGACGTACGGGCGGGACGCCTCGGGGTCGTCCCAGGCCATCCGGACCGAGGTGCGGACGGCCGCCGCGTACGCCGCCAGCGTCTCGGCGCCCAGGTCGCGGCGGGCGATGATCGCGCCGAGCGGGATCGGCAGGCCCGTCGTGGCCTCCCAGTGCTCGCCCATGTCGGCGAGCTTGTGCAGGCCGTAGTTCTGGTACGTGAAGCGGGCCTCGTGGATCACGAGTCCGGCGTCGATCCGGCCGTCCCGGACCGCGGGCATGATCTCGTGGAACGGCATGACGACGATCTCGCCGACCCCGCCGCCGGGCACGGTGTCCGCCGCCCACAGCCGGAAGAGGAGATACGCGGTCGAGGTCTCGCTCGGCACCGCGACCCGCTTGTCCGAGAGGTCCAC
This sequence comes from Streptomyces sp. NPDC030991, assembly GCF_055571235.1. Lineage (NCBI taxonomy): Bacteria > Bacillati > Actinomycetota > Actinomycetes > Kitasatosporales > Streptomycetaceae > Streptomyces > Streptomyces sp. NPDC030991. The sequence goes on from NZ_JBVIFR010000022.1 coordinate 137,598, forward strand.
GTCCGGTTCGCGAGTGAGGACCAGCGGACCGCAGCCGCGGCCGAGCGCGCCGCCGCACGGCAGCAGCGCGTAGTCGTCGAGGACGTACGGCAGGACCGCGTAACTGACCTTGAGGACGTCGTACGCGTCCTCGCGGCGCTCGGCGACGCCGTTGGTGATGTCGATGTCGGCGAACGTCACGTCGAGCGCGGGGGCGCCCGGGACGCGGCCGTGGGCCCAGGCGTCGAAGACGAAGGTGTCGTTCGGGCAGGGCGAGAAGGCGATGCGCACCGGGGCGGGCGTGGTGGCCGCCGGGGTGGCGAGGGGGTTCGTCGTCATGTGATGTTCCAACTCTCCAGTACGGGCGCCGACTTCCCGAACGCGTCGGCGAGTGCGCCGAGCGCGTCACCGATGCGCCAGGCGGCGCGGTCGCGGGGCCCGACGGCGTTGGAGACGGCGCGTATCTCGGCCACCGGCACGTCGTGCGCGGCGGCGGCCTCGGCGACACCGAAGCCCTCCATCGCCTCGGCGACGGCGCCCGGGTGGCGCTGGGCGAGCAGCGCGGCACGGTCGGCGGTGCCGGTCACGGTGGAGACGGTGAGCACGGTGCCGACGGTGGCGGAGGCGGCCGCGGCGAGGTCTCGTACGAGGGACGCCGGCGGACGGTGGGTGACGGTGCCGAAGCCGAGTTCGGTGACCGGCAGGAAACCCTCGGGGGTCTCGGCGCCGAGATCGGCCACGGTGATCGCGTCGGCGACCAGGACCGTGCCGGGCGGGGCGGCGAAACCGCCGCCGATGCCGGCCGAGACGACCAGCGTGTACGGGCGGCCGTCGAGCGCGGCCCGGGTGAGGGCGGTGGCGGTGCCCGCCGCGGCGGCCGCGGGGCCGACGCCGACGGCGATCACGTCGATCGCCGGGTGGGGTGCGCGCAGTCCGCGCGCCACCGCGTCCCGTTCGGCCGGGACGGCGGTGGCGATCAGTACGCGGGCGCGCGTCGTGCCGGTGTCCGTCAGGAGTCCTTCTTCAGCTTGAACGACCACAGGCCGTACGCCTTGGAGTCGCTGCCCTCCAGGATCGTCACCGTGGTGGAGTCGCCGGTGGCGCCGTACTGCTGGTTGAAGAAGACGCTGCCGGGGACCGTGCGGTACGTCTTCTTGCTGGAGTCCGTGAGCGGCTGACCGTTCATCAGGATCGTCCAGCCGTGGTCCGCGATCTTCGGGTCCACGCCGAACCGGACCGTCTCGTCGGGGTCGACCTTGATGGTCTTGGCGTCCTTGTTCTTCAGGCAGCCTTCCAGCGACGACGGCTTCAGCGCGTCGCCGTCGTCGTAGCAGGATGCCTTGGAGTTCACCGAGTCGCGGCCCACCGTGACAGTGGCCAGCGGGCTCGGCTTGTCGCAGGCGGAGAGGGCGAGCAGTCCGGCGCCGACGGCACCGACGGCGGCCACGGTGCGCCTGTGGCGCACTACGAAACGCTGGGAGGTCATGGCGGAAGGCTATCTGGCTCCGCCAGGGGGACGGGGGGTGGGTGTCCCGGTCGGCGTGGCCGTGGCCGCGGGGGGAGAACCTCAGGCCACCCGCGCCCGGGCCGGGCCGCTGTGACGTGCCGCCGCCAGCAGGCCCCGGACCGTCGTCAGCCAGCCCACGGCCACGATCGCCGCGGCCACCGAAAGGCCCAGCACCCCGTTGAGCGGCAGGGCGATCCCGATGGCGCCGCCGACCACCCACGCCATCTGCAACAACGTCTCCGAGCGGGCGAACGCGGACGTCCGCACGGCCTCCGGCACGTCCCGCTGGATCGTCGCGTCCAGCGAGAGCTTCGCCAGGGCCTGCGCGAAACCGGCGACCGCCGCCAGACACGCCGTCATGAACGCCCCGAAGAAGACCGCGGAGGTGATGGCGGCGCCGAGCACCACGGCCACCACCGTCACGATGATGACCTCCGGCGCCCGCGATCTCAGCCAGGCCCCGACGGCCGTGCCCAGCGCGTTCCCGGCCCCGGCCGACACGCCGACCAGGCCGAGCGACATGGCCGCGCTCTGCCCGGTCAGCGGATGCTCGCGCAGCAGGAACGCCAGGAAGAAGATCAGGAAACCGGAGAGGCAGCGCAGCGCGGCGTTGGCGGCGAGGCCGTGGGTCACGGCGGTGCCCACGGTCCGCAGGCCCGGTTTGCGCTGTTTCTTCACGGGGCCGTGCAGATGGGCCTCGTCGGCGGCGAGCAGCGCCTTGCTCTCGCCCTTGGCCGAATCGACCTTGCGCGGCAGGGAGAAGGACAGGAACATCCCCGCCACGAAGATCACGAAGGCGCCGTAGAGGGGCCAGCGCGGCCCGAGGACCTGAAGGCCCGCCCCGACCGGCGCCGCGGCCCCGGTGGCGAGCAGCCCGCCGAGCGTGACCCGCGAGTTGGCCTTGACCAGGGAGAACCGGGGCGGGAGCAGCCGGGGCACGACCGCCGAGCGGACGACTCCGTACGCCTTGGAGGTGACGAGGACGCCGAGCGCGGCCGGGTACAGCTCGATGCCGCCGGTCACCACCGCGCTCGACAGGACCAGCGCGAGCAGCGCCCGCGCCAGCATCGAACCGGCCATCGCGGCCCGCCGCCCGTGCGGCAGCCGGTCCAGGAGCGGGCCGATGACCGGGGCGAGGAGGGTGAAGGGCGCCATGGTGATGGCCAGGTACAGGGCGACCCGGCCGCGCGCCTCGTCCGTGGGCACGGAGAAGAAGACCGTCGAGGCCAGCGCCACCGTGATCATGACGTCGCCCGCGCCGTTCACCGCGTGGAGTTCGATGAGTTTTCCGAGGCCCGACTCGCCCGCGCCGTGCGCGTGTGTCACTTTCCGGATACCGCGCGCCGTGCCCGTGAAAGGCAGCCTCAGGGCACGCCCGACCTTGCGGACGGCCCCGCGCACCGGGCCCGAACCGCTTTCCGCGTACGCCGACCGCGCGGTTGCCACGGAGTCATAGTGCCCCGGGAACGGGCGTACTAGGTCGTTTCTGATGGCTCTTGGACGGTGTCGCGGAGCCAGATGGCGATCGCTGCGACGGTGAGGGTGCCGTTGAAGATGTAGTCGCGTTT
>NZ_JBVIFR010000023.1:0-136823 GCF_055571235.1 Streptomyces sp. NPDC030991
GTGTTGGAGAGGGCGGAGGAGAAGGTGGGAGCGCTCGCCCATGGGCTGCGGACCCGGGCGGGGTTGGCGCAGATCGAGCAGATCCTGGGCCGGGCCTGACCGGGCTCGTCCTGCCCGGTCAGGCCCGGACCTGACCGGCCCGGACCTGACCGGGCAGGACGAGCCCGGGCCGGAAGCCCCGGGGCACGGTCCCTACGGGATCGGTACGGCGGTGCCGCTCACCCGCACCCGAGGGTCGCCCTCCCGCAGCGTCACCGCCAGCTCGCCGGGGCGGCCCATGTCGGCGCCCTGGTACAGGGTGAGCGCGGCGGCCGCCGGGACCAGGCCCAGCTCGCGCAGGTACGCCCCGAACGCCGCGGCGGCCGCGCCGGTGGCGGGGTCCTCGACGACGCCGCCCACGGGGAACGGGTCCCGTACGTGGAAGGTGAACTCGGCTTCCCGCCAGACCAGTTGGACGGTCGTCAGGTCGAGCCGGTGCATCAGCGCGGCGAGCCGGTCGAAGTCGTAGTCGAGGTCGGCGAGGCGCTGGCGGGTGGCCGCGGCGAGGACGAGGTGCCGGGCCCCGGCGTAGGCGATGCGGGGCGGCAGGGCCGCGTCGAGGTCGGCGGCCGGCCAGTCGAGGGCGGCCAGCGCCTCGGTGAGGTCCTCGCCGCTGACCTCCTCGATGCGGGGCTCCACGCTCGTGAGGGTCGCGCGCAGCACGTCGCCGGACCGGTCGACGGTGACCGGGACCTCGCCGGCCGGGGTGTGGAACAGGTAGTCGCCGGTGCCCCGGCGCTCCGCGAGGGCGACCGCGGTGGCGACGGTGGCGTGGCCGCAGAACGGGACCTCGGCCTTGGGGCTGAAGTAGCGCACGGTGTGGGCCCGTTCGCCGCTCCCGGGCGGGCCGGGCGTCACGAACGCGGATTCGCTGTAGCCCAGATCGGCGGCGATCTTCAGCATGGCGTCGTCGCCGAGGGCGGAGGCGTCGAGCACGATCCCGGCCGGGTTGCCTCCGGCGGGGCTGGTGGTGAAGGCGGTGTAGCGCAGCACGTCGTCATCGGTCATGCGGGCATTCTCACCCGGCCCCGGGCGTCCGCACCCGAATTTTCACAGCGGCACCAGCCAGGCAGGAGCGGCACCGGCCAGGCAGGAGCGGCACCGGCCAGGCAGGGGCGTGCATGCGGAAGGGGCACCCGCGCGCACGGCGCGGATGCCCCTTCCTCCCCCCCTCGTGGTGGCTCAGTGGCAGCTGACCCCGCCCGAGCCGAGACGGCTCCAGGAGCAGGAGTCGAGCTGCGCGCCGCTCGGCTTGATCAGGCGGGCCTTGTCGCCGGTGTTGTTCCAGACGTACGAGCCACGGCCCCAGTACCGGACGCCGGCGGCGTTGGTGCCCTTGCCGGTGCGGACCTTGACCGTCTTGCCGGCGCCGATCTTGTAGCTGCCGAAGGTGTACGTGTAGCCGGTCGTGTCCTTCAGCTTGTAGCCCTTGAGCTGGACGGCGGCGCGGGAGTTGTTGTGGATGTTCACCCACTCCGCGTTCAGCGAGCTGTTGCTGCCGCGGTCGGAGCCGGGGCTGTCGTACTGGATGTAGCCGAGGTGCAGCCCGCCCTGGTGCGCGGCGGCGGAGGCCGGGGACGCGGCGAGCAGCGAGCCCGCGAGGGCGGCTGCGGCGAGGGCGGCCGGAGCCGCGGAACGTATGCGCAAGATGCACTCCAAATGTGAATTTCTCGTGGAGAGGAGCCGAGCATACGGGCGCGGTGTCCGGTATTGAGGGGGCAGGAACTATTCCGCTTGTGGAGATTTAGATCTCAAGCAAGTGGCTCCGCAAGGCCGGCCCCGAAAGGCCGGCTCGAAAGGCTTATCCGCGGCCGATGAACGGCATGTTCGTGGCAAGAACCGTCGCGAACTGCACATTGGCCTCCAGCGGCAGCTCGGCCATGTGCCGCACCGTGCGGGCCACGTCCGCCACGTCCATCACCGGCTCCGCCGCCAGCTCGCCGTTGGCCTGCGGGATCCCGGCCTGCATGCGCTCGGTCATGTCGGTCGCCGCGTTGCCGATGTCGATCTGCCCGCAGGCGATGCGGTACGGACGGCCGTCCAGCGAGAGCGACTTGGTCAGACCCGTCAGGGCGTGCTTCGTCGCCGTGTACGCGATCGAACGCGGCCGGGGCGTGTGCGCCGAGATGGAGCCGTTGTTGATGATCCGCCCGCCCTGCGGGTCCTGCTCCTTCATCAGCCGGAACGCCGCCTGCGCGCACAGGAAGGCCCCGTTCAGGTTGGTGTCGACCACCTGCCGCCACGCGTCGTACGCCAACTCCTCGACGGGCACGCCGCCGGGGCCGAACGTCCCCGCGTTGTTGAAGAGCAGGTCGAGGCGGCCGAACCGGTCGCGCACGGCGCCGAACAGCGCCGTCACGTCCCCGGGGCTCGACACGTCCGTGCGGACGGTGAGGGAGTCGCCGTCCGGCGCGAGCCCCGCCGTCTCCGCCAGGGCCTCGGTGCGGCGCCCGGCGAGCGCCACGCGCCAGCCACGGCGCAGCAGTTCCAGGGCGACGGCCCGGCCGATGCCGGAGCCGGCGCCGGTGACCACGGCGCTCCTCGGTCCTGCGGTGGTCGTCTGTGCGGTGGGTGTCCCCGCGGTTCGCTGATCGTCCATGGGGCCGCAGCGTACGGGCGGCGCGGGCACCCGGAGATCACCGATCCGCCATGTGGCTGTTGTGTACGCGACAGGCAAGCGTCGTCCCGGCCCGCTCGAATTCCCCTGACAGCACACGACAGGACAGCACACGACAGGACAGCACACGACAGGACGGCGGACGACATCCGCAGTCAGGGGAGGGGCTCCATGTCATACGTTCCGCAGCACACACCTGATCTCCGCGCCGCGGCCCAGCACCTGGGCCGCCGCAGGTTCCTCACCGTCACCGGCGCCGCCGCCGCGCTCGCCTTCGCCACCAACCTCCCCACCGCCGGTGCCGCGGCCGCCGCCGAACTGGACGCCCGCAAGGTCACCAGCGACCCGTTCACCCTCGGCGTCGCCTCCGGCGACCCGCTGCCCGGATCCGTACTGCTCTGGACCCGGCTCGCCCCGAAACCGTACGAGGCCGGCGGCGGCCTGCCCGCCCAGCGCGTCGACGTGCGCTGGGAACTCGCACACGACGAACACTTCAGGCGCGTCGCCCGACGTGGCACCGCCACCGCGCACCCCGAGTTCGACCACTCCGTGCACGTCGAGGTCGAACACCTCGCGCCGGGCCGCGTCTACTACTACCGCTTCCGCGTCGGCGGCTGGGTCAGCGAGACCGGCCGTACGCGCACCGCGCCCGCCGCCTTGGGCCACGTGTCGCAGCTGACGCTGGCCGCCGTCTCCTGCCAGGCGTACCACGACGGCTACTTCACCGCGTACAAGCACCTCGCCGAGGACGACGTCGACGTCGTCTTCCACCTCGGTGACTACCTCTACGAGTACGCGGTCGACTCCGCGGGCGGCGCCCGCAAGTACAGCGACCGCGTCCTGCCCGGCGTCTTCGCCCGGGAGACCGTGACCCTGGAGGACTACCGGCTGCGCTACGCCCTCTACAAGTCGGACCCCGACCTGCGGGCCGCGCACGCCGCGCACCCCTTCGTCGTCACCTGGGACGACCACGAGACCGAGAACAACTACGCCGACGACATCTCCGAGAACGACGACCCGCCGGCCGAGTTCCTGCTGCGCCGCGCCAGCGCCTACCGCGCGTACTGGGAGAACCAGCCGCTGCGCCGCCCCCAGCTGCCGACCGGGCCCGACGCCCAGCTCTACCGCCGCCTCGTCTGGGGCCGGCTCGCCCAGTTCGACATCCTCGACACCCGCCAGTACCGCTCCAACCAGGCCTACGGCGACACCGCCCACGCGCCCGGGCCCGAGTCCGACGACCCGGCGCGCACCATCACGGGCGCCACGCAGGAGCGGTGGCTCATCGACGGCTGGCGCCGCTCGCGCGCCCTGTGGAACGTCGTGCCGCAGCAGGTCACCTTCTCCGAGCGCAGGCTCGACCTGAACGCCGACGCGAAGCTGTCGATGGACTCGTGGGACGGCTACCGGGCCTCCCGGGACCGGGTGCTCGCCGGGGCCAAGGCGGCCCGCGTCGAGAACCTCATGGTCCTCACCGGTGACGTCCACGTCGGGTACGCCTTCGACATCAAGGCCGACTTCGCCGACCCGGCGTCGCGCACCCTCGGCACCGAGATCGTCGCCACCTCCATCGCCTCCGGCAAGGACGGGGCGGAGCGGCCCGCCACCTGGGAGACGTACACCAGGGCCAATCCGCACATGAAGTTCTTCAACGGGCGGCGGGGCTATGTGACCGTGGGGCTCGGGGAGTCCGAGGCGCGGGCCGACTTCAAGACGGTCTCGGCGGTCACCGTCCCGGGGGCCGGCATCACGACGGCGGCGTCCTTCGTCACCGAGGTCGGCGACCAGGGGCTGCGCCCGGCCTGACCGGTATCGACGCCGGGTGCGGCTCTCGTCGTGGCTGGTCGCGCCCACGCGGCGGAGCCGCATGCCCCAGGGGCGCGGGGAACTGCGCGAGAAGCCCCACCGGACCCGCACCCGAAAACGAACCCCCGTCACCGCTCCCCGGGATACCTGACCCCCACAGCGGAGCGCACCGCGTCCAGGGTCCGCATCACCGCGAGCGACGACTCCAACGGCACCAGCGGCGACTCCGTGTCCCCGGCCCGCAGCCGCCCCATGACCTCCAGCGCCTCGTGCCGCATCGAGTCGCGCGGCCCGTCCTCGGGCACGGCCATGAACTCCTCGGGGTCACGGCCGTCCCGGTGCAGGACGAACCGCTCCGGATAGAAGAACCCGGCGGGCACGTCGATCCGGCCCGCGGAGCCCGTCACGGACGCCGTCACCCCCGTACCGGAATTGATCGCGCAGTGCAGCACGGCCTGCGCCCCGCCCGCCCAGGACAGCAGCATCCCGGTCTGCAGGTCCACGCCCTCCGGGGAGAGCTCCGCCCGCGCGCTCACCCCGGACGGTTCGCCGAGCAGCAGCTGCGCGAACGACACCGGGTACACCCCGAGATCCAGGGTCGCACCGCCCCCCTGGGCCGGGTCCCGCAGCCGGTGCGCGGGCGGGAACGGGCCGGCCAGCCCGAAGTCGGCCTGCACGGTGCGGACTTCGCCGATCGCCCCGTCGTCGACCAGGGCCTTGAGGCGCCGGACCATCGGATGGCAGTACATCCACATGGCCTCCATCAGGAAGAGGCCGCGCGAGCGCGCGAGCGTCACCAGCTCCGCGGCCTCGCGCGCGTTCAGCGTGAACGCCTTCTCGCACAGCACCGCGCGCCCCGCCTCCAGACAGAGCCCGGCCGCCTCCCGGTGCGCGGCGTGCGGCGTGGCCACGTAGACCACGTCGACGTCCTCGTCGGCCGCGAGGGAGGCCCAGTCGCCGTAGGCCCGGTCGATCCCGAACCGCTCCGCGAACGCCTTCGCCGACGTCTCGCTCCGGGACGCCACCGCCACCACCTCGGCATCCGGCAGATCCAGCAGCGTCGCCGTGAACGACGCGGCGATCCCACCCGTCGCAAGAATCCCCCACCGCACGCGTTCCCCAGCCATCACTGCCACCTCAGTTGTTGGTTACGACCACTGCGCCGAGCTGAGAGCATAGGTAATCGCACGTACGGCCGGGAGAGACGAAAGGGAACGAGGGGCAACGGGATGGCGGAGAGCGGAAGTACCGGGAGCACCAGGAACGTCGCCGAGCAGGCGCCGCCCGCCCGGGCCGGGACCCCGATCCCCGTACCCAGGGCGGCCGTTCGCACCGGCCTCCTCGTCACCCTGGTGCTCGGCGGCCTGACGGCGGTACCGCCGCTGTCGATGGACATGTACCTCCCGGCGCTGCCCGAGGTCACCGGTGCCCTGCACACCTCCGCCGCCACCGCCCAGCTCACCCTCACCGCCTGCCTGACCGGCATGGCCCTCGGCCAGCTCGTGGTCGGCCCGATGAGCGACAAGTGGGGCCGCCGCAGACCGCTCATGATCGGCCTGTTCGTGTACGTCGCCGCCACCGCGATCTGCGCCTTCGCGCCGGACGCCGCGTTGCTCGTCGCCTTCCGCCTGCTCCAGGGCCTGGCGGGCGCGGCCGGCATCGTGATCGCCCGGGCCGTCGTGCGCGACCTCTACGACGGCGTCGCGATGGCCCGCTTCTTCTCCACCCTGATGCTGATATCCGGCGTCGCCCCGGTCGTCGCGCCCCTCATCGGCGGGCAGATCCTGCGCGTCACCGACTGGCGCGGCGTCTTCGTCGTGCTCACCTTCATCGGCATCGCCCTCACCGCGCTCGTCGGCAGGTTCCTGCCCGAGACGCTGCCGCCCGAGCGGCGGCACTCCGGCGGCACCGTCGAAGCGCTGCGCACCATGCGGTCCCTGCTCGCCGACCGCGTCTTCACCGGGTACATGGTCGCGGGCGGCTTCGCGTTCGCCGCGCTGTTCGCGTACATCAGCGCCTCCCCGTTCGTGATCCAGGAGATCTACGGGGCCTCGCCCCAGACGTTCAGCCTGCTCTTCGGGCTCAACTCGATCGGCCTGATCGCCGTCGGCCAGCTCAACGGCAAGGTCCTCGTCGGCCGCGTCAGCCTCGACAAGGTCCTCACCGTCGGCCTCTCGCTGATCGTCGTCGCCGCCGCCTTCCTGCTCCTCGTCGCCACGGGTGTCTTCGGCGCCCCGCAGGAGCTCGGCGTCGTACCCGTCTCCGCCGGACTCTTCGTGCTGATGGCCTCGATGGGCCTTGCCACCCCCAACACCAACGCCCTCGCGCTGCTGCGCACCCCGCACGCCGCCGGCTCCGCGTCCGCCCTGCTCGGCACCTCCTCCTTCCTGATCGGCGCGGTCGCCTCGCCGCTCGTCGGCATCGCGGGCGAGCGCACGGCCGTACCGATGGCCCTGGTGCAGCTCGTCTGCGGCCTGGCGGCGGTCGTCGCCTTCCTGGCACTGTGCCGCCCCTGGCAGCTCGCGGCCAGGGCGACGGGGGAGGTGACGGGGCGCTGAGCTCCCCACGACTGCGGCCCGGCACCCCCGAGCGGGCCGGCCTGGACACCGGGCAGGTCGCCCGCCTCGTCCACGGGGTGCGTACGCTCCCCGACGGCCCGCGCCCCTGGTGCGCGGGGGCCGTGCTGCTCGCCGGGCGCGGCCCGGTGATCGCCGCCGAGGCCGCCTGCGGCTGGGCGCTGCGGTACACGGCGTACGACGGGACCACGGACCGGGGCGTCGAACTCCCGGCCGCCGCCCGCGTCCCCATGACCCTCGACACGCCCTTCGACCTCGCCTCGCTGACCAAACTGTTCACCACGGTCGCCGCCGTGCAGCAGATCGAGCGCGGCACCCTCGGCATCGACGCGCGGATCGGCGCGTACCTCCCCGAGTTCACCGCCGCCGCGCAAGCCGGGCTCACCGTCCGCCGGCTCCTCACCCACACCTCGGGCCTGCGCCCCGAACTCCCGCTGTACGAGGCCCCGGACGCGGCCGCCCGGCTCGCCCTGCTGCGCGCCGAGGCCCCGTCGTCGAAGCCGGGGGAGTACCGCTACTCCGACCTGAACATGCTGCTGCTCCAGCAGCTCCTGGAGCGCCTCACCGGCCGCCCGCTCGACGTGCTCGTCCGCGAGGGCATCACCCGCCCCCTCGGCATGACCGCCACGTCGTACGGGCCGCGGCCCGGCGCCGCCGCCACCGAGGACCAGCGCCGCCCCTGGGCCAAGGCCGACCGCGGCATGCTGCGCGGCGAGGTGCACGACGAGAACGCCTGGGCGCTCGGCGGCGTCGCGGGCCACGCGGGTCTCTTCTCCACGGCGCACGACCTGGCGGTGCTCTGCCGCACGCTGCTCAACGGCGGCTCGTACGGCACCGCCCGCATCCTCGGCCCCGACTTCGTCGACCTGATGCTGGCGGCGCCGGGGCTCGGCTTCCGCGTCGACGACGCGTCGTTCATGGGCGAGCTGGCGGGCGCCGGGGCGGCCGGACACACCGGTTTCACGGGCACGTCCCTCGTCATGGACCCGGAGACGGACACGTTCCTGGTCCTGCTCGCCAACACGGTCCACCCGCGCCGCCGCCCCGCCGACAGCGCCCCCCGCGCCGCCGCCGCGACCCACCTGGCCCGCGCGGTGACGGGCCCGCCGGGGTCCTAAGGGTAGGGCCGCGCCCTCTAAAATCAACCGGGTGAACGCCCCGACCGACCCCACCGAACCCGCCGACACCCTGCGCTCGGCCCTCGCCGGCCTCCTCGACGGTCTCCCGCCCACGCAGGCGGCCCGCGCCGTGGAGCGGCTCATCGCGAACTACCGGGGCACGACCCCGACCGGGGCGCCGATCCTGCGCGACCGGGCGGATGTCGCGGCGTACGCGGCCTACCGGATGCCGGCCACGTTCGAGGCGGTCCGCTCCGCGCTCGACGCCCTCCGCGACGCGGCCCCGGCCGGCTGGTCGCCCGGCGGCCACGTGGACATCGGCGGCGGGACGGGCGCGGCGGTGTGGGCGGCCCGCGCGGCGCTGCCCGGGTCCCGCCCGACCACGGTCCTGGACTGGTCGGAACCCGCCCTGGCGCTCGGCCGCGAACTGGCCGCAGCCGACGGGCAGTTGGCGAAGTCAGTGTGGTGGGGCCGGGCCCGTATCGGGACGGCGCAGGAGCTGCCCGCGGCCGAGCTGGTCACCATCTCGTACGTGCTGAAGGAGCTCACCGACGCCGACCGGGCGGCGGTCGTCGACGCGGCGGTGCGGGCGGCGCACCCGGAGCGCGGCGCCGTCGTCGTCGTCGAACCCGGCACCCCCGACGGCTACACCCGGATCATCGAGGTCCGCGACCGGCTGATCGCCGCCGGCTTCCACGTCGCGGCCCCCTGCCCGCACAGCGCCCCCTGCCCGATCGCGCCGGGCGAGGACTGGTGCCACTTCTCGGCCCGGGTCAGCCGCTCCTCCCTGCACCGGCAGGTCAAGGGCGGATCGCTGGCGTACGAGGACGAGAAGTTCTCCTACGTCGCCGCCACCCGCTTCCCCCCGGCGCCCGCCGAGGCCCGGGTGATCCGCCGTCCCCAGCTCCGCAAGGGCCAGGTACTCCTGGACCTGTGCGGAGCCGAGGGCGGCCTGACCCGGACGACGGTGACGAAGAAGCACGGGGCGCTGTACAAGGAGGCCCGTGACACGGACTGGGGCGATTCGTGGCACGGGCCGGAGGGACGGCCCCGCTAGCGGAGTTCGAGCGTGCAGCACTTCACGCTCCCGCCCCCCTTCAGCAGCTCCGACAGGTCCATGGCGACGGGCACGAACCCGCGTTCCCTGAGCGGCCCGAAGAGGCCGACGGCGCCCTGCGGGATCACCACGTTCCGCCCGTCCGACACCGAGTTCAGGCCGAAGGCGACCGCGTCGGGCTCGTCGGCGATCAGGGCGTCGGGGAAGAGCCGGCGCAGTACGTCCTGGCTCCCCGCCGAGAACGCGGCCGGGTAGTACATGACGTCGTCCGCGCTGTCGTCGAGGACGGCGAGCGCGGTGTCCAGGTGGTAGAAGCGCGGGTTCACCAGATCGAGCCCGATGACCGGCCGCCCGAAGACCTCCTGCGCCTCCCCGTGCGACAGCGGCGACGCCCGGAACCCGCGCCCCGCCAGCACATAGGAGGCGGTGACGGCGAAGTCCCCCTCGCCCTCGTTGACGTGCACGGGCTCGTGCACCTCGGCGTACCCGTGGGCACGGAACCAGTCGAGGTGGGCGGCGGCCTCCGCCTCCCGCTCCGGGTGGGCGAACCGCGCCCCGAGCACCCGCCCGTCGACCACGGTCGCCCCGTTGGCCGCGAAGACCATGTCGGGCAGTCCGGGCCGCGGGTCGAGCACCTCCACGGTGTGGCCGAGCGCGCGGTACCGGTCGCGCAGCACCTCCCACTGGGCGACGGCGAGCGGGACGTCGACGGGTTTCGCCGGGTCCATCCACGGGTTGATCGAGTAGGTGACCTTGAAGTGCGCCGGTGGGCACATGAGGTAGCGCCGGGGTGTGGCGCACCGTGGGCCGGAGTGCGGATTACGCAATGAGGGCTCCTCACAACCGCAGGGTCTGTTGGGCCCATGGTGCGGTCGGAGGAGCCCTCGGGGATGTGCACCGAACGGGTGGTTCGCGGACCGGATCACGCCCCACGGCCGGCGCCGCCGGTCACGCCCCTCCCGCCCCTTCCGCCCCAGTCCAAGACGGTACGTCTCGCCTCGCCGCTGCTACATTCGAACCATGTCTGACACGTCCAGCCGCGCCCCGAAAAAGACGGCCCCCGACTCGGCCCGCCGCAGCGAGCGCTCGCGCCGTGCGATCTACGACGCCGCCCTCGCCCTGGTCGGCGAGATCGGCTACCCCCGTACGACCATCGAGGGCATCGCCGCCCGCGCCGGCGTCGGCAAGCAGACGATCTACCGCTGGTGGGGGTCGAAGGCCGAGGTCCTCATGGAGGCGTTCCTCGACCTCAACGAGCAGAACGCCAGGACCGCCGCCGAGAAGTACCCCGTCCCCGTCGCCGCGACCGGCCTGCCCGACACCGGCGATCTGGAGACCGACCTCAAGCTGGTGCTGCGCGCCACCATCGACGAGCTCAAGGACCCCCGCTTCGAGGCCCCGGCCCGCGCGCTCGCCGCCGAGGGGGTCGCCGACCACGAGTTCGCCGAGGCGTTCATCACCAGGCTCCTCATGCCCGGGCTCGATCTGTACGCCGCCCGGCTGCGCGCCGCCCAGGACGCGGGCGAGATCCGCGCGGAGGTCGACCCGGCCGTCGCCCGCGACCTGTTCGTCTCGCCGGTCGCCCAGCGCTGGCTCCAGTGCACCGGCCCGCTCGACCACGCGTACGCCGACAAGCTCGTCGAGTACGCCCTCTACGGGATCAGCGCCCGCCCGAAGAAGTCACCGGCGTAGCCGTGAGCAGGCCCGGCGCGTTGGTGATGACCCCGTCGCAGCCGAGCCGCAGTACCCGGTCCCGGTCCCGCGGCGTGTTCACGGTGTGCGCCCACACGCGCGGGACCCCCGAGCGGACGGCCCGCACCAGATCCGCGTCGCGCGCCGCGTAATCCATGTCCAGCACGTCGACGTACCGGGCCCAGAGCTCGGGCCGGTCGGCTCTCATCTGCTGTGCCGAGCGCCACAGTTGGGCGATCAGGCCGAGCCGGTGCGCGCGCTCGGCGACGACCGGGCTGTTGGAGTTGACCAGCACCGAGCGGGTCAGGCCGCGGTCCCGGATCAGCCGGGCGAGCCCGACGAGGCTCGCCGGGTCCTTGGCCTCCAGCATCAGCACGGTCCGGCCGCCGAACCGGTCGAGCACCTCCGCGACCGTCGGCGGCCGCTCCGGGAGCCAGATGCCCGGCAGCGACGGCGCGGGCCGCAGCAGCACGCTCCGCCACTGCGCCCGGTCCAGCGCGTCGACCGGCCCCGCCGAGTAGGTCGTCCGGTCCAGCGTCGGGTCGTGCATCACCACCAGAGTGCCGTCGCGCAGCATCCGCGTATCGAAGTCGAGAACCGGCGCGGTGCCCCGCGCGAACGCCGCCGCCAGCCCCGACATGCTGTTCTCCGGCACCTCCAGGGCGCCGCCGCGGTGCGCGGTGTACGTGATGCGGGGCAGGGACTCCACCACGACCGGCCCGCCGCCCCCTCGCAGCGGGGGCGCGAAGGCCAGAACGGCCAGGGAGAGGGCGCCGGTGAGGCCGACGACCGGCACGGTCCTGGCGGCAAGAGTGACCATGGTGCCCACGGTAGGCCCGCAATTAGGTGTAAATAGGGCAATGACACCCTGTGGCCTCTCCGGAGGCGGGATGGTGGGACCATGGGGGCCCGGGGTCCATCCGGCACCCGGCTCGACGGCGATGGTGTGGCAAGGGGATAGATGGGCGCGGAGCACGGTGACAGCGCACGCTCGGGCCTGGGCAGGTTCGCCCAGTGGCTGAAGTCGGCCAGAGGCCCCAAGGAGACCCGGGCCGACGAGGATCGCGAATCCCTGCTGCTCGCCGCTGCCGCCGCCGGGCTGCCGCTCGCCCCGGCCGCCCACCCCGCCGACTACCGATGTTCCTGCAACCGCGTCGGCTGTCCGACGCCCGGCCGGCACCCCGTCTCCTTCGCCTGGCAGACCCAGTCCACGACCGACCGCGCCCAGGTCGAGCGCTGGGCCCGGCACCAGCCGCAGGCCAACTTCATCACCGCGACCGGCATGGTCCACGACGTCCTGGACGTACCGCTGGAGGCCGGCCGCGAGGCGCTGGAGCGGCTGCTGTCCAGGGGCATCGACGTGGGCCCCGTCGCCGAGTCCGGCGGCGACCGCATGCTCTTCTTCACGGCGACGCGCGGCACGCCCGAGGACGAGGACGAGTGGTGGCCCTGCGAGCTGGACTGCCACCCCGAGACCATGGACGAGCACCCGGGCATGCGCTGGCACTGCCGCGGCTCCTACGTCCTGGTCCCGCCGGCCCGGCTCCCCGCCGGCCGCTCGGTGACGTGGCTGCGCGGCCCCGAGCACCCGCTGCCGGACCCGCTGACCCTGCTGGAGGCGCTCACCGACGCGTGCGCCCGCCACGCGGGAGCGGAGCCGGACTACGAGTCGGCGTGGCCGTAAACCACTCGGGCACGCCACGAATCAAGCCCACCTCATCGATCAAGCCCCTCCGGCACCCCACTCCAGCCCCTCCGGCGTTTGAGGAGCGGGGTCCGGGGCGGAGCCCCGTGGCCCCCATGACAGCCCCGCGCGGCGGCGCAGGACCCGGTCAGGACCCGGTCAGGACCCCTCGGCGTGGGTGATCCCCTCGACCCGGTTCAGCACCCGGACCCCACCCCCGGCGGAGCCCCCCGCAGGGACGAGCGCCGTCTGGTTCGACACGTACCCGTACGTCGCCGCCTGCTTCGCGTCCCCCGTCATCAGCGCCTTCACGCTCGGGCTGATCGCGGGCAGATCGCTGCCGGCGAACGCGGTCTGCTTCTCGTAGCGCCGCGTCGTGAAGAAGACGAGCGCCCCGCCGTCCTCGGTGCGCAGCGCGACGGGCGCGTAGTCGCCGGACGTGAGCGGTTCGTCGATGAACTGGGTGGAGAGGCCGGGGCGCGACTCGTTCTTCTTGCGCGTCGCGCGCCACTCGGAGGTGTACGGCCCCGCCGCGAACCCGGCGCCGCCGTCCCTGAGGTACCCGGTGTACTTCTCGCTCAGGTCGCCCGGCCGCATCGCGAGCCCCTCGGCATCCGGGGTGACGGCCTCGGCCCAGCCGTCCTGGTCCTTCTCGAAGCCGGGGAGGGTGTCGCCGCGGAACAGCGTCAGATAGGAGACCGCCCACGGCTCGTCGACCGAGTCGCGGGTGAAGACCATGACCCAGCGCGACCCGGCGACCCGGTTGTTGGCGCTGTCCGTGACGAACCAGCGCGGCCAGCCGGCCTTCTTCGGGACGGTGAAGTGCGAGTCGGTGAGCTTCAGCGGCGTGTACTTCGGGTTGCCGCCCGGGTTCACCGTGCGGCCCGCCTTCAGCTTGGCCGCGTCGATCGCGCCGAGCGCCCCGGTGACGTACGCGGCGTCGGCGGTCCGCTCGTAGGTCTTGTCCGCCTTGTTGTAGGCGGCGACGAAGGTGTCCAGGGCGCGTGCGGCCTGCGCCTTCGTGGTCGTGGGCACGACTTCGAGCTCCCCGTGCACGGTCACGCAGCCGCTCGCCGTGAGGGACAGCACGACCGCCGCTGCCGCCGCGGCGGCGGGCCTGCCGAGCCCGATCCTGACCTCGCTCATGACGTTGTTCTCACCTTCCCCTTCCCGGGGCCGAACCCTACCGGGAAGAAGAAGCGCCCAACGCCGCGCCCCTGCGGGAGAGCAGCCCCGGCGGGGCGAGGAAGATCGCCAGCGTCGGGATCAAGTACGCGAGCCAGACGACGACTTGGAGGACGGTCGGGTCCGGCTGGAAGTTGAGGACGCCCTTCAGGAGCGTGCCGAGCCAGCCGTCGGGGGCGATCGTGCCGCTGATGTCGAACGCCAGGTGGTTCAGGCCGCCGATGAAGTCGGCCTCCTGCAAGTCGTGGAAGCCGTACGCCAGGACGCCCGCGGCCACGACGACCAGCATGGCGCCGGTCCACGTGAAGAACTTCGCCAGATTGATGCGCAGGGCACCGCGGTAGAACAGCCAGCCGAGCAGCACCGCCGTGGCCAGGCCGAGCAGCGCGCCGGCCACCGGTTCCATCGTGCCGTTGCCGGTGGCGTGCACCGCCGTCCACACGAACAGCGACGTCTCCAGGCCCTCCCGGCCGACGGCGAGGAACGCGGTGACGACCAGCGCGGCCGTGCCCGCCCGCAGCGCCGTGTCCAGCTTGCCGTGCAACTCGCTCTTGAGATGCCGGGCGGTGCGCCGCATCCAGAACACCATCCACGTCACCAGGCCCACGGCGACGACCGACAGCGAACCGCCGAGCGCCTCCTGCGCCTTGAACGTCATCTCCTGCGAGCCGAACTCCAGGGCCGCGCCGAACGCCAGCGCCAGCAGCACGGCGGCGCCGACGCCCAGCCACACGGGCCGCAGGGCGTCCCTGCGGCCCGTCTTCACCAGGTACGCGATGAGGATGCAGACGATGAGGCTCGCTTCCAGCCCCTCGCGCAGCCCGATCAGATAGTTCGCGAACATTCCTCAGGCCCCACTCTCGAAGAGGCCGCGGCCCCACCAGTCCTTGCCGTCCCGCACCCCCGGCGGGACCGCGAACACCGCCGAACCCACGTGCTGGATGTACTCGTTGAGCGCGTCGCTCCCCGCCAGGCTCCGCTGCACCGGGACGAACCCCGTACGCACGTCCTTCTGGTACGCGAGGAAGAACAGCCCGGCGTCAAGCCGGCCCAGGCCGTCGGTGCCGTCGGTGAACGAGTAGCCGCGCCGCAGGATCGTCGCCCCGTGGTTGGAGTCGGGGTGCGCGAGCCGCACGTGCGCGTCCGGTTTCATCGCCTTCAGGAACGGCTCGTCGCGCTCCCCGGCCTTGCCGACCGGCGCGCCCACGCCCTTGTCGCGGCCGAACACGTCCTCCTGCTCCTGGAGCGACGTGCGGTCCCACGTCTCGATGTTCATGCGGATGCGCCGGGCGACGAGATACGAGCCGCCCTTCATCCACCCCTCGTCGGAGACCCACACGTGCTGGTCGAGCCGGTCGGTCTCCGTCCCCGCGATGTTGCGGGTGCCGTCCTTGAAGCCCATCAGGTTGCGCGGGGTCTGCGCGTCCGGCGTCGTCGACGACGTCTTGCCGAAGCCCAGCTGCGACCAGCGGATGGCGACCTTGCCGAAGCCGATGCGGGCCAGGTTGCGGATGGCGTGCACGGCGACCTGCGGATCGTCGGCGCAGGCCTGCACGCACAGATCGCCACCGCTGCGGGCCTTGTCGAGGTTGTCCCCGGGGAACTTCGGCAGCTCCACGAGCGCCTCGGGCCGCCGCCCGGAGATCCCGAACGTCTTCCCGTACGTGTCGAAGAGGGAGGGCCCGAAGCCGATCGTCAGCGTGAGCCGCGCCGCATCGAGGCCGAGCGCCTCGCCGGTGTCGTCCGGCGGTGCCTCGGCGAGGCCGCCGTACGCGCCCTCACCGACCGGGCGTCCCTCGGTCATCAGCGCGGCGGCCTTCGTCCAGTCCTTCAGGAGCTGGACGAACTCCTCGCGGTCGTCCGTCTTCACGTCGAACGCCGCGAAGTGCAGCCGGTCCTGCACGGGCGTCGCGATGCCGGCCTGGTGCGCGCCGTGGAACGGCACCGCCCCGCCCGACTCGGCCGCCGGCTCCATGGTGTCGCTGTCGGACCGGGTCAGCGCGACGGCGCCTCCCGCGGCGGCCGCGCCGAGCGCGAGCCCGGCGCCGCCGACCGTGAGCAGTGCACGCCGGGACGGGGCAGGGGAGTTCTCCGTCATGGCGACGTCCTCTGTGTTCGCTGCCTGTTCCGCGTTGTTCTGTGCCTGTTCCGCGTTCATGCGGCGCCTACTTGACGACCGCGGCGGCCAGCTTCGACAGCGGCTCCGCGAGCGCGTTGACCGCGTCGGACAGCTCCTTGCGGTCGGCCTTGCCGACCTTGTCGTAGGAGGTGAACTCGTACGATTTCGGGTCCTCGCGGTAGGTGTCGAGGAGCTTGTCGAGCGCCGCGAACTGCTTGTCGAGCTCCTTGGTCAGCGCCGCGTCGTTCTCCCGGGCGACCGGCTTCAGCAGGCCGTACGCCTTCTCGGCGCCCTCGACGTTGGCCTTGAAGTCGACGAGGTCGGTGTGCGAGTAGCGCTCCTCCTCGCCGGTGACCTTGCCGGTGGCGACCTCGTCGAGCAGCTCCTTGGCGCCGTTGGCCATCGAGGTCGGGGTGATCTCGGCCTTGCCGACGCGTTGCTGCCAGCTCTTGAGGTCCGTATCGAGCAGACCGGCCAGCTGCTTCTCCCGCGCGCCGATCTTCTTCTCCTGCCACAGCGCCTTCTCCAGGCGGTGCCAGCCGGTCCAGTCCGTCTTCGGGTCCTGGCCCTCCTCCAGCCCGTCCTCGCGCACGTCGACCTTCGGGTCGATGGTGCCGAACGACTCGGCGACCGGCTCGGTGCGCTCCCAGCCGATGCGCGAGGGCGCGTACGCCTTCCTGGCCGCCTGCACGTCGCCGTCGCGGACCGCGTCCGTGAAGGTCTTCACCTTCGGCAGCGTCTCGTCGGCCTGCTCCTGCGCGTACTGGCGGTACGCGGCGACGGCGGCGTCGAGGCGCGGGTCGCGCTTCGCGGCCTTGCCGCCGGTCGCCGTCACGTCCTGGCGGTGGCCCTTGCCCTTCATGCCGGGGATGCAGGCGATGCGGTAGGCACCGCTCTTCACCTCGGCGGTCAGGGTGTGCTTCGTGCCGGGGCCGATGTTCTCGCGCTCGGAGACGATGCGGTCGTCGGGGAAGAGGATCTCGACCTCGGTGACGCGCGAGCCCTTGTTCTCCACGGCCAACTCGACGTGCCCGGACGGGAACCGGGTCTTCGACACCTTGCAGCCGTCGTCGGTGGCGGTCACCTCGACGGCGCCGGACCCGCCCTTGGCGTCGCTCTTCTCGGTGCACCCCGTGACGACGGTCAGGGCTGCCACCGTGGCGACGGCGGTGGCGGCGGAGAGACGTACGGCTCGCATGCGGGCTCCAAGGAAGTACACAGCTGGTACAAAGGCGGCCCTAACTTATATGAGGCTTGCCTTACTGCTACCCGCTCGTCCCGTGATTCACCTCTCACACGAACCGCCTAATCGCGGCAGGGATACGGACGACCCTCGGGCGACCCAGGGAACGGTCAAAGGGTGGTCAAGCGGAGTCCGTCGAAACGCCCTGAGCATGCTTCACTTCCCCCGTGGACCACGACGTACTGCATGTCTTCTGCGGACCCGACGGCCGTCACGGCAACGCGCTCGGCGTCGTACGGGACGGATCCCGCCTCCCGGGCCGGGAGGAACGGCAGGCTTTCGCGGCCGCATCGGGCTTCAGCGAGACCGTCTTCGTCGACGACCCGGAGCGCGGCGTCATCGACATCTACACGCCGACGCTGCGCCTGCCCTTCGCCGGGCACCCCTGCGTCGGCGCCGCCTGGCTGCTCGACGTGGCCGAACTGGTGGTGCCCGCGGGCATCGTCGGGGCCCGCCTCGACGGGGAGTTCAGCTGGGTCGAGGCGCGCCCCGAGTGGGCTCCGCCGCGCACGCTGCGCGAGTACGGATCGGCCGCCGAGGTGGACGCGCTGGCGGTGCCACCGCCGGGGGAGTGGCTGTACGCGTGGGCCTGGGAGGACGAGGCGGCGGGCCGCATCAGGGCCCGCGCCTTCCCCGGCCGCGACGACGGCATCGAGGAGGACGAGGCGACGGGTGCGGCCGCGCTCCTCCTGACGGCCCGCCTGGACCGGGCCCTCAACATCCGCCAGGGCCGCGGCTCCCAGCTCCTGACGGCGCCGCAGCCGGAGGGTTTCGTCGAGGTGGGCGGCCGGGTGCGGCTGCTGGCGTGAGCGTGCCTACGCGGCGGCGGAGAACTCCTCGCCGAGCGCCCGGAACACCGCCGTGTTCAGCGCGAAGGCGGCCTTGCACTCCGCCACCACGCGCTGCTTCTCCAGCTCGTCCACGGCGATGGCGTCGAGCGACTCGCGGTACCGCCGCTTGAACGCGGCCGGATTGCCGACCTCCTCGAACACGTAGAACCGCACGCCGTCGCCCTTGCGCGCGAAGCCCCACGCCCGCTCCGCCCTGTCCCGGATGATCTGGCCGCCGGAGAGGTCGCCCAGGTAGCGCGTGTAGTGGTGGGCCACGTAACCGGCCGGCCAGGACGCGGCGCACTCCGCGACCCGCGCCGCGTACGCCGCCGTGGCCGGCAGCGCCGACGCCTCCTCGCGCCAGCCGGGGCCCCGCAGATGCGTGAGGTCGCGCTCCAGCGCCGGCAGGCGCAGCAGCTCCGGCTGTATGAAGGGGCCCGCGACGGGGTCGTCCGCCAGCCGCTCCGCTCCGCTCTCAAGTGCCGCGTAGACGAACCACAGTTGCTCCGTGTAGCGCGCGAAGGCGTCCACTCCGAGGGCGCCGCCGAGCAGGTCGCCCATGAACGTCGACGTCTCGGCCTCGGTGTGCTGCTCGTGCGAGGCGGTGCGGATCAGAGTGGAGAACGAGGGGTCCATGGGGCCTCCGCCGGCAGGTTCTAGGTAGCTTAGCCTTACCTAAGATAGCAGCGTTCCCGACATCGTGTCGGTAAAAACGTACCCGGTTTCCTGACCGGCGGAACCCCGGACGGCGTACGCGAGGAGCCCGCCCCGGGTCGGGACGGGCTCCTGCGAGGGGCGGTGGCGGGTGCGGCTACGGCAGCGTCAGGATCTCCGTGCCCGTCTCCGTGACCACCAGCGTGTGCTCGAACTGAGCGGTCCGCTTGCGGTCCTTGGTGACGACGGTCCAGCCGTCGGCCCACATGTCGTACTCGTACGTGCCGAGCGTCAGCATCGGCTCGATCGTGAAGGTCATGCCGGGCTGGATCACGGTCGTCGCGTGCGGGCTGTCGTAGTGCGGGACGATGAGCCCCGAGTGGAACGACGAGTTGATGCCGTGCCCGGTGAAGTCACGCACCACGCCGTACCCGAAGCGCTTGGCGTACGACTCGATGACACGGCCGATGATGTTGAGCTGGCGCCCCGGCTTCACGGCCTTGATCGCCCGCTCCAGGGACTCCCGGGTCCGCTCGACGAGCAGCCGCGACTCCTCGTCGACCTCGCCCACCAGGTACGTGGCGTTGTTGTCGCCGTGCACGCCGCCGATGTACGCCGTCACGTCGAGGTTGATGATGTCGCCGTCGCGCAGCACCGTGGAGTCGGGGATGCCGTGGCAGATCACCTCGTTGATGCTTGTGCACAGCGATTTGGGGAAGCCGCGATATCCGAGCGTCGAAGGGTAGGCACCGTGGTCGCACATGTACTCGTGCGCGATCCGGTCCAGCTCGTCGGTGGTGACGCCCGGCGCGATCGCCTTCGCGGCCTCGGCCATCGCCCGCGCGGCGATCCGGCCCGCGACGCGCATCGCCTCGACCGTCTCCGGGGTCTGGACCTCCGGACCCTTGTACGGGGTCGGCGCGGGCTTGCCGACGTACTCGGGGCGCCGGATGTTCCCGGGCACGGAACGGACGGGGGACTGCTCCCCCGGTACGAGGACGGTGGGTGACGACTGCGTCGACTGGCCAGACATGCCAGCGAGTGTAACGAGCGGCCGTGGGGGACCATGGCCCTGAGCGTTCTGAGGAGAGGAGTCGGCCGTGGCCCTGTTCAAGAAGCGGACCGTCGGGAAGCCGGGCGAGTGGTTCTACTGCCTGGAGCACCACAAGGTCGAGGAGGGGCCCGAGTGCCCCGCCAAGGACCGGTTCGGACCGTACGCGACCCGCGGGGAGGCGGAGCGGGCGATGGCCACCGCACGCGAGAAGGACCTCCAGTGGGAGAACGACCCGCGGTGGCACGACGCGTCGGCCCGCGGCGAGGACGACGGGGCGTAGCACCCTGGCCGTCCGGGCCGTCACCAGCGCGGCGGTGGCGGCGCCGTCAGATGGTCCGCCAGCCGGGAGAGGCGGTCACGGAAGCCGCGCCGGCCGCGCGCCGTGTGCCCGCCGTTCTCCCCGGCCGCCGCGCTGACCAGGTGCTGCACCGTGTCGAGGTCGAGGTCGGTGTCGCCGGGCACGGTCAGGTTGTCGTGGGCCATCGCGTGCAGATCCCCGTTGCCCGCGGGCCCGGCGTCGAGGGCGAGGACCGTCGCGCCGGCCCGACGGGCGTCATGCACCCGTTCGAGGAGCGGCGCGCCCACCGCGTCCGGCGCCACCACGAGCAGCGTCTCGCCGCGCCGGGCCGCAGCGAGCCGGCCGAGCCCGACGGCCAGATGCGCCGGGTCGTCGGGGCGCGCCGCGTGCCGGACGAGGGTCGGCGCCAGCTCGGGCGTGCCCGACCAGGCCGCCTCGTCCACCAGATGCGCCGCCAGATGCCACGGCTCGTACGCCGCCGAGCCCACCAGGAGCAGCCCGCCGCCGTGCGCCGACACCGAGGAGCGCAGCGCCCCGGCGAAGCGACGGGTGGCGGCGGGCCACTCGGTCCCGGCGAGGACCTCGCGCAGCAGTGCTACTCGTACGGCGTCCATGGAGCCGCATGGTGCCTCAAGTGACGCCTGCGCCTGGGCCGTTCGCGGGAAGACCGCCCGAACGGGTCGCCTCACGGGCGCGGTCCGTCGGGCTCAGGAGGAGGTGCGCGGCCTCCGGCGCGTATGGGACGATCTCCCTCCGCCGCGTCCCCGTGGCCGCGCTCACCGGCGCCGGAGCGCTGAGTAAGGTCGCTCCATGACTTCCAGTGACAATGCGCAGGACAAGGCAGCGAACGCCCCGAAGGCCCCGGCCAAGGACCCCTGGGACCTGCCCGACGTGTCCGGGCACGTCGTCGGCGTGCTCGGCGGCACCGGGCCGCAGGGCAAGGGCCTCGCCTACCGGTTCGCCCGCGCCGGCCAGAAGGTGATCATCGGCTCCCGCGCCGCCGACCGCGCCGCGGCCGCCGCCGACGAGCTGGGCGAGGGCATCGAGGGCGCCGACAACGCCGAGTGCGCCCGGCGCAGCGACATCGTGATCGTCGCCGTGCCCTGGGAGGGGCACGGGGCGACCCTGGAGGCGCTGCGCGAGGAGCTCGCGGGCAAGCTCGTCATCGACTGCGTCAACCCGCTCGGCTTCGACAAGAAGGGCGCGTACGCGCTCAAGCCCGAGGAGGGCAGCGCCGCCGAGCAGGCCGCCGCCCTGCTGCCGGACTCCCGGGTGACGGCCGCCTTCCACCACCTGTCGGCCGTGCTGCTCGCCGACCCGGAGATCGAGGAGATCGACACCGACGTGATGGTGCTGGGCGAGGCCCGCGCCGACACCGACCTCGTCCAGGCGCTGGCCGGCCGCATCCCCGGCATGCGCGGCGTCTTCGCGGGCCGCCTGCGCAACGCCCACCAGATCGAGTCCCTGGTCGCGAACCTCATCTCGGTCAACCGCCGCTACAAGGCACACGCGGGGCTGCGCATCACGGACCTCTGAGAACTTTCCGTGACCTTCAGGGCGCCTTCCTGCGTCAGTGGGGCATGGGGGACACTGGTCGGCGAACACCGAGCCGTGCCGTATTGGAGCCGACCCCATGCCCCGCATCGCACTCTTCGCCCTCGTCGTCTGCGTCCTCGCCGTCGCGGCGGCGGTGGTCTCCTTCGTCGAGGGCAGCCTCCTCGGGATCGTGTGGGTCCTCATCGCGGGCATCACGTCGAACATGACGTGGTTCTACGTGCGCAGGGCCAAGGCCGAGCGGGCGCGGCGGCCGGGCACGACTACGGCTGTGTGAAGGTCTGGATCTGCGGGGTGCCGTCCCAGAACTGGTAGAACTGGCGCCCCCAGTACGTGTCCCACTCGTTCACGCCGAGCCCGCGCAGCACCGCGTCCACCGCGTCGAAGAAGTACTCGTTGACCGTGGGGAGCCACAGGACGGCGAAGACGGCCAGCAGACCGAACGGCGCGAACGGCTCCACCTGCCGCCTGACCTTGTACGACAGCCAGGGCTCGATCACCCCGTACCCGTCGAGTCCCGGCACCGGCAGGAAGTTCAGGATCGCGGCCGTCACCTGCAACAGCGCCAGGAACCCGAGCGCGTAGCGGAACGTGTCCGGCACCCCGTCCAGCGCGTGCAGCCAGAACGGGGCCGTGCAGACGACCGCGAACAGCACGTTCGTCAGCGGGCCCGCCGCCGAGATGAGGCTGTGCCTCCAGCGGCCCTGGATACGGCCCCGCTCGATGAAGACCGCGCCGCCCGGCAGACCGATCCCGCCCATGATCACGAAGATGACGGGGAGCACGATGCTGAGCAGGGCATGGGTGTACTTCAGCGGGTTGAGGGTCAGATAGCCCTTCTCGCCGATCGAGAGGTCGCCGCTGTGCAGGGCCGTGCGCGCGTGGGCGTACTCGTGCAGGCACAGCGAGACGATCCACGCCGCCGTCACGAAGAGGAACACGGCGAAGCCGGGCTGTGAGGCGTAGTCCGTCCACACCGCCCAGCCGGACACGGCCGCGACCGCGACGATGCCGAGGAAGACGGGGCTGATCCGGCTGTCGCCGCGTCGGGATGTGGCGGTGGTCATGGGGCGGAGCTCCCGGGGGTCGCTGGTCTGGGGCGTCACCGAACGTACCCGCCCCGCACGGGGAACGTGGAGCGGTGCGCCCGTAGTTCCGGGCGCCGGAGCGGGTCCGCCGCGTCCCCGGCGTCCCGTCCGCGGGACAGCGGGGACAATGGGGCCCGTGCGCTACCGCATCCTCGGCACCACTCAGGCACTCTCCGACGACGGCACGGCCGTCCCCGTCGGCGGGGCGCGGCTGCGCGCCCTGCTCACCGTGCTCGCCCTGCGGCCCGGCCGGCCCGTGCCGACCGGCCTGCTCGTCGACGAGGTGTGGGGCGCCGAGCCACCGGCCGACGCGCCGGGCGCGCTCCAGGCCCTCGTGGGGCGGCTGCGGCGGGCGCTCGGCGCCGACGCGATCGTCTCCGTGGACGGCGGGTACCGGCTCACCGCCTCGGGCGACGACATCGACCTGTTCCGGTTCGAGCGGCTCACCGCCGACGGCGCCCGCGCCCTCACGGACGGCGATCCGGCGAAGGCCGCCGACCTGCTCGACGAGGCGCTCGCCCTGTGGCGCGGGCCCGCCCTCGCCGACCTCCCCGACCGCACCGCCGACGCCGCCCGCTGGGACACCCGCCACCTCGACGCGCGCCGCACCCGGCTCGCCGCCCGGCTCGCGCTCGGCGAGGCCGAGGAGGCGCTGGCGGAGCTGACCGCCCTGTGCGACGCCCACCCGCTGGACGAACCGCTCCAGGCGCTGCGGCTGCGGGCGCTGCGCGAGGCGGGCCGGACGGCCGAGGCGCTGGCCGCCTACGAGGAGGTGCGGCGCGGGATCGCGGACCGGCTCGGCACGGACCCGGGGCCCGGACTGCGCGCCCTGCACGAGGAGTTGCTGGAGCCCGCCGCCCTGCCCGGGAGCGCCGGGCCCCGGCCGGGCGACCCGGCCCCGGAGCCCGGCAACCTCAGGGCCCGCCTCACCTCGTTCGTGGGGCGCGGCGACGACATCGGCGCCATCCGGGCGGAGCTCGGCCGCGTCCGCCTGGTCACGCTGCTGGGGCCGGGCGGCGCCGGCAAGACCCGCCTGTCGCAGGAGGCGGCGGAAGGGCTGGCCGGCTCGGCGCCGGACGGCGTCTGGCTGGCCGAACTCGCCCCCGTCGGAGACCCGGACGCCGTACCGGAGGCCGTGGTCAGCGCGATCGGCGCGCGCGAGACGGTGCTGCGCGGCGCCGGCGCGGAGGAGCTGCGCCTCGTCGGCGAGCGGCAGGGCGACGATCCGCTCGTCCGGCTCGTCGAGCACTGCGCGGACCGCCGGATGCTGGTCATCCTCGACAACTGCGAACACGTCATCGGCGCCGCCGCCGCCCTCGCCGAGCATCTGCTGGCCCGCTGCCCCGGCGTCACCGTGCTCGCCACCAGCCGCGAACCCCTCGGTGTACCGGGCGAGTTGCTGTACGCGGTCGAGCCGCTGCCCGAGCCGTACGCGCTGCGTCTCTTCGGGGAGCGGGGCGCCGCGGTGCGGCCCGGGTTCACCGTCGGGCACTCCGCCGAGACCGCCGCGGCCGTCGAGGAGATCTGCCGCCGCCTGGACGGGCTGCCGCTCGCCATCGAGCTGGCCGCCGCCCGGCTGCGGATGCTCACCCCGCGCCAGATCGCCGACCGGCTCGACGACCGGTTCCGGCTGCTGACCTCCGGCGCCCGCACCGCGCTGCCCCGTCAACAGACGCTGCGGGCCGTCGTCGACTGGTCCTGGGACCTCCTTGAGGCGCCCGAGCGCTCCGTCCTCGCCCGTCTCTCCGTCTTCAGCGGCGGCTGCGACCTGGCCGCCGCGGAGGCCGTGTGCGGCCCCGACACGCTGGAGGTGCTCGCCTCCCTCGTCGACAAGTCGCTCGTCGTCGCCGCGCCCGACGGCGACGACGGGGCGATGCGCTACCGGCTCCTGGAGACCGTCGCCGAGTACGCGGGCGACCGCCTCGACGAGGCCGGTGACCGCGCCGGCGCCGAACGGGCCCACCTCACGTACTTCCGTGAACTCGCCCGCACCACCGACCCGTTGCTGCGCGGCCACGGGCAGCGCGCGGCCGTCGCCCGCATCGAGCGTGACTACGAGAACCTGCGCACCGCCCTGCGCCACGCCGTCGCGGCCCGCGACGAGCAGGAGGCGCTCAGCCTCGTCCTGTCGCTGGCCTGGTTCTGGCAGATGCGCGACCTGCGCGGCGAGGCCCGCTCCTGGACGCGGGAGACCGCGGCGCTCGGCCCCGACCCGTTCGCGGGACCGGCGCGCCCCGCCCCGCCGGTGTACCAGCGCTGCACCGACACCCCGCCGCCGCTCACCGGCGAACTGCTGGAGGAGGCCCGCCGCCAGGTCCACATCGCCGGCCTCGGCTACATGGACATGGAGATGGCCAGGTGGCAGTCGCCCGAGGGGCAGGCGAGGCTGCGCGTCATCCGCGAGTCCTACCGTGCCGACCTGCCTCAGGCCTGCCGCCCGCCGGGAAACATCTGGTACTTCGCGGTCTTGCTGACCGGCGATCTCGACCTCATGCATGACCTCACCGACGTGACCGTGCGCACTTGCCGCGCCCTCGGCTACGAGTGGGAACTCGCGCTCGTCCTCCAGCTGCGGGCCAACATGCTGGCCAACAGCGGCGTCACGGCGGCCCGCGGCTGCGAGGACGCCGACGAGGCCCTGGCCCTGTTCACCCGGCTCGGCGACGAATGGGGCGTCGCCGAGGCGCTGTCCGCGCGCGGCGAGAACCACGAGAAGCTCGGCAGGTACGCGGAGTCCGCCGCGGACTACACCCGCGCCCGGGGCGTCGCCGAGAGCATGGGCGCCCACGCGCAGGCCACGATCCTCCAGGTCAGGCTCGGCCAGGTGTACATCGAGCAGGGCGAGGGCGAGCGCGGCGAACAGCTGCTGCGCGAGGCCCTCCACACCAGCAGGCGGCACACGAACGAGGCCCGGCCCGCCGCCCGGATGTTCCTCGTCGGCCGGCTCGCGAGCACCGGCCGCACCGCCGAGGCGCGGGAGCACCTCGCGGCGCTGAACAGCGAGTTCAAGGTGGCGGAGATCGTCTTCTTCTTCGGCATGAGCGCCGGGATGGAAGCGATGCTCGACGCCATCGACGGTCGTACCGAGCACGCCGTGGCGGGTGCGGCGAAGGCCCTGGCACTCGCGAGGGACCCGCTGGCCTCGGTGATCACGCCGAATCTGGCGGCGCTGCACCTGCTCACCGCGGCGCGCGGGGTCGTGCAGCGCGGCGGCCCCGGCGACGCGGACCTCGCCGCGCGGCTCGTCGGCGCGTCCGACGCCGCGCTGCCCGCCGGGCACCACCGGTCCTCGATGGAGCGCCTGTGGCGGTCGGACACCGAGGCGGCGGTGCGGGCGCCGCTCGACGACGACGCGTACGAGCGGGCGTACGCCGAGGGCGGCGGCCTCTCCGTGGAGGAGGCCACCGCCCTGCTGTGACGCGAACCGGCCGGCGCACCCGCCCCCCGATTCAGCTCTTCTTGGTGAACTTGCGGATCGCGACGGGCGCCATGATCAGCGTCAGACCGGCGGTCCAGGCGAGCGTGACCCACAGGCCGTGGGCGACCGGGCCGCCGACCATCAGGCCGCGGGCCGCGTCCGCGAGGCCGGACATCGGGTTGTACTCGGTGAAGTTCTGCAGCCAGCCCGGCATCGACCGGGTCGGCGCGAAGATCGAGGAGCCGAACTGCAGCGGCATCATCACCAGGAAGCCCATGGCCTGCACGGACTGGGCGTTCTTCATGGTCACGCCGAGGACCAGGAAGATCCACATGATCCCGGAGCCGAACAGCGCGGCCAGACCGACCGCTCCGAACAGACCGGCCCAGTTCTCGATGTCGAAGCCGACGAGGACCGCGACGATCATCAGGACCGTGGTGGCGACCAGCAGGCGCAGCAGCTCCACCGAGATCTTGGCGATCAGGACCGAGGCCCGCCCGATGGGCAGGGACCGGAAGCGGTCCATGATCCCCTTGTGGAAGTCCTCGTTGAATCCGGTGCCGACGCCCTGCGCGATGTTCATGCTCATCATCGCGACCATGCCGGGGATCACGTACTGGACGTAGGCGTCCTGACCGCCGCCGAGCGACTGGCCGATCGAGCCGCCGAAGACGTACACGAACAGCAGCGTGAAGACGACCGGCATCAGCACGGCGTCGAACATCGACTCCGGGTCCTGCTTGATCCACAGCAGGTTGCGGCGGATCAGGGCGGTGGTGTGGCGCACGTGGTCGCGGAGCCCGATCCGGGGGTCGGCGTCGACGTGGATGGTGGTGACCGTCGCGGGGGACAGGGTGGTCGTACTCATACGGCGACCTCCTCGAGCTCGGGGCGGGCGTCCTGCGGGGCGGACGCCTTCTCGCCGGTGATGGAGAGGAACACCTCGTCCAGGCTGGGCAGTTCGGTGACGATCGAGCCGATCGTGATGCCGCGCGCGGTGACCGCGCCGACGACGGCGGTGAGCTGTTCGTCGCTGAGGATCGGGACCAGTACGGTGCCCGACTCGGTGTCGACGGCGGACGTGGCGAGGCCGGTCAGGCCCATGTCGTCCAGGGCGTGGGCGAGGGGGCGCAGCTCCAGCGGGTCGGCCGGGCGGATCCGCAGGGTGCGGCCGCCGACCTTCGCCTTCAGCTCCTCGATGCCGCCGTTCGCGATGACCCTGCCGCGGTCGATGACGGTGAGCTCGGAGGCCAGCTGCTCGGCCTCCTCCATGTACTGGGTGGTGAGGAGCACGGTCACGCCGTCCCGCACCATGGCCTTGACCTCGTCCCACACCTCGTTGCGGGTACGGGGGTCGAGGCCGGTCGTCGGCTCGTCCAGGTAGAGGACGTGCGGGCGGCCGATCATCGACGCCGCGAGGTCGAGGCGGCGGCGCATGCCGCCGGAGTACGTCTTGGCGGGGCGGCCCGCGGCGTCCGTGAGGGAGAACCGCTCCAGGAGCGCGTCGGCGCGAGCCCTCGCCTCCTTCCTGGACAGGTCGAGCAGCCGCCCGATCATGTACAGGTTCTCGCGGCCGGAGAGCTTCTCGTCGACCGAGGCGTACTGGCCGGTGAGACCTATCACGCGGCGCAGCTGCCGGGGCTGCTTCACCACGTCGTAGCCGGCGACGACCGCGGTGCCGGAGTCGGGGACGATCAGGGTGGACAGGCAGCGGACGAGGGTGGTCTTGCCGGCGCCGTTCGGGCCGAGGACCCCCATCACGGTGCCCTCGTGCACGTCCAGGTCCACGCCGTCCAGGGCTTTGGTCGAGCCGTAGTGCTTGAGCAGTCCCCGCACGGACACGGCCACCGGGCGGCCGTCCGTGCCGGGGTCGGGGTTCTTGTCGATTCGCGTCATGCCGACCAAGGTGGCAGCCGCCACCGACAAGTCACCGACAGCGGGCCGACAGCGGAGCGCCGCTGCCGATATATCGCCGACAGATTGACGGGAGAACGGCCGCGGCCCGTCGACGGGGGAAGATCGACGGGCCGCGTTGGTGCCGCTGTGGCTCAGGGAGGCGCACCGGGTCAGTGCACGGCGTGCTCCTCCAGGGGGAACGTTCCGCCGACCACGTCCTCCGCAAACGCCTTGGCCGCGTCGGACATGACGGAACGCAGATTCGCGTACTGCTTGACGAAGCGCGGCATCTTGCCGCCGGTCAGTCCGAGCGCGTCCGTCCAGACCAGAACCTGCGCGTCCGTGGCCGCCCCCGCGCCGATGCCGACCGTCGGGATGTGCAGGACGCGGGTGACCTCCGCGGCCAGCTCCGCCGGGACCAGTTCGAGGACGACGGCGAACGCGCCCGCGTCCTGGACCGACTTCGCGTCGCGCAGCAGCTGCTGCGCCGCCTCCTCGCCGCGCCCCTGCACCCGGTAGCCCTGCGTGTTGACGGACTGCGGGGTGAGGCCGATGTGGGCCATGACCGGGATGCCCGCGTCGACGAGGAGCTTGATCTGCTCGTGGGAGCGCTCACCGCCCTCCAGCTTGACCGCTCCGACGCCCGCCTCCTTCACCAGCCGCATCGCCGAGCGCAGCGCCTGTACCGGGCCCTCCTGGTAGGAGCCGAAGGGCAGGTCGCCGACGATCAGCGCGCGGCTGGTGCCGCGGACGACCGCGGCCGAGAGCATGGTGAGCTGGTCCAGGGTGACCGGGACCGTGGTGTCGTACCCGAGATGACAGTTGCCCGCCGAGTCGCCGACCAGCATCACGGGGATGCCGGCCTCGTCGAAGACCGACGCCGTCATCGCGTCGTACGCGGTCAGCATCGGCCACTTCTCGCCCCGCTCCTTGGCGAGGGAGAGATCGCGGACGGTGATGCGGCGGGTGCCCTTGCCTCCGTACAGCGCCTTGGGGTTGCTGCTGTCGGCCGGCTTCTGGGCAGCCTGGAGTTGCGTCATCGCAACGGCTCCTTCAATTCGTCTCGAGGCGCCCTGACGGCGTCCCCGGATCGCCTCCATGGTGGCACCGCGTGCCGCTTCCGCGCCAGGCCCCCCGCTGGGCAAAGCCTCGGCAAGGATTTGCCCAGGGGTTCCAATACGAGACGGGGCCGTATCGAAACGCCCCTAGCATCGTACGTATGACCAGTCCTGCCGTCCCCGCGGCTCCCCGTATACCGGAGGCCGTGCACCGCCGCCGTTGGGCGATCCTCGGCGTGCTCATGCTGAGCCTGCTGATCGTCGTCCTCGACAACTCCATCCTGAACGTCGCGATCAAGACGATCTCGACACCCGCACCCACCGGCCTGGGCGCCACCCAGAGCGAGCTCGAGTGGGCCATCAACTCCTACACCCTCGTCTTCGCGGGCCTGCTCTTCACCGCGGGCCTGCTCGGTGACCGCCTCGGCCGCAAGAAGGTCCTCGTCGGGGGCCTCGTCGTCTTCGGCATCGGCTCGGCGCTCGCCGCCGAGTCCGGCTCGCCGGTCCAGCTCATCGCGTTCCGCGCGGTGATGGGCCTCGGCGCCGCCTTCGTCATGCCGGCCACGCTCGCCGTGCTCATGAACGTCTTCGAGCGCGAGGAGCAGCCCAAGGCCATCGGCATCTGGGCGGGCGGCGTCGGCCTCGCCATCGCGATCGGCCCGATCACCGGCGGACTGCTCCTGGACCACTTCTGGTGGGGCTCGGTCTTCCTCGTGAACGTGCCCATCGTGATCCTCGCCGTCGTCCTGATGATCGTGCTCGTGCCCGACTCCAGGGACCCGAAGCCGGGCCGGATCGACCTGGTCGGCGTCGTGCTCTCCGTGGTCGGTCTCGTCCTGCTCGTCTACGGCATCATCAAGGGCGGCGACGAGGGCGACTTCACCAGCCCCCAGGTGCTCGCCACCATCGTCGCCGGACTCGTCGTCCTCGTCGGGTTCGTCCTGTACGAGAAGCGCAGCGACCACCCGTCGATAGACATCGACTACTTCAAGAACAAGGTGTTCTCAGCCGCGATCGCCGCCATCGCGCTGGTCTTCTTCGCGCTGATGGGCGTCACCTTCTTCTCGGTCTTCTACACCCAGAGCGTGCGCGGATACACGCCGCTGCAGACCGGCGCCCTGATGCTGCCGCTCGCCGCGGCCCAGCTGATCTTCGCGCCGCGCGCCCGGATCGTCGTCGACAAGCTCGGTGTCCGGGCCACCACCACCGGCGGGCTCGTCCTGCTCGCGGGCATGCTGGCCGCCTTCACCGCGCTCGACGCGGACACCCCGATCTGGCTCCTGGAAGTCATCTTCTTCCTCATGGGCACGGGCATGGCGCACGTCATGACGCCGACCAGCGTCGTGATCATGCAGGCGCTGCCGCGCGAGAAGGCCGGTTCGGCGTCCGCGCTGAGCAACACCTTCCGCCAGGTCGGCGGCGCGCTCGGGATCGCCGTGCTCGGCTCGGTGCTCTCCACCGCCTACCGAAGCGGCATCGAGGACAAGCTCGGGGCGCTGCCACCGAACCTGCGCGACACGGCGGCCGGCTCGATCGAGGCCACGCTCGGCGTCGCCGAGAAGCTCGGGCCGCGGGCCCAGGGCCTGGTCGGCGCGGCCAACGACTCCTTCCTGCACGCCATGCACGTCACCGCCCTGTGGGGCGCGGGTGTCGCACTGGTCAGCGCCGTCGTCACGGCCCTGTTCCTGCCGGGCCGGACCCCGGCCGCGCCCACCGAGCCGCAGGGCGAGCCGGAGAGGATCGGCGCGGAGCACTGACCGGCGCCCCGCGCGGGCGGGCAGCCGGGAAGCGCTGAGACAATCGCCCCGGGACCAGGCGGACCGCCGGGTTCCGGGGCCGTGGCGGAAGGCGGAGGGCGTGGACACGGAACGGGCCGAGCGACAGGCGCGACGGCACGGGGCCCCGGGCTCGCCCACGCCGCCGCCCGGCGCGGAGCCGCCCGCCCGGGGCCGCCCCCGCAGCGAGGCCGTGGAGCAGGCCATCGTCGAGGGCGTGGTGAAACTCCTGGAGGAGGGCGTCCCCCTCGCCGAGCTGTCCATAGAGCGGATCGCCCGCACCGCCGGTGTCGGCAAGGCCACCATCTACCGGCGCTGGAACGGCAAGGAAGCCCTCTTCGTCGAGGTCCTGCGCTCCATCGAGGTGCCCGACCCCGAACTGCCCGGCACCTCCCTGCGCGACGACCTGGTCTGCCTCCTGGAGCACCTGCGCAGGCGCGGCCTGAGCATGCGCAGATCGGTCCTGCTCCACAACGTCTTCGCGCAGATGAAGACCCTGCCCAGGCTCTGGGACGCGTACCACGAGCTCGTCATCGACCCGCGCCGGCGCGTCATGCACGACGTACTGCGGCGCGGTGTCGCCGACGGAGAACTGCCTCCCGGCACCGATGTCGAACTCGCCGGTGACCTCCTCACCGGACCGATGCTGCTGCGCAGCATCATGCGCACCGACTCGCCCCTCGCCGACGATCTCGCCGAGCGGATCGTCGACCTCGCCCTCGCCGGACTGAGAGCCTGTCTTTGAACCCGGGGGACCGACGGAGCTGAATGTGAGCGTTTCGTCACAGGAAGCCCTTGCGGGCCTCTTGTTCGGAACTCCGGACGCCGCCCCGCTCGTCCTCGTGCCCGTACGGCCGTCACAGACCCGCCCGACGGGGAGTGACGGGACAGAAAGCCGCCGAACATCGCCTAGGGTTTTCCGGGCAGGGACGGCGGGCACGGCAGTGAGGCGACGACGGTATGGCGCAGGCGTACGACAGGGGAGACGGCGACGGATCCGGGCGCACCGGGGCGGGCGTTCGGCTCCGACGTCTGGGGCGCCGGCTCCGTACCGACCGGGGGCTGTGGCGCCGCGGCGTCGTCCTCGCGGTTCTCGCGGTGCTGCTCGCACTCGTCATGCTGCTGCACGCGCAGATCCCCAACACCATCGGCAACCTCGGCTCCCTGACGGAGACGTTCCTGCCGTGGCTGGGCCTGTTCATCCCGGTGCTGCTGGTCCTGGCCCTGGTGCGGAAGTCGGCGACCGCCCTGGTCGCGCTGCTCATGCCGGTGATCGTCTGGCTCAGCGTCTTCGGCGGGCTGCTCACCGACAAGCACGGCAGCGGCGGTGATCTCACCGTCGCCACCCACAACGTCAACGCCGACAACCCCGACCCGGCCGGCACCGCGAAGGACGTCGCCGCGTCCGGGGCGCAGGTCGTCGCCCTGGAGGAGCTGACGGCGCAGGCGCTGCCGACGTACGAGAAGGCGCTCGCGGGTGCCTATCCGTACCACTCGGTCCAGGGCACCGTCGGGCTGTGGAGCAAGTACCCGCTCTCCGCCACCCGGCCCGTCGACATCAAGCTGGGCTGGACCCGCGCCATGCGCTCCACCGTCGCGACGCCCGAGGGGAAGGTCGCCGTCTACGTGGCGCACATGCCCTCGGTGCGCGTGAAGCTCAACTCCGGGTTCACCGCCAGCCAGCGCGACAAGAGCGCGACCGCGCTGGGAGAGGCCATCTCCGACGAGCCGCTCGGCAAGGTCATCCTGCTCGGCGACCTGAACGGCACGATGAACGACCGTGCCCTGAACGCCGTCACCGCCCAGATGCGCTCCACCCAGGGCGCCGCGGGCAGCGGCTTCGGGTTCAGCTGGCCGGCCGCGTTCCCGATGGCCAGGATCGACCAGATCATGGTCAGGGGCGTGGAGCCGGAGGCGTCGTGGACGCTGCCCGAGACCGGCAGCGACCATCTGCCGATCGCGGCCCGCGTCGCGCTGTGACATCCGCCTTCTGAGTTTCACGGCGTCTTAACCTCGCGGAATACTGGGCGCGGGAGACTTTGTTCCGTACGTAAACTTATCCGCGTCGCCGCTCGGCGTCACCGCTCCGCGTACGGTCCCTGCCCCGCCCCCACTTTCTTTGGACGATTCCTCATGCCCCTCGCCCTGCTCGCCCTCGCTGTGGGCGCCTTCGGCATCGGCACGACCGAGTTCGTGATCATGGGTCTGCTGCCCAACGTCGCGAACGACCTGGACATCTCGATCCCCGCCGGGGGACACCTCGTCTCCGCGTACGCGCTCGGCGTCGTCATCGGCGCCCCGCTGCTCGCCGCGGTCACCGCCCGCATGCCGCGCCGCCGGGTCCTGATCGGCCTCATGGTGCTCTTCGTCGTCGGCAACGCCGTCTCGGCCGTGGCCCCCGACTACCACTCCCTGCTGCTCGCCCGCTTCGTCAGCGGCCTGCCGCACGGCGCCTTCTTCGGCGTCGGCGCCGTCGTCGCCACCTCCCTCGTGGCGCCCGAGCGCAAGGCCCGCTCCGTCTCGCTGATGTTCCTCGGCCTGACCGTCGCCAACATCGTCGGCGTCCCCGTCGCCACCGCCATGGGACAGCAGCTCGGCTGGCGCGCCACGTTCCTCGCCGTCAGCGCCATCGGCCTGGCCGCCATCGCCGCCCTCGCGGCGCTCGTCCCCGCCGACCACGGCCATGGCTCCGCGGTGGGCGTCCGCAGCGAGCTCAAGGCGCTCGGCTCGGTCCCGG
Organism: Streptomyces sp. NPDC030991; assembly: GCF_055571235.1. NCBI lineage: Bacteria > Bacillati > Actinomycetota > Actinomycetes > Kitasatosporales > Streptomycetaceae > Streptomyces > Streptomyces sp. NPDC030991. The sequence continues at coordinate 33,496 of NZ_JBVIFR010000023.1, forward strand.
TCTGGCTCGCCCTCGGTACGACCGTCGCCGGGTTCGGCGCCCTCTTCTCCGCCTACAGCTACATCACGCCGATGCTCACCGACGCCGCCGGGTTCGCCGAGGGCAGCGTGACATTGCTGCTCGCCCTGTTCGGCGTCGGCGCCACCGTCGGCAACCTGGCGGGCGGCCGCCTCGCCGACCACTCGCTGCGCGGCACCCTCTTCGGCGGCCTGGCCTCGCTCGGCGTCGTCCTGGCCCTCTTCCCGCTGCTCATGCGCGCGGAGTGGAGCGCCGCGCTCGCCGTGCTGCTGCTCGGCATGGCGGCGTTCACCACCGGCTCGCCGCTCCAGCTCATGGTGATGGAGAAGGCGTCCGCCGCGCCCTCGCTGGCCTCCTCCGCCAACCAGGCGGCGTTCAACCTGGCCAACGCGGGCGGCGCCTGGATCGGCGGCCTCGCCCTCGCCGCGGGCCTCGGCGTCACCTCCCCGGCCGTGACCGGCGCCGTCCTCGCCGTCCTCGGTCTCGGCGTGGCCGCGCTCGCCTACGCCGTGGACCACCGCCGGGGCGCCACGGCCACCGCCCAGGGCCGCCTGGTCGCCTCCCACGTCCCGGCGGAGTCGCGGGGGGAGCCCGTACAGCGCCAGCCCGTACAGCGCTAGCCCGCACTGTGCTGAGGCCAGGCCCTACGGAGTGAGGCGGCGCACACTGTCGCGGATCACTATGTGCGTGCCGAGGAGCTGGCGCTGCTGCCCGGTCCTGCCCGTCCCGCCGAGGGCGAGGCGGACGGCGGTGCGGCCCAGCTCCTCACCGGGGATGTGCACCGTGGTCAGGCCAGGGGTCATGTCGGCGGCCACCGGGTCGTCGTTGTAGCCGACCACCGAGATGTCGTCCGGGACCCGCAGCCCGTACTCGCCGAGCGCCCTGACCACGGCGGCGGCCACCCGGTCGTCACCCGCGAAGACCGCCGTGAAGTCCGGCCTGCCGTCACACTTGACGAGCAGGTCACGGATGGCCTCGTCGCCGTTGAGCTGGCCGAAACCGATGCCGTGCAGCAGCGCGTCCGCCGCCGGCACGCCGTGGCTCTCCAGCGCCCGCAGATAGCCGCGCACCCGGGCCTCGCCCGTCGTGTTGCCCGGCTGGTAGCCGATCAGCGCGATCCTGCGGTGGCCCGCGCCCAGCAGATGGCTGGTGATCGCGTGGGCGCCCGCCTCGTTGTCGTACTCCACCACCACCGCGGGCACGTCGGGCGCGGGCGCGGGCCGCCCGCACAGCACCAGACGCGACCCCGCGGCCGCCAGGGACTGCGCGTACTGCGCCATCCGCTCCCGGTACGCGGCGTCCTCGACGACCCCGCCGACCAGGACGACCGCCTCCGCCGCCTGCTCGCGCATCATCTGCACCAGCGCCAGCTCCCGGGCCGGGTCGGCGCCGGTCGACGCGACCAGGGTGAGCCGGTCGTGCTGCGCGGCCTCTTTCTCGACGCCCTGCGCCACAGCCGCGTAGAAGGAACTCACCACGTCGAGCATGAGCACGGCGATCGTCTTGCGGCCCGCCCCGGCCAGCGCGCGGGCGTGCGCGTTGGCCACGTAGTCCAGGTCCTTGGCCGCGCGCAGCACCTTCGCCCGCGAGGCGGCCGACGTCGGATAGTTGCCCGCCAGGACCCGGGACACGGTCGCCACCGACACCCCCGCGCGCGCGGCCACGTCGCGGATCGTCGCCCGGTCGCCCACTCTGACTCCTTCGAAAGTCCGATGGTGCGGAACCTCCTGCGGGTCCCGCACCATCATCGCCTGCGCCGTCCCCGGCGGTCAGCCGGGTCAGTGGGCCGCCGCGTACTCCTCGCCGAACTCCTCCAGCGCCTTCTTCCCGCCCTGGGCGAGCCACTTCTTGTAGATGCCGTCCCATTCGGAGAGCTTCTTGCGGCCGGTCACCACCGCGGTCACACCGTCGTTGATGATCTGGTCGAGCGTGGCGCCCTGCCGGTTGAACGTGTCGGACTGCAGACCCCAGCGGTCGTTCGGCACCATCATCGGCACGACCTTCCGCTGCCAGGCGTGCACCCGCTTCGTGAGGTCCGCGTACCCCGGGTAGTACAGCGGCTGGGGCGCGTCGGCGACCTTGACCAGCGGCAGGTTGTCCTTCGACTCGACGAGCCCGAGCTCGGTCGCGATCGGGTTGTTGTCCTTGTCCCGCTCGAAGTGCGTGCCCTCGATGCCGTAGTGGAGCAGCTCGTACTCCTTCGAACCGAACGGTGAGGCCAGCCAGTCCAGGACGCGCAGCAGCAGCTTGACGCGGTCCTTGGGAGCCTTCTTCAGCGCGGTGTAGCCGAAGATGCCGCGGCTCTGCTGGAACTGCTGGGCGCCGCCCACGGTGTAGGGCTGCGCGACGTCCAGGGTGTACGCGTCCTTGATGCCCTGCGCGTTGGAGATCGTCGCGCCGAAGCCGTCGGTCATCGACAGGGCGGTGCCGTTGTAGAACTGCGTCTTCAGGTCGACCTGCGAGACCGAGGTGGCCTCGGGGTAGTACGCGCCGGACGCGCGCAGCTTCGCCATGTACTCCAGGGAGGACCTGAACTCGTCGCTGCCGGCGAAGTACTCGGCCTTGCCGCCCTTGATCCGCCATTCGTTGGGGGCGCCGTGCCAGATGGCGTGCGTCTTGTAGCCGAAGTAGCTGGTCGTGGAGGCGCCGAGCCCCCACGTGCGGTGCCCCGTCGCGGCCTTGGCGACCTTCGCGAAGTCCGCCGCCGACAGGCCCTGCTCGAACCCGGCCTTCGCGTACGCCTCCTTGTTGAGGAAGAGGGTGTCCTGCGGCTTGGGCCGCTCCACCGGGACCCCGTGGATCCGCCCCGCGATCCGCCCCATTCCCTCCCAGGCGTACGTGGGTATGGCCGCGAGGTGCGGATAGTCCTTCGCGGCGTCGCCCGACAGGAACTCGGTCAGGTCGGCGCACCGCTGCTTCACGAACTGGGCCTCGCGCGGCAGCGTGTAGCCGCCGCCGATCGCGATGATGTCGGGCAGGTCGTCACCGGCCATGAGCGTCGCCATCTTGGTGCGGAAGTCGGCGTCCGGCACCACCGTGAACTCGACCTCGACCCCGAGCGCCTCGTTCAGGGCCGCCCAGTACTTGTTCCGCGCGGCGGGCTTGGGCGGCGTCCCGTACGTGATGGAGATGATCCGGACCTTCTCCTTGCCGGTGCCGGGCTTCTCGGCGACCGCCTCGACCAGCTTCTCCGGGTACCTGAGGAAGCCGGCCTGGACCCCCTCGGCGGTCGGCGCGAGGTCGGGGGCCGGGCCCTGCGCGGCGGCGTACGTCGGCCAGGGCGCCGCCTTCGTGCCCTTGTTGCCGACGGAGCCGCCGCTCCCGCCGCTCCCCGTCGAGCAGCCGGTGAGCAGGGACGGTACGGCGAGCGCGGCGCCGCCGACGGCGACGGAGCGCAGCAGGGTGCGGCGCGACATGGAGGAAGCGGACATGGTGAAGAACCCTTCGGCCAAAGGAGGTTGAGGAGAGGAGCGAGGCGCGGGAGCGGCTCAGCTCTTGATGGCGCCGGTGAGCACGCCCTTGGTGAAGTACTTCTGCAGGAAGGGGTAGACGAGCAGGATCGGCACGACGGCGATCACCATGACGGCCATCTGCGTCGTCTGCGGCGCCGAGACCATCCCGGCCTCGCTCAGCCCCGTGTCGGCGATCTGCGCGCCGCCGATGACGTACGTGCGCAGGACCTGGGAGAGCGGCCAGTGGTCGGACTCCAGGTAGATCGAGGCGGTGAACCACGAGTTCCAGTAGCTGACCGCGTAGAAGAGGCCGACGACGGCGAGCGCGGCCTTCGACAGCGGCAGTGCGATCCGCCAGAACGTCGCCCAGTCACCGGCGCCGTCGAGCCGCGCCGCCTCGTACAGCTCCTCGGGGATGCCCTGGAAGAAGCCGCGCAGCACCACCAGGTTGAAGACGTTGATGAGGCACGGGGCGATGACCGCCGCGTACATGTTCTGCATCCCGAGCCCCTTCACCAGCAGGAACGCGGGGATCATGCCGGGCGGGAAGAGGAACGTGAACAGCACGAGCAGCAGCACCGGCTTGCCGCCGAAGACACCGGGGCGGCTGAGCGCGTAGGCGAGGAACGCGGTGCACGCCAGGGAGAGCAGCGTGCCGATGACGGTGATGCCGACGCTCACCCCGAGCGCCTTCGTCACGATGCCGCCGCTGAGGATGGTCTCGTAGGCGCGCAGGGTCGGTTCGGTCGGCCACAGCACCCAGCCGCCCCCCGCCACCACTTCCTTGTTGGAGGCGAGGGAGGTGGAGATGATCACCAGGAACGGTACGAGGACCAGGCAGAGCAGGAAGATCACGGCCAGGCCCTTGGCGGCCTTGGTGACGGGCTTCGGCTTCTCCATCCACGCCGGGCGGGCGGGGGCGGTCGATGTGCGGCTCACTTGTAGACCCCCTGCTCGCCGAGCTTGTGCGCGATCCGGTTGGCGACGAACACGAGGGCCGCGCCGACCAGGCCCTTGAAGAGGCCGGCCGCGGTGGCGTAGCCGATGTCGCCGCCGATGATGCCCTGCCAGAAGACGAAGGTGTCGAGGACCTCGCCGACCTCCGGGCCCACCGACTGCCGCTGCAACAGCATCTGTTCGAAGCCGACGGAGAGGATGTCACCGAGCCGCATGATCAGCAGCAGGACGACGATGGGGCGGATCGAGGGCAGCGTGACGTGCCAGAAGCGGCGCCAGGGCCCGGCCCCGTCGATCGCGGCGGCCTCGTAACTTTGCTCGTCGACCTGCATCAGGGCGGCCAGGAAGATGATGGTGCCCCAGCCCGCGTCCTTCCAGATCACCTCGGCGACGACCAGCGGGCGGTACGCGTCCGGGTTGCCGATGATGTCGACGGTGTGCAGGCCGCTGTCGTCGAGGAAGCTGTTCAACAGGCCCGTGTCGGAGAGGACTTGCTGGAACAGGGCGACGACGATCACCCAGGACAGGAAGTGCGGCAGGTAGACGACGGACTGCACGAAGCGGCGCAGCAGGTCGGAGGTGAGGCTGTGCAGCAGCAGCGCGATCGCCAGCGGCACCGGGAAGTAGCAGACCAGCTGGAGCACGGCGATGTAGAGGGTGTTCCACGTCGCGTGCCAGAAGTCCGGGTCGGCGAACATCCGGCTGAAGTTGCCGAAGCCGACCCACGGGCTGCCCCACAGCCCGGCGAACGGGTCGTACTCCTTGAACGCCACGACATTGCCGACGAAGGCGCCGTAGTGGAAGACGAGGAAGTACAGGACGCCCGGAACCATGAGCAGAAGCAGCACACGACTGCCCTGAAACCGTTTCCACGCGGTGTCACGCCTGATTATGTGGTCAGTTGACCCGTTTCGAGGCCGCTCCGGGGGCTCCACCGCCCCGGTCGCGGGCCTTTCCTTCGCCACAGTGGGCACGGGAACCCCTCCGTCGTTGGAACAAGGTGAGGCGGAATCTAAAACGGTTACTACGAACGGTCAACCCCTCTGTACCGCACTGGCCGCCCACTACCTTGACCGTGGACGGCACGGATGCCTAACCTCCTGCTGCATGTGAGTAACCGGTTACAGAACTTTTCCGACTACACGGATTCAGCAACGAGGGGTGGACCCGAGTGACGGCACACCGACCGACCGCGGCACTGGCCATGGGTGCCCAGGTGGTGGAGCGGGTCTTCCCGCCCGACCTGCGGGAACGGCTCGGCCGCGGCACCCGGCTCGCGGCGGCCCCGCTGACCGGCGCCCTCGAAGGACCCGATGCCGCGCGGGTGCTCGCCACCACGGAGATCCTGGTCACCGGCTGGGACTGCCCACCGCTCACCCGCGAAGTCCTCGCGGGCGCACCCCGGTTGCGGGCGGTGGTGCACGCCGCCGGATCGGTACGCCCGATCGTCACCGACGCCGTGTGGGAGCGCGGGCTGACCGTCTCCTCGGCCGCCGACGCCAACGCGGGCCCCGTCGTCGCCTTCACCCTCGCAGCGATCACCTTCGCGGCGAAGGGGGCGCTGTCCGCCGCCGCGGGGTACGCGACGGCGTGGCCGGGGTTCACCGAGCGGACCGGCGCGGACGCGCGGGTCGTCGGCGTCATCGGGGCGTCGCGCATCGGGCGCCGGGTGATCGAGGCGCTGCGGGGCGACTGCGCGGGGTACCGGGTGCTGCTGTGCGACCCGTACGTCGACGAGGCCGAGGCGGCGCGGCTGGGAGTGGAGCGGGTCGGGCTCGCCGAGTTGTGCCGGCGCAGCGGCATCGTCAGCGTCCACGCACCTCAACTGCCGTCGACGCGGGGCATGTTGAACGCGGAGATGCTCCGGCTGATGCCGGACGGCGGCGTGCTGATCAACACGGCGCGGGGCGCGCTCCTGGACACGGAGGCGCTGGCCGCCGAGTGCGGAACGGGTCGCCTGTCGGCGTACCTGGACGTCACGCACCCGGAGCCGCTGCCACCGGGACACCCGCTGCTGTCCCTGCCCAACGTGCTGGTCACCCCGCACATCGCCGGCGCCCAGGGCAGCGAGGTGCGGCGGCTCGGCGTGTACGCGGTGGAGGAGGTCGAACGGTTCGTCCGCGGGGAGCCGCTACGGGGCGGCACGGGCCTGGGGGACATGACCCGGGTCGCCTGAGCGGCGGGGCTGATCGTCCGGGGGGTGCGGGGCGCTCCGCGCGGGGGGCTCTGTTGTCTGCGGGGTGCTCCGCGCGGCAAGTCTCTCTGTCAGCGGGGCGCGTGCGCGGTGCGCGGTTTCGTCTGCGGGGTCGTTGCCCCGTCGGCTGCTGCGGGTGCGCTGTGGCCGTTCGCGCAGTTCCCCGCGCCCCTCGGATGCGCGGCTGCGCCGCGGCATCCGGGGACACGGACGCGCCCCGCTGAGATGCCGCACGAAGTGCGCATCTCAGGGGCGCGGGGAACGGCGCGCTCAGCCACGACGTGTGGCGCGGTGGCCCGGCTGCCTCCGCGCGGCAGGCGGGGGTGGCACCCCTCAGGAGCGCGGGGAACTGCGCGCTCAGCCACGACGCTCGCCGCAGCGGCCTCCCACCCCCGCCCGGCAGGCGAGAAGGCACCTCCCAGGGGCGCGGGGAACGGCGCAACCCGCCGCGCCGCCCGGAGCCGGGGCCCCGGGAAGACGCGGAGGGCGCCCGCCCCGGCAGGACACGACCCCGGCCGGGACGAACACCGAGCACCCCCGGATGGGATCAGCGGCGACTGTACGACGACACGTAACCCGGCGCCGGCGACCCGACCCCCGTCACGTCGTCATAACCCCGGACCGCCTTCAGCGACGCGTCGTCACCCAGGCTGCGTACAGACGTGAGCAGCCCCTCGGACGCGTCGACCCCGTTGGCGAAGTCGACACGCGCCACGGCGAGGTCACCCTTGACCGGGTGGTCCGTCACGTCGTGGTAGACCCGCGACCCGTACCGGTCGTAGATCGCCGGGTTGGCGAACCCGATGGCCCGCCCGCCCCGCGACTGCTGCGCGAGCGCCTGCACACCCGCGATCACCGGCGCCGCCAGCGACGTACCGCCGATGCGGTACTCGTCGTAGCCGAGGGAACCGTCGGGCAGGGTCTGCGTCTGGCCCACCAGGAAACCGGTGTTGGGGTCGGCGATCGCGGAGATGTCCGGGACGACGCGGTGGACGCCGCCATTGGCCCGCGCCAGCGAGTTCGGCACGACGCCCTTCTGGTAGAAGGGCTGCGCGACGGTCCTGCTGGTGCCGCCGCCCGCACCTGAGGTGTACGCCCCCGGGTAGTCGGTCCAGCTCTTGCCGTCCGCCGAGAGGTTCGACTTCAGGGTGCCCCAGCCGGTCTCCCACTGGTACGTGTCACCCTTGCCGACGGCCAGCGACGTACCGCCGACCGCGGTGACCCACGCCGAGTTCGCGGGCGTGTCGACCTGCTTCGTACCGGTGTTGGCGACCTCGTCGCCGTTGTCGCCGGAGGAGAAGTAGAAGCCGATGCCCTCGATCGCGCCGAGCTGGAACACCTGGTCGTAGGCGGCGGCGAGCTGCGGCGTCTGGTTGGCCTCGATGTCGCCCCAGGAGTTGGAGACGATGTCGGCCAGGTGGTTGTCGACGACCTTGCTCAGCGAGTCGAGCAGATCGTCGTCGTAGCAGGACGCCCCGCCGACGTACGTGATGTCGGCCTTCGGCGCCACCGCGTGCACGGCCTCGACGTCGAGGGTCTCCTCGCCGTACCAGCCGGCCGCGCCGCACTCCTCGGTCCTGGTGTACTCCGCGGGGAGGACCTGCTTCAACTGCCCCTTCGCGTACGGCGCGTCACCGTGCTTGGCCGCGTACTTCCTGGCGTCCTGCGCGATGGTCGGCGAGGCGTACGCGTCGGTGATCGCGACCCGCACCCCCTTGCCGGTGGCCTTGCCCGCACCGTAGGCGGCGCGCAGCTGCTTGCCGGTGTACCCCTTGACGGCGTACGGGACCTTCTTGCCGCCCGCGGAGGGCAGGGACGTGGCGACGTTCGAGCCGAAGTAGGAGGAGAACGGGCCGGAGTTGCGGTACACCGCGTCCGGCGGCGGGAGTTCGTCCTGGTGGTCCGCCTTGTGCGGGGCACTGTCCAGGCCGGTGACGGTCAGTACGGCGCCGTCGAGCGAGCCGGGCACGGAGGCCGCGCCGGAGGGGGCGCGGTAGGTGTGCTTGCCCTTGGCGTAGTTGTGCAGCTGCGTGCCGAACGCCTTCTCGGCGGCGGCCACGTCACCCGACACGGATATGTAGTGCGCGGCGGTGCCGGTCACGGTGAGGCCCGACGATTCGAGCCACTTCGTGACCTCGGACAGCTGCGCCTTCGTGGCGCCGAACCGGGCCTGCGCCTCCTTGGCGCTCAGGTACCTGCCGTACGAGGCGGACGACGGGTCGGACACGGCCTTGGCGTACGCGGCGAGCCCGGCGGCGTCCCGGCCGGCGAGGTAGACGCGGGCGGTGACCTGGCCGGCGTCGGCGGTGGCGCCCTTGTCGGCCGCGCCCGTCGCCCACAGCGGCTTGGTGCCGGTGAGGGTGGTGCGGCCGGTGTCGGCCTGGGCGGCCGGAGCGGCGAGGGCGATCGCGCCGGCCAGCAGCGGCAGTGTCGCTGCCAGGCTCAGGCCGGCGCGGGTGCGGCGTGCGCCGCGGATGGATCTCATGGAACCCCCTGGTCACATGGGACCCAGGGGCTCGTGGAGCCCCCGGGTCAGGTGCACGTGTAATGCACACGCAGAGGGCCCCACTCTCGCCAGGAACCGTTCACGCCGGGGGAATGGATCGCTCAAGAAGACGTCAAGACATCTCAAGTCCGGTCGAGATCAACCGTTTTGACCGCAGGGCCGGAGGGGCGGGCGCTTGTCAGGGGGTCGCGCCCCGGTCCTTCAGCATGCCCGTCATGAGGTCGATCTCCGACTGCTGCGAGGCCACCATGGAGCGCGCGAGCCGCCGCTCGGCCCCGACCGCACACCGTTTCAGGCACCCCTCGGCCATGTGCACCCCGCCCTTGTGGTGGGCGATCATCAGCCGCAGGAACATGATCTCGGCCTGCCGCCCGTCGGCCCTGCCGAGCCGGCCGAGCTGCGTGTTGGTCGCCATGCCGGGCATCAGCGCGCCGTCCTCACCGGCCGGCGCGTCCGCCATCCCCATCCACGCCATCGGCGGTTTCGCCGACACCTTCGGCAGCTCCCACAGGTCGAGCCAGCCGAGCAGCATCCCGCGCTGGTTGGCCTGGGTCTGCGCGATGTCGTAGGCGAGGCGGCGCACCTCCACGTCCTTGGTGCGGTCGCGCACGATGTACGACATCTCGACGGCCTGCTGGTGGTGCACGGCCATGTCCCGCGCGAACCCGGCGTCCGCGGACTCGGCCGCCGGTACCTTCAGGTCGGCGGGCCCGCTGTCCCCGTCGGCGGCGGCATAGGTGACCGCCCCCGCGGCCACGGCGACCGCCGCGGCCACGGAGACCAGCCATCCGGTCCTGCGCCTCACTGGGACAGGCCGCCCGTGCAGGCGGCGCCCGGCTCAGGGGTCTGCTTGCCCTGCACGAACGTCGAGAAGAAGGACGCGACCGCCGGGTCGGACGCGCTCTTGACCGTGCGCTGATGGCCCCAGGCGCTGAGCATGATCGGGTCCTTCTGGTCCCGCACCGGGCTCATCAGCGAGTACGGCGTCTGCTTGACCTTGGCGCCGAGGGCCTTCACATCGGCGTCGGCGGCCTTGTCGTTGTACGTCACCCAGACCGAGCCGTGCTCCAGGGCGTGCACGGCGTTCTCGTTCGCGATCGCCTTGCCGTAGACGTCGCCGTTGCAGTTCATCCACACCTGGTTGTGGTCGCCGCCGACCGGCGGGTTCATCGGATAGGTGACCTTCTTGGTGACGTGGTTGCGGGCGAGCTTCCCGCTCCAGGTGCCGACGCCGTCCTTGTCGTACGAGAAGTGCCCGGACGCCCCCGAGCCGGACTTCGCGTCGGCCTTCCCGGAGTCGTCGTCACTCTTCGTCACCGCCCAGGCGCCTACTCCTATCAGGGCCGCGACGACGACCGTGCTCACCGAGACGATCAGGATCCGGCCGCGCCGGGCGCGAACGCGCTCGGCACGGCGCATCTCCTCTATACGGTCCCGGCGGTCCTGGTGCGGAGCGGCGGAGGTCTTCTTGGCGGAACCCATGGAATGTCCTTCTGGGAAAAGGATGAGACGGGCGAGCCCGCTGATCGTAGTGGGCGAGACGGCCTTCGTGGGAGGTGCTGTCGTCGGTCCGGCGTACTGCAGGCACTATGGCCATGGGGGGTGCAGCAGGCACTATGAACACGACACCGGCCGATCAAGGACGATCATGGTCGGCAACGTGTACGAAACGGGCGTGTGGTGGGATGTGACCGGGCCCTTCGACGTCCCCGGAGCAAGCGGCCTGACCAGCAAGGATGGGTGGAAGCGGAAGATGGACAAGCAGCAGGAATTCGTGCTCCGGACTCTTGAGGAGCGCGACATCCGGTTCGTACGTCTGTGGTTCACGGATGTGCTGGGCTTCCTCAAGTCGGTGGCCGTGGCCCCCGCCGAGCTGGAACAGGCGTTTGACGAGGGAATCGGCTTCGACGGCTCTGCCATCGAGGGCTTCGCCCGGGTCTACGAGTCCGACATGATCGCCAAGCCGGACCCGGGCACGTTCCAGATCCTGCCCTGGCGCGCGGAGGCCCCCGGCACGGCCCGCATGTTCTGCGACATCCTGATGCCCGACGGCTCCCCGTCCTTCGCCGACCCGCGCTACGTCCTCAAGCGCGCCCTGGCCAAGACCTCCGACCTCGGCTTCACCTTCTACACCCACCCCGAGATCGAGTTCTTCCTCCTCAGGGACAAGCCGCTCGACGGCTCGCGCCCCACCCCGGCCGACAACTCCGGCTACTTCGACCACACCCCGCAGAACGTGGGCATGGACTTCCGCCGCCAGGCGATCACCATGCTCGAATCGATGGGCATCTCGGTCGAGTTCAGCCACCACGAGGGCGCCCCCGGCCAGCAGGAGATCGACCTCCGCTACGCCGACGCGCTCTCCACGGCCGACAACATCATGACGTTCCGCCTGGTCATGAAGCAGGTCGCGCTGGAGCAGGGGGTCAACGCGACCTTCATGCCGAAGCCGTTCTCGGAGTACCCGGGCTCGGGCATGCACACGCACCTCTCCCTCTTCGAGGGCGACCGGAACGCGTTCTACGAGTCGGGCGCCGAGTACCAGCTCTCCAAGGTCGGCCGCTCCTTCATCGCGGGCCTGCTGAAGCACGCCGCCGAGATCTCCGCCGTCACCAATCAGTGGGTCAACTCCTACAAGCGCATCTGGGGCGGCTCCGAGCGCACGGCCGGCGCGGGCGGCGAGGCCCCGTCGTACATCTGCTGGGGCCACAACAACCGCTCGGCGCTCATCCGCGTGCCGATGTACAAGCCCGGCAAGACGGGCTCGGCCCGCGTGGAGGTCCGCTCGATCGACTCCGGCGCCAACCCCTACCTCACCTACGCCGTCCTCCTCGCCGCCGGCCTCAAGGGCATCGAGGAGGGCTACGAACTCCCGCCGGGCGCCGACGACGACGTCTGGGCCCTCTCCGACGCCGAACGCCGCGCGATGGGCATCGAACCCCTCCCGCAGAACCTCGGCGAGGCCATCGCCCTGATGGAACGCTCGGAACTGGTCGCGGAGACGCTCGGCGAGCACGTCTACGACTTCTTCCTCCGCAACAAGAAGCAGGAGTGGGAAGAGTACCGCTCCGAGGTCACGGCGTTCGAGCTCCGGAAGAACTTGCCGGTGCTGTAGGCGCAGCTCAGGAGCTGCCGCGCCCAGTAGAACCAGTGGGGCCGCCGGTCGAGAACCGGCGGCCCCACTGTGTTGTGGCAGGAACCTGGGCCGGTGTGGGCCGTGAGTGGCCTATCCGGCCACTCTGGGGGAGCCTCAGTCGCGGCTGCGACGCAGGCCGACCTACTTTTAGGCGCTGGCCTGGACGCCCTGTGCATTCGCGGTCGAGCATGCGGAGGCGCGGGGGCGACACCCGTGGTCACCACTGACCAGCCACATCCAAGCAACTGGTTCGGATGTGAGGCCAAGCCCGTACTGCCATCGGACGTCGCCCAGGGAGCGGCCGACTTGCTGGCTTCATGCGTTCTGCCCCTTGAGCACGCTCTTGGCAAGGTCCTCGACGGACCGGCGCAGCTCTCGCTCCGAGACCAAGTCCTTGGGGCCAAACCGTTCGACGTAGAGCATCGCTCCATTTCCGACGTCTGCGGTGAGTTGAGCCTTCCAATCGTCGCCGTACACGACTTGGCGGGCGGCGGCACGTCCCTCGATCAGAAGTGGCTCAGCCTTCTCCGGGATCACGTCGGTGCCGTCTACGGTCTGCTGCAAAGACGCTGCGGTGGGGTAGAAGGCAACTATGAACCCAGCTGGGTCATCCGCATCGTCCTCCGTCAACATCAGATAGCAGGAGGAACCACCCTTTTCCTCGGCCGTAGGGGATGCCTCGTTGATGCTGAGCTGTTGCTGCATCGAACCACTCACGAGCTTGCAGACGCTTTTCTTGCTGACCCCGGAAATGACCGGAGTCCTGTCAGGCGTCGAAGCGTCTGCGGACCGAGAGGTGGATGTAAGGGTGTAGCCGAGACCGGCGCCGACAGCGACAGCGATCACCGCGGTTAGGGACAAGATCTTCGCTGTTGGGCCCCGGCGGCTTGTAGTGAAAGCCGCGTCTGCGGCCGGACTGCTGACGGCAGTTGGGGTGTTTTCGCTGGACATGGCGAGAGCATCACATCGGCGCACTAGCCACTGCTGTTGCGATGCGTGATCGTTACGAGTCAGCCGGCAAGTCATCGGCTTTGGAAGCTTAGATGCTAGAGCGACCATTTTCAGGCTGACCTGCGGTGGCACGGTCTCGGCGTCCGGTTGGCCACTGGGCTGATTCCCGTGTTCCCGGTGGTTTCCTACAGGATCTGGCACACATGTGGCACGCTCCTCCCCTCCCTGACTGCAAGTCACTGTGCGAGGTCACTGTGCGAGGTCGCGGTGCGCTCCAGTGGATGCATCTCGTCGTGCAGGGTGTGCGGTCGTCAGCAACGACCCGCGATGGACCTGAATTGCCGTGAATCATGCGAGAGTTGATCGCTACCATCGGTTCACTGGACCCAAACGGAGGGAAGATCGTGGAGCCGACGCTCATTGCCTTGGCCAGCGCAGGTGGTACGGCCGTCGTATCTGCCATGGCAACAGACGGCTGGGAGACACTTCGCTCAGGCGTCGTTGAGCTGTGGCGTCGATTCCGCCCGGACTCCGCTGCCGAGCTGGAGCGAGACCTTGAGACATCTCGTTCTGCACTGCTGGCCGCTCCTGATACGGAGTCCCAACCCATCCGTCAGGCTCTCCAGTCCGCCTGGCAGGGGCGCATGCTGACGCTCTTCCTGGAGGACAGGGCCGCCGCGACAGAGTTTGAAGGCTTGCTGTCCAGACTCACGGAAGCCAGGTCACACCGGACGAGCATCACCTTCAACGCCGAGGCTAGTGATCACGGCCGGGTGTACCAGGCAAGCGGGAACCAGTTCATCAGCGAGCGATGAGCGCTAGGTAGGACGATGACGAAGGCCGCGGGTCGGCGTGACGAGGAAGGTTCTCGGCGGAGCATGTATGGCCATGCCGAGGGCGACGGGCGTGTGTACCAGGCTGGGCGCGATCAACATGTGACAGTGCACGTGCATGGGGAGCAATCACAGCCTCAGTCGTATGGGAGTGTTCGCAACGCACTTGCACCGCTCCACGTTCTACTCCAACTCGTGGGCGCACTTGGTTTTGTAGTGGGTGCCCTTGTAGTTGCCATAACCTTTCAGAAGGCATTGTTCAACACTCTGTTCTTTCAGGGCTGCGGCATCGTGGCTGCGAGCCTGGCACTAATGATGGTCGTTGAGCGACTCTTCACAGGCCGCTGGCACAGGTGGTCACGCCCCCGCAAGCGAGCATCGTGAACATAGGCACACCTCAGGTCCCACATCTGTGGAGGCCGATAGACAGAGGCTCCTGATCCGCTCGGGCTATTTCCTCTTGCCCTGGGTCTTGTCGGAGATCTTGGGACCTGCGTCGAGAGCCTGGCGTTGCCGTTCCGTGGGTTGGGGCTACGTCTACCTCTGTGCCGTCGCCGGTGACGTCCTGCGCGTTGAGGTCCGGATTGCTTCCTTACGCGCTCATGGCTTCAGGCTCCACAAGGGAGCCGCGTACTGCTCCGGTCGGCTGTCGATGAGGAGTCGGCGCAGGTCTTCACGGTGTGCGCCGCTGAGGTGCAGGATCTCTGTGAGGTGGCGGAACGTCGTGTGGGTGACTCCGCGGGTTCGGGCGTCGGCCTCGAACCGGGTGAGTTGGGACAGCACCGACTCAGTGTCGAGCTTCACCGCGTGCTGCTCTTTGAGCCGGAGAGCCTTGTTCCGCTCGTAGTCGATTTCGGAGAAGCCGCAGACCTCGCTGCTCAGCGTCTCCGCCTCGTCCAGGGTGCTGGTCGACATGAGAGCGCGGGCCAACTCGTTGCGGTTCACCGCCGCGTCCAGGTCGACCTCGTGGAGCGTCGGGCTTTCGTCGGTGAGCGGGATGGGCAGGCCGGCGTCTCGGACCTCGCAGGTGCCGCGTACGCCTCGGGCTGCTGCTACGAGCATGCCTGTTGCCTCTGAAGGGTGCCACTCCAGGACCCGGCTGATCTGATCCGTGTCCGCCGCGGTGAAGGTATGGACGAGCGGGCCGAGTATGCCTCGCAGGTCCTGGTGCGACAGCTCGCCGTCCAGGCCGGGGCCTGCGACCAGCAGACGTACGGGGGCGTCCACCTGGCAGCACGCTGCCAGTGCCAGGGAATCGGCGAGTGGGCTTTTCAGCGTCGGTTCATCGCCCCGGGCCAGCACGTCGCCGCCGACGTCGAGGAGATCGATCGACGTCGGCCTGAGGCGGGTGACCAGGTCTTCGAGCTGGTGCGTGATGCCCTCGGCGCCGTGCCGCGGGTCGATCAGCGCGAGGGTGTGCGGGAGTTCCGCCGCAAGCCGGGGGAGTGTGGAACCGGCCGGTGCGATCGGACGGGCCTTCGCCGGTACCTTCCAGACGGCCGGGGTGAGCGGTTCGAGGCCGGTGAAGTCGTCGGCTCTCCGGGGGCCCGGTACCGGGTCGACCAGCAGGCGGTCCCACGCGTACGTGAAAATCACCGCCTGGTCGCCCTCCCCGTACAGGGCCGTGTGAAGCATCGCGGCGGCGACAGCGTCGCCTCCGCCTCCTGCTGCGACGATCAACCGCGTCATGACCCCAAGACTAGAGGTTGGGCCCTTGACCGATCATGATCGACCGCTACCCGTGTGAGGAGTCGCCGCGTCTCGGTGTGATGATCCTGCAGCCGGCTCCGGAGTCCGTATCCCGGGCTCGCGATGGTTCCGTAAGGTCATCGCCCCGTACAACCCGGTCTGTTCGGTCGACGACTGCGTATTGATGATCTCGGAACTGGTGACCAATGCCATCCGGTACGGACGGGCGGATGAACCGTGGCTCGTGCGGGTGGAGTGGTTTCGTGAGGAGACCTCGCTTCGGGTCGACGTCCACAACCCTGGCTTTCCCGCGAACGTGAGGCTCCGGCATCCGGACGCCGATGACGCGCACGGGCGCGGGCTGTTGCTCGTCGACGCGATCGCCGAATCGTGGCACTCAGGACCCAGCCGCTTCGGCGGGACGGTGATCTCCTTTGTCGTCGCCGATGCCTGGCCGTCGTGAGAAGGGAACGCCTTCCGGCGGAAGGCTCGCCGAGCCCTGGCGGGGGCGGCAGGATGATCAAGCACCGGCACGGATATGGCACCGGACGGACGGCCGAGCCAAGCGGAAGCGGACAGCGAAAAGACCCGGTCGATGACCTGGGCCTTGGTTGTGAGGCCCGAGCAACAAGAAGCAGGAGTGGCAGGAGCGCCACTCCGACGTCACGGCGTTCGAGCTGAGGAAGAACTTGCCGGTGCTGTAGTCGCAGGTCAGAGAGGCCCCTGAGTCGCCGGCCGAGATGTCTGATGTCCTGGCCGGCGCTGCTCGGGGGCCTCGTCGGTCAGCTCTGCACCACGGCGAAGCCTTCGCGGCGCATTCGTTCGCCGCCCCAGGCGCCGAGCGGCCCGAGTGCCTGGTTGAGCGTTCGCCCCTGCTCGGTCAGGGAGTACTCCACGCGTGGCGGCACCTCGGCGTAGACCTCCCGGTGCACAAGCCCGTCCTCCTCCATCTCCCGCAGGTGCTGGGTCAGCATTTTCTCGCTCACCCCGGGCAGACCACGCCGGAGTTCGGCGAAGCGGCGTACGCCATGGGCGTCGAGTTCCCAGAGGATCAGCCCCTTCCACTTGCCGCTCACCACGTCGAGCGCGGCGTCGATGCCGCAGATGTACGGCCCGTTCCTCGGCGCCTTGGCCATCCCTGGTCCCCTTACTAAAAGGTAAGTACCGCAGAAAATAGTAGGTACTTCCCAGAGTAGTGGCGCTCTTCGAGCATGGAGCGGTGAACGACGAACAGCACCACACCATCAGACAAGGCAGCGCCGCCACCGTGATCGGGCTCGGCCCGATGGGTCAGGCGATGACCCGCACCCTGCTCGCCGCCGGACACCCGGTCACCGTCTGGAACCGCACGGCCGGCCGGGCCGACGGCGTCGTCGCCGACGGAGCGACGCTCGCGACGACGCCAGGAGAGGCGGTCGAAGCGAGTGACCTCGTCCTCCTCAGCCTCACCGACTACCGGGCGATGTACGACATCCTGGACAGCGCCGCCGCATCGCTGACCGGCCGCACCCTGGTCAACCTGAGTTCCGACACCCCCGACCGCACCCGCGAAGCGGCATCCTGGGCAGCGGGCCACGGCGCCGCCTTCCTCAGCGGCGGTGTCATGGTTCCGGCGCCGATGGTCGGCAGGGAAGCGGCCCACGTCTACTACAGCGGCCCCGGCGAGGTGATGGAGAACCACCGGTCGGTGCTGGCGCTGCTCGGTGCACCGAAGTACCTGGGTGCGGACCCGGGCCTCGCCCAGATGATGTACCAAGCCCAACTCACGGTGTTCCTCACCACCTTGTCGGCACTGATGCACGCCACCGCGATGCTCGGTACCGCGGGGATGAAGGCCCAGGAAGTGCTGCCGGAGCTGCTCTCCTCCGCCGACTCGATCGGTGCCATCCTGCGGGCCGGTGAGGAGCGCCCCGGCGCCGCGCTGGATGCTGGAGAGCATCCCGGCGACCTCAGCACGGTCGCCATGATGGGCGCCACCTCCGACCACATCGTCGAGACCAGCACGGCGCTCGGGCTGGACCTCGCGCTCCCGCTGGCCGTGCGGGCCCACTACCGGCGCGCGATCGAGGACGGGCACGGCGGCGACAACTGGACCCGCATCATCGACGGCATCCGGGCACCGCGCTGACCGCCGACGGGAGGGGCCCGCGAGGGCCGTGGCCGGCGCGGGCCCCTACAGCGCGTCCCGCAACGGCACGGTGGCCCGTCGCCGGTACTCCTGGATCGCCCAGCCGTTGCCGTCCGGGTCCGTGAAGTACATGAACGTGCCGCCGTCGTCGGCGCCGAAGCTGACCGGTTCCGAGACGTCGAGGCCGCGCCCGGTCAGTTCTTCGCGGGCGGCCTTGATGTCGCTGACGACGAGCTGGAGGCCGTGGTACGTGCCGGGGGCGGGCGTGCCCGTGCGGAGGGGGACCCCCGCGGAGAGCATGATCGAGCAGCCCGAGCCGGGCGGGGTCAGCTGGACGATGCGGGAGCCGGGCATCAGCTCGCGGTCGACGTCGCAGCGGAACCCGGCCTTGTGCACGTAGAAGTCCTTGGCCCGGTCGATGTCCGAGACGGGCAGCGGGATCACTTCCAGGGTCATGTCCATCGGTCAAAGGTAGGCGGGGGACACCGCGGCGGCCAGGAGTCGGTGCGGGGCGCCCGTGCCGTCGGCCGGGACCGTGTACAGGTCGGCTCCGTAGTCGCCGGGCAGCGCGTACGTCAGGTGGCCGTCGTCGCTCCACACCGCCTGATCGTCGACGCTGCGGGGCTCGGCCAGCGGAGTCTCCCGCATCGTGGCCAGGTCCAGTACGTACAGGCGCCAGGGCGCGTCGACGGGCAGGCCGTGGACCCGCTTCTTGTACGCGATCCGGGTGCCGTCGGGGGAGAGGGAGGGGCACTCGACGTTCCGGTGGAGGGTGGTGACCGTGCGGGCGCGCAGGTCGCCGCGGACCAGGTACGTACTGCCGTGCGTGCCGAGCGTCGCGTAGAAGTGCCGGTCGTCGGGGGTGAAGGTGACGCCCCAGAAGTTCGCGTCGGCCGCCCGGTACGGGTGCCCGTCCTTGACGATCCGGTACGCCTCCAGGGAGGGGGTCAGTCTCCCGGTGGCCGTGTCGAGGACCGCCGTACGGGTCGAGAAGTTCGTGCCTGCGTAACTGTCGCCGCCGACGAACGCCGTCCACGCCGCGTACCGCCCGCTCGGTGACACCCGGGCGCGTGAGGGGATGCCCGGCACCGGATAGTGCCGCTTCTCGTGCAGGCGGGCGTCGAGGACCGTGGCCCGGTAGGTGTCGGCGAGGGCGCCGTGGACCGCCTGGAGGCAGATGCCGGTGCCCGAACTCGCGGAGAAGCGGAGGCATTTGACCCTGCTCGCGGTCACCGTGCGCGGGCCCCCAGGGGCGCTCCCCGGTGTCGACGCGAGCTCGTCGCGGTGCGGGCCCCACGCCATGTTGCGGAAGACCAGGTGCGGGGTGCGGGGCGTCAGCCCGACCGCGCCCGCGGTGACGGCGGGGCCGCCGGGCCGGGCCTGGTTCCTGCGGTCGGCGCGCGCCGAGGCGTGCAGGACCGCGGCGGTCGCCACGGCGGCCAGGGCGAGCACCGCCGCGGTCAGGATCATCAGCTTGCCGCGGGTGGTCAGGCCGGTCGTCATGCGTTCGCTTTCGTACGGGGAAAGGGGCGAAGGGCGTACGACACCGCGCCGCACGCCGCGAGCAGGACCGCCGCGACCGTCAGCGCCGTGCGGTCGCCCCACGCCGTCCAGGCCGCGCCGAACCCGAGGGAGCAGCAGAACCGCGCCGCCGCCTGCCCCGTCTGCACGACCGCAAGGCCCGACGAGCGCCGGTCCGCGGGGAGCCCGGCGGAGGCCGCCGCCATGAGGACGCCGTCCGTCGCCGCGTAGAACGTGCCGTGGAGCAGCAGCACGGCGTAGGGCAGCGCCGCGCTGTGGGCGTGGGTGAGGAGAAGGGCGTACACGGTGAGCAGGGCCAGGTGGCCGCCGAGGAAGACCGGCCAGGCGCCGACGCGGTCGCAGAGGCGGCCGAGCGGTGCGGCCAGCAGCAGGAACGCCGCCGCCGTCCCGAGGGGGAGAAGCGCGAACCACCGCTCAGGTACGCCGAGTTGTCGCTGGAGGATGAGATAGACGAAGGCGTCGCTGACGGTGGCCAGGCCGAGAAGCGTCGCGCATGTCGTCGGCCTGATCAGATGGCCCCGGCCGAGCCGGAGATTCAGCCCCTTTGGCGATCGAGGAGCCGGGTCCGGAGCATCGACCCGTGACCCCGCCCGTGCCCCCGGCACGAACAGCACCAGCACCACCACGCCCAGCGCGGCCACACAGAAGCTCACCGTGAACACCGCGTCGTACCCGTCCACGGTGTGGCGCAGGATCAGGAACGCCACCAGGGGACCGAGCAGCGCGCCCGCCGTGTCCATCGCCCGGTGCACGCCGAACGCCCGGCCCCGCGCCGACGGTTCGCTCGACAGGGAGATCAGTGCGTCGCGCGGCGCCGTGCGCAGGCCCTTGCCGGTGCGGTCGGCCGCGAGGACGGCGCCGATGAGGGGGAGTGAGGCGGCGACCAGGAGCAGGGGTTTGCAGAGCGCGGAGAGGCCGTAGCCGAGGACCGCGACCGTCTTGTGGCGGCCGCCGCCGCTGTCCGCGAAGCGCCCGCCGGCCAGCCGGACCAGCGCCGAGAACCCGTTGTAGACGCCGTCCAGGAGGCCGAAGCCGAGCGGGCTGAGGCCGAGCCCCGCGACGAGGTACAGCGGCAGCACGGCCGTGACCATCTCGGACGACACATCGGTGATCAGACTGACCGTGCCGAGCGCGAACACGGTGGGGCCCACGGCGCGCCGCCGCCCGGCACGGGGCCGGGCGGCGGGCTCCGCGGACGTCGGCGCCGCCGGAGCGGCGGCGCGGCTGTCCGCTACGTACATGTCATGAGGTCCAGACGCCGGTGATGTCCTTGGCGCCGGCCGCGTTGCCCGCGTGCGGCAGACCGTGCATGTCCTCCAGCGTGCGCAGCAGGTCGTAGTGGTTGTACGTCGTCGAGGACGTCGAGCCGGGGGTGACGCGCTGGCCGTAGAGGACCGTGGGGATCTTGTTGCCGCTGAGCCGGTTGTCCTCGTCGAAGGTGACGACCAGGAGGCTGTTGTGGGTCCTGGCCCACGCGGCGTACGCGCCCAGTGCGTTCTTCAGCCAGGTGTCGCCCGTGGCGACCGAGCAGTCGTGCATGTCGCTGCACAGGTCCGGTACGACGAAGGAGACCTGGGGGAGCGTCGAGAAGTCCGAGGGGAACTGGGCGAAGGTCTTCGCCGAGGACGCCGGTACGTTGCTGAACCCGAACCACGGGTTGTGCTTGCGGGCGTAGTCGCCGGAGGAACAGGTGGTCGAGCCCTGGCTGGGCAGGCCCTCGTTGTAGCTGCCCCACGTCTTTCCGGCGGCGATCAGCTCCGAGGCGAGATTGGGCGCCGAGGAGAAGCCGGGCGAGTAGCAGCTGTCGTCGGTGACGCCCTGCGTCGAGCCGGAGAACAGGGCGAAGTAGTTGGGCTGGCTGGGGTGGGTCTCGGCGTACGAGGCCGTGAGGTTGGCGCCGCCCGTTCTGAGGCTGTTGATGTAGGGCGCGCCGGACGCGCCGATGACCTGGCTGTAGGCGTGGTTCTCGAAGACCACGACGACCGTGTGGTCCGGGGTGGGCACGGGGGCCGCGGCCTGCGCGGGGGAGGTGCCGGTGAGGCTGAGCCAGCTGCCGGTGGCGGCCGCCGCCAGGGCGAGGGCCGAGGCGACGGCTTTGCCGCGGGTGCGGCCGGGGAACGATCTGCCGGACACGTGAGACCTCCGAGGTGGGAAGAGGTGACCCAGGGGGATCCTGACGGTGCGAGGCGAGCATGCACACGCCAAGAGACCCCCGTGTCGCGACTTCCCACCCGGATGGGTGAAGCGTGGGTGAACGCCCGGGGCCGACGGACGGCTCAGCGTTCCGACAGCGGCGCCGGCGCCTCCTGCACCGCCCACCCGTTGCCGTCCGGGTCCGTGAAGAACATGAACGAGTTCCACTGCGCGTCGCCGGGGCCGTCCGCCCAGCCCTCCGCCCCCGCGTGCTGCACCGCGCTGACCTCGACGCCCCGCGCCACCAGCTCCTCGCGCGCCGCCGCGATGTCGGTGACGCACAGCTGGAGCCCGGTGAGCGTGCCGGGCTCCGCGCGCGACTGGCCCGGGGCGCCGGGCAGCCCCTCGGCCAGCGAGATCGAACAGCGCGAACCGGGCGGCGTCAGCTGCACGATGCGGATGCCGGGCGCGACCTGCGCGTCCACGTCGACCTTGAAACCCACCTTGTCCGCGTAGAACTCCTTGGCGCGGTCCACGTCGGAGACGGGGACGACGATCACTTCGAGGGTCCACTCCATGAGCTGTCCTTCCGGTAGTGCCGGGGCCGGTACCGCATCCTCCCGCCCCCGGTGCGCAGGCGCACGGGGTCGTCGCTCATCGATGGCGCGGAGACGGCAGTACGCTCATGGCCAGCGTGTGATCGAACAGGAGGACGGGATGTCGGTGCCGCAGGGGCGCAGGAGCAGTACTTTCACGCGGCTGCTGCGGCACGGGTTCACCGACCCGTCCGGGGCCGAGCGGCTGCTGGACACCCCCGCCCTGTCCGCGGTCCGCTCCGACCCGCTGCTCCTCGACGCGCTCGGCGCCACCGCCGACCCCGATCTGGCGCTGCTCGGCCTGGTCAGGCTGGTCGAGGCGCAGGAGCGGGCGGGCGGCGACGCGGCCCGCCGGGAGCTCCTCGACACGCTCATCACGGCCAAGCCGCTGCGCGACCGCCTCCTCGCCGTCCTCGGCGCCTCCGAGGCCCTCGCCGACCACCTGGCCCGCCACCCGGCCGACTGGCAGGCACTCGTCACGTACGAGCACAGCGATCTGCACCCCGGCGTGGAGGAGTTCGAGCGGGGGCTGGCGGACGCCACCGACCCCGACGCGCTGCGCGTCGCCTACCGGCGCTGCCTGCTCTCCATCGCCGCCCGCGACGTGTGCGGCACCACCGACCTCGTGCAGACCGCCGCCGAACTGGCCGATCTGGCGACCGCGACCCTGCGCGCCGCCCTCGCCATCGCGAGCGAGGCGGCGCCCGCCGACGCGGCGCTGTGCCGGCTCGCCGTGATCGCGATGGGCAAATGCGGCGGCCACGAGCTGAACTACGTCTCCGACGTCGACGTCATCTTCGTCGCAGAGGCCGCGGAGAGCGCGTCCCACACCGAAGGCGCCGACGAGGGCAAGGCGATCCAGGCCGCGACCCGGCTCGCCTCCCACATGATGCGGATCTGCTCCGAGACCACCGTCGAGGGCACGATCTGGCCGGTCGACGCGAACCTGCGCCCCGAGGGACGCAACGGCCCGCTGGTGCGCACCCTCTCCTCCCACCTCGCCTACTACCAGCGCTGGGCCAAGACCTGGGAGTTCCAGGCGCTGCTCAAGGCCCGGCCCGTCGCCGGCGACGCCGAACTCGGCGCGGCCTACGTGGAGGCCGTCTCCCCGATGGTGTGGCAGGCCGCCGAGCGCGAGAACTTCGTGCCCGACGTGCAGAAGATGCGCAAGCGCGTGGTCGCGGGCATCCCCGCGGGCGAGGTCGAGCGCGAGCTGAAGCTCGGGCCCGGCGGCCTGCGCGATGTCGAATTCGCCGTCCAGCTCCTCCAGTTGGTGCACGGCCGGGCCGACGCGTCACTGCGCAGCGGTACGACCCTCGACGCCCTGGCCGCGCTCGCCGACCGCGGCTACGTGGGCCGGGTCGACGCCGCACAGCTCGACGACGCCTACCGCTTCCTGCGCACGCTCGAACACCGCATCCAGCTCTACAAACTGCGCCGCACCCACCTCGTCCCCGAGGACGACGCCGACCTGCGCCGCATCGGCCGCTCGATGGGCATGCGCACCGAACCGCTGACCGACCTCGCCCGCGCCTGGAAGCGGCACACGTCCGTCGTGCGCAGGCTGCACGAGAAGCTGTTCTACCGCCCCCTCCTCGACGCCGTCGCCCAACTCGCCCCGGGCGAGGCCCGGTTGAGCACCGAAGCGGCCCGGGAGCGGCTCGTCGCACTCGGGTACGCCGATCCCAGCGCGGCCCTGCGCCACCTGGAGGCCCTCTCCTCGGGCGTCTCCCGCAAATCGGCGATCCAGCGGACCCTGCTCCCGGTGCTGCTCGGCTGGTTCGCCGACTCGGCCGACCCCGACGCGGGCCTCCTCGGCTTCCGCAAGGTCTCCGACGCCCTGGGCAAGACGCCCTGGTACCTGCGCCTGCTGCGCGACGAGGGCGCCGCCGCGGAGAACCTGGCCCGCGTCCTGTCCGCCGGCCGGCTCGCCCCCGACCTGCTGATGCGCGCGCCGGAGGCCGTCGCGCTGCTCGGCGACCCGTCCCCGGGCTCTCGCACCACCGCGAGCTGGGGAGGCCCCACCGGTCTGCAACCGCGCCCGCGCGCCCAGCTGGAGCAGGAGGTGCTGGCCGCGGTCGGCCGGGCCGACGGCGCCGAGCAGGCGGTGGCCGCGGCCCGCGGGGTCCGCCGGCGCGAACTCTTCCGCACCACCGCGGCCGACATCATCGCCTCCTACGGGACCGAGGAGACCCCCGCCGTCGGCGACCAGGGCGCCCTCGTCGACCGGGTCGGCTCGGCGGTCTCCGACCTGACGGCGGCGACGCTCTCCGGGACCCTGCGCGCGGTCGTCAGGGACGGCTGGGGCGAGACGCTCCCCGCCCGGTTCGCGGTGATCGGCATGGGGCGCTTCGGCGGCCACGAACTGAGCTACGGCTCCGACGCCGACGTGCTGTTCGTGTACGAGCCGCGCGACGGGGCCGACGACCACGAGGCGGCTCGCGCGGCGAACAAGGTCGTCGCCGAGATGCGCCGCCTGCTCGCCCTGCCCAGCGCCGACCCGCCGCTGCTCATCGACGCGGACCTGCGCCCCGAGGGCAAGTCGGGCCCGCTCGTGCGGACGCTCAAGTCCTACGAGGCGTACTACCGCCGCTGGTCCCTCGTCTGGGAGTCGCAGGCCCTGCTGCGCGCCCAACCCGTCGCGGGAGAGGCCGAGTTGGGCGACGCCTTCATCGAACTCATCGATCCGCTGCGATACCCGGCCGAGGGGCTCGGCGACGACGCCGTGCGCGAGATCCGCCGGCTCAAGGCCCGCATGGAGACGGAGCGGCTGCCCCGCGGCGCCGACCCCACCCTGCACACCAAGCTGGGCCGCGGCGGCCTCTCCGACGTCGAGTGGACGGTCCAGCTGCTCCAGCTCCAGCACGGCTGGGCGGAGCCAGGGCTGCGCACCACCCGGACCCGCGAGGCGCTGGCCGCCGCCTGCGCCGCGGAGCTGCTGCCGACGGAGGACGCGGCCATCCTCGACGAGGCGTGGGTCCTGGCCACCCGGGTGCGCAACGCGGTGATGCTGGTGCGCGGCCGGGCCGGCGACACATTCCCCTCCGACGGGCGCGAGCTCACCGCCGTGGGCCGGTACCTGGGGTACGACCCGGGGCACGTCGGGGACATGCTGGACGACTACCGCCGGACCACCCGGCGGGCCCGGGCCGTGATGGAGGAGCGCTTCTACGGGGCGTAGACGCGGGGCGCCGCCCGCCCGGCCACCGAGCGTGGCAGGGAGTGGGGCAGCGCCCCGTACCAGAACCGCACCACCAGGAAGCCGAACGCCAGGCAGAGCATGCCGCCCACCGCGTCGAGCCAGAAGTGGTTGGCCGTGGAGACGATGACGACGAGGGTCAGTGCCGGGTACAGGAGACCGAGCACCCGCACCCACGGCACCGACGCGAGCGCGAAGATCGTCAGGCCGCACCAGAGCGACCAGCCGATGTGCATCGACGGCATCGCCGCGTACTGGTTCGACATGCTCTTCAGGTTGCCGGAGGCCATCGAGCCCCACGTCTGGTGGACGGCGACGGTGTCGATGAAGTGGCCGCCGGTCATCAGCCGCGGCGGCGCCAGCGGATAGAAGTAATAACCGACCAGCGCCACGGCGGTGGTGGCGAACAGCACCAGACGCGCCGCCGCGTACCGGCCCGGATGGCAGCGGAACAGCCACACCAGCACACCGATCGTGATGACGAAGTGCAGTGTCGCGTAGTAGTAGTTCATCCCCACGATGAGCCAACTCACCGAGTTCACCGCCGAGTTGACGCTCTGCTCGACGGCGATCCCGAGGTGCTGCTCCACGCGCCAGATCCAGTCCGCGTTGCGCAGCGCCTCGGCCCGCTGCTCCGGGACCGCGTTGCGGATCAGGGAGTAGGTCCAGTAACTCACCGCGATGAGAAGGATCTCGAACCAGAGGCGGGGACGCCGTGGGGTGCGCAGGCGGTGCACGAACCCTGACACGCCGTGCTCCGCCCGCCCGTCGCGATCGTCCGCGATGGGTGACGTGGTGGGCCCCTCTCGGCCTTCCAGTGTCGTCACGGTCGTTTCACCCATAGGCACAGAGTCTGCCAGATATCGGCCCTGCGTCCGATCATCCCTCGGTCGGGTTCCCGGCGCATCCTCTACGCCCTACGGACGAGGGCGGACCCCGGGGGACGAGGCGGTCGACCCCCGGACCACCAGCTCCGGCATGAACACGAACTCGCTCTGTGGGGCGGGTGTGCCCCCGACTTCCTCCAGCAGCGCGTTGACGGCCGCCTGACCCATCGCGTGCACGGGCTTACGGATCGTGGTCAGCGGCGGATCGGTGAACGCGATCAGCGGCGAATCGTCGAAGCCCACCACCGAGACGTCCGCCGGCACGTCCAGGCCCCGCTCCCGCACCGCCCGGATGGCACCCAGTGCCATCATGTCGCTCGCGCAGATCACCGCCGTGCAGCCGCGGTCCAGGAGCGCCGCCGCCGCGGCCTGACCGCCCTCCAGCGTGTAGAGGGAGTGCTGGACCAGCTCCCGCTCGACCTCGTCCGGGTCCAGGGCCAGCAGCTCCTTCATCGTGCGGACGAAGCCCTCGATCTTCCGCTGCACGGGCACGAAGCGGCGGGGGCCGAGCGCCAGGCCGACGCGGGTGTGGCCGAGCGAGACCAGATGCGTCACCGCGAGCCGGGCCGCGGCCCGGTCGTCGGGGGAGATGAAGGGGGCCGCCACCGTCGGCGAGAAGCCGTCGACGAGGACGAATGGGACGCCCTGGCCGTGCAGCCGCTCGTAGCGCCGGGTGTCCGCCGTGGTGTCGGCGTGCAGCCCCGACACATAGATGATGCCGCTGACCCCGCGGTCGACCAGCATCTCCGTCAGCTCGTCCTCGGTGGAGCCGCCGGGCGTCTGGGTGGCGAGGACCGGTGTGTACCCCTGCCGGGTCAGCGCCTGGACGACGACCTGGGCGAGCGCCGGGAAGATCGGGTTCTCCAACTCGGGCGTGATCAGGCCGACCAGGCCCGCGCTGTGCCGGCGCAACCGCACCGGCCGCTCGTAGCCGAGCACGTCGAGCGCGGCGAGCACGGACTGACGGGTGGCCGCGGCGACGCCGGGCTTGCCGTTGAGCACGCGGCTGACGGTCGCTTCGCTGACCCCCGCTTGAGCTGCTATGTCGGCAAGACGTGCGGTCACGGGACGGGACCTTACCGGTCACATGCCGTATTGCACACCGACTGGGCGCGGAGCGGGAAGTGCCCTGCGGGTCCACGACGTCGGGCGGGAGCCACCCGGAACGGTGAAGCTGCGCCGACAGGAGTCCCGCAGGCCCGCGCTCGGCGGTAACTTGGACCAAGTGGGCCAAGGGGCCCGCCCCGCTCTGCCCCGAGGGGGCCGCCTCGTGAACACCACAGCCCAGCAGCCAAGAACCGACCAGCGCAGTACGGTCCTGGTGGTCGACGACACCCCCGCCAACCGCTATGCCATGGGCGCCGTACTGAGCAGGGCCGGGCACGTCGTCATCCCCGTCGCCTCCGCGAGCGAGGCCCTGATCGAGCTCGACGCCCGCCTGCGGGCCGGGTCCCTGCCGGACGTGGCCCTCGTCGACGTGGGCCTGCCCGACCTCAGCGGGTTCGAGCTGTGCCGCCGGGTCAAGGCGCTGCCCCTGCTCGCCGGGATCCCCGTCGTCCACTTCTCCGCACGGCCGTCCGGGCCCGGCGACCGCTGCCGCGCGCTCGACGCGGGCGGCGAGGCGTATCTGACGGTGCCGGCCGAGCCGGAGGAGATCCGCGCCGTGGTCCGGGCAGCGCTCCGCGGCGCCCGCGAACTCACCGACGCGCAGGGCCAGTTCGACCGGCTCGCGCTGCTCTCCGAGACGGTCGTGGACGTGCAGGGCGCGCGCTGCCTCCTCGAACTGGCCACCACCGCGGCCGAGGCGACGGCCCGGCTCACCCGGCAGAGCGCCGCCGTCTTCGTCCTCGGCGACGACGGTGACGTGCACGCCGGTCTCTCCCGGCACAGCGCGCGGGCCACCGCGCCCGACGCCGTCGCGCGCGAGCAGGTGGCCGCGATCGCCCGGAGCGTGGTGTGCGCGCCCGGCGGGGTGCGGAGCACGATCGTGCCCGGCTCGATGTGGCCTGCCGCGTACTTCGGGCCCGGCGACGTCCGGCTGGTCCTCGCGCGCACCCGCGCCCGCCACCTCCCGGTCTGCCTGGCCACCCCCGTCGCCCCCGACCCGGCCGGACAGACCGGCCCGCTCGTCGCACAGCTCGCCCGCGCCACCGCCCTCGCCGCCGAACCCCTCCTCATGTACGAGCGGGAGCGCCACGTCGCCCTCACCCTGCAACGCAGCTTCCTCCCCGCCCAACTGCCCCGGCTGCCCGGCGTCGACGTCGCCTTCCGCTACGTGCCCGCCTCCCAGCAGACCGAGATAGGGGGCGACTTCTACGCGGCGCTGCCCACCCCCGCCGGGATCCTCGTCGGCATCGGAGACGTCGTCGGACACTCGCTCGACGCGGCCACGGTCATGGTCGAGATCCGGCACGCGCTGCGCGCGTACAGCATCGAGGACCCGCACCCGGGCCGGCTCGTCACCCGGCTCGACCAGATGTTCCAGCACTACCACCCCGAGAGCTCGGCCACCCTCTGCCTGGCCCTCGTCGACCCGGTGACCGGCCGCGCCACCGTCGCGAACGCGGGCCACATCCCGCCGCTGCGCGTGCCCCACCAGGGCCCCGCCCACTACATCGACGCGGCGGGCCCGCTGCTCGGCCTCGGCCTGCCCCACCCCGAGCCCACCGAGGTGGAGTTCGCGCCCGGTGAGCGGCTCCTCATGGTCACCGACGGCCTCATCGAGACCCGCGGCACGGACCTCGCCGTCTCGATGAGACAGCTCGGCGCCGCCGCGAGCGCCGCCCCCGCCGCCCCGGACGCGCTCTGCGACACCCTCCTCTCCTGCTTCGGCGCCGACCGCGCCGACGACATCGCCCTCTTGGCCCTGCGGCTCAGCCCGGAGGTCTCCCCGTAGACGTAGACGTAGACGTAGACGTAGACGTAGCCGGAGTTTCAACCGCGTAGCCGTACAGCCGTACAGCCGTACAGCCGTACAGCCGCGGCGAGTGTCCCGGGGCCGCGGGTGTCCGCTTCGCGGGACGAGAGTTGTGCGCCCGCACGATCACCGCGAAGGTGATCGGTGACAGCACCGCAGGACGCCTCACTCACGGAGCACCCATGCCTCAGATCACCGTCGACCACTCCGCGGACCTCGACGGCCGCCTCGACCGGCCAGGTCTCGCCGGCGCCGTGCACACGGCCTGCGTCGACACGGTCGCCGCGCGGATCCCGGCCTGCAAGACGCGGTTCCGGCGCGCGGAGGAGACGATCGTCGGCGACGGGGCCGAGGAGGCGTCCCTGGTGCACGTCGAGATCGCCCTGCTCGCCGGGCGCACCGAGGAGGCCAAGGCGGCCCTCGTCGAGTCCGTCCTCGCGCTGCTGCCCGGGCACATCAAGGAGGCCGCAGGGGTCCATCTGTCCGTGGAGGTACGGGACTTGGAGCCCGCCTACCGGTCGGCGCGCGGCTGAAGCGTTTCTGCCGGCCTCTGAGGAGACAGGCTCTCAGGGGGCGAGCGTGGTGAGGCGGGTGAGCAGGTCCGCGAACGGGCCGTCGGCCGGCTCGTCGCGGAAGATGTCGCGCACCAGCGCCCCCATCTCCGGGTCGTAGGCGGCGCTGACCGCGGCGAGCGCCGCGAAGTCGTGGACCAGCTGGAGCTGGAGCTCCTCGCGCGGGATGCGCCGCCCGTCCAGCCAGATCAGCGCCGTCGACTCGGCCAGCGAGATCCACGAGCGGACCACGAGCTCCAGCCGCGGGGACGGCGCCACCACGTCCAGATGCGCGAGGATCTGCACGTACGCCGCCTGGCGGACCGAGTCGATGAGCGCGTTCGTCGCCGAGGAGCCGACCGCCGGACCCCCGCGCATCAGCGCAGAGAAACCCGGCCCGTGCTCGTCCACGAAGTCGAAGAACCGGCCCATCACCCGCAGCAGCCGGACCCCGAGCGGCCCGTCCTGCGGTTCCTCGAACCGGCCCGCCAGATCCTCGGCCGCCCGCTTCAACGCGGCCTCGTACAGGCTGAGTTTGCCCGGGAAGTAGTGGTAGACCAGCGGCCGTGAGATGCCCGCGGCGGCCGCTATCTCGTCGATGGAGACCTCGTCGGGGGAGCGGTGGCTGAACAGTTCGAGGGCGACCCCGATCAACTGCCGCCGCCGCTCCTCGACACCCATCCTGCGCCGCACCCCGGTTGTCATACCGAACACTCTACCGAGCGGCCACGGCCCGCCGGGCAGCCGCCGCGGGCCGGCCCGCGCACCCTCCTACAGGTCCAGGACGAGGCGCTCGCCGCGCGCCCGCGAGACACAGATCAGCATCGAGTCGTCGCGTTCGGCGTCGGTGAGGAACTCGTCGCGGTGCTCGATCTCGCCCGCCAGGACCCGCTGTCGGCACGTCCCGCAGAAGCCCTGCTCGCAGGAGTACGAGACGTGCGGCAGCTCGGCGCGGACCGCCGCCAGGACCGTGCTGCCGGCGGATACGTCGACCACCTTGCCGCTGCGCCGCAGTTCGACCTCGAAGGGCCCGTTCCCCTCGCCCGAGCCGTGCGGCGCGAACCGCTCCAGATGCAGGGAGCAGTGGGCGGGCAGCGCCGTCTCCACCGCCGCCATCAGCCCCTCGGGGCCGCAGCAGTACACGGCCGTGCCCGGCGCGGTCGCCCCGAGCGCGGCGGCGAGGTCCGGCAGCCCGTCGGTGTCCTCGGCGACGACGGTCACCCGGCCCGCCCGGCCGCCGAGCTTCTCGATCTCCTCCAGGAACGGCATCGAGGCCCGCGTGCGGCCCCCGTACAGCAGTCTCCACTGCGCGCCGCGCGCCTCCAGGGCCCGCAGCATCGGCAGCACCGGGGTGATGCCGATGCCGCCCACGACGAAGAGATGGGCGGGTGCGTCCACGGTGAGCGGGAACCGGTTGCGCGGCCCGCGCACCTCCACCTCCGCACCCTCCCGCAACCGCTCGTGCACCTCGCGCGACCCGCCACGCCCGCCCTGGTCCGCCGGGATCAGCCGGGTGGCGACGGTGTACGAGGAGGTGTCCTGCGGGTCGCCGCACAGCGAGTACTGCCGTACGAGGCCGGAGGGCAGGAGGAGATCGAGGTGCGCGCCCGGCTCCCAGGCGGGCAGCCCGTGCCCTTCGAGGCGGAGCCGGACGACGCCGTCGGCCACCTCCTCGCGCCCGGTGACGAGCAGGCGCAGCGCGCGGGCCCGCGGGCGCCCCGAGACCGGCTCCTCAAGGGCGGGCAGCGGCCACAGCGGAGACCTGCGGATGCGGCGGCGCAGCGCGCCGCGCACGACGAGCGCTCCACCGGCGACGACGACGGCCGTGCGGAGGGTGCGCGGGCTCATCGCGCGGCTCCCGCGGAGCGGGCCTCGGCGGCGGTCGCGGCGGGCGAGGCGGCGAGATAGGCGACGGCCTGCGCGGTGTCCCCCTCCTGCTCGGGGTGGTAACTCCGGCTCAGATAGCGGGGTATGGACCGCATCATGGCGCCGGTCGACGGCAGCACGCCCTGCTTGCCGCCCCGGTGGAAGTCCTTGAACGTGGCCTTGCCGTCGGGCAGCGTCGGATCGTTCGCCATGAAGAAGCGCGAGCCGCGCTGCCACAGGAAGACCAGCGCCGTGAACGCGGTCGCCCAGGTGCGCACCCGGCGCCGGTAGCCGCCGTCGAGGTGCTCGAACAGCTCGAAGGCGACGGACCGGTGCTCGACCTCCTCGGCGCCGTGCCAGCGCAGCAGATCGAGCATGGTCGGGTCGGCGCCGCGCCGGTCCAGCTCCTCCGCGTTCAGCACCCAGTTGCCGAGGAACGCGGTGTAGTGCTCGATCGCGGCGATCAGCGCGACCCGCTCCATCAGCCACCACCGGCGCGCCCTGCCCGGCGGCAGCGTCCGGTCCCCGAGCAGCTTCTCGAAGAACCAGTCCACCTGTGCCGTGTACGGCGTCGGATCGAGCCCGAGCTCCTTCAGGTGCGGCAGCACCTCGTCGTGCGCCTGGGCGTGCATGGCCTCCTGGCCGATGAACCCGATGACGTCCGCGCGCAGCCGGTCGTCCTTGATGAGAGGCAGGACCTGCTTGTAGACGTGCACGAACCAGCGCTCGCCCGCGGGCAGCAGCAGATGCAGCACGTTGATGGTGTGCGTGGCGAAGGGATCGGCCGGTATCCAGTGCAGGGGGGTCCGGTCCCAGGCGAAGGACACCTGGCGTGCCTTCAGCGGGACGCGCGTATTAGACATGGCGTCAATGTACTGACGGGTAGCCCGAGCGGTACACCCCTCGGGCCGGACTTTTGTCGTACAAGTCTTCGTGGGTGCTGCCTACCGCAGAGGCGACACCTTGGCGCCGCCCGTGGTGGCGCCGGTCAGCGTCACCTGCGCGCCCCGTGCGACCCGCGCGGCCAGCATGTTCCCCGTGGCGGTGGAGCCGGCCGCGGTGACGGAGCCGACCTGTTTGCTGCCGCCGGCGATCAGGTACCAGTTCCCCGCACGGGACTTCCAGCGCACCCCGGCCAGGACCACGGGGGCCCGCCCGCCGCACGCCGCGGAGCCCTCCGACTTGGCCGCGAGGACCGCCGCGCCCGCGCCCGGCGCCCGGAACAGCGCCAGCGTACGGGGGCCGCCGCCCCGCCAGGTCTCGGCGCGGGTGCACACCCATTCGGCCGTCCCGTTCCCCTCGGGCAGCGACTGCCGGGCGTACGCCCAGGAGTTGACGGAGCGCACCCCGTGCGAGCGGGCCGCGGCGAGGGAGCAGGCTGTCGCCGCCCAGTCCGCGGGCCCGGCCTCGTGCGGCGCGTCCGGAGAGCCGGACGTGAGGTGCGCGGGCACGAGTTCGCCGAGGTCGGTGGCGTACCGGGTGCCCGCCGCGTCGGTGAGGGCCAGCGCGTTCCACCCGGTGCAGGGCCGGTCGGTGGGGGTGACGGCCGGGCTGGGGAAGGGGGAGGTCACACCGTCCTTCGTACGCGGCAGGCGCTGGGCCTCGCCGCCTCGCTCCAGCAGATCACGGACCGCGGCGCCGGTCACCCAGGGAGCCGTCAGATAGCGGACGTTGCCGTCGGTGCGGTCGACGACGACGGCGGCCGCCTGCGGGGCGTCCGCCCCGTCGACCCGGGCGAAGTCGAGGGCGGCGCCGTTCGTGCCCCGCTCCGGCTCGGCATAGCGGACGATGCGCAGGCCGTCGTAGAACAGCACGACGCGGGCCCGGTCGACCTCGCCCGCGTAGAGCAGCTGCGCGGGTCCCGGCGGGGCGCCGGCCGGGGTGCCGGGGGTCGCCGAGACCTGGACGCTCTCGCCGGGCCGCGCCCACACGGCGAGGGCGCGGCGCAGCAGTGCCGAGTCACCGGCGAGGGCGCCGCGCGCGGGCCACACGGAGAAGTCGGTGCGGGCCGACGTCTGCCACGCCCCGGGCGCCACCCGCGTCAACCTGGCCGGATCCAGAGCTGCTTGGCCCGCGGGGTTCCTGGCGTACGGGGGCGCCGCCGCGCCGTCCGGGCTCCACCCCTCACCGGGCAGACCGAGCAGCGCGCCGCAGACCAGGAGCGCCGCGAGGGCCGCGAGCGCCGCCTTGGCGTGCTGGCGGCGGCGCATCAGATCGGTGGGCCGCGCGTGCAGGGAGCACGGGTCGAACTCGGGGGACTCCAGCAGGGCGAACCCGCCCTCGACCGCGTCCGCCTGGCTCAGCGCGGTGGCCGCGTCCTCGGCGGTGCAGCCCGCCGCGGTCAGCACGGTGCGGACGGCGGCGCCGTCGAGGTGCTCCAGGCCGCGCAGCACGTACGCGGCGCGGGCCGGTCCGCTGAGCGCCGACAGCCGCTGGTCCAGGGCGAGTTCGTCGGCGCCGCCGGACTTGGGGAACAGGCGCAGGCCCCACACCTGCGGCAGCAGCGGCGGCAGCTGGGCCCGCCTGGGCCAGGCCGCGCGGCGCAGCGGGAGCCCCGCGTCGAGGGCGCTGCGCAACACCCGCAGGCGTACATAGGCGTAGCCCGGGTCACCGGTGCGCGGTGCGGTGCCGCGCTGGGCGGGGAGGCTCGGCGGCGCGGTCGCCGTCCGGCCGCGCGGGAGCGCCCGCTGGGCGAGGGAGTGGGCGCTCAGCACGCGGCGGTTGCGCCCCAGGCCGGGCGGCAGGACCAGGTAGGCGAGGCGGACGAGGCGGGGATAGTGCTCGACCAGGGCTGCCTCGGCCTGCTCCACGTCGATGACGTCGGCGCCGCCGGCGGGCGGGGGACTGGGTTGCTGCACCTTTGACTGCACGTTCAGCAGAACGAGCGAATCGTGCGATGGTCACCGCGGTGCCCGCCCGCGACGGGGGTTCGAAGACAGGCTCTCAG
Source organism: Streptomyces sp. NPDC030991 (assembly GCF_055571235.1). Taxonomy (NCBI): domain Bacteria; kingdom Bacillati; phylum Actinomycetota; class Actinomycetes; order Kitasatosporales; family Streptomycetaceae; genus Streptomyces; species Streptomyces sp. NPDC030991. The sequence continues at coordinate 67,998 of NZ_JBVIFR010000023.1, forward strand.
CCGGGCTGCACCAGGGCCCGCGCGTAGCGGGCCATCGACCGCTGGTACCGCGGCAGATGCGGGGCCAGCGCCTCCAGGACCAGGGACAGGCCCTCCCGGTCACGGCCGAGGGACGACAGGCACAGCGCGAGGCAGGCCCGCACGGCGTCGTCCAACTCGTCGCTCGGCGCCGTCAATTCGGGCTCCAGAAGCGCCACGCCCTCCTCGGGCCGCCCCACGTTCCGCAGGGAACTGGCCAGTTGGATCCTCGCGCGGCGTCCGCGGTACCCGGAGAGGCCGAGCCGCAGCGCCTCCTGGTAGAGCGGTACCGCCTTGTCCGAGTGGCCGGTGGAGTCGAAGGCACCGGCCCGCTCGAAGGCGCCCACGGGGCTGTCGGCGGGCAACTCCGCGGCCAGCTCGTCGATGAGGGCCCGGAACTCCCCGGACCTCTCTTCGTCATAGTCGTCGATCGTGGCCCACGCGGCGGCGATCCGCTCTTCCCACGCGTCGCTCTCAGTGCTCATCGGGCCACACTCGAAGATCAGCCGGTGGACGTCAACCGCTTTCTGAGCGCCGACACCGTCTCGTCCGGCACCGACAGCCCCTCACGGACGTACGTCTCCATGTCTCCGTACCTGGCCGCCACCTCGTCCTGGGCCGCCCGCAGGTACGCGGGCGTGACGCCGATCACCGCGAGCGCCACGTCCGGGTCGCCGCCCTGCGCCGTGAAGCCCTGGACGAGCGGGGCGAACGCCGCGCGCACCGCCGCGTTCACCGACAGGTACTCGGCCTCGATCGTGGCGTCGTCCGCGCCGAGCAGCGAGAGGAGCACGGTCGCGCCCCAGCCCGTGCGGTCCTTGCCCGCGGTGCAGTGGAACAGCAGCGGGCCCGCGTCCGGCGCCGCCAGTTCGAGCAGCAGCGTGCGGTAGGCGGCCTGCGCCGAGCCGGTGGAGACCAGCGCCCGGTAGGTGTCCGCGAACCGGGCCTGCGCCTTGCCGCCGCCCAGCTCCCGCTCCGCGCGCTCCGGATCGGTGAGGATCTCCTTCAGCTGGGCCGCCGCCGGGGCGACCCCGGCCTGCGCCAGCTTGTCGGCGAGCGCGTCGGCCGTCAGCAGGCGCACCCCGTCCGGGGCCTTGTCCGGGTGCTCGGCACGCTCGGCGTCGGTGCGCAGATCCAGGATCGTGCGGATGCCGAGCGCCGCGAACCTCGGGTCCGCCGTCGGGTCGAGCCGGTCCAGCTGCCCGGAGCGCAGGACGAGCCCCGGGCGCACCCGGCGGCCGCCGGCCAGCGGGGTGCCACCCAGGTCGCGGAGGTTGGCGACGGTGGCGGCTGCGATGGGTTCGGCCATGGGCGGGACTCCCGTTGTTCCGTTCGACGCGATGGGTCCCGCCCAGTCTCCTACGCCCCCGGCGCCGGCGTGAGCTGCCAGCCACTGAATTCGACGGTGCCGCGCGCCCCGTTCCCGCCGTTCGTCGCGGTCATGAAGAGGCCCACGTCCTGGGTGGCCGCCGCCCCCGGCACGGGCACGGTCGCGACGGTCCGCCAGGTGGTCCCGCCGTCCGTGGAGCAGGCGCCGGTGTACGAACCGCCCGCGCGGGTCAGCCGCAGCAGCACCGGCGCCTTGACGCCGGTGATCCGCTGGTAGGTGTCGAGCGTGCCGTCGCCGTTCGTGTCGTAGGAGAGCACGACACCGTTGGACGGCGTCACGGACAGGTTGAGGAAGCCCGGCGAGCCGGGTGTGGCCAGGGAGTTGCGGACGATGATGCCCGCCCGCGCCCAGGCGCCCGTCACCGCCTGCGTGTCCACCCGCAGCACCGCCGACGAGCCGTCCGTGAAGGCGCCCTCGCGGTACGCCGTGCCGAACTCCGTCGTCCCCTTCCACAGGTCGGCGCCGCCACCGTCGACGGCGAACCGGTCGCCCAGCTGTCCGAAGACCGCCGCGTTGTTGCTGTATGTCTTCCAGCCCGCGTCCAGCGGCCCCGCCTCGAACAGCGTGCCCTTGTGCTCGTACGTGACCCGCGGCTCGCCCTGCGGCCCGTACCGGACCTCGACCGTGTACGGCAGCGGGCGCAGTGGCGTGTCGAGCGGGGTCTCCGGCGCGCTCGCCAGCCAGGACACCGTGCCCTCGCCTGCTGGGGCCACCCGGGGCAGCGACGTGCCGTGCTCGGGCGTGGCGTCGATGCCCTTCAGGGTGAAGTCGACGCGGCCGGTCGCCCGCAGGCCGTTGACGTTGTGGAAGGTGGCGGCCACGCGCGCGTGGCCGCCCGGCGGGAACGCGGGCGGCTCCGCCGTGACCGTCACGGCGCCCTGGTAGGGGGCGCGCGCGAGCACGTCCCGCACCCGCGCGGCCGTCCGGTACGCGTCCCCGTACGGCCGCAGCGGGTAGTCCTTGCGCTCCCGCGTCCACGGCTCCTCGAACGCGAACCAGTCGACCGGCACGGGCGTCCGTCCGGCCGCGAGCGCGTCCTGGAGTTCGTCGAGCCACTTCTGCCAGCGCGGGAGGTAGAAGTCGGCCATCAGGCCGTGCCACTCACGGTTGCCGTACTCGTGCAGGTTGCCCGGGTCGGAGGTGGCCCGGTCGCCCCACACGGTGATGAGGACCTTGGCGCAGCGCTCGAACTCGGCGCGCTCGGCCTCGCTGGTCGCCATCGTCCTGGCGTCCTGGATCCACGGGCCGAGCAGGAACGCGCCGTGCGTGCCCGTGACGTCGTCCGACAGGCGCATCAGCTTCAGCCACAGCGTGGCGAGGTCCTTGAAGCGGGCCTGGTCCTTGTCGGCGTACGCGGCCTTGAGCTGGGGCAGCAACTGGCGGCTGCGGTGCGCGAGCGCCTGCCGGGCCACGTCGACGAGGTCGTACTTGTAGGCCTGGCTGCCCCGCAGGTCCTTGGCCACGCCCAGGAGCCCGGAGAACGCCGCGTCGAAGCGGCCCGGGTCGTAGGTGAGGGCGCGCGGCGCGTAGTAGGCGGCGCGGTCGGCCGCGAGGTCCGGGCGGGCGGCAAAGAGCGAGTCGTGCGGGTCGGAGCGCTCCACGGCGTGCTGCTGGTACGCCGTCTCGTGCAGGGCCCGCCAGGCGCTGCGGGCGTCCCTGTCGCGGCGGCCGTACCGGAGATCGGCGTACCCGGCGAACCACGCGGCCCGGTCCGGTCTGCGGTCGGTCCAGGCGAGTTCGGACCACAGCTCGAAGGCGGCCGGGTCGCGGTCGGTGCCCTCCGGCATGTAGGCGGTGCCGGTGAGCGCGCTGCCCGGCTTGTCGCGCCAGGCGAAGAACTTCTCGTTCCAGATGTGGGCGCGGGCCCCGATCGTCGTGCGCCCGCCGAAGTTGGGGATCGTGCCGAACGCGTACGGGGTGCCGCCCCAGTCCTTCTCGCGGTCGGTGACGGAGGTGAACCGGTCGGAGACCCCGTCGACGATCAGCATCTTCTTCTTGTCGATGGCGTCGAGCAGCTCGGGCAGCGGGTTCGCCTCCCAGCCGAGGATGACCCAGGTGGCTCCCGGCCGGTTCTTCTGCAACGCGCTCTCCACGCCGCGGGCCGCGTCCGGGACGGGCACGTCACCGGCGGTGCCGCCCTCGTGCAGCAGGTCCATCTTGAAGGCGTCGATCTCGCCGAAGAGGTCCTTCTGGTGCCCGTAGAACGCCTCGGCGACCTTCGCGAACGACGTCGTGCGCGGGTCGAGCCAGTCGGGGCGCTCGAAGCCGTGCCAGACGCCCTGCGGCACGACGTGCGCGTCGCCGCCGTTGCGCCCGACGAACCCCTTGGGCACATGGCCGTAGTAGCCGGGCATGACGGGCCGCATCCCGAGCTCCCGCAGCCGGTCGGTGATCTTCCGGCCCAACTCGGCGCGCTCGGCGATGAGTTCGGGGGAGAGCGGGCCGCCGTACCCGGAGAGGTTCTGGAGCAGCCACCACGGCTGGTGCGAGGGGGCCGGGAGCCAGGCCCGCGACTCCTCGTCGCTGTACCCGAAGTCCTTGAGGAGCCGGTGGTACACGGCTTCCATGCCCGCGATGACGAGCACCTCGTTGCAGCCGTGCAGCGCGAGCACGTCGATCATGCGCTCCCAGTACGCCCAGCCGGCGAACGGCGCGGTGTAGCCGTCGTTGGTGTCGTTCAGCGCGAACCGGTGCGGCAGGGCCGTCGACCGCTCCAGGGGGCGGCCGGGCGCCGGGAGGGTGCGCGGCAGGTCCAGCTGGCTGCCGTTCCAGGCGATGTGCGCCCGGCAGACGTACTTCAGATACCAGTGGACCCCGGCGAGCAGCACCGCCGGGGTCGTTCCGTACACCTCGACGCGGCCTCGTGTCCCGGACACCCGGAATCGGTCCGCGCCGCCCTGCGCGGGCACCAGTCTGAGTCTGAACTGGTCCGCGTGGTGCGGCAGTTGCCTTTTGAGCGCGGCGAGGGCCGGAGCCGTATCAAGTGCGTGCGGCGCCGCCTGAGCGGCCGGCACGCCCACCCCCAGGGCCGTGCCGAGCCCGATGGCGCCTGCTGTGCCCAGAACCGTGCGTCGCGTTGGCGCGGACATGTCTGTAACCCCCAGCGTCGCGGATGGTGCGGCGCACGGTAACCGGGGCGCAGGTCCACGCTCAACGGTGCGTACGGAGCTGGCGGGAACGTGTCGGCGTACCGGAGTCTTGTGGGACAGGAGTGCGGGATGAGGAAGTTGCTGGTGGCAGGTGCCCTGGTGGTCGCGGCCGTGACCGGGTGCGGCGGGCACGACGAGGGGCCGAAGACCCCCCGGACGGCGCGCGGCTCGCTGGAGCAGCTGGCGCGCACGGCGGGCTGCCGGCCCGACATCAGGACCGACGCGGCCGAACTGCGCCAGGCCCACTGCGGCGAGGGCGAGCGGCGTTACATCCTCGCCACCTTCGCCACCGACCGCGGCCAGGCCGAGTGGCTGGACGCGGCCGACGACTACGGCGGCACCTACCTCGTCGGCCGCAAATGGGTCGTGGTCGGCGCGGAGCGCGTCGTGACACAGCTGCGCGGCCGGCTCGGCGGGACCGTGGAGCGGGCCTCCTCGCACCACTCGGGGAGTAGTGGTGGTGGGGGCGGGGAGAGTGCCCGCTCCGGGCACGACGGTCACCATTGAGCAGGCCACGCAGCGGCTCCGAGGGGGCGGCCGGTCAGGTGCAGCGGTCGCCCCGGTTGACGCAGCTCGCCACGCGCCGCATCAGCCTGTCGTCGAAGACGTTGATGAAGTCACCGTGGTCGGTGCCCGGCTTGTGCAGCTGCTCGGGGAAGGAGTCGACCGCGAATCCCGGCCCCGGCGGCACGCTGTAGACGATGCGCTGCACCAGCTGCGGGATCGCCTTGAAACCGCCCGGGCAGGCGCCGGTGCGCGGGTCCTCGAAGGCGACGTGCGTACGGTGGTTGGCGCTGTCGGCGTTCACCCCGTCCCAGCAGCTCTGGAAGCGGAAGGTGCGCACGACCTTCGAACCGCGCGGGCAGATCGGGTACTTCTCCTTCAGCTGCCGGTTCTCGAACCCGGTGCAGCTCCACGAGGCGTTGGCGTTCGCGTCACCGTTGGTGAAGGCCTTCGCGTCGCCCGTGATGATCCGCAGGAAGCGCGGCATCGCCACGACCTTGCTGGTCGGATTCCCGTCGAATGTCAAGGTCACGGAGGAAGGCGTCTGGATCTCGCCGACGTTCTGGTCCTTTCCACCGCCGTCCGCGCCCGCGTCCGCCCCGGCCTTTCCGTTCTGCAGCCTGAGGACCGGCCAGTAATAGGTCGACCTGTCCCCCTGATTGCGGCAGCTGGTCCGTCCGTTCGCGAGATCGTCGTCGCTGGAGAAAGCGTCCGTCGCCTGATTCCCCACGTAGTCGTGCATATGGTGAGCGCCATTGCTCACACCGGGCGCGACGATGACATTGTCCGGATTGAATTTGCCGTTCTCGTTGCGTCCGCAGGCCGTCGTGAAGGTGCCGCGCGAGGCCGCGCGCCGGTTGCGGGCCGCCACGACGTTGGGCTGGACCGAGGTGATGTCGACGAAGTCGCTCGCGTCGGGGCCGTTGCCTCCGCCGGTGCTCCCGGACGGCTGCGACGGGGCCGGGCTCCCGCCCGGGGAGGCCGGGCCGCCGGGCTGCCGCGACGGTTGCGGCGCCGGCTGCCGGGGCTGCTCCGGCGAGCGCCCGGTGCAGGCCGCCATCTGGTCGAGCTGCCCCGGCGGGGTGCCGCCGGAGCGCCGGATGTCCTGCCCGATGCGGCCGAGCACCGCGCCGCGCTTGTCCTTCAGCGGGCCCAGGATGCTGTTCTGCACGAAGTCCGGGTCCTGGGCCGCGGCGTCCCGGGTCGAGGCGAGCCGCTGATAGGCCGCCGTGATCTGGCTGTCCAGCGCGGCCAGTTCGCCGTCGACCCGGCCGCGCGCGCCGTCGGGGACGTCGGGCAGCGCGTTGCCGACGTCCGGACAGTCGATGGTGGCCACTTGTTGCTGTTGCTGTTGTCCTTGCTGCCGCGTCCCGCTGCCCGCTGCCTGCCCCGGGTCCTCATGGGCCGACGCGTACACGTTGACCGCGACCAGCCCACCTCCGCCCAGGAGCAGTGCGGCCGACGCGACGGTCATCCGCGTCGCCAGCGAAGAGCGCCGTTTCCGTGAGGTGCGTCCCATGGGACTACGTACGCAACGGGAGGCGGCCGTGTTCAGTCGACTGCCCAGATTTATCGGCGGCCTTGATCCGGTCCCTGGTCCAGATAGGCGAGTACCGCCAGCACCCGCCGATTGTCGTCGTCGGAAACAGGCAGTCCCAGTTTGGCGAAGATATTGGACGTGTGTTTGGCGATGGCCCGTTCGGTGACGACCAACTGCCCCGCGATCGCCGCGTTCGACCGGCCCTGCGCCATCAGCTCCAGCACGTCCAGTTCCCGCGGGGTGAGCCCGCCGAGCGGCGCGTCCGCGGCCCGCCGCGACAGCAGCTGCTGAATCACCTGCGGATCCATCGCGGTCCCGCCCCCGGCCACCCGCCGCACCGCGTCGATGAACTGGTCCGCGTCGAACACCCGGTCCTTCAGCAGATATCCGACCCCGCCGGTGCCGTCGGCGAGCAGCTCACGCGCGTACAACTGCTCCACGTGCTGGGAGAGCACGAGCACCGGAAGCCCGGGCCGCTCCCGCCGCGCCGCCAGCGCGCACTGCAACCCCTCGTCGGTGTGCGACGGCGGCAGCCGTACGTCGACCACGGCGACGTCCGGGTTCAACTCCGCGAGCGCCTTGGTGAGTTCGGGGCCGCTCTCGACGGCGGCGGCGATCTCGAAGTCGTACGCCTCGAGCATCCGCACCAGACCGTCCCGCAGCAGGAACAGGTCTTCGGCTAGGACAACACGCAAGGGATCTCCATGGTGACCATGGTCGGACCGCCGACGGGGGAGCTGACGGCGAGGACACCGTCGAATGTACCGAGCCTGCGCTCGATCCCGCTCAGCCCGCCGCCGGCCGCGAGCACCGCGCCGCCCCCGCCGTTGTCGGTGACGGCGATCCGCAGGTAACCGTCGGTGTGCGCGATGTCGACCCAGATCCGGTCCGCTCCCGCGTGCTTCACGGCGTTGGTGAGGGCCTCGCTGACGGCGAAGTACGCGGCCGACTCGACCGGGGCGTCGGCCCGCCCTGCCGTCTCCACCTCCACCTCCGCCCGCACCGGCAGCCGCAGCGCCAACGCCCGTACCGCGTCACCGAGTCCGCGCTCGGCGAGCACCGGCGGATGGATCCCGCGCACCAGGTCCCGCAGCTCGGTCAGCGCCTCCGCGGACGACTGCCGGGCCTGCGCGAGCAGCTCCCTGGCCTTCGCCGGGTTCTTCTCCATCAGCGCCTCGACCGTGCCGAGGTCCATGCCGACCGCGACCAGCCGGGCCTGCGCCCCGTCGTGCAGATCGCGCTCGATGCGCCGCAGCTCGGCCGCCGAGGTGTCCACGGCGTCCCGCCGCGTCTCGGTCAACACCCGTACGCGCTGCTCCAGTTCACCGGCGGCGGGCGCGAGCACGTACCGGGTCAGCAGGAAGTGGACCCGCAGCAGCGCGGGCGCGACGAACAGGCCGGTGACGAGCAGCGCCGTGCCGAGGAGCGCGGCGAGCAGGGCCGTCCCCTGGCCGCCGACCGGCACGAACCCGTACCACCAGCCGACGTACGTGCCGTCCGTGAAGACCCGCCACAGCCCGGCCGCGAGGGCGTACCCCTCGACCGGGTAGAAAATCAGCGCCGCCGGCAGCAGGGCGGTGACGAACCCGGCCGTCATGTCGACGAGCAGCCACCGCAGGTCCCGCCAGGTCGCCGGGTCCGAGAGGAGCAGCCGGCACCGCTCGACCTGCCCGACGACCCCGCCGCGCGGATCGTCCGGGAGCGGCCGGTACGTGGCCGGGATGCGCACGGCGCACCACTCCGCGGCGACGGCCCGCCGCCAGTTCGCCCAGTGCCGTACGAGCCCGAGGACCCAGGGCGTGGTCACGGCGCCGATCCCGGCCACCACGAACACGATCGACAACACCGACAGCAGGAACAGGGTGAGGGACCCGGCGAACCCGGCCGTGGCCACCCAGAGCCCGCGCAGCCCCGCCGACACGGCACTCCGCGCCCTCGCACCCATCGTCTGCTCCGTCCGTCCCGTCAGCCGTACACCTCACAGTGTGGCCGCCGGCGGTGGCCGGGTCAGTGGGACGGGCACCCGGGCCGGGGTGGCACTGGGTACACCCCCGGCGGGGGCGGGGTTCAGCGGGCGGCGGGCGGCGCGTACTTGTAGCCGACGCGGCGCACCGTCTGGATCGTCCGGCGGTGCTCGGCGCCGAGCTTGCGGCGCAGCCGGGCGATGTGGACGTCGACAGTGCGGCCGTCGCCGACGTGCCCGTACCCCCACACCGTGGTGACGAGCTGGTCGCGGGTGTGCACCCGGTGCGGATGCGCGACGAGATGGGCGAGCAGCTCGAACTCCAGGTAGGTGAGGTCGAGTTGGCGCCCCTGCACGCGCGCGGTGCGCTGTGCGTCGTCGATCCGGATGAGCGCGTCGGCCACCTCCGGCCCGGCCGTGCGCCCGGCGGGCCCGGCAGCCTCGGCGGGGCCGGGCGCGGCGGGCAGCAGCGGCTGCTGGTCGGCCGGGACGAGCACCAGGTAGCCGATCATCGGCGGGCGGCCCGGCAGCGTGGGCAGGGTGTGCGGCGGCGCGGGCAGCAGGGTGGCGCCGGGCGGCAGGAAGTCCGCCACGTCGAGGAGGGGGCCGCCGGGGACGAGGGAGGCGGTGGGGGCCACCTCGTCCCGGTCGACGGCGCGCAGCCGGGTGCGGGCGGGGGAGGGGGCGGTGCGAAGAGTGGAAAGGGGGCGGACGTCAGCCATGGGAGGTCAACTTTCGCGCGAGAGCCGTCTGAGGAAGGACGTACGTCGTGCGCGCGGACCGAAGGCCGCAACTCGATCTTCGAGTACCGGCGTTAGAGGGCCTGCGCATGCGTCGCGCGGCAACACACCCGGTCGAAGTCGTGGTGCTGGCGGGAGGGCCAGAACGGCTCGAGGTCATGACGACGACCCCGCGCGGTGGTGTTCTGGAAGCTGGCCATGCCCATATTGAAGCAGATGCGGAAGGCGAAGGAGAGGGCGCCCGCACAAGACGCGGGCGCCCGGAGGTCCGACATGGCCGGAATCAGACCTGGCCGGCCTTCTCCAGGGCGGAGCAGCAGGTGTCGACGAGGAGCCGCGTGACGACGTACGGGTCGACGTTGGCGTTCGGGCGGCGGTCCTCGATGTACCCCTTGCCGTCCTTCTCGACCTGCCACGGGATCCGCACGGAGGCGCCGCGGTCCGAGACGCCGTACGAGTACTCGTTCCACGGGGCCGTCTCGTGCAGGCCCGTCAGCCGGTCGTCGATGCCGGCGCCGTAGTGCTTGACGTGGTCCATCGGCTTGGAGCCCTCGCCGAGCGACTCGGCGGCGGTGATGATGGCGGCGTAGCCCTCGGGGCCTTCGCGCATCGTCTTCGTCGAGAAGTTCGTGTGCGCTCCGGCGCCGTTCCAGTCGCCCTTGACCGGCTTCGGATCGAGGGTCGCGGAGATCTTGAAGTCCTCGGCGGTGCGGTACAGCAGCCAGCGCGCCACCCACAGCTGGTCGGAGACCTCCAGCGGGGCGAGCGGGCCGACCTGGAACTCCCACTGGCCCGGCATGACCTCGGCGTTGATGCCGGAGATGCCGAGGCCCGCCTTGAGGCAGTTGTCCAGGTGCGCCTCGACGACGTCACGGCCGTGGATCTCGTCCGTGCCGACACCGCAGTAGTAGCCGCCCTGCGCGGCGGGGAAGCCGCCGACCGGGAAGCCGAGCGGGCGGTCGCCCTCGAAGAAGGTGTACTCCTGCTCGATGCCGAAGATCGGCTCCTGCGCGCCGAACCGCTCCTCGACCTCGACGAGCGCGGCCCGCGTGTTCGACTCGTGGGGCGTCATGTCGATGTTCAGGACCTCGCACATGACGAGCACGTCGTCACCGCCGCGGATCGGGTCCGGGTACACGGCGACCGGCTTGAGCACGCGGTCCGAGGCGTGGCCCTCGGCCTGGTTCGTGGACGACCCGTCGAAGCCCCAGATCGGCAGCGTGTCCAGGGCCCCCGACGAAGCGGGAGAGCCCGCGATTATCTTCGTCTTCGAACGGAGCTTGGCCGTCGGCTCGGTGCCGTCGATCCAGATGTACTCAGCCTTGAACGTCACGGGCCACATCCTCAGTCACGGGTCTCTATCTGCCGGGCAGCATGTCAACGGGGGATGTCCCGCCCGTTGCCCGGCTGTGAACCCCGTGTTACCGCCGACGCGCAGCGCCGGACGGGGCCGGTGAACCCGTATGCGATGCGGCAGGCCGGCCGAGGCTAGCCGCGACCCAGCGCGTCCCGTACCGCCTCCTCGCTGCGGCCCACCACGGCCGTGCCGTCGTCGGCGGTGATGATCGGGCGCTGGATCAGCCTCGGGTGCGCGGCCAGCGCCTCGATCCACCGCTCCCGGCCCTGCGCGTCGCGCGCCCAGGACGCGACGCCGAGCTCCTTCGCGTCGGCCTCCTGGGTGCGGGTGATGTCCCACGGCTCCAGGCCGAGCCGGCCGAGCACGGCGCGGATCTCGTCCGGGGACGGCACGTCCTCCAGGTAGCGGCGCACCGTGTACGCGGCGCCCTCCGCGTCGAGCAGGGTGAGCGCGCCGCGGCACTTCGAACAGGCCGGGTTGATCCAGATCTCCATGGTGCCAACGGTACGCGAGGCGACTCCCGTGGCACCCCTCAAGTAGGGCCTGGCCAGCGGCTTTTGTCAGTGGGCCGCAGTAGAATAGAAGCAGTGTTCGAGAGCTTCGGGGGCTTTCGATTCGCGACAGGAGGATGCCTGTGCCGGCTGCCGCACCGATGCTGATGGATCTGCCGTACGCACCACTCGCCAAGAGGCCGCTCCCCGCGGGGCGACCCCGCGAGTGGTACATCACCCACAACCGACGACTCAAGGCCATGCGCCTGGCGATAGCCCTGCTCGACTCGGGCGTCTACCTGCCGAACCAGGCCCACAACAAGAGGATCCGCTCGATGGCCGAACTCATCGGCATCCACCCGCCGTCGGACACGACGTGTCACATGGTGCGGACGCTGATGCGGTACTGCCGCTGACCGGAGCGAACCCTTCCGGCGCTCGATGAGCGGGGTCACGGGGCGGCCGGAGCCCCACGACCCCGCTCCCTCCGGTTCAGCCCGCGCGTTCCTTCTCCGGCGGCGTACGGAACCGCGGCGTGCCCCGCGTCGGGGCGAGCCAGGACGAAAGCCGGGCCGCCTCCGCGGAGGCGGGGGGAGGGAATTCGAAGACAGGCGCTTGGTCACCTGTTTGCCGTGCTTGGCATGCGGCTCCTCGCGGGGGCACCGTTGACTGGGGCGACCGGCGCGACAGCGGTCGAACGAAGGAGCCCGTGATGGCGGACGTACGAGGCGTACGAGGCGTACGGGGTGGCCGGGGCGCACGGCGCGTACCGGTTCTCCGGGGTACGGGCGCGGCCCTGCTGGTGGTGGCCCTGGCGGCCGGCGCGGCGGGCTGCTCCGACAGCGACGACGGTCCGTCCGACGCCGCGTCCAAGGCGGCCGGAGTGCTGTCGTCCGCGACGGCCGAGGCGCAGAAGAAGGTCGACGAGTTCAAGAAGGGGACCGAGGCCAAGGGCGACGTGAAACTCGGCGCCGCGGCCGAGGACGGCGACCGGACCACCGTGCCGGTCACCGTCACCAACAAGGGCTCGTCCACCAAGTCGTACCTCGTCCTGGTCGCCTTCAAGGACAGCGGTGGCAACCGCCTCGACACGGTCGCGCTCAATGTCGACGACGTCGGGGCGGGCTCCTCGAAGAAGGCGACGGCCCGCAGCCACCGCTCGCTCGACGGCGACATCGGCGCGGACGTCCTGCGAGCGCTGCGCCACTGACCCGGGCGCCCCCGGCCGGTGGCCCGTATCGTCGGCGCCCCCCGTGGGACGGCTTCCAGGGACTACCCTCGAAGATGTGCCGATTCAGCAGCCCGAAGCCGCCCCGTACGCCGTCGGAGACCGTGTCGACGTGGTCGCCGTCGCCGCGTCCGCCGGCGGCATCCGCGGGCTGGTCACCCTGGTCGCCGGGCTCGACGCCGGGCTGCCCGTGCCGCTCCTCGTCGTGCAGCACCTGGACCCCCACCACCACACCGTCCTCGCCGACATCCTGGGCCGCCGTACCGGCCTCACCGTGAAACTCGCCGAGCAGGACGAGACGGCCCGGGCCGGCACCGTCTACCTCGCGCCCCCCGACCGGCACCTCCTCGTCGGCCCCGACGGCACCCTGACCCTCTCCCTCGACGACCGCGTCCACTTCCTGCGGCCCGCCGCCGACCTGCTCTTCGAGTCCGTCGCGGAGGTGTACGGGCCGCGCGCCGTCGCCGTCGTCCTCACCGGCACGGGCAGCGACGGCGCCCTGGGCGTCGAGGCGGTACAGGCCCGGGGCGGTACCGTGATCGCACAGGATCCGCAGAGCGCGGAGTTCCGAGGCATGCCGGAGGCGGCACTGGGTACGGGAGCAGTGGACTTCGTGCTACCTCTGGAGGAAATCCCCGCGGCGATCCGCGGACTCGTCGAGTTCAAGAGGCAGTAGGTACGCAGGAAATGAGCGAGGCGCCCCGCGAGACCGACACGGACGAGGAGCTGGAGGACCTTCTCGGCTTCCTGAGAGACGCCCGCGGGTTCGACTTCACCGGATACAAGCGCTCCTCGCTCGGCCGCCGCATCCGCAAGCGGATGGCCGACGTCGGCACCGACTCGTACGCCGACTACCGCGACCAGCTGGAGGCGAACTCCGAAGAGTTCAGCGCCCTCTTCAACACCATCCTCATCAACGTCACCTCCCTCTTCCGCGACGCCGACGCCTGGACGTTCCTGCAACGCGAGGTGGTCCCCGAACTCCTCGACCGGCTCGGCCCCAAGGACGAGATCCGGGTGTGGAGCGCCGGCTGCTCCAGCGGCGAGGAGGCGTACTCGCTGGCCATCATGTTCGCGGAGGCGCTCGGCCTGGAGGAAGCCCTCACCCGGGTCAAGATCTACGGTACCGACGTCGACGAGGAGGCGCTGCGCGAGGCCCGCTCGGGCCTCTACCCGGCCAGGACCCTGGAGCCGCTCGCGGCCGAGCTGCGCGACAAGTACTTCGAGCCGAGTGGCTCCCAGTTCTGCTTCCGCTCCGACCTGCGCCGCCGCGTCATCTTCGGCCGGCACGACATCACCCGCGACGCCCCCATCTCCCACCTCGACCTGCTGGTCTGCCGCAACGCGCTGATGTACTTCAACGTCGAGGCGCAGACCCAGATCGTCGACCGGTTCCACTTCGCGCTGCGCGAGGACGGCTTCCTCTTCCTCGGCAAGGCCGAAATGCTGCTCAACGACGCCGACCGGTTCGACGTCGTCAATGTGCGCCAGCGCATCTTCCGCCGCCGCCCCGGCGGCGCGACGATGCCCCATCAGCCGGCCCCGCCCAAGCTGCGCCCCGGTTTCGGAGGGGATATGCAGAGTGTGGCCCGTAGCCGTCAACTGCGCGATCTGGTCCTCGACGCGGCCCCCGGCGCCGCCCTCGCCGTGGACACCGACGGCGTCCTCGTCCTCATCAACCACCACGCCCGTACCCAGTTCGGCCTGAGCAACAACGACATCGGCCGTCCCTTCCAGGACCTGGAGATCTCCTACCGCCCGGTCGAACTGCGCTCCCTGATCGACCAGGCCAGCCACGAACGCCGCCCCCTGCGGGTCAACGGCGCGGAGCGCAGGGTCGGCGAGGACGTCCAGGTCTTCGACATCACGGTCCAGCCGCTGGCCGGCACGGGCGGCCAGCCGACCGCGACCAGCATCACGTTCACCGACGTCACCGTCGCCACCCAGCTCAAGGCCGAGGTCAAGCGCGTACGCGAGGACCTGGAGACGGCGTACGAGGAACTCCAGTCCACCAACGAAGAGTTGGAGACGACGAACGAGGAGCTCCAGTCCTCCATCGAGGAGTTGGAGACGACGAACGAGGAGCTCCAGTCCACGAACGAGGAGTTGGAGACCACGAACGAGGAACTCCAGTCCGGCAGCGAGGAACTGGAGACCATGAACGAGGAGATGCGCGTCCGCACCGAGGAGCTGGACGAGACCCGCGCCTTCCTGGAGGGCGTCCTCACCTCGATCGCGGCCGCCGTCGTCGTCCTCGACAAGAACCTCAACGTCAAGAGCTGGAACCGGGGCGCGATCGACCTGTGGGGCCTGCGCCAGGACGAAGTGCTCGACGAGCCCTTCTTCGGCCTGGATTTCGGCCTGCCCACCCGGCGGCTGCGCGTGGTCGTCGAGGAGTGCGTCAAGTCCGGCAAGCGTGCCGCGCCCGTGGAGATCGGCGCGGTCAACCGGCTGGGCCGCGGCTTCGGCTGCGCCGTGCAGTGCAGCCCGTTCGACGGCCACCGCGGCGGTGTCGTCCTGCTGATGGAAGAAGACCGAAGCGCCGGTACGGTCTGACCCGGCGGGCGTAGGGTGGAGCCATGGAGCCCAGGGCCGGTACGCCGACGCAGGCCGCGCTTGCCTGGCAGCGCGCGGCCCAGGCACGCGAGCGCGCCGACCGTGCCCTGGTGCTCGCGCGGCGCTACGAGTCGCTGGCGGAGGGTGCGGTCGACGGACTGTACCTGCGCCTCGCTCAACTCCACCACACCACCGCCTCCCGCCACCGGGTCGCCGCCGAGCTGCTGGAGTCCCACGCCCGCCGGGCCGGCCAGTGGGTGCGGGACGGCGGGCCGCCGCCCCTCTTCATGACGGGCGTCGCCGAGGCGTGCGGCACGAGGAGTGTCGCCGTCACCCTCGTCGACGTCGAGCGCAACCAGGTCGCCACCGCCTCGTCCGACCTGTCCTCGTGCACCGCACAGGACCTGGAGTTCATGCTCGGTGAGGGCCCGGCGCGGGACGCGGTGCGCGATCGTGGCCCGGTCGAGGTGTCGGGCGCCACCCTGGTCTCCCGCTGGCCGGGTTACGGCCCGGCCGTCAGAGCCCTCGGCATCGGCCAGGTGGTGGCGGTACCGCTCGAGGTGCCCGGTGAGTGCATCGGCGCTCTCGCGGTCTTCGACCCGCCCTCCGACACGGCGTCCACGAGATTGTTCGCCCAGATCGCGGATGCGTTGACACGGAGTGTGTTGATCGGCCAGGACGCGGTACCCGGCCTGTTCGGTGGCATCGACTACCGGGCTGTGGTCCACCAGGCGGCGGGGATGGTCGCCATCCAGGCGGGCTGCCGGGTCGCCGATGCGCTGGAACTGGTGAAGGCCCGGTCGTTCGCCGACGGCCGTCCCATCGGGGACATCGCCCGGGATATCGTCCACGGACAACTGAAACTCGGCTGAGAGGCTTCCACCGTGACGATGCACGAGCAGGAACTCGCCGCGGTCTTCGCCGAGCTGGCGGGGGCGGCAGCCCGGGACCCGCTCGACACGCAGACCTTGCTCGCCACACTGGTGGAGGGCGGTCGACGGCTCTTCGACGCGCCGGGGGCGATAGTGCAGTACGCGCCCAGCGGCGCGGCCGTCCAGACCGACGGCACCGACCCGGCCATGCGCGCCCTCGCCGCCGACGCCGCCGCCTGGGGGGAAGGCCCCGGCCACGATGTCAGTACGACGGGCTGCGCCCTCATCGAGGTGGACGTCAGCACCGGGCCCACCCGCGCCCGCTGGCCACGCTGGGCCGCCCGCGCCGCGTCCCTCGGCCACGCCAGAGTCACCGCGCTGCCGCTGCCCGCCAAGGACGGCCCGGCCGGCGCCCTCGTCCTGCTGAGCGCCCCCGGCCACCGCCTCGACGAGAGGGCCCTGACGCTCGCCCGCTCCTTCGCCGACGCCGCCGCGCACACGCTCTCGCTCCAGCGCGAGGTGACCGAAAGCCGGGTCCTGGCAGGCCAGTTGGAGCACGCCCTGTCCAGCCGGGTCGTCGTGGAACAGGCCAAGGGCATCCTCGCCGCCCAGCACAGCATCCCCCTCGACGAGGCCTTCACCCGCCTGCGCCGCTACGCCCGCTCCCACCAACGCAAGGTCGCGATCGTGGCCCAGGACATCGTGGAGGGACGCCCGGTCCCGCTCGACTCCTAGCCGTCTGCTCCCCCCCCCCGCTACACCGAACGACCGTGGGCCGTGCCCTCCTCCTCGACGGGGAAGGACACGGCCCACGGCCTGTGCGCGGCGCAGAGCGCCTTGCGGCGGCTCTGAGCTGCGGACTTTCTGGATGTCGAAGCGTGGCCATGCCTGGCCACGCCGGCCGCATCCTCACCGGCGCCGCCTGGCCCGCCCTGGCCACCACCCTTGCCCGCGCCGAACCCGCCAGCCATACACCCCGCGTTCTCCTCGCCGAAGTGGCCACCAGCCGGGAACTCGACACAGCCGAACGCCCAGCCGAGGTCCTCAATTGGCGCATCACCGCACAACCCAACAGGCGAGCGCGGGCAGCGCGACAGCCCAGCACCTTCTTGAGCCCGGCAGCGGCGCTCCCGCTGTCCAGCCTTCGGCTCCGACGATGAGCCCGACGCACGACGAACGTCGTCGGCACCGGTAGCTGCAAGCGCCATGGTGCCTGCGAGTCGCGAGGCCCCGGCAGGTTCCGCGCCATGCCTACGGGACTTCGCGTCCAGGCGAGGCCACCGGCATGGGCAATGCGATATCTCCGCTCAACCTTCTCGCCCACGCTGTGACCTGAGTGAGGTGCTCGGGTTGCAGCCCCAGATGGGCGTCCGGCTGTACGAGCAGAGTGGGGAAGCCCGCAGCGTTGCGCTGCACGGCCCACTCGTGGTCGAGCGCGGTGAAGTCGTCATCGATCCAGACCGCGGGTTCGTCGCCGAGCCACGTGTCGACGTAGTCGCGCTTCCAGAGGTAGCCGTTGGGATGGGACGTCGTGATCTGGGGGCGCGGGAGATCGACATACGTGAGGGCCGGGAGGCCGAGGAGCGGGCCGACCAGCGTGGTGGCGTCGCGGCGCCAGCTCGTGCACCAGACCGGGGCGAGCGGAACACTCCGGAACATGGTGGTGAGCATTGGCCCGTGCGCCGGGTTGAGCCAGACGGTGACTGGATCCTCTGGAGTCCGGCCGTCCGGTACGACCTCGTGGCGAACGTGCGTGGCCGGGATGCTGCCGTCGCCTTGGGGGAAAGGTATGAGGACACCGTCGATGTCCAGCAGTAGGTAGGGCACGTTCATGGGTGCCTCCATGTGGTGTGGCGGTCGGCAGCGTCAGAGCTTGCGGGCCGTTATCAGCAGGGTCGTGGGCCAGTGGCCGAGCCGGGCATCGTGGAACTCATGGGCGGCGGTGAGCCATAGACCGGCGTCGGCAAGATGCCGCTGCCACTGCTCGGCGCTGAAGTCCCAGCGGGCGACGAGCAGTCGGTTGCGGTCGGGCAGAACGACGAAGTCCCGGCGGGGGTGGTCGCCCGTGGCCGCGCGGCGTCCT
The DNA here is from genome assembly GCF_055571235.1 of Streptomyces sp. NPDC030991. NCBI lineage: Bacteria > Bacillati > Actinomycetota > Actinomycetes > Kitasatosporales > Streptomycetaceae > Streptomyces > Streptomyces sp. NPDC030991. The sequence continues at coordinate 85,889 of NZ_JBVIFR010000023.1, forward strand.
CCTCGCTGAGGGTGCGGGGTGGAAAAGGCGAGGGTGCGTCCGGGCTTGAGCTGCTGAGCGATGGCAGGCAGCAGCAGTTCAGGGGCTACGAGGCCGACGGCGCCGAACACGGAGTAGATGGCACCGAACTGCTCGTCGCAGCCCTGCAGATAGTGCAGTGCGTGACCGGCGACGAAGGTGAGGTTGCTCAACCTTCCGTAGTGGGAGCGGGCACGGCGGACCTGGAGACCGACCAGGTCGACGCCGGTGACACGGGCGCCATGGCGTGTGGCGAGGTGGGCGGTGTTGTGGCCGGGACCGCAGCCGAGCTCCAACACCCGCTTGCCGCTCAAGTCGTGGCCGAGGATCTCAGCGCCTGGTCCGCGTCCGGGTCTCGTCGTCCACCCCATCCGCGCCGGTACGCCCAGTGGCTCGGCAGGACCGGTCGCGGTGCGCTGGAGGGCGTGGGCATGCCAGGGGGATGCCTGAGCGGTGAGCACCTAGACCTCCAGCAGTTGGAGGATGTCGGTGAGGTGGCGGCGTACGACCTTGATGTACGCGGGGTCGGTGGCCGGGTCATTGACCCAGCGGATCGACTGCTCCATGAACCACTCGACCGCCCACATGCGGTGCCATCCGAGCGCCCACTGCTCTGCAGGCAGGCCGCCGCGCTCGGCGAGCGTGTCAGGGGTCCCGCCGGCGGCGACGTACTGGTCGAGGAAGGCCCGCATACGTACCGGGTCGGGGGTCTCGAGGGTGCCGTGCCAGCTGGCGAGGTCGAGCAGGCCGGGTCCGGTGAAAGCACGGGCGAAGTCGAGCAGACGCCAGCCGTGATCCCCGATGTGCAGGCTGGTGGGGTGGAACTCGGAGTGCACCCAGCCGAACGGGGCGAGCGTGGTGCCGGTGGCCTTGGGACCGGCGGCCTTCGTGATCTGATCGAGGGCACCTGCGATGTCGTCGGTATCCGACCAGCGGTCGGCCGCGTGGAGCTCATCGAGGTGCAGGGCTGCACGCACGGGCAGGCCGCTCAGGCGCTCCTCATCGAGGAGCGGCAGGGCCGGCGCGGTGCGGGTGCCGTGGAGGACCACGGCCGCCGCGACACCGTCGAAGTCGTCCGCCTCACGGGAAGGAGTGCCGAGGTCTTCGAGGAGCATGCCGAGGCAGCCGTCCAGGATCGCCGTCGCGTGTAGCTCGGGTACGGGGACGCCGAGGGTGCGGGCCAGGCGCAGGGCCTGCGCCTCGCTGTCGAAGGGCTGCTTGGCGTACTTGAAGATGGCGGTGGTCCGGTCGGGGAAGGTGACGCGTTCGACGCCGGACATCGACCACACCCGCACCTCGGCGCGTTCAGGCAGGGGCACTCCCTTGACTGCGCACAGGTGGGTCAGGAGTTCGGCGATCAGCTTCTCGTCCATGAGTGGGCTCCGTGGATTGATGGCGTCCGGGGCGGGCGAGGTGGCCGGCCCGCCCCGGAGCCTGGTCGGGTGCTACGCGGGGTCGGTCACGCGATGGGCGTAGACCTGCTCGATCCATCCGGCCTTGAACTCGGCAAGGTCGTTACGGAAGTTGGCCATCGAGGCACCGTAGGGCGCGACGACACCGCCGGACTGGTCCGGCACGGACTGGCAGCCGTGCACGAGCCTTCCGCCGAGGGCGGCGTGGGCCTTGATGGACTCGATGCGACGGTGCTCGTTGAACCAGCCGCCGTGGTAGACCTCGTCGAGCATCCCGCCCATCTCGTCATCCAGGTCGAAGACGACGGAGGTGGCGGCGGGGAAGAACCAGCACGGGCCGACGTTCGAGATGTGCCCGTCCAGCTCGACCTTGTTCAGCGCCATCAGCGTGGCCGCCTCACGGAGCATGCGCAGGTGGGCGGCGGTGATCTGCGGCAGCCCGAGACTGGCTAGGTGTTCGTCGCGGAAGAGGTACGTGTACACCTCGTACGCGGTGGCCAGGACCTGGGCCGCGTCCGACGTGGCCCAGGCGTTGGCCTTCACGAAGTCGAGGGCGAGCTGCTCGACCGCGCTCTGCGTTGTCTCCTCCACGTCCAGGAGCTGGGACTTGACCAGCTCCCAGTCGGCGACGAGCCAGGTGTGGGACTCGAAGCGGAAGAAGTACTCGGCCGGGTCGATGGTGATGCGCCGCCCTTCGATCTGGATGCCGGGCAGGCGGCTCCAGCGCTCATCGAAGGGGGTGGGCATCTCGACCGTGATGGCCGTAGCGGTTGCCGTGTCGATGTTGGTCACCGGGGACTCCGTCTTTGATCGGCCGGGTTCGGGCGCAGGAATGCCCGAACCCGGAACGGGCGTACGGAACTTGGGTGCCGCCCGGCCAAGTGGGGAGCCTGGATTCACGGTCGGATCTGGAACCGTTCCGGGCGGCTGATGATTAGTGAACCGCCGGTCACGCTCAGTGGGTACGGTGAAGGGCAGGCCAAGCGGTATACGCGGTTTACAGCGCCGGGATCGGAGGCGGTCGTGGCAGCGCCGAGAGAACCCAACTCCCGTCTGCGCGAGACCATCGAGTCCGTCGGCTGCACCTTCGAGGCCCTGGCCAAGGACGTCCGCCGCGTTGCCGCGGAGAACGGCGAGATGCTGCAGACCAACAAGTCAGCCATCTCGCACTGGGTAAGCGGAGCCCGCCAGCCCACCGGGAGGACCGGCCAGTACCTCGCCGAAGCCCTCTCCCGCCGCTCGCACAGAACCATCACTCAGGCCGAGATCGGCCTGGCCACCCCGGAATCCACCGCCGATGAACCGGACCCGGTCCTTGCCGCAACCGACCTCGGCCGCGCCGACGTCGAACGCCGCCGCTTCCTCGCCATCGCCGCCTTCACCACCGCCGGCGTCGCCATGCCGCTCGCCTACGACCGGGAAGCCACCACTCGCATGCTCCGCGCCCGCACCGGCACGACCCTGGTGGGGACGGAGGACGTGGACGTCGTACGCCAGATCACCGCCGCCTTCAGCGCCGCCGACGAACGCCTGGGCGGAGGCCACGGCCTGACCACCGTGACCGCCTACCTCGCCGACACAGCCGCTCCGATGCTCCGCGCCCGCTTCCCAACCGAAGCCTTACGCCGAGCTGCCTTCGGCGCGGTGGCCGAACTCGCCTATCTGGCTGGCTGGAAGCACCACGACCTCGGCCAGGAGGGCGCCGCCCAGCGCTACTACCAAGTCGGCTACCAACTCGCCTGCGAGGCAGACCCGCACGGCCATGCCGCCTGGATGATGCGCGCCCTCGCCCACCAGGCCCTCAGCCTCAAGCAACCCCACCACTGCATCGACCTCGCCGAAGCCGCGCTCGCTGGCGGTATCGGCCACATCGACGGCAAGACCGAGGCCCTTCTTCACATCACCCACGCCCGGGCCTACGCAGCCACCGGCGAGCGACCACACGCCGCCCGCGCCCTACTCGCCGCGGAAGACGCCCTGCTGCGCGAGGACGGCCCGCAGCCCAGCTACTCCCGCGTCAGCGGCCCGGCCTCCGGCACCGTCGCCAGCCACACCGCCCGCACCCTGACCGACCTCGCTGACCACGTAGGGACCGAGCAGCAGCACCGCGATGCGCTCACCCGCTGGGACCCGGAGAAGTACAAGCGTGTCCACGCCCTCACCTACGCCGATCTCGGCGACAGCCTGGCTGCTCAGACTCGCGCGGATGAGGCAGTTGCCGCCTGGAGCCAGGCCGTGGTGCTGATGGAGGGCATGACCTCGGACCGCGCCCGCAAGGCGATCACCTCGCTCCGGTCGACCCTCGTGATCTACCAAAGGCGCAAGGTGCCAGGAGCCGTCGAACTCGCCCATCGCGCACGGGAAGCACTCGCCTAACATGCCCAACAAGTCGGCCGACGAAGGGACCACCGTGGCTCAGCAGAAGACCAAGGACCAGCCCAAAGCCCTCAAGCCCGCCCTCGAGTCCATGACTCTGCTGGTCGCCGCCGTAATCGTCCATGACAAGGCCACCAACCGTGTCGTCCTCCTCCAACGCAGCGAGAACGCCAAGTTCGCCCAGGGCATGTGGGACCTGCCGGTCGGCAAGAGCGAACCAGGCGAACCCATCACAGATACCGCGGTGCGCGAGCTCTATGAGGAGACCGGCCTGACGGTGAAGTCGGAGTCGCTCAAGGTCGCCCACATCATCCACGGGGCATGGGGAGTTGAAGCACCCAACGGCTTCCTGACCGTCGTCTTCGCAGCCCACGAGTGGACCGGCGAGCCCGAGAACCGTGAGCCGCGGAAGCACGCCCAGGTTCGCTGGGTGGATGCCATGGCCATCCCCGAGGCGTTCGTGGACACCACCGCCAGCGCCCTCCGCCTCTACCTCGGCGGAGGCCCGGAGGTCTCCTTGAACGGCTGGGGGCAGTAACGGCCCCAAGGCCGCGCGCTCAACCCGCACGGCGAACCTTGTCGACAGCCTTCACCAGATGGGCGTCGACAAGGACAGGGCTGCCAGAGGTGCGTCCAAGGTGCCGGAAGCATCGATCTCGTCGTGCTCGTCGGCGCAGACCGGCATCAAGTTGTCGGCTGTGTGGCGCTCCACCAGGTCGTGTTCACCGCGCGGGGAACCTGCGGTCCGTTGTTGGCCCACGATGTGCGCCAACTCCCCCTGTCGCACGGTGCGGCCAGCCATCCCTCCGTCGAGCAGGTATCTGTTGCAGATCGCGCATCGGCCACCGCTGCGCACCCATACCTCCAAGCGCACAGGCGCTGGAATGGCTCGCCTCCCGCCGCCCTGCCCGGCCACCTTCCTCGCCATAGTCTGTCTCCCGTCTCGGAGCCCACCTGCCGAGGCCATTGTGCGTTTCCGTCCACCCTTCCGTGACTGACTTCGGGCGCACGCCCTCCGGGAGGGGCTCCACCAGTACCTGGATTCAGGCGCCGGTCGTCGGCGAAAACGGCGGGCGGCATTGTCAGTGCTCCGTGCGACCGTGATCGCACTTGAGTCATGGGACGGTCACGACTCCATGAGCGCCCGTCCCCTCCACCGGCGTAGCGCTGACAGCAAAGGGGATGTCAAGGCAATGGTCTTCGGCACGCTGCACATTCGTCGTCTCATGTCGTCGAATAGTGAACGGAGGGCGAGAACGGAGACACGGTTGGGGGTTCCCGGTCCACGCAGGGCGATGGACGATTCTCAGTCCGGCGGGCCTCAAAATGACGCAGCTGCCGACGAAGTTGAAGTCCCTTTGCCAGCTGCGGGTTTCGACGAGCGGGTGGATCTGGTCTTTCGGGCTCCGAAGCGCGGGCGCGATCAGCTGCTCGCCAAGGGGCTGTGTGAGCAGCAAGGTTGGGCTATCCGGCTGGCCGGTGAGCAGGAGGATCCCGGACGGCCGGAGGACCAAGTTGCATATGTCGTAGAAGTGCGGCTTCCAGGCTCGCGCAGGGGCGCCGAAACCGGCGCTCGCCAGCGCCTGCTGGAGGTTGTGGGCAAGCACGTGTCCGTGACCATCGTGGGAGGGTCTCTCGTCCGTGCCCAGGCGCCTCAACCGTTGGTGACATGGCGCGTCTTTCGGGAATCAAGCTGGCGGAGCAGGCGGGGTCTCGGCTGGTTGGCCTCGCTGCGTACCCAGTCAGGGCTCGCTGACGAGCAGCGCACCATCGGCGTTGCTCCATCTGTCGAAGAAGCGGAGGTCCGCGAGCTACTCGTGCGACAGCGGCTCGGAGGCTTCGAGTTTGACGAGTCGCGCCACGGCGTGCGCAAGAGCGTGGGACCCAAGGCCAATGAGACGGAGGAGAACGGAAACCCATGGTGGCGCGGCCGTCGAGGGGTAGCGCTCCGCCTTGCCCTGGCATCCCTGCTCATGTTCTACGGCTGGCTCGCGTACGACCGTTCCTTGCTCGGCCAACTGGGCATGTTCGCGCCACTCGCCGTCGCGGCGTGGTTCGTCGGCAACTGGTACACGAGCAATCAGCGTCGCCCCTGGCCCTTGCGCTGGGCGGCCGGGACCTTGATCCTCGCTGGCAGCGCGATGCCCGGATACGTGTGGCACCAACAGAACCCCTACGGCGTCGCCGCGCAGATCAGGAGCGTTCTGCTCACGTTCGCCTGTCTGACTCTGCTGTGGTATGTCCCCCGAGGCTGCTGGTTCGCCGTTCGCCAGACCTGGATTAGCAGGCATGCGGTCGGCCTGCTTACCGTGCTTGTCCTGCCCCTGCCGTGGGTCCTGCCGTTCGTCGGCTCGTTCTTGCAGTTCCTGTACGTGGAGGACGCTTTTGGAATCCCCTCCGACTCGGTCTCCGCTCCCGTGTATTGGACCGGCGCATCCGCACTGCTCCCTACGCTCGGTTGTGTTGGGCTGCTCCTGCCGCCTCTAGCCCTCTACGGCTGGGCGCGCCACTTTCACTGGGCCTGGGAGAAGAGCATTGTGACCGTCGTGTCCGTGGGTGCCGCCGTCATGCTCGTCGTTGCTGGAGGAGTTGCCTTCATGAGCCGGACCGCTGCAGCAGCCCACCACGCCGCCCGTGATGTAGTGAACGCGACCGCACCGGACTCCTACTTCGGCATCCAGGGCGAGCGGATGTGTGTACAGCCACTCAAGGCCAAGCTCTCCGTGCACAATGGTCCGCTCTCCATCGATCGTCCGCTGCTCGCTTTCAGCACGGATGGCGCGGTCCTCTACCTGTGGGACCCAGCACGGGCTCGTGAGCGTGGGGGCCCTGACTCTGTGATGTCGGTGAACTCGGCAGAGGTCTCGACATACGCAGTGAGCGATGGTCAGAACCGCTGCCCTGAGCAGAGGTGAGGTGTATCGCAAAGTGTGTGCTCCGCAGCGCCCGTGCTGCAGTGGCGACGCTCAACGCCGGTCTGAGAAGGTCAGACGACCGGTATTGCGTGCACTATGCGTGAGCGGGCCAGCAAAGCACCGGCCGGCGCGGGCCGGATCAAGCCTCCTGATGGATGGTGCTGACCTGGCGAGGACAACACCATCCGGCACGAGCACCCTTGATCATGGATTCCGTCCTGCTCGTAATGCGTAAGTCTCGGGCGGAGCCGTGCCATAAGCGAATGAGGCCGCCACCCCGATGGCGATGGGGAGTGGCGGCCTCACTGTTGCTGACGCTACGTCAGAGGATCGGGCCGACGGTGCACACGCGGTGCACAAGAGGGCGGAAACCAAGCGGAAACAGCGAGCACTGCTGAGCAGTGTTTCCGCAGGTCAACGCCTGCGTTCAAGAATCCCGCCCAGGTCACCCAGACCTGATCTTTAGATGTCGAAGTACAGCTCGAACTCGTGCGGGTGCGGGCGCAGCTGGATCGGGGCGATCTCGTTCGTGCGCTTGTAGTCGACCCACGTCTCGATCAGGTCGGACGTGAAGACGCCGCCGGCCTGGAGGTACTCGTTGTCCGCCTCGAGGGCGTCGAGGACCGCGGGGAGCGAGGTCGGGACCTGCTGGACGTTCGCGTGCTCCTCGGGAGCCAGCTCGTAGAGGTCCTTGTCGATCGGCTCGGCCGGCTCGATCTTGTTCTTCACGCCGTCCAGGCCCGCCATGAGCAGCGCCGAGAAGGCGAGGTACGGGTTGGAGGACGGGTCCGGCGCGCGGAACTCGACGCGCTTGGCCTTCGGGTTGGAGCCCGTGATCGGGATACGCATGGCCGCGGAGCGGTTGCGCTGCGAGTAGACCATGTTGACCGGGGCCTCGAAGCCGGGGACCAGGCGGTGGTACGAGTTCACCGTCGGGTTGGTGAACGCCAGCAGCGACGGGGCGTGCTTGAGGATGCCGCCGATGTAGTAGCGCGCCATGTCCGAGAGGCCCGCGTAGCCCTGCTCGTCGTAGAAGAGCGGGTCGCCGCCGGCCCACAGGGACTGGTGGACGTGCATGCCCGAGCCGTTGTCACCGAAGATCGGCTTCGGCATGAAGGTCGCGGTCTTGTTGTTGCGCCAAGCGACGTTCTTCACGATGTACTTGAAGAGCATCAGGTCGTCGGCCGCGGCGAGCAGCGTGTTGAACTTGTAGTTGATCTCCGCCTGGCCGGCCGTGCCGACCTCGTGGTGCTGGCGCTCGACCTGCAGGCCGTTCTTGTCCAGCTCCAGGGAGATCTCCGCGCGCAGGTCGGCGAAGTGGTCGACCGGCGGGGCCGGGAAGTAACCGCCCTTGTAACGGACCTTGTAGCCGCGGTTGTTCTCGACGGCGCCGGTGTTCCAGGCGCCCGCCTCGGAGTCGATCTCGTAGAGCGAGCGGTTGGCGGAGGTCTCGAAGCGGACCGAGTCGAACACGTAGAACTCGGCCTCGGGGCCGAAGTACGCGGTGTCGGCGATGCCGGTCGACGCGAGGTAGGCCTCGGCCTTCTTCGCCACGTTGCGCGGGTCGCGGGAGTACTGCTCGCCCGTGATCGGGTCGTGGATGAAGAAGTTGATGTTGACCGTCTTGTCGCGGCGGAAGGGGTCGACGCGCGCGGTGGACAGGTCGGCGCGGAGCGCCATGTCGGACTCGTGGATGGCCTGGAAGCCGCGGATCGAGGAGCCGTCGAAGGCAAGCTCCTCGTCCGGATCGAACGCCGCAGCCGGCACCGTGAAGTGCTGCATCACACCCGGCAGGTCGCAGAAGCGGACGTCTACGAACTTGACGTCCTCGTCCGCGAGGAACTTCTTGGCGTCATCGGCGTTCTGGAACATCCAACTCCTCCTACTCCCACCCGGGGGAGGGGCGGGGTTTGTAGCTCGGTCGTGCGGCCAGTGCGGTGGCACACGCTGGACCTGACCATAGGCAGACGTGGTTTCTCAAGCATGACCCATTTGTTTCGCCGAAGTTAACCGGACGAGGGGGGTCAGGCGGGCCGAGCGGCCGGGCGCAGTACCGTGGACGCGTGGACAACAGGGAAGCAATGGGATCGTGGCTGTCGGGGCCCCGCGAGGCCCTGGAACAGTCGGGCGCGGACTTCGGGTACCGCGGGGAGCAGCTCGGTCTGCCCGAGCGCGGTCCCGGCTCCGTCGCCCGCCCCGGCCAACGCGTCGGGGCCCTCGTCGTGGACTGGGCGCTGTGCATGCTGATCGCATACGGCCTGGTCACGCACGGCTACAGCCAGGCGACGGGAAACTGGGCGCTGCTCATCTTCCTCCTCCTCGGCATCCTCACGGTCGGCACGATCGGCTGCACGCCCGGAAAGCGCCTCTTCGGCCTGCGGGTCGTCTCCGAGGCGGGCGGGCGGCTGGGGCTCGGCCGGGTCGTCGTCCGCACGGTGCTGCTGTGCGTGGCCGTGCCCGCGCTGATCTGGGACCGCGACGGCCGCGGCCTGCACGACCGTCTGGCGAAGGCCGTACAGGTTCGTATCTGAGCGCGGCGTCTTCGGCCGCGGGTGCGTGGTGGCTGGTCGCGCAGTTCCCCGCGCCCCCTGAGATGCGCACTGCGTGCGCCATCTCACAGAGGCGTCGCGCCCCGATGGGGCTGCGGCGGAGCCGCATGCTCCAGGGGCGCGGGGAACTGCGCGACCAGCCACGACGAAACCCGCGGACACCAGACGAACGAAAGGCGCCCCGAGCACAAGCTCGGGGCGCCTTTTCGTAGGGCATCAGCGGAGCGTCACCGCATCTTGCCGCCCTTCGGCATCCGCATACCCTTCGGCATCGGACCCTTCGGCAGCGGCATGTTCGCCATCAGGTCGCCCATCGCCCGCAGCCGGTCGTTGGTCGCGGTCACCTGGGGGCCGGGGAGCACACGGGGCAGCTTCAGCATGGTGGTGCGGAGCTTCTTCAGCGGCACCTGGCCCTCGCCGTTGCCGACGAGCAGGTCGTGGACCGGGACGTCGGAGACGATGCGGGCCATCTTCCGCTTCTCGGCCGCGAGCAGGGTCTTCACCCGGTTCGGGTTGCCCTCGGCGACCAGCACGATGCCGGCCTTGCCGACCGCCCGGTGCACGACGTCCTGACTGCGGTTCATCGCTACCGCGGGCGTCGTCGTCCAGCCGCGCCCGATGTTGTCGAGCACCGCGGCCGCCGCGCCGGGCTGGCCCTCCATCTGCCCGAAGGCCGCTCGCTCGGCACGGCGCCCGAAGATGATCGCCATCGCGAGGAAGGCGAGCAGGAAGCCGAGAATTCCGAGATAAATGGGGTGACCGATCAAGAAACCGATCGCGAGGAAGACACCGAAGGTGACGATTCCCACAGCCGCGAGTACAAGACCGATCTTCGAATCGGCCTTGCGGGTCATCTTGTAGGTCAGAGCGATCTGCTTGAGCCGCCCGGTGTTTGCAGCGTCCGCTGCAGGTTCCTTCCTCGCCATGCTTCGAAGTCTACGTGGCCGGGGGCCGCCGATGAACAGCAGCACCGGCCTCGACGCGGCTCAGCCCCGGGAGCTGACGGCTTCGAGGACGCGCTGGGCCTCGACCCGGTCCTTGGCGCGGCGACGGTCCTCCAGGACGGAGGTCCAGGCATTGCGGCGTGCGGTGCGCTGGCCGCTGCTCATCAGCAGCGACTCGACGGCACGCAGAGCGTGGGTGAAGGTCGGGATCGCGGTGGCGCGTACGGGCGCGGCCTGCATGGGTGAGGTCCCCCCTCGAAGTGGGTCACGGCTTTGGTGAAAGGTGTACGAGGCGTGATTACAGCGTCACTGATTGGTGTTACCAGGACGTGACCGGGCGGTCAAACGCCGATGAAGCCTTGTCGGCCGCGCCGGAACGGTGACGCGGCCCCGATGGTCGCCCTCATCTGCGAGGACGGTCGGGACCGCGCCTTCTCGGCCGATACCGGGCGGTAGTCGCTTGTGCGTGAATTCACACGCGCAGTGCCATGCGGCCGGACCTGGTGCTGTGCGATCGGACGGCGGTGCCGCGTGGTCGAACCGCGGTACCGGGCGGTCGAACCGCGGTACCGGGCGGTCGAACCGCGGTGCCGTGCGGTCAGACCGCCTGGGAGGCGACGTACGCGCCGCGCTTCTCCACGGCCATCTGGAACAGCCGCCCGGCGCGGTACGAGGAGCGGACCAGCGGGCCCGACATGACGCCGGAGAAACCGATCTGCTCGGCCTCCTCCTTCAGCTCCACGAACTCGTGCGGCTTGACCCAGCGCTCCACGGGGTGGTGCCGCACGGACGGCCGCAGGTACTGCGTGATGGTGATCAACTCGCAACCCGCGTCGTGCAGTTGGCGCAGCGCCTCGCTGACCTCGGCGCGCTCCTCGCCCATGCCGAGGATCAGGTTCGACTTGGTGACCAGGCCGTACTCGCGGGCCTCGGTGATGACCTTGAGCGAGCGGTCGTAGCGGAAGCCGGGGCGGATGCGCTTGAAGATCCGCGGCACCGTCTCGACGTTGTGCGCGAAGACCTCGGGGCGCGAGGAGAAGACCTCGGCCAGCTGCTCCGGGACCGCGTTGAAGTCCGGGGCGAGCAGCTCGACCTTGGTGCGGCCCTCGGCGCGGTCGGCGGTCTGCGCGTGGATCTGGCGCACCGTCTCCGCGTACAGCCAGGCGCCGCCGTCCTCCAGGTCGTCGCGGGCGACGCCGGTGATCGTGGCGTAGTTCAGGTCCATCGTCACGACCGACTCGCCGACGCGGCGCGGCTCGTCACGGTCGAGCGCCTCGGGCTTGCCGGTGTCGATCTGGCAGAAGTCGCAGCGCCGCGTGCACTGGTCACCGCCGATGAGGAACGTGGCCTCGCGGTCCTCCCAGCACTCGTAGATGTTGGGACAGCCCGCCTCCTGGCAGACGGTGTGCAGGCCCTCGGACTTCACGAGGTTCTGCATCTTCGTGTATTCGGGGCCCATTTTCGCCCGGGTCTTGATCCACTCGGGCTTGCGCTCGATGGGGGTCTGAGCGTTACGGACCTCCAGGCGCAGCATCTTGCGTCCGTCGGGTGCGACTGCGGACACGACCGGCTCCCTAAAGCTTTGATTCCTCGGCGTACATCAGGGTACGCCCGTGATGTTCATGGCCCTCACGGATGGCCAACCTCTGGCCTTCGGGGTGCATTCCCCAGGGGCCCCGAGACCCCCGGGGCGCTACGCCGGGGCCTTCTCGACGGGGCGCGGTCGCAGCTCCGCGTCCTCCAGGACGGCCCGCAGATGTTTCTCGGCCACCGGCAGCACCTCGTCGATCGTGACCTCGCGGCCCAGCTCGTACGAGAGTGAGGTGACGCCCGCGTCGCGGATGCCGCACGGGATGATCTTGTCGAAGTTCGAGGTGTCCGGGTTCACGTTCAGCGCGAAGCCGTGCATGGTGACGCCCTTGGCGACGCGGATGCCCATGGCGCAGATCTTGCGGTCCTCGCGGCGCTGGCCCGCGTTCGAGGGGGCGTACTCCGGCCCGTCGAGCCGGGGGTCGAACTCCGGGTCGCTCGCGCGCGGATCGAAGTCGAGGATGAGGCCGCCAGGCTTCGGGCGCTCGGCCACCGGGTCGCCGAGGACCCAGACGCCGGCTCGGCCCTCGACGCGGGAGGTCTCGATGCCGAACTCCGCGCAGAGGGCGATCATCGCGTCCTCCAGGCGGCGCAGGTGCGCGACCACGTCCACCGGGCGGGGCAGCTTCTGGATCGGGTATCCGACGAGCTGGCCGGGGCCGTGCCAGGTGATCTTGCCGCCGCGGTCCACGTCGATCACCGGGGTGCCGTCCAGCGGGCGCTCCTCGGGCGCGGTGCGCCGGCCCGCGGTGTAGACCGCCGGGTGCTCCAGGAGCAGACACGTGTCGGGCACCTCGTCCGCGAAACGGGCGGCGTGCACACGACGCTGCTCGTCCCAGGCGACCTGGTACTCGACCATGTCCGCACCGAACCCCATGCGGACGAACCGGAACTCACTCACGGCAAGCGCCTCCCTCGAAAACCTTCACCGTGCATATATCGCGCCCCGAACCACTGTACGGCGCTCGCACCGGCGGTCAGTGGGTGGGGAACAGGCGGTAGGAGGCGTCGAGCTCCCTGACCTCGACCGAGCACGTGATCCCCGGCGCCCCGGACGTGTGTTTGTCCAGCAGCGCCAGTACGTCCTCGGAGAGCGCGGCCCGTACGGACTGCGGGCGGCCCGGCAGCAGCCCGACCTCCACGTGCAGGAAGGGGGCCGCGACGCCGTCCACGTAGGAGGCGCCCGGGCGGGCGAACGTCTTGCCGACGCCGACCGAGCGCACGCGCTCGACGACGAAGGGGTGGAGCTCCGCCACGAGGGCGGGTACGTCGACCGTGCCGGCGAGGCCGTCGGAGTAGTCGATGACGATATGAGGCACGGGGAGAAACCTTCCAGGTACTGCTGGGTACTTCTGGGTGTAACGCACAAGCATCGTATGACTGAGCGGAGGCGGCCTCCGGACCGCCCCGTCGTCTCCCGCACCGGGCCCGGTCCGTCCACTCCTCGCGCAGTTCGTCACACGATCGGATGAAGGCGCCGCGAAGGCCCCGTGGAGGGCCGGTATCGCCGCTACATTCGCGCCGTTCCATGAGGGCTGCACCCCGGCCCGGAAGGCAGGAGACCGCACAGCTGATGACGGAACGACCTCCGCAGCGCACACCGAACCGCCAGCTCGCCGCGCTCATCGCGGAGGCGGGTTTCTCCAACGCGGGCCTCGCGCGCCGCGTGGACCAGCTCGGGCTCGAACACGGTCTCGACCTGCGATACGACAAGACCTCGGTGACCAGATGGCTGCGCGGGCAGCAGCCGCGCGGGACGACCCCGGCACTGATCGCCGAAGTCTTCACCCGCCGCCTCGGCCGCCGCCTCTCCGCGCAGGACCTCGGGCTCGACGCCTGCGCGCCCGTCTACGCGGGCCTGGAGTTCGCGGGCTCGCCGGAGGAGGCCGTCGACATCGTCAGCGGCCTGTGGCGCAAGGACTCCGGCAGCCACGCCGAGCTCCGCAAGATCGCGTTCACCCCGGCCGGACTCGTCGTGCCCAGCCGCGACTGGCTGATCGGCCGCGCCGACGACCGCGTCACCCGGGGCGAGGCCGTGCCCCGCGTCCCGCTCCAGGGGCGGCCCGCCGTGCCCCGGCAGCGCACCCAGACCGAGCGGGGCCCCGGACACCGGGTGACCGGCGGTGACATCGCGGCGCTGCGCTCGGTCAGCGAACTGTTCCGCGCGCTCGACCACGCCTACGGCGGCGGGCACGCGCGGCAGGCGCTGGTGCGCTACCTGGAGCACGAGGCCGAGCCCATGCTGCGCGGCACGTACGGGGAGCAGGCCGGGCGGCGGCTCTTCGGGGCCGTCGCCGATCTCACCCGGCTCGCGGGCTGGACCTCGTACGACATCGCGGCGCACGGGCTCGCCCAGCGGTACTTCGTCCAGGCGCTGCGGCTCTCGCAGGCCGCGGGCGACCGGCTGTACGGCGCGTACGTCCTGCTCACCATGAGCCGCCAGGCCGTCTACCTCGGCCACGGCCGGGAGGCGGTGCAGCTGGCGCGGGTCGCGCAGCAGGGGGTCGGGAGCGCGGCGCCCGCCGCGCTCCAGGCGCTGCTGCACGCCGTGGAGGCGCGGGGGCACGGCGTCCTGGGCGAGGTGCGGTCCTGCACGGCGTCGCTGGTGCGGGCCGAGCGGGCGCTCGAAGCCGCGCGGGCCGGGGACGATGTGCCGCCCTGGGCGCGGTACTTCGACGAGGCGCAGCTGGCGGACGAGTTCGGGCACTGCCACCGGGACCTCCAGCTGTACCGGACCGCGGCGCAGCACGCGGAGCGGTCACTGCGGTTGCGGGCGCCGGGGTTCGCGCGGAGCCGGCTGTTCTGCCGGGTCGTGCTGGCCTCCGCGCGGCTCGGCCTCGGCGAGCTGGACGCGGCCTGTGCGCTCGGCGCTGAGGCGGCGGCCGCCGCCGCGGACATGCGGTCGGTGCGGGCGCACGAGTACGTCCGGGAGTTCGAGCGCCGCCTGGAGCCCTACCGCGACGCGGGGCCCGTCCGGGGGTACCGGGAGAAGATCGCGGCGCTGGGCTGAGCCGGGCGCGGGGCGGCCTGCCGGGTCGCCTCGCCGAGCCGTGCCCGCTGCACGCCGAGGCCGGCCGGTAAGTACTGCCGGTAAGTACTGCGGGGGCAGTTCTCAGGCCGCCTCGTCGACGGAGGCGGCGCGCGACGGGCCGGCCGTCGTGGGCCGCCGTACGCCAAGGTCGGTCAGGGCCGCGTGAGCGGCGCGGCGGGCCGAGCGGAGGGCGCCCTGGACCGTGCTGGTGTCCCGGTGGTCCCCGCACACGTACAGGCCGTCCAGGAGGCGGACGGGGCGGCGGCGGTCGTGGGGTGCGGGCATCGCGGGTACGGCGCGCGGGTCGTGGTGCACGGTGAGCGTCTCCCAGTCCCGCGTCGACGTGGCGTAGAGGGCCGCGAGATGGACCCGCAGCTCGTGCTCGGAGGGCGGCGCCCCGAGCACCGTCGACGAGACGAGCGCCCGGCCGGCCGGGGCGCGGACCGGGTCGACCTGGCTGATGACGGAGGTGTGGGCGACGGGCCCGAGCCGGTCGGCGTCGAGCAGCAGCGCGGGCTCGGCGAGCGGCGGCTCGGGCGCGGCGTGGTGCACGACGGTCACCGGGTGGAAGGCGGGCACGCGCAGGCCGGGCAGGAGTTCGGCGGCGGCGACCGCGTCCGTCGCCAGCACCACGGCGCGGCAGGGGAGGCGGCCGTGCTCGGCGGTGGTCACCGAGTTCGCGGAGACGGCGGTGACGCGGACGCCGGTGTGCACGGTGCCGGGCTCCAGGCCGGCGGCGAGCAGTTCGGGCAGCGTGTCGGCGCCGCCCTCGGGCACGGCGAGACGACCCGACGCGTAGGCGTGCAGCGCGAGGTCGGCGCACCGGCTGGACGTCGTCAGCTCCGGGTCGCAGAGCAGGGCCGACAGCAGCGGACGGACGAAACCGTGCAGGGTCCTGGCGGGCAGGCCGCGAGCCGACAGGGCGCTGCCTATGGGGAGTTCGGGGCGGGCGAGGAGCCGGGCGGGGTCGGTGGCGGCGAGCCGCGCGAGAGCCGCCCCGAGCCGCGCGTGGTCCAGGGGGCCGCCGAGCGGGGGCCGGGATCCGCGCGGCGGCCTGGGGGCGCTCGCAAGGGCGCGCGCCGCGTTGAGTGCGCCCCTTGTGCGCCGGGGGTCGGCCGGTTCGCCCGCCCGGTGGCGCCGGCCCTCGCTGGACACCAGCACGCCGGGCGAGAAGGGGCGCAGCACGAGCCCGTCCAGACCGGGCGCCTGACGCAGCTCGGGGTAGGACGTGGAGAGCAGCTGTCCGATCCGGTCCAGCCGGAACCCGTCGACCTTCTCGGTGGACATCCGGCCCCCCACCCCGCCCCCGGCCTCCAGGAC
This sequence comes from Streptomyces sp. NPDC030991, assembly GCF_055571235.1. Taxonomy (NCBI): domain Bacteria; kingdom Bacillati; phylum Actinomycetota; class Actinomycetes; order Kitasatosporales; family Streptomycetaceae; genus Streptomyces; species Streptomyces sp. NPDC030991. The sequence goes on from NZ_JBVIFR010000023.1 coordinate 102,044, forward strand.
CAGGACCCTCACACCGGCCCTCGTCAGGTGCCGGGCCGCCGCGAGTCCCGCGACCCCGGCCCCCACGACGACGACAGCCCCTGAATCTGCGATCGCGGGCTCAAGCACGTGCCCCTCCCAGAGTTGCGCGGCGGCCGGCCGCGGCCTCTTCCGGAGGCGTCATGCCCCCTGCACGGCCGCGGGATACCCGGGTTCGGGACGAGGTTAGGTCCGCGACAGGCCGGGAGCGGTCGCGCGTCGGGGCGGCACGGGGGCACGCGAGGACCGCGGATGCGCCCCCGGGGCCGCGAGGCCAGGACCAGGACGTGTGTCGAAACTCCCGCCTGCCCCGCGGCGGGCGGCACGCCCTAGGACGAGACGAGCGAACCCGTGTCGACCGGTGTCGTCGCCGTAGCCGCCCGCTCTGCCTCCGGCGAGACCTCGTCGGCCGTCAGCACGTACCCCGTCCCGGCGTCCGACGTGGACCGCGCGAACACCACCCCGTACACCCGTCCGTCCGTCGTCAGCAGGGGACCGCCCGAGTTGCCCGGCAGCACGGTGGAGCGGATCGAGTAGATCTCGCGCGTGACGTTCCCCGTGCCGTAGATGTCCTGGCCGCCCGCCCGGATGGTGTCGGCGACCGTGGCGGCCTGGAGGTCGAGGCCGCCGTTCTGCGGGTAGCCCGCGACGACCGCCGCGTCGCCGCGCGAGGCGCTGTCGTCGAGGGAGAGGGCCGGGGCCCGCAGGTCGGGCACGTACAGCACGGCCACGTCCTTGTCGGGGTCGAACAGGACCACCTGCGCGGCGTACGCGCGGCCGACCCCGCCGACCCGGACCGAAGGATCGTCGATGCCCGCCACCACATGGGCGTTGGTCATGACGTGCTCGGACGCGTAGACGAAACCGCTGCCCTCACGACCCTGGGTGCCCGAGGCGCCCTCCACCTTGACGGTGCTGCGCTGCGCGGCCCGGGTCGCCGCCGCCGTCACGTTGTCGCCCGAGGGCTTCGCGACCTCAGCAGACGGCTCGCTGGCGAACGGGTCGAAGACCTGCGGGAAGCCCGCGGAGGTGAGCGCCCCGGTGGCCCGCGAGAACCAGGCCGGTGTCGACGAAGGCATCGTGTCGTGGACCGCGCCGAGCACGGTGGAACCGCGGATCGCCTGGTTCAGCGCCACCGATGACGACGCCGCGAGGACGCTGCCCGCCACCCACGCCACGACCAGCACGGCCAGCGCGCCCGCCGCCGCGCCGCCGACCCCGTCGGCCACCCGCAGCGGCCCCGGGGCCCGGTCCATCCCGCCGCGCACCCGCACCGCGAGCCGCCCGGCCAGCGTCTGCCCGGCGATCGCGGGGAGCAGCACCGTGAGCACGGCGGCCACCGTGGCCGTCGACGTGCCGGTCGTGACCGCGTCCATCACGAAGGGCAGCAGCCATACGCCGACCACGGCGCCGCCGACGAACCCGGCCAGTGAGACCAGGCCCGTGAGCAGGCCGCGCCGGTAGCCGGAGACGGCGTAGCCGAGAGCCAGCACGATCAGTGCGATGTCGAGGACGTGTATCCGCGGGTCCATATCGGTAACAAACGACCGCGGAGCCCGTACTGGTTCCGCCAACTGGCGGACATGTGGTCGACCGCACAGCGCGCGGGCGCCGGAGAGTGGAGGCGTGCGTGTCCTGCGGAGGGTGTGGTGCTGCGTGCCCGGGGTCCTGGTCCTCGGGCTCCTGATGGTGGGCGCCGTCCTGGTCGACCGCACGGGGCGGTCCGAGGCGAGGCACAGCTCCGGTACGGCGGCGCGTGTCGCCGAGGTCCACCCCGCCCCGGCGCCGCACATCGTGCCCCGCGCGAAGTGGCTGGCCGGTATGGACCCCTACCACCGGGCCCCCGTCCGGTACGGGGACCGCGTCGTCGCTGTCTTCGTCCACCACACCGACTCACCGAACGACTACGACTGCGCCGACGCCCCGCGCATCGTCCGCTTCGTCTACGCGGGGCAGGCCGGCGGCAAGGAGTGGGACGACATCGGCTACAACTTCCTCGTCGACCGCTGCGGCACCGTCTACGAGGGGCGTGCGGGCGGCGTCGACCGGCCCGTCGTCGGCGCCCACACCCAGGGCTTCAACCGGAACACGGTCGGCATCGCCGCGATCGGCACGTTCACGAAGGGCACGCCGGTGCCGCGGGCGATGACCGACTCGATCGCCGCGCTCGCCGCGTGGAAGCTCGGCCTCTCCCGGGTCGACCCGCGCTCCACCGTGCGCCTGGTCTCCAGCAACAGCCTGAGCCGGTTCGAGAAGGGCACCGCCGCCGAGTTCCACGCGATCTCCGGACACCGCGACGGCTACGAGACCGCCTGCCCCGGCGAGGCCCTGATGAGTGAACTGCCCGCGATCCGCACCCGCGCCGCCCACTTCCAGGGCCGGGACCGGGCCTCCCGGAAGCGCCCTGGCTGAAACTAGGCGGGCCGCAGGGTCCCGCCGGTAACTAGGCGGGCCGCAGGGTTCCGCCGCCGTTCAGCCGGTACGTCTTTCCGCCGAGGCCGGGGCTGGCGGCCCGGTCGTACGTCACCGAGTGCCCGTTCCCGTCGATCACGTCGGAGACGCTCGCCTCCGGGCCCAGTTCCAGGCCCTTGACCCATGAGTCGCCGGCCACCGACCAGCGCGCGCGGGCGCCGAGCGTCATCGTCGCCCCCGCGACCGCCCCGTCCAGCTTCGTCGACCCGCGCAGGTCGAGGACGGCGGAGCCGCTGGAGACGATCACGTCGCCCTTCAGCTTCTCGCCGTCCGCCGCGAAGGTCGCGATCCCCTTGTCGCGGACCCGCAGCAGCACCCCGCCCTTCGTCTTCAGCTCGGCGCCCCCGGACAGGCTGATGTCCGCCACGGCCTGCCGCACCGAGAAGAGGTCGCCGTCCGCCGCCTGGATCGACCCGCCCGACATCGAGAACGCCGCCGTGTCGCCGCCCCGCAGGACGACGCCGCCCGCTGCGGCCGTGGCCCGTACGTTCTTCAGGGCGAGCGAGCCCCCGGACTCCACGGTGAACGCCTCCGAGTTCGCCAGGTCGAACAGCGTCCCGGAGACCGACACGTCACCGGCGCTCTGCACCCCGGGCGAACCGCACCCGGCCGAGGTCATCGTGCCGCCGGACACGGACACCTTCGCCCCGCCGGGACCGGTCGCGATCGGGGCGGCCTGCGCGCCGGCCGTGTCGATCTGCACGTACCGCAGGTCGACCTCGCCCCCGTACGACGCCGAGACGCCGTGCGCGGAGATGCCCTTGGTCTTGATGATGTTGGCGCCGAGCTGTGCCCGCGCGTCCTTCCCCGAGGCGAACGCGGCCGTCGCACCCTTGCCCTTGGTGGTGATCCGGCCGCCGGAGAGGGAGATCCGGCCACCGTCGCGGGCGAGCGCCGCCGCGTTCAGACCGTGCCCTGCGGAGTCCTCGACGGACGACGTGGAGCCCTTCTTGGAGACCCGGGAGTCGCGCGTCGACAGTGTCCCCGCACCGGAGACGAGCACCGCCGACCGGTCGGCCTTCTTCGCCTTGAACGGCGTGCCCCGCCGTGCGGTCCTCTCGCCGCTCTCCAGCGTGTACGTGCCGCGGGTCGCGGGCGCCGCGTCCGCGCCCCGGTCCGGGGCGGGCGGGTCCGTCACGCACCGCGCGCCGCTCGCCGTCGCGGCGGGGGAGGCCACCGGCGGCGTGGCCGTGCCGTCGTCGTCGGAACACGCGGCCAGCGAGGACAGCGTCAGCGGCAGCAGCAGGATGGAAGCGACGGTCGTGCCGCGCCCGCGTCCCGCGCGGCGCGGGAGTCCCAGGTATGTCATGGGCCTAACGTTCACACTTCACCCTTCGCGCGGCACGTCCGGGGTGTCCGGAGCGAAGACGAGCAGCGTCAGATCGTCCCGCACCGTCTCCGCGAACCGCACCACGTCGCGCCAGACCGCGTCCGTCAGCGCCGCGGGATCCTCGGTCGCGAAGCCCGGCAGACGGGCCGTCAGCGGGTAGAAACGGCCGGCGGCGTCCCGCGCCTCCGTCACCCCGTCCGTCAGCGCGAGCAGCCGGTCCCCTGCGCGCAGGTCCACCGTCAGCGGCTCGGGCGGTTCGAGACCCGCCACCCCCACGCCCAGCGGCGCCCCCGGGGCCACGGGCAGCTCCGCCACCTGTCCGGCGCGCAGCAGCAGCGGATGCGGATGGCCGCAGCTGAGGACGCGGACCACGGGGGAGTCGTCAGGGAACTCCAGGAGCACCGCCGTCGCGAACAGCTCCGCGTGCTCCTCCTGCGCCGCGTCCACCACGAGTCGCCGGTCGAGCCGCGCCGCGACGCCCTCCAGGTCCGGCTGGTCGAGCACCGCCTCCCGGAACGCGCCGAGCAGCCCCGCCACCGTGCCGACCGCCGACAGACCGTGCCCCTGTACGTCCCCCACGACCGCCCGCACCCCGTGCGGCCCGCGCCGCACGTCGAAGAAGTCCCCGCCGACCAGCGCCCCGCGCTGCGCCGCCCGGTACAGACCGGCGCAGCGCACCGAGCCCACCCGGTCGGGCAGCGGCGGCAACACGGCGAACTGGGCGGCCTCCGCGACCGTACGGACCGTGACCAGCTGCTCGTCGCGGCGGCTGCGTACCCAGGCGATCAGCACACTCAGCACCGACACGAACGTCACGGTCAGCACGTCGCTGTTGCCGGGGCGGCCGAACCCGGCCGAGGGCAGGGCCAGGACCACGACGATGAAAGCGCTCAGCACCCCGGTGGCGGCGGGCCCGTACGACAGGGCGGCCAGCGGGGGCAGCGCGGCCAGCAGGAAACCCAGCTCCAGGTGGGTCTCGGTGCACGCCTGGAGCAGGCAGAGCCCGACGAACAGCACGATGGGCAGCCAGCGCACCCAGCGCGGCGGCGGCGCCCCGCGCAGCCAGGCACGCTCCTCCCCGTCACGGCGGCGCGCCACGGGCCAGCTCATGCCAACCGGCTCCCTTCGCGACGGGCGTACGCCCTCAACCCTCCTACGAGTCGCGTGCCTCCGCATGCCGCCAGGGCCCGGTGTGCAGCTCCTGCCCCATCAGCACGTCGTCCACGTACTCCCCGTCGAGCAGGAACTCGCCGGGCAGCACGCCCTCGACGACGAAGCCCTCGTCCTCGTACAGCTTGCGGGCCGGCGCGTTGTGCCCGAGCACCCGCAGCGTGATCCGCCGCGCACCCTGCCGCCGGGCCTGCTCGACCGCGGCCCGCAGCAGGGCCCGGCCCAGGCCGTGCCCGCGCGCCTCCGCGGCGACGGCCAGCCCCTGAACCTGCCTGACGTGCGCGTTCGCGGCCAGCGCGGTGGGCAGACCGAGCCGTATGTAGCCCACGACCCGCCCGGCGAGCTCGGCGACGAGATGGTCGCGCGGGCCGAACCGCTCGGTGAAGAACGGCGGGTAGGGCGGCTGCGGCGGCGGCTTGACCGCGTGCAGATACGACCAGGTGTCCCGGTCCAGGCGGCTCAGGGCCTCGTCGTCGTCCGGCACGGCGAAGCGTATGAGGGGTGGCTGCTGCGACATGCGGGTCACTGTACGACCGGCAAGATGGAGGCATGACACGTATCGCGGTGGCGGGCTCCTCCGGGCTCATCGGCTCGGCGCTCGTCCGTTCCCTGACCGCCGACGGACACGAGGTGGTGCGGCTGGTGCGCCGGGCCCCGCGCGCCGCCGACGAGGCCCGCTGGGACCCGAAGAAGGGGCAGATCGACACCGGCCGGCTCAGCGGCTGCGAGGCCGTCGTCAACCTCGCCGGCGCCGGCGTCGGCGACCACCGGTGGACGGACGCCTACAAGCGGGAGATCCGCGACAGCCGCGTCCTCGGCACCACCCTCATCGCCGAGGCCGCCGCCGCCCTCCCCACCCCGCCGCGCGTCCTGCTCAACGGCAGCGCCGTCGGCTACTACGGCTCCACCGGCAGCCGCGCCGTCGACGAGACGGCCCCGCCGGGCGACGGGTTCCTGCCCTCGGTGTGCGTGGAGTGGGAGGCGGCCACCGCCCCCGCCCACCAGGCCGGGATCCGTACGGTCATGGCCCGCACCGGCCTGGTCGTCTCCCGCTCCGGCGGGGCCTGGGCCAAGCTGTTCCCGCTGTTCAAGGCGGGCCTCGGCGGGCGTATGGGCGACGGCCGCCAGTACTGGTCGTACATCGCGCTGCACGATCACGTCGCGGCGCTGCGCCACCTCCTGGACACCGACTCCCTGGCCGGTCCCGTCAACCTGACGGCGCCGCACCCCGCGACGAACCGCGAGGTCACCGCGGCGATGGGCCGGGTCCTGCGCCGGCCCACCCTGGCCACGGCCCCGGCGCCCGCGCTGCGCCTGGTGCTCGGCGAGATGGCGGAGGACGTGCTGGGCTCGACGCGGGCCGTGCCGACCCGGTTGGTCGAGTCGGGGTTCGAGTTCGCGTTCCCGGGCCTCGACGACGCGATCAAGGCCGCTTGAGAGCGGACGGGGGTTCAGGACAGGCTCCGAGCGTCCGGAGCCGCGCCCCGCAGGTCAGCCGAACCGCTCGGTGAGCCGGGGGTACAGCCGGGCCAGCGCCGCCGCGTCCTCGAAGTCGAGCGGGGTGCCCTCCGGCTCCGGCGGGGCCGGGGGGATGCCCAGGTCGGCGGCGACGGCCCCGGTCAGCTCCTCGTACGCCTCGTCCGCCGCGTACCCGAGCTCCTCCCCGTCCCCGTCCACCTCCTCGTCGAAGTCGCGCAGCGACTCCGCCAGCGAGTCCGGATCGTGCAGCGCCCCCTCGAAGACCTCCCGGCCCTGCCCGATCAGCCAGCACCGGAAGTAGTCGAACGCGTCGTCGCTCGCCCCGCCGAGGAGCACCCACGCGGCGCCCCACAGATCCCAGCGGTAGGCCCGGTTGTAGCGGACCTCGAAGTGCCGCGCGAAGTCGAGCACCGAGTCGGGGTCGGAGCGCAGCAGTCTGTCGACGAGCAGCTCGGCATGGTCCTCGGGGTCGCCCTCGGCGGCCTCGCGGGTGCTGTCCACGATCTCCCAGAACTCGGTCTCATCCATCACGGGACAAGCATCGGCCCTGGGTCCTGGGGGCGCACGCCGAGCGCCGGAGCAGCGCCACTTCGTTATGCGTGCACATGCCCAGGGCACCCCGCGACCGGCACGCGCACGCGCCCGGCGCTCACCCGTACGACTCCCGCATCCGCCGCGCGGCCTGCGCGAACCGGTCCCGCAGCGCCTGCGGAGCCACCACCTCCGCCTCCGGTCCGACCGTCATGAGCTGGGCGTACGCGACCTCCTGCGACTCGACGGGCAAGGTCACCGTCACCCGTCCGTCGGCATCCGCCGCCCCCGCCGACTCCACCGCCTCCCGCGCGGCCGCCGGATCGACGGCGTACGGCAGCAGGCGTACGCCCTCGGCCGTCAGCCGTACGACCACCTCGGCCCGCAGGATCGCCCGCGCAAACTGTGCGGCCCGCTCCTCCCAGAACGCGGGCAGGTCGAACCCCTCGTCCCGCGTGAACCGCTCGTCCCCGGCCCGCACGGACGTGAACCGCTCGACCCGGTACACCCGCCGGTCCGGCCCGTCCCCGCCGCGCACGGCCGCCGCCAGGTACCAGACGCCCGCCTTGAGCACGAGCCCGTACGGCTCCAGCTCCCGCTCCACCGGCGCCTCCCGCTCGTCCCCGCGCCGGTAGCCGACCCCGAGCACGCGGTCGCCCCACACCGCCTCCGCGACCGCGGGCAGCAGCTCGGGCGTCCGCGGCTCCTGGAACCAGCCCGGCGCGTCCAGATGGAACCGCTGCGCCGCCGTCCGCGACGCGTCCCGCACCGACGGCAGCAGCGCCGCCGACACCTTCAGCCGGGCCGCCGACGCCGCGTCGTCCAGGCCCATCTCGCGCAACGCCCCCGGCACGCCGGACAGGAACAGCGCCTCCGCCTCGCCGCGGGCCAGCCCCGTCAGCCGCGTCCGGTAGCCGCCGACCAGCCGGTAGCCGCCCGCTCTGCCGCGGTCCGCGTAGACCGGAACACCCGCCTCCGACAGGGCCTGCGCGTCCCGGGTCACCGTCCGCTCGGACACCTCCAGCTCGCGCGCCAGCTCGGCCGCGCTCATCGACGGCCTGGACTGGAGCAGCAACACCATCTTGATCAGGCGGGCAGCACGCATGCCGCCATCATGGCCCGCCCCACCGACAGCGCACGCGGCCCCGGGCGCTCAGACCGTCGTGAAGTGCATGACGGAGAACGCCGCGCCCTGCGGGTCCGCGAGTGTCGCGAAGCGCCCGGTGGGGATCGTCGTCGGCGCCACCAGGACCCGGCCGCCCAGCTCCTCGCAGCGCGCGGCGGTGGCGTCCGGAGCGTCCACGGCGACGTAGAGATTCCAGTGCGCGGGCACCCCGGGCGGGAACTCACCCGTCGACATGTCGACCATTCCGCCGAACGCCTCGTCGGCGACCGTCCACTCCATGTACCGGCCGTGCCGCCCCTCGCCCCCAAAGGGCCGCTGCCGCGTGCCCCAGCCGAGCACCGACTGGTAGAAATCCACCGCGCCCGCCGTGTCCCGGGTGAGCAGCTCGAACCAGCAGAAGCTGCTCGGCACGTTCACCGCCTCGAAACCGGCGTGCGCCAGCGGGTCCCACAGGCCGAACGCGGCGCCCCCGGCGTCCTGGCAGACCGCCAGCCTGCCCTGCTCGTGCACGGCGACAGGACCGGCGAGGACCCGGCCGCGGTTGCCGTTCACGCGCGCGGTGACCGCGTCGATCCCGCTCGACTGGAAGTACGGCAGCCAGGCCGCGGGCTGCCGCGGATCCGCCACCGGGCCGACCCCGGCGACGAGGTGGCCGTCCTCGGCGTCCAGGGCGAACATGCTGTACCCGTCGGTGAAGGGGTCGTCCACCAGCCGCGAGCGCCAGCCGAACAGCGCCTCGTAGAAGACGCGGGCCGCGTCCGTGTCCGGGGTGGACAGGTCGGCCCAGCAGGGCGCGGAGGGGGTCTTGGAGATCTGCACGCGTATGCCTCCCAGGGGCGCCCCCCTCGGCGACCCGTCCATTCACGCACGCGTGCCCCGCCCCGGCAATCGGGACGGGGCACACCTGCGGCAGGTACTACAGGCCGTAGCGCTCGCGCGCCTCCTTCACGGCCGTCGCCTTGACCTCGCCGCGCCGGGCGAGCTGGGCGAGCGCCGCGACGACGATCGACTGCGCGTCGACGCCGAAGTGACGGCGGGCCGCCTCACGCGTGTCGGACAGACCGAAGCCGTCCGCACCCAGCGAGGACCAGTCCTGCTCGACCCACTGCGCGATCTGGTCCGGGACCTGGCGCATGTAGTCGGACACCGCGAGCACCGGGCCCTCGGCGCCCTGCAGCGCGCGGCGCACGAACGGGATCCGCTCCTCGCCGCGCAGCAGGGCGGCGTCCGCCTCCAGGGCGTCCCGGCGCAGCTCGGTCCAGGACGTCGCGGACCACACGTCGGCGGCCACGCCCCACTCCTCGGCGAGCAGCTTCTGCGCCTGGAGCGTCCAGTGGATCGCCGTACCGGAACCGATCAGCTGGATGCGCGGCGCGTTGGCGGCGGCCACGTCCAGACCGGCCGACTCGGCGGTGTTGAAGCGGTAGAGGCCCTTGACGATGCCCTCGTCGATGCCGGCCGGCTTCGCGGGCTGCGGCATCGGCTCGTTGTAGACGGTGAGGTAGTAGAAGACGTTCTGGTCCTCACCCGGAGCGGCCTCGCCGTACATGCGGCGCAGACCCTCCTTGACGATCGCGGCGATCTCGTAGGCGAACGCCGGGTCGTAGGAGAGCGCGGCCGGGTTCGTCGCGGCGATCACCGGCGAGTGGCCGTCGGCGTGCTGGAGACCTTCACCGGTCAGCGTCGTACGGCCGGCGGTGGCGCCCACCAGGAAGCCGCGGCCGAGCTGGTCGCCGAGCTGCCACATCTGGTCGGCCGTGCGCTGCCAGCCGAACATCGAGTAGAAGATGTAGAACGGGATCATCGCTTCGCCGTGCGTCGCGTACGACGACGAGGCCGCGATGAAGTCCGCCATCGAACCGGCCTCGGTGATGCCCTCGTTGAGGATCTGGCCGTTCTTGGCTTCCTTGTAGTACATCAGCTGGTCGCGGTCGACCGGCTCGTACGTCTGCCCCTTGGGGGAGTAGATGCCGAGCGAGGGGAAGAGCGACTCCATGCCGAAGGTGCGCGCCTCGTCGGGGACGATCGGCACCCAGCGCTTGCCGGTCTCCTTGTCGCGTACGAGGTCCTTGACCAGGCGTACGAACGCCATGGTCGTCGCGATCGACTGCGAGCCGGAGCCCTTGTCGAAGGAGGCGAACGCCTTGTCGGCGGCCTGCGGCAGCGCGGGTAGCGGCTGCGTGCGACGGGCCGGGGCGGGGCCGCCCAGGGCCGCGCGGCGCTCCTGGAGGTAGCGGACCTCGGGGGAGTCGGCGCCCGGGTGGCCGTAGGGGACCACGCCGTCGACGAACTGGCTGTCGGAGATCGGCAGCTCGAGAAGGTCACGCATGTTCTTGAACTCGTCGGTCGTGAGCTTCTTCATCTGGTGGTTCGCGTTCTTCGACGCGAAGCCCTCACCCAGGGTGAAGCCCTTGACCGTCTGCGCCAGGATGACCGTCGGCGCGCCCTTGTGGGCGAGCGCCGCCCGGTACGCGGCGTAGACCTTGCGCGGCTCGTGACCACCACGGGAGAGGTGGAAACACTCGAGGATCTTGTCGTCGGAGAGCAGCTTCGCCATCTCGGCGAGCGCCGGGTCCTTGCCGAAGAAGTCCTCGCGGATGTACGCGGCGTCACGCGTCTGGTACGTCTGCACCTGCGCGTCCGGCACCTCGCGGATGCGGCGGACCAGGGCGCCGGTGGTGTCGAGCTGGAACAGCTCGTCCCAGGCGTTGCCCCACAGCGACTTCACGACGTTCCAGCCGGCACCGCGGAACTGGGCCTCCAGCTCCTGCACGATCTTGAAGTTGGCGCGGACCGGGCCGTCGAGGCGCTGCAGGTTGCAGTTGATGACGAAGGTCAGGTTGTCCAGACCCTCGCGCGAGGCAAGTGCGAGTGCCGCGGTCGACTCGGGCTCGTCCATCTCGCCGTCGCCGAGGAACGCCCACACGTGCGAGGCGGAGACGTCCTTGATGCCGCGGTTGGTGAGGTACCGGTTGAAGCGCGCCTGGTAGATCGCGGAGAGCGGGCCCAGACCCATGGAGACGGTCGGGAACTCCCACAGCCAGGGGAGGCGGCGCGGGTGCGGGTAGGAGGGGAGGCCGTCACCGGCCGCCTCCTGCCGGAAGTTGTCGAGCTGCGCCTCGTTCAGGCGGCCGTCGAGGAAGGCGCGGGCGTAGATGCCGGGGGAGGCGTGGCCCTGGATGTACAGCTGGTCACCGGAACCGTCCCCCTCCTTGCCCTTGAAGAAGTGGTTGAAGCCGGTCTCGTACAGCCAGGCGGCAGAGGCGAAGGTGGCGATGTGGCCACCGACGCCGTGCTTGCTTCCACGGGTCACCATCGCGGCCGCGTTCCAGCGGTTCCACGCGGTGATCTTGCGCTCCAGCTCCTCGTCACCGTCGATGGCCGGCTCGGCCGAGGTGGGGATGGAGTTGACGTAGTCCGTCTCGAGCAGCTTCGGCAGCGCCAGGCCGCCCTCCTCGGCACGCTCCAGGGTGCGCCGCATCAGGTAGGCGGCGCGGTGCGGCCCGGCCGCCTGGGTGACGGCGTCCAGGGAGGCCTGCCATTCGGCGGTCTCCTCGGGGTCGCGGTCCGGGAGCTGGTCGAGCTCGCTCGGCTGGATGCGCATGGGGTCGGTCATAGTCGCCGCACGCCTTCCTGAGTCGAAGGGGGTGGGGTGGGGGTGCCCTTGGTCTTTGGCAGGACAGGGCGGGGGTCCCGGTGGAGACCCGTCAGCGACTGTAACTCCGTGATCGATGATCGATCAAAGGGTTGAAGCCCAAAACCTCTTCAGATCGAGAAAGTCGGCACAGGGTGCCCGGAAACTGGGCGTCTCAGGGCACCCAGTGCCCTCAAAGGAGCTCCGTGGTGAGACGCAGCTCACGTTCGCCCGCACGCGGCGCACAGCCCAGCACATGCGCCTTGACCAGCTCCGCGATCGCGGGATCCCGCCGCCGGAACGCCGCGACCAGCTCCTCGTGCTCCTCCGCGTACGACTGCTGCACGGTCCCCAGCCAGCGGATCGACAGCGCGGTGAAGACCTCGATGCCGAGCCCCTCCCAGGTGTGCAGCAGCACCGAGTTGCCCGCGGCGCGCACCAGCTCCCGGTGGAAGGCGACCGTGTGCCGCACCTGCGCGGTCCCGTCGGCCTCCCGGTCGGCCCGGTACAACGCGGCCACGTGCGGTTCGAGCGCCGAGCAGTCCTCGGCGAGGCGGACCGCGGCCAGCTCCGCGGCGATGGCCTCCAGGCCCGCGCGGACCGGGTAGCTCTCCTCCAGGTCCGCCGCCGAGAGGTTGCGCACCCGCACGCCCTTGTTGGGCGCCGACTCGATCAGCCGCAGCGACTCCAGCTCGCGCAGGGCCTCCCGGACCGGCGTCTGGCTGACCTCCAGCTCCGTGGCGATGCGCCGCTCCACGATCCGCTCACCCGGCTTCCAGCGGCCGCTGACGATCCCCTCCACGATGTGCTCGCGGATCTGCTCGCGCAGCGAGTGGACGACCGGCGTGGTCATGTGGGCTCCTCCGGAGGGCCAAGGGAGTTGACGTCTAGACAATACGGCGGCGCCCCCGCCCGGAAGTGCTCCGGGCGGGGGCGCCACAGGTGAGGCTGGTTACAACCAGGTCCTCGGACGTACCCGTGAGTACTACAGACCCAGCTCGACCTCGAACTCGCCGGCTTCCAGGATCTGCTTGACCGTCGACAGGTAGCGGGCGGCGTCCGCGCCGTCCACCAGGCGGTGGTCGTAGGAGAGCGTCACGTACGTCATGTCGCGGACGGCGATGGTCTCGCCGAGCTCCGGGTGGCTGATGACGACGGGGCGCTTCACCGTGGCACCGATACCCAGGATGGCGACCTGGTTCGGCGGGACGATGACCGTGTCGAAGAGCGCGCCGCGCGATCCCGTGTTGGAGATCGTGAAGGTGGCGCCCGACAGGTCGTCCGGGGCGATCTTGTTCGTGCGGACCTTGTTGGCCAGCTCCGCGGTCTTCTTCGCGATGCCCGCGAGGTTCAGGTCACCCGCGCCCTTGATGACCGGGGTCATCAGGCCCTTCTCGGAGTCGACGGCGATGCCGACGTTCTCCGAGTCGAAGTAGGTGATCGTGCCCTCGTCGTAGTTCAGGCGGGCGTTGATGACCGGGTGGGCCTTCAGCGCCTGGACGGCGGCCTTGACGAAGAACGGCATCGGGGAGAGCTTGACGCCCTCGCGGGCGGCGAAGCCGTCCTTGGCCTTGCCACGCAGCTTCATCAGCTTGGTGATGTCGACCTCGATGACCGAGGACAGCTGCGCCTGCTCGTGCAGCGCCTTGGTCATGTTGTCGGCGATCGCCTTGCGGATGCGCGGCAGCTTGACCGTCTGGCCGCGGAGGGGAGAGACCTCCAGGGCCGGGGTCTTCGGCGCGGCGGCGGCGGCCGGGGCGGCGGCCGGAGCCTGCGCCTTGGCGGCCTCGGCGGCGGCCGTGACGTCCTGCTTGCGGATGCGGCCGCCGACGCCGGAGCCCTTGACGGTGGACAGGTCCACGCCGTTCTCCGACGCGAGCTTGCGCACCAGCGGGGTCACGTAGGCGCCGTCGTCCGCGGCGGAGGAGGCCGGGGCCTGCTTGGCCGGAGCGGGAGCGGGGGCCGGGGCCGGGGCCGGGGCGGGCTCCGACGGGACCGGGTCGGGCGCCGGAGCGGTCTGCTGCTGCGGGGCCGGGGCCGAGGGGGCCTGCGGCGCCGGAGCGGCCGGGGCCTCCTGGGCCGGGGCGGCCTGCTGCGGGGCCGGGGCCTGCTGGGCGGGGGCGGCCTGCTGCGGCGCCGGGGCCTCCTGAGCGGGGGCAGCGGGCTGCGCGGGCGCGGCGGCCGGAGCGGCACCGGGGGCACCGATGACGGCGAGCTTGGCGCCGACCTCGGCGGTCTCGTCCTCGGCGACGGTGATCTCCAGGAGCACACCGGCGACGGGGGAGGGGATCTCGGTGTCGACCTTGTCGGTGGAGACCTCGAGCAGGGGCTCGTCCTCCGCGACCTCCTCGCCGACCTCCTTCAGCCAACGGGTGACGGTGCCCTCGGTGACGGACTCGCCCAGGGCGGGCAGCACCACGTCGGTGCCCTCGGCGGAGCCGGAACCGGCGGCCGCCTCGGGGGTGGGGGCCGGGGCGGGGGCCTCGGACTCGGTGGACGGCGCGGCCTCGGCGGGCTGGGCCGGCTCGGCGGCCGGAGCCTGCTCCTGAGCCGGGGCCTGCTCCTGAGCCGGGGCCTGCTCCTGGGCCGGGGCGCCGGAACCGTCGTCGATGACGGCCAGCTCGGCGCCGACCTCGACGGTCTCGTCCTCGGCGACCTTGATGGAGGCCAGGACGCCGGCGGCGGGCGAGGGGATCTCGGTGTCGACCTTGTCGGTCGACACCTCCAGCAGCGGCTCGTCGACCTCGACGCGCTCGCCCTCGGCCTTCAGCCAGCGGGTGACAGTGCCCTCGGTGACGCTCTCACCGAGCGCCGGAAGGGATACGGAAACCGCCATGGTTTCTGTTGCTCCTTAACGATGCGCAACTAGGGGGTACCGAGTTGCGGAAGTCTGTGGTCGGACGGTCGTCGCGCCCAGTTGCGACGCAGTGGCGCGGTGGGACGCTGCTCAGTCGTGCGAGTGCAGCGGCTTGCCCGCGAGGGCCAGGTGGGCCTCGCCCATGGCCTCGTTCTGCGTCGGGTGGGCGTGGATGAGCTGAGCGACCTCGGCGGGCAGCGCTTCCCAGTTGTAGATCAGCTGGGCTTCGCCGACCTGCTCGCCCATACGGTCGCCGACCATGTGGACGCCGACCACGGCACCGTCCTTGACCTGGACGAGCTTGATCTCACCCGCGGTCTTCAGGATCTTGGACTTGCCGTTGCCCGCGAGGTTGTACTTCAGAGCGACGACCTTGTCCGCACCGTAGATCTCCTTGGCCTTGGCCTCGGTGATGCCCACGGAGGCGACCTCGGGGTGGCAGTACGTCACCTTCGGCACGCCGTCGTAGTCGATCGGGACGGTCTTGAGACCGGCCAGACGCTCCGCCACCAGGATGCCCTCGGCGAAGCCGACGTGCGCGAGCTGGAGCGTCGGGACGAGGTCGCCGACGGCCGAGATCGTCTCCACGTTGGTGCGCATGTACTCGTCGACCAGGACGTAGCCGCGGTCCATCGCGACGCCCTGCTCCTCGTAGCCGAGGCCCTGGGAGACCGGGCCGCGGCCGATGGCGACGAGCAGCACCTCGGCGTCGAAGGTCTTGCCGTCGGCGAGGGTGACGCGGACGCCGTCCTGCGTGTACTCGGCCTTCTCGAAGAACGTGCCGAGGTTGAACTTGATGCCGCGCTTGCGGAACGCGCGCTCAAGAAGCTTGGAGCTGTTCTCGTCCTCGACCGGCACGAGGTGCTTGAGGCCCTCGATGACGGTGACGTCGGTGCCGAAGGACTTCCACGCGGAGGCGAACTCGACGCCGATGACGCCGCCGCCCAGGATGATCGCGGACTGCGGGACGCGGTCCAGCTTCAGCGCGTGGTCCGAGGAGATGACGCGGTTGCCGTCGATCTCCAGGCCCGGCAGCGACTTCGGCACGGAGCCGGTCGCGAGGAGGACGTGGCGGCCCTGGACACGGCGGCCGTTCACGTCGACGGAGGTCGGGGAGGAGAGCTTGCCCTCACCCTCGATGTACGTCACCTTGCGGGAGGCGATCAGCCCCTGAAGCCCCTTGTACAGGCCGGAGATGACGTCGTCCTTGTACTTGTGGACGGCCTCGATGTCGATGCCCTCGAAGGTCGCCTTGACGCCGAACTGCTCGCTCTCGCGGGCCTGGTCGGCGATCTCGCCCGCGTGCAGCAGGGCCTTCGTCGGGATGCAGCCGTTGTGCAGGCAGGTGCCGCCGACCTTGCCCTTCTCGATCAGGGCGACGTCGAGTCCCAGCTGCGAGGCACGCAGAGCCGCGGCGTAACCGCCGCTGCCACCGCCGAGGATCACTAGGTCGAAAACGGTGCTGGCGTCGTTCGCCACGTCACGTCCTCCATGCATGTGCGCCGTACGCCGGTCTCCTGCGACCGCGCGGCGGCTGGTGTTCGGCCGCTCGTTCTTCGGCCCTGTGGTGGGGGCCCTGTCCTGCCGCCCCCCATCCTCGCACTTGTCGAAGGCATGCGGGACGTCGGGCCGGGGTCTGAGACCGCCGTTACACCACGGTCGGGTGCGGCAGGGGTGACATAACCCGGGGATTCAGTCGAAAGCGAACGGCCCCTGATGCCGTGCACCGGGGCCGTTCGTCCAGGTCGAGCCGGGTCAGCCGAGGTCGCCCGCGGCCGTGCGCTCCGCGAGGCGGACCAGCGTACGGACGGCCGAACCGGTGCCGCCCTTGGGCGTGTAGCCGAACGGGCCGCCCTCGTTGAACGCCGGACCGGCGACGTCGAGGTGGGCCCACGTGATGCCCTCGCCGACGAACTCCTGGAGGAACAGACCGGCGACCAGGCCGCCGCCCATCCGCTCACCCATGTTGGCGATGTCCGCGGTGGGCGAGTCCATGCCCTTGCGCAGGTCGGCCGGGAGCGGCATCGGCCAGGACGGCTCGCCGACCTCCTCGGCGATCTCGTGGATCGACGTGCGGAAGGCGTCGTCGTTGGCCATGATCCCGTACGTGCGGCTGCCGAGCGCCAGCACCATGGCGCCGGTCAGGGTCGCCACGTCGACGATCGCGTCCGGGTTCTCCTCGGAGGCCCTGGCGAGGGCGTCGGCCAGGACCAGGCGGCCCTCGGCGTCCGTGTTGAGCACCTCGACCGTCTTGCCGGAGTACATGCGCAGCACGTCACCGGGGCGGGTGGCGGAACCGGACGGCATGTTCTCGGCGAGCGCCAACCAGCCGGTGACGTTCACGTCGAGCTTGAGGCGGGCCGCGGTGACGACGGCGGCGAAGACGGCGGCGGCGCCGGCCATGTCGCACTTCATCGTCTCGTTGTGACCGGCGGGCTTCAGCGAGATGCCGCCCGAGTCGTAGGTGATGCCCTTGCCGACGAAGGCGAGGTGCTTCTTGGCCTTGGAGCTCGTGTACGAGAGCTTCACCAGGCGCGGGGCCGAGGCGGAACCGGCGCCGACGCCGAGGATGCCGCCGTAGCCGCCCTTGACGAGAGCCTTCTCGTCGAGGATCTGCACCTTGATGCCGTGTTCCTTGCCGGCGGCCTGGGCGACGGCGGCGAAGGCCTCGGGGTTGAGGTCGTTCGGCGGGGTGTTGATCAGGTCGCGGGCGCGGTTGAGCTCCTCGCCCAGCGCGGTCGCGCGGTCGATCTCCGCCTTGTACGCCTTGTCGCGCGGCTTGGTGCCGAGCAGGGCCACCTCGGCGAGGGGCGCCTTGGCGTTCTTCGGGTCCTTGGCGGACTCCTTGTACGCGTCGAAGGAGTACGCGCCGAGCAGCGCGCCCTCGGCGATCACACCGGCGTCCTCGGCGTCCTCGATCGGCAGCGCGAACGCGGCCTTCTTCGCGCCGTTGAGGGCACGGGCGGCGACGCCCGCGGCGCGGCGCAGCGACTCGGCGTCGAACGTCGCACCCTCGGCGGCCTTGTCGGGGAGCGCACCGAGACCGACCGCCAGCACGACCGGCGCCTTGAAGCCGGAGGGCGCGGGGAGCTTGGTCACCTCGCCCTCGCCGCCCGCGGCGCCGAGGGTCTCCAGGACGGAGGCGAGCTTGCCGTCGTACGCCTTGTCCACGGCCTCCGCGCCGGGCGCGACGACCAGGCCCTTGTCGCCCTTGGCGACACCGACGACGATGGCGTCGGCGCGCAGGCCGCTGGCCGCGGCGGTGCTGAGAGTCAGAGCAGTCACGGTGGTGAGGTCCCTCTTTCGTGATTCGGGGTCTGGGTGGCCCGGGGCGAGCCTACGCCCGTGTGTTGTCGTCGGGCCCGTCGAGGTGCTGTCGCGGGGCTATGCCCCGGACCTCGCTCCTCAAGCGCCGGAGGGGCTTGACGGGGCGGAGCTCGAGTCGACTCAGAAGACTGCGAGGGTCACCAGTGCCGCTGTCGCCGCCGTTTCCGCCAGCGCTCCGAACACGTCCCCCGTCACCCCGCCGAACCTGCGCACGCAGTGCCGCAGCAGCAACTCGGCCGCGCAGCAGCCCAGTACGACGGCGAGCGCGCCCGGTAGCGAGAGCGCTGCGGCGGCCGCCACGGTCACCGCGCCCGTGAGCAGCGCCGCCCGTGTCGGGACCGTTCCCGCGACGGCCGCGCCGAGCCCCTCCGGGCGGGCGGCGGGCACCCCGGCGCGGGAGGCGAGAGTGAGGGCGAGGCGGGCCGTCACCGCGGAGACGGCCGCCGCGACGGCGCCGTGCGCCCAGGAGTCCGCGTACAGCTGGGCCAGGACGGCGATCTGGGCGAGCAGGGTGAGGAGCAGGGTGACGACCCCGAACGGGCCGATGTCCGACTGCTTCATGATCGTCAGGGCGTCCGCCGCGGGCTTGCCGCTGCCCAGACCGTCCGCGACGTCCGCGAGCCCGTCCAGATGCAGCCCTCTGGTGAGCACGGCAGGCACGGCGACGGAGGCGACCGCCGCGAGGAGGGCGCCCGCCCCGAGGAAGGTCAGCGCCCCGCCGAGCACGGCCGCGGCGAGCCCGACGACCAGGCCGGCCAGCGGGGCGCACAGCATGCCGGCGCGGGCCGCGTCGCGGTCCCAGCGGGTGACGGTGACGGGCAGGACGGTGAGGGTGCCGAAGGCGAAACGTATGCCGTTGGCCAGGGCGGCGCGGGAGCTTGTTGCGGACACCGGGGGAGGTTAACCCGCGGCGCGCGGGCGGACGCGGGGGCGGTGACGCACCGAGGTCAGTGCGCACAGGGCGAGCGCCGCGCCGATCGCGGCCAGGTGCTCCTTGCCCGCCAGGTTCGGTTCGAGCACGCACTCGGCGGCCATCGCGGCGACGACCAGCGTGCCGGTGAACCGGGCCCGGTGGCGCCAGCACACGTACACCGCGAGCCCGACGACCGCCGCAGAGGGGCCGGTGTCGACGACCCGCGCGTCCGACGCGGGCAGGCCGAGGGGTCCTTCGGGGCCGAGCGCGATGCCGAGCCGCGCGTACAGCGTGCCCGCGAGCGTGGCCGCGTAGGCGATGACGAGGGTGCGCCGCCGGCCGAGGCAGAGCTCGGCCACGCCGAACACCAGCAGGAGCTGGGCGAGCGCGCCCCAGACGGGCAGGTCGAGCGCCGGGACGAACAGGGAGAGCGGGGTGCGTGACAAGGCGGCCCACAGCGGGTCGTCGGCGCGGACCGAGCCGATGCCCTGCACGGACCGGTAGCCCCAGGGCTGGTTCTGCGCGTACTGGAAGGCCGCCGTCAGGCCCACCGCGGTCAGCGTCATCGGGATCGCCCGCCACCCGCGCGCGCGGAGCCGCCCGGCGGCGACGGCGTACAGCGGCCCCCACTCCGCGCGCGCCCACCCGGAAGGCGCCCACGCGCGCGTGGTGCTCATCAGCGCTGTTCCAGGCGCCCGCGGCGCAGCCACTTCGGCAGGCCCGGTACGTCGAGGAAGCCCTCGGCGCGGGCCGACGCGATGCCGATGCGCGGAAGGTCGGCGCTCTTCTCGAAGAGCAGGAAGCGGGGCTCCCAGGCGGGCCGGTACTTCGCGTTGGCCCGGTACAGGGACTCGATCTGCCACCACCGGGAGAAGAAGCTGAGCAGGGAGCGCCACAGGCGCAGCACCGGGCCCGCGCCGAGCCGCGACCCGCGTTCGAAGACGGAGCGGAACATCGCGAAGTTGAGCGAGACCTGGGTGACGCCGATCTCGGGGGCGTGCCGCAGGAGTTCGATGACCAGGAACTCCATCAGCCCGTTCTCGGCGTTCCGGTCGCGCCGCATCAGATCGAGGGAGAGGCCGCGCGGGCCCCAGGGAACGAAGGAGAGCACCGCTCTCAACCGGCCTTCCCCGTCGGTGCATTCGAGCATCACGCACTTGCCGTCGGCCGGGTCGCCGAGGCGGCCGAGCGCCATCGAGAAGCCGCGCTCGGTGGCCCCGTCGCGCCAGTCGTCGGCCCGCTGGAGGAGGTGCGCCATCTCGTCCCCGGGGATGGACTCGTGGCGGCGGACCCGGACCGTGTACCCGGCGCGCCGGACGCGGTTGTAGGCCTGGCGGACCGTGCGCATGGCCCGTCCCTCCAGGGTGAACTCGCCCGTCTCCACGATGGCCTCGTCGCCGAGTTCGAGGGCGTCGAGGCCGTGCCGGGCGTAGATGGTGCCCGCCTCCTCGCTCGCGCCCATCACGGCGGGCAGCCAGCCGTGCACCCGTGCCTCGGCGAGCCAGGGTTCGATGGCGCCGGGCCAGGCCTCCGGGTCGCCGATCGGGTCGCCGGAGGCCAGCGAGACCCCGCCGAGCACCCGGTACGTCACCGCGGCCTTGCCCGTCGGGGACCACACGACGCTCTTCTCGCGGCGCAGCGCGAAGTAGCCGAGCGAGTCGCGTTCGCCCCCCTTGTCGAGCAGGGCGCGCAGCCTCGACTCGTCCTCGGGGGCGAGCGGGTCGACGGCCCTGCGGGAGCGGAACGCGGCGTGCACGACGGCGATCAGCAGGGCCGTGGAGAGGATGTTGATGGCGACGTCGACCCAGTGCGGGGTGGTGATGCCCGGGGAGCGGGTGGTGTCCGTGGCGACCGAGACGAGGCGCAGGGTGCCGTAGCGCCAGCGGTCGAGGAAGGTCGAACGGTGCTCGTCGTGGGCCTGGTTGACGAGCGTGACCAGGAGCGTCGCGACGAGCGAGGTGACCAGCAGGCCGCCGGCCGCGACCGCCGCCGCCAGTCTGGGGTTCGAGCGGTCGCCCTTGGCGTAGAACTCGCGGCGGCCGAGGAGCAGGGCGGCCACGAACGCGGCGGTCAGCAGGAGCGAGAGCCAGTTCTGCGGGTACCGCCGCACCTCCGGGAAGCACATCACGAAGGCGAACAGCAGCAGGAACAGGCCGCTCAGGACGAGGTTGAGGAGCCAGGCCGCGCGTTTGCGGCGCCCCATCGTGACCGCCAGGAACCAGGTGACGACGGCGGCGGAGAAGCCCGCCGCGAGCAGGTACGGGGTGAAGTAGTCCGCCGCGTTGTGGCGGCGCAGGTCCTGACCGAAGGAGACCCACACGGCGCTCAGCAGATTGATGAACGTGACGGTCCGGAGGTACCAGACCGTGCAGCCCGCCGCGCGCCGTGACATCGGTGTGCTGGTCGGTGGCTCTCCCATGACGCCCATAAAGGGGAGCATATGGGCGATTTAGGGTGATAGTGGGTCGGCATCGCCGTGCGGAGCGCCACCGACCCGGTCCGGCGGCCGCTACGCCTCGACGCCGCCCGCCTCGACGCCGCCCGCCTCGGCCACCGCGCCCGCCTCGGCCACCGCGGCCGCCTCGCCCTCGCCGCCCTCAGTGGTCTCGCCGTCCTCGGGTGCCTCGGTGGTCTCGGGCCGTGCCGCCTCCGGGAGCTCCGCCGCCAGCGAGGCGGCCGCCTGCACCAGCGGGAGCGCCAGCAGCCCGCCCGCGCCACCGCCCACCCGCACGTCCTGGTCGAGCAGCGGCTCCATGGCCATCCGGTCCAGCGCCTTGGCCTGGGCGGGTTCGCCGCTGGTGTGCCCGGCCAGCCACCAGTCCGGCGCGCGGAACGCGACCCGCTGCCCGACCAGCGCACAGGCCGCCGACACGACACCGTCCAGGATCACCGGCACCCGGCGCACCGCCGACTGGAGCAGGAACCCGGTGGCGGCCGCGAGATCGGCGCCGCCGACCGTGGCGAGGAGCTGCAACTGGTCGCCCAGGACCGGCCGGGCCCGGCGCAGCGCGTCCCGCACCGCCGCGCACTTGCGCATCCACGCCAGATCGTCGATGGGGTCGCCGCCGCGGCCGGTGACGACGGAGGCGTCGGTGCCGCAGAGCGCCGCGACGAGCGTGGCCGCCGCCGTGGTGCCGCCCACGCTGAGGTCGCCGAGCACCATCAGGTCCGTACCCGAGTCGGCCTCCTCGTCGGCGATCGCCATGCCCGCGCGGAACGCCGCCTCCGCCTCCTCGGCGGTGAGCGCGTCCTCGATGTCGATGCGCCCGGAGCCGCGCCGCACCCGGTGGCGCGCGATGTCCGCGGGCAGCTCGCCGGGGTCGCAGTCGAGCGCCATGTCGACGATCCGCACGCCGACGCCGAGCCGCCGGGCGAGCACCGCGCCGGTGCTCGCGCCCTCGACGGCCTCGCGGACCAGCGACGCGGCGGTGCCCGCGGCCCGCTTCGACACCCCGAGCCCGGCGACGCCGTGGTCGCCGGCGAAGAGGATCACGCGCGGCCTGGCGAGGGGCCGTACGGGCACGGACCCCTGGGCGGCGGAGAGCCACTCGCCCAGTTCGTCGAGGCGGCCGAGCGCGCCGGGCGGCACGGCGAGCCGGGCCCTGTGCTCCTCGGCGTCGCGGCGGGTCCCGCCGTCGGGGCGCTCGATCAGGTCGGTGAAGTCGTCGAGATTCAGCGAGCTCATTCGCCGAACAGTACCGGCCGTGCCCGCGCCGGGCCCCTGCCGTCCCCTCGGCCGCGAGGGCCCCGCGGGCGCCGGTCCCGGCGGGCCCCTGACGGTTCGTCACGTGGTGCGACGCACCGGCTTCGTAGCGTCATTGCGCGGTGGCTGGTGATCGTTTACGTTCACCTTTGTACCTATTGTCATATTTGTCGTACCACGGCGGCATCAGGAGTTGACGGAGATATGTCCCGCACAGTCCAGGCCGTGGCCGATCGCCGCCCCGCCTACCTCATCGAACTCGCCCGGGGCACCGAGCGGTTCCACGAACCGCCCCGCCACGACTGCCCCTGGTGCGGCTCCACGAGGCTGCGCACCCGGCTGCGCACCACCGACCTGCTCCAGCACAAGCCCGGCACCTTCGTCGTCGACCAGTGCCGGGCCTGCTCCCACTCGTTCCAGAACCCGCGCCTCACCCCCGAGGGCCTCGACTTCTACTACCGCGACTTCTACGACGGCCTCCACGCCGGCCAGGCCGAGAAGATCTTCGGCGCGCAGAGCTCCACCGAGCGGCACCGGCGGGCCGCCCGCGCGCTGGCCCGGTTCATCGAGCCGGAGAGCTGGCTGGACGTCGGCACCGGGCGCGGCCACTTCCCCGCCGTCGCCAAGGGGGTCCTGCCGTACACGGCGTTCGACGGCCTCGACATCGGACCCGGAGTCGAGGAGGCCCGCAGGCGGGGCCGCGTCGAGGAGGCCCACCGCGGCTTCCTGACGGACCTGGCCCCTGAGCTCGCGGGCCGCTACGACGCGATGAGCATGTTCCACTACCTGGAGCACGCCCTCGACCCCCGCGAGGAACTCAAGGCGGCCCACCGCGTCCTGCGCCCCGGCGGCCACCTGATGATCGAGGTCCCCGACCCGGAGAGCCGCTACGCCAAGCTGCTCCGCAAGTGGTGGGTCCCGTACTTCCAGCCGCAGCACCTGCACTTCATCCCGTTCGCCAACCTGCGCACCGAACTGGTGGCGCTCGGCTACACCGTCGTCGCCGCCGACCGCCGCGAGCCCCACGTCCCGCTCGACCTGTCGGCCGCTTGCGCCCTCCTCCTCGGCCACTGCCTGCCCCGCGCCGACGAACCCTGGCGCGCCAGGACCCCCGGCGCCCTGCGGCGCGGGCTGCGGCAGTCCCTGACGTACGCGGCGGCCCCCGCCTTCGTCGCCTGCTCCGCCGCCGACCGGCTGCTGGCCCCGCTGGTCAGCCGGACCCGCTTCTCCAACGCGTACCGGATCATCGCCCGCCGCAATCCGGGCAGCTTCTGACCCGCCCGCCGGCCCCCGTCAGCCGCGCAGCGCGAGCGCCTGACCCGCGACGACCAGCAGCACCTGCTCGCACTCGCCGGCGAACGCGGCGTTCAGCCGGCCGAGTTCGTCGCGGTAGCGGCGCCCGGAAGCGGTCGCGGGCACGATCCCGGAACCGACCTCGTTCGACACGGCGACGACGGTGCGCCGGGCCCGCCGGACGCCGTCGACGAGCTCCGCCACCCTCGCGCGCAGCGCCTTCTCGCCGCCGCCCGCCCACTCGGCGTCGTCCCAGGCCCCCACCTCGTCCATCGCGTACGTCAGCCACAAGGACAGACAGTCCACGAGCAGCGGCGCCGCGTCCGCCCCGTCGGTCAGCAGCGGCAGCAGGTCACAGGTCTCGGCGGTCCGCCACGACCCCGGCCGCCGCTCCCGGTGCACGGCGACCCGCCGCGCCCACTCCGAGTCCCCGCCCCGCGTCCCGCCGGTCGCCACGTACAGCACGTCGGGGAAGGCCGCGAGGCGCCGCTCCGCCTCCAGCGACTTGCCGGAGCGCGCCCCGCCGAGCACCAGCGTCCTGCGCGGCACGTCGGGCACGCTCTCGTACGACCCCACGTCCAGGGTCGTCCCGTCCGGCACGGCCCGCGCGCCCGCCGCCGCGAGCCGCCGGTCCAGCTCGGGGCCCGGCGGCACGTCATGGTCCAGGTGCACGGCGATGACATCGGTGGTCGGCCCGACCGCGCCCACGGACCGCAGCCGCGCCAGCGCGTCGGGCCGCCCAACCACGTCCAGGACCACCATCTCGTACGGCGCCAGCGCCCCCTCCAGCCCCGCCGCGGCGGCGCCCGGCGGCAGATACAGCAGCCGCCCGCCCTCGGGCCCCGCCACCTCGTACCCGGTGCCGGGCGCGTCCAGGGCCAGCGCCCGCACCCGGTGCCCGGTGAGCAGCGCCAGCTCCCGCCCGTCCGGCACCCGCCCCGGCTGCGGCAGCCCCGCCGGCACCTCCACCGCGGGCCCGTCGTGCGGATGCGAGAGCAGCACCTGCCGTACGCCGCCGAGGCTGTGCCCCGCGCGGGCCGCGGCGAACGCGGCGCCCGGGGTCAGATCGAGCAGCAGCGTGCCGTCGACCAGCAGGGCCGTCGCGGCGCGGGCGCCGGGGCCGAGCGCGGTCGCGCAGGCGGCGCAGGGGCAGTCGGGGCGGGGCAGCCCCTCGGGGGCGCCGGTGCCGAGCAGAGTCAGTTCCACGGGAAGATCCTCCCGCGCCCCCGCCCGGGCCGCGCGCCCGGCTACGCTTCCAGGGACATCCACGACGGACATCCGGTACCGGGAGGCTGACATGGCGGCATGGACGTGGCGGTTCGAGAAGTCCGACGGGACAGAGGTGGCCCCTGCGGTGCAGCCGGAGGAGTTCACGACGCAGGGCGACGCCGAGTCCTGGATCGGCGAGCAGTGGAAGGCGCTGGTGGAAGGCGGGGCGGACCAGGTCACGCTCTCCGAGGACAGCACGGTCGTCTACGGCCCGATGAGCCTGCACGCGGAGGACGCGGCAGCGCAGAACTGACGGGCGGCGGCGGGGGCGAGGGGGCCGGACGGGCCTCCCCGCCCCCGCCGGGCTCAGATCTCGCCGAGCGTGACGTCCGCCTTCTTCTGCGAGCCGTCCCGGCTGTACGCCACCGTGATCTTGTCGCCGGGCCTCTTCCCGGCCAGCGCCTCCGACAGCGACTGCATCGTCGTCACGTCGGTCCCCTCGAACCGGGTGACGATGTCCCCGGCCTCGATCCCGGCCTTCGCCGCGCCGCCGCCGTCCGCCACGGTCACCACGGCGACCCCGGCCGGCCGGTAGCCGTCGCCGAGCACCGTGCGCCCGGTGATGCCGAGCGCCGCCCGCCCCGAGTCGGTCACCTCGCCGTTCTTGATGACCTGGTCGGCGACGGTCGTGACCATGGACGCGGGGATCGCGAAGCCGATGCCCGGCGCCGAGCTGTTGCCCAGGCCCGGGTCGGTCGCTGCGAGCGTCGGGATGCCGATGACCTCGCCGTCCAGGTTCACCAGGGCGCCGCCGCTGTTTCCCGGGTTGATCGCGGCGGACGTCTGCACCATGTTGGCGATGGTCGCCCCGGTGCCACCGCCCGACCGGCCCTCGCTCACCGTCCGGCCGGTCGCCGAGACGATGCCCTGGGTGACGCTGGAGGAGAGCCCGAGCGGTGACCCCATCGCCAGCGTGATCTGCCCGACCGCCACCTTCGCGGAGTCCCCGAACCGCGCGGCCCTCAGCCCGTCCGGCAGCTTCTCCAGCTTGATGACGGCGAGGTCCTGGTCCGGATACGCGTAGACCAGCCGCGCGGTGAGTTCGTCCGTGCTGTTGGACGTCGTGACCTTGAACGTCTTCTCGTCGCCGACCACGTGCGCGTTGGTCACGATGTGCCCCTGGCGGTCGTAGACGACACCGGAGCCGAGATCGGACGACGCCTGGATCTGGACGACCGAGGGCAGGACGTCCTTGATCACCTTCTGGTAGTCGTCCTGGAGGCTGTCGGCCGCGGCGGGCGCGGCCTGGGTGGTGGACCCGGACGGGCCGGACGAACCGGAGGCGGAGCAGCCGGAGCCGAGCGCCGCGACGCACAGGACGGCGGTCAGCGGCAGAGCGGCACGGCGGAGACGGGGGGTACGGCGAGCACGCGCGCGGGAGACATCCATGCCCGGATTGTCACGTTCGCCCTACGGCCCCGCCCGCTCTGCGCCGCCGAACAGGCGTCAGCCGCGGACCCCGCACAGATGCAGCAGCGCCGCCACCCGCCGGTACGGCTCGCTGCGCCCGGCCCGCTCCTCCGCGGCGAGCAGCGTCCGCAGCTCCTCGCGCTCCGGAGGCGGCGCCCCGTCCGCCGTCTGGTCGGTGAAGACCCGCACCCCGTACCAGGCGTGCAGCGGGGCCCCGATCCCGGCGAGCGTCGCCGTCAGGGTGGAGAGCCGGTCCGCCCGGACGTCGAGCCCGAGGCGGTTGTGGTAGCTCGTCGAGTCGAAGGCGCCGAGCGCGGTGACCCAGTCACCGGCGAGCCCCGGCCGCATGGCGAGCGCGTCCGCGTTCCGTACGAGCAGCGAGAGCAGGCCGCCGGGGGCCAGCATCCGCGCCAGGCCCGCGAGCAGCGGGTCCGGGTCCTCGACGTACATCAGGACGCCGTGGCAGAGCACGACGTCGAAGCTGCCGGGCAGGAAGTGCACCCCGGTGTCCCGGCCGTCGCCCTCGACGACCCGCACCCGCTCGCGGACCCCCTCGGGCTCCGCGGCCAGCGCCTTCTGCGCGGCGGCGATCATCGCGGCGTCCTGCTCGACGCCGGTCACCTTGTGCCCGGCCCGGGCCAGCCGCAGCGCCTGCGTGCCCTGGCCCATCCCCACGTCGAGCACCCGCAGCCGCTGCCCGACGGGGAACCGGCCGGCTATCTGCTCGTCGAGCTGCCGGGCCACCAACTCCTGCCGTACGACATTGCGCAGGCCGCCGAGGCCGGTCAGCCAGGCGCCCGGCGCGTCGCCGGCGAAAGCCTCCGTGCTCAGGGTCGCTCCCCGCGCTTGACCTGCGGCTTGGGAAGGCGAAGGCGCTTCATCTGGAGCGTGCGCATCAGGGCGTACGCGACGGCCCCCTTGCGGCGCTCGTCCGGGAACTTCTCCGCCAGCTTCTTCTTCAGGCGCAGGCCCGTGACGGCCGAGTCGATCACGATCGCGACGATCACGAAGAGCCAGAGCAGCAGCGCGATGTTCTGCAGCGAGCCGACCCGGACCATGCTCAGGACGAGGATGATCACCGCCATCGGCAGGAAGTACTCGGCGATGCAGAACCGCGAGTCGACGAAGTCGCGCGCGTACTTGCGCACGGGCCCCTTGTCGCGCGCCGGCAGATAGCGCTCGTCACCGTTGGCCAGTGCGGAGCGCTGACGCTCCATCGCGGTGCGCCGCTCGTCGCGCTGACGGGAGCGCGCCTCCTTCGGCGACATCTTGGTGTTGGCCACGCTGCGGCGCTGCGACTGGGCCGCGCTGCGCTTGGGCGTGGGGCGGCCCTTGGGCGCCTGCGGGTCTCGGGTCTGCGTGGACGAGGAGGTCACCGGGGCCTTGGCGGCGGGGGCCTTGTCATCCTTGGATCGGCTACGGAACACAAAAGCCAAGGGTACGCGGTGGCCGTGCGCGGACCACAGGCCCGTGGGGAACGATCCGGCAACGCCGCGCGTCCATAGAGGCACATAGGGGCACACCTACTCCCTACGCCGGAGCGTGACAGCACGCAGTCGTCCTTGGGGATGAGCGCATCCGCACCTGAACAGTGCGGTAATAGATGCAGGACCCGTACTGTGGATTCTGTCGCAGTGCTGGAGCTGGAACGGCCGGTCGGATCTTCAGAAGGGGGCGCGCGAAGCCCATGAGCGGTGTCATGAAGCGTATGGGGATGATCTTCCGCGCGAAGGCGAACAAGGCCCTTGACCGGGCCGAGGACCCGCGCGAGACCCTCGATTACTCGTACCAGAAGCAGCTGGAGCTGTTGCAGAAGGTGCGCCGTGGCGTCGCCGACGTGGCGACCAGCCGCAAGCGCCTGGAACTTCAGCTGAACCAGCTCCAGGGCCAGTCCTCCAAGCTGGAGGACCAGGGCCGCAAGGCGCTCGCGCTCGGCCGTGAGGACCTGGCCCGTGAGGCGCTCTCCCGCCGCGCCGCGCTCCAGCAGCAGGTCACGGACCTGGAGACGCAGCACCAGACGCTCCAGGGCGAGGAGGAGAAGCTCACCCTCGCGGCGCAGCGTCTGCAGGCCAAGGTCGACGCCTTCCGCACCAAGAAGGAGACCATCAAGGCCACCTACACCGCCGCGCAGGCACAGACCCGGATCGGCGAGGCGTTCTCCGGCATCTCCGAGGAGATGGGCGACGTCGGCATGGCGATCCAGCGCGCCGAGGACAAGACGGCCCAGCTCCAG
Organism: Streptomyces sp. NPDC030991; assembly: GCF_055571235.1. Lineage (NCBI taxonomy): Bacteria > Bacillati > Actinomycetota > Actinomycetes > Kitasatosporales > Streptomycetaceae > Streptomyces > Streptomyces sp. NPDC030991. Next base: position 130,809 of record NZ_JBVIFR010000023.1, read on the forward strand.
GCGCGGGCCGGCGCCATCGACGAGCTGCTCGCCTCCGGCGCCCTCGACGACTCCTCCGGGCTCGCCAAGGACGACATCCAGAGCGAGCTGGACCGCCTCTCCGGTGGTACGGATGTTGAGCTGGAGCTCCAGCGCATGAAGGCCGAGCTGGCCGGTGGCCCCTCCTCGTCGCAGTCGGCGATCGAGGGCGGCCCCGGACAGGGGCAGCAGGCGCAGCAGCCCCAGGACACTCCCCGCTTCGACAAGCAGTAGCGCACAGGAGGGCGTCATGATCGTACGGATCATGGGGGAGGGCCAGCTGAGGCTGGCCGACGGCCACCTCGCCGAGCTCGACAAGCTCGACGATGAACTGCTCCGGGAGACGCGGAGCGGCGACGAGGCGGGTTTCCGGCGCACGCTGGCCGCGCTCCTCGAAGCCGTGCGCCGCCTCGGCGAGCCCCTCCCGGACGACGCGCTGGAGCCCTCGGAGCTGATCCTCCCCGGGCCCGACGCGACGCTGGACGAGGTCCGCTCCATGCTCGGCGACGACGGCCTGATCCCGGGCTGACCCGGGCGACGGCACAGAGGGCGGCTACCGTGACGCCGGTGACCCCCCTCGTACGGTGGGCCAGGACACATCCCCTGGCCCTGGACGCGCTCGTCGCCCTCGGTGTCCTCGTCGCCATGGTCGCCGGTTCCTTCGTCGACCCGCACGGCCCCGACGGCGCGTACATCTGGGGCGCCCGTACCCCCGGCGGTCTCAGCTTCCTGCTCATGGTGCTCGGCGCCGCCGCGCTGGTCCTGCGGCGCAAGGCGCCCATGTGCGTCCTCGCGGCGACGTCCATGGTCTCGCTCGTCGAACTGATCACCGGGGAGCCCCGCACCCCCGTCGTGATGTCCGCCGTCATCGCGCTCTACACGGTCGCCGCCACCACCGACCGCCCCACCACCTGGCGCGTGGGCCTGGCCACCATGGCCGTGCTCACGGGCATCGCCATGTTCGTCGGCCCGCTGCCCTGGTACGCCCAGGAGAACCTCGGCATCTTCGCGTGGACCGGCATGGCCGCGGCGGCCGGTGACGCGGTCCGCTCCCGGCGCGCCTTCGTCGACGCCATACGGGAGCGCGCCGAGCGGGCCGAGCGCACCCGGGAGGAGGAGGCCCGGCGGCGCGTCGCCGAGGAGCGGCTGCGCATCGCCCGCGATCTGCACGACGTGGTCGCCCATCACATCGCGCTCGTCAACGTGCAGGCCGGCGTCGCGGCCCACGTCATGGACAAGCGGCCCGACCAGGCGAAGGAAGCCCTCAGCCACGTCCGCGAGGCCAGCCGCTCCGCGCTCAACGAACTCCGCGCCACCGTCGGCCTGTTGCGGCAGAGCGGCGACCCGGAGGCACCGACCGAACCGGCGCCGGGCCTCGACCGGCTCGACGACCTCGTCGCCACGTTCCGGCACGCGGGCCTGCCCGTCGAGGTGGCCCGCACCGAGTCGGCCCCGGCGCTGCCCGCCGCCGTCGACCTGGCCGCCTTCCGCGTCGTGCAGGAGGCCCTCACCAATGTGCAGAAACATGCGGGGCCCGACGCGAGAGCCGAGGTCAGCGTCGTGCGCGTAGGGCGGGACGTGGAGGTCTCCGTCCTCGACAACGGGCCCGGCGCCGACCCGGGACCACCCGACCGCCCGGCCGAGAACGGCGGACACGGCCTGCTCGGCATGCGCGAACGCGTCACCGCGCTGGGCGGCACCCTCACCGCGGGGCCGCGCTACGGCGGCGGCTTCCGCGTCCATGCGATCCTTCCGGTCGATGCCCGTACCACCACTTCAGGGGATGCCACGCGATGACCAGCGGCACGAGCGGCACCATCAGGGTCTTGCTCGCCGACGACCAGGCCCTGCTGCGCAGCGCGTTCCGCGTGCTCGTGGACTCCGAGCCCGACATGCTGGTGGTGGGGGAGGCGTCCGACGGCGCCGAGGCGGTCCGCCTCGCCCGCGCCGAGCGGCCCGACGTCGTCCTCATGGACATCCGGATGCCCGGCACCGACGGCCTCGCCGCGACCCGGGAGATCAGCACCGACCCCGAACTCGCCCACGTACGCGTCGTGATGCTCACGACGTTCGAGGTCGACGAGTACGTGGTGCAGTCGCTGCGGGCCGGTGCCTCCGGCTTCCTCGGCAAGGGCGCCGAACCCGAGGAGCTGCTCGGCGCCGTGCGGATCGCCGCCGCCGGGGACGCCCTGCTCTCGCCCGTCGCGACCAAGGGCCTGATCGCCAAGTTCCTCGCGCAGGGCGACGGTTCGGACGACGCGCGCGCCGGTGGCGGCCACGCGGAGCGGCTCGCCGCGCTCACCGGGCGCGAGCGCGAGGTCCTGGTCCAGGTCGCGGGCGGCCACTCGAACGACGAGATCGCCGAACGCCTGGAAGTCAGCCCGCTCACCGTGAAGACCCACGTCAACCGTGCCATGGCCAAGCTCGGCGCCCGCGACCGCGCCCAACTCGTCGTAATAGCCTACGAATCGGGCCTGGTCCGTCCACGGGTGGAGTGAGCACGGCCTCGCACGTACTACGGCCGCAGTAGGCGCCGGGTGAGAACGGGACCTGGGAGCGACGAATCCGGTCGTTCTCGTGGCTCAGGGTGTAAGCGGGCCCTTGCGCATGTCCGCGTCAGAGGCCGTCACTTCCCGCTCACGCCTCTGGAGTACCCCGCCCCATGTCCTGGCTGTCGAGATTCAGCCTCGCTCAACGCGCCCTGATCGGGCTGGTTTCGGTCATCGCGATCGCCTTCGGCGCCCTCGCGATCCCCCAGCTCAAGCAGCAGCTGCTGCCCACCATCGAACTGCCCATGGTCTCCGTCCTGGCCCCGTACCAGGGCGCGTCCCCCGACGTGGTGGAGAAACAGGTCGTCGAGCCGCTGGAGAACTCCATCGACGCCGTCGACGGGATCACCGGCGTCACCTCCACGGCCTCCGAGGGCAACGCGGTGGTGATGGCTCAGTTCGACTACGGCAACGGCAGCGACTCCAAGCAGCTCGTCGCCGACGTCCAGCAGGCCGTCAACCGGGCCCGCGCCCAGCTGCCCGACGACGTCGACCCGCAGGTCGTCGCGGGCTCCACCGACGACATCCCCACCGTCGTGCTCGCCGTCACGTCCGACAAGGACCAGCAGGCACTCGCCGACCAGCTCGACAAGACCGTCGTGCCGTCCCTCAAGGACATCGACGGCGTCGGCCAGGTCAGCGTCGACGGCGTCCGCGACCTCCAGGTCGACGTCACGCCGGACGACCGGAAGATGGCCGCGGCCGGCGTCGGCGTCCAGACGCTGAGCCAGTCCCTGCAGGCCGGCGGCGCCACACTGCCCGCGGGCTCCTTCGCCGAGAACGGCAAGAACCGTACGGTCCAGGTCGGCGGCGGCTTCACCTCGCTGAAGCAGATCGAGGACCTGATGGTCACCGGGCAGGGCGTCAAGAAGCCCGTACGCCTCGGGGACATCGCCGCGGTGGAGCAGCGGCCTTCGACGGCCGACTCCATCACCCGCACCGACGGCCGCCCCAGCCTCGCGGTCATGGTCACCATGGACCACGACGGCTCCGCGGTCTCCATCTCCGACGCGGTCCAGGACAAGCTGCCCGGCCTGCGGGCCGACCTCGGCTCCGGCGCGAAGCTGACCGTCGTCAGCGACCAGGGCCCGGCCGTCTCGAAGTCCATCTCGGGCCTGACCACCGAGGGCGCGCTCGGCCTGCTCTTCGCGGTCATCGTCATCCTGGTCTTCCTGGCGTCGCTGCGCTCGACCCTCGTCACCGCGGTCTCGATCCCGCTGTCCGTGGTCCTCGCGCTGATCGTCCTGTGGACCCGGGACCTCTCCCTCAACATGCTCACCCTCGGCGCGCTGACCATCGCGATCGGCCGCGTCGTGGACGACTCGATCGTCGTCCTGGAGAACATCAAGCGCCATCTCGGCTACGGCGAGGAACGCCAGGAGGCCATCCTCAAGGCGGTCCGCGAGGTCGCCGGTGCGGTCACCTCCTCCACCCTCACCACGGTGGCGGTGTTCCTCCCCATCGGCCTGGTCGGCGGCATGGTGGGCGAGCTGTTCGGCTCGTTCTCGATCACGGTGACGGCCGCGCTGCTCGCCTCCCTCCTCGTGTCGCTCACGGTCGTGCCGGTCCTCTCCTTCTGGTTCCTGCGCGCGCCCAAGTCGATCCAGGGCATCGACCCGGAGGAGGCCCGCCGCAAGGCCGAGGAGAAGGAGGCCCGCTCCTGGCTGCAGCGGGTCTACGTGCCCGTCCTGCGCTTCGCGACGCGCCGCCGCCTCACGAGCCTGGCCATCGCGGTGGTCGTCCTCGTCGGCACGTTCGGCATGGCGCCGCTGCTCAAGACCAACTTCTTCGACCAGGGCGAGCAGGAAGTGCTCTCCATCAAGCAGGAGTTGAAGCCCGGCACCAGCCTCGCCGCGACCGACGCCTCGGCGAAGAAGGTCGAGAAGGTGCTCCAGGGCATCGACGAGATCAAGGACTACCAGGTCACCATCGGCAGCTCCGGCTTCATGGCGGCCTTCGGCGGCGGCACCGACACCAACCAGGCCTCGTACCAGGTGACGCTGGAGGACAAGGCGTCCTACAAGGACACCCAGGACCGCATCGAACGCGAGCTGGGCACGCTGTCCGGCACCGGTACGACGACGATCTCGGCCGGTGACGGCTTCGGCAGCCAGGACCTCAGCGTGGTCGTGAAGGCCGCCGACGGCTCCGTCCTCGACCGGGCCGCGGAACAGGTCCGGAAGGCGGTCGCCTCGCTCGACGACGTCACGGACGTCACCAGCGACCTGTCGCAGTCGGTGCCGCGGATCTCGGTGCGCGCCAACGACAAGGCGGCGGCGGCCGGGTTCAACGACACGACGCTCGGCGCCGCCGTCGCCCAGGCGGTGCGCGGCACCACCAGCGGCAAGGCGATCCTCGACGACACCGAGCGCGACGTCGTCGTGAAATCGGCGAAGCCGGCCACCACCATGGACGAGCTGAAGAAGCTGCCGATGGGCCCGCGCGGGCTGACCCTCGGCGACATCGCCACGGTGCGGCTGGTCGACGGCCCGGTCTCGATGACCCGGATCGACGGCGCCCGCGCGGCCACCATCACGGCCAAGCCGACCGGTGACAACACGGGGGCGGTCAGCACCGACCTCCAGTCGAAGATCGACAAGCTGGATCTGCCGGAGGGCGCCACGGCCACCATCGGCGGTGTCACCTCCGACCAGGACGACGCGTTCAAGAACCTGGCCCTGGCGATGCTCGCGGCCATCGCGATCGTCTTCATGCTCCTGGTGGCGACGTTCCGCTCGCTGGCCCAGCCGCTGATCCTGCTGGTCTCCATCCCCTTCGCGGCGACCGGCGCGATCGGCCTGCTCGTCCTGACGGGCACCGCGATGGGCGTCCCGGCGATGATCGGCATGCTGATGCTCATCGGCATCGTCGTGACGAACGCGATCGTCCTGATCGACCTGATCAACCAGTACCGCGCACAAGGGTTCGGCGTGGTCGAGGCCGTGGTCGAGGGCGGCCGTCACCGGCTGCGCCCGATCCTCATGACGGCCCTGGCGACGATCTTCGCCCTGCTCCCGATGGCGCTCGGCGTCACCGGCGAGGGCGGCTTCATCGCGCAGCCGCTCGCGGTGGTCGTGATCGGCGGTCTGATCACGTCGACGCTGCTCACGCTGCTGCTGGTGCCGACGCTCTACGCGATGCTGGAGCTCCGCAAGGAGCGGCGGAGCGTCAAGCGCGCGGCGAAGCGGGAGAAGAAGCTCGGGGTACCTTCTCCGTCTTCCTCCCCGGAGTCGGAGCGGGCCGGGGTCTGACCCCCGCCGCCTTGGGCGATCTGCCGCCGGGGGCGGCAGGGTGGGCAAGGCGGCACCCCGGCGCGGGGGGGGGGGGGGGGGGGGGGGGTGCCGCCCCCCCCCTCCCCCCCCCCACCCCCCCCCCGTAGAAGGAGGCGCTCCCATCGCTCTCCCAATACGCCCTACGCCCCCGGCGGACTCGTGTGGTTCGTACACGA
>NZ_JBVIFR010000024.1:0-133014 GCF_055571235.1 Streptomyces sp. NPDC030991
GGTGGGGGTGGTTGGGGGGGTTGGGTGCGATGTCCGCTTGGGGTTTCTCCCTTGTCCCCCCGCCTCCTCCTGTGGGGGGGGGGGGGGGGGGGGGGGGGGGACCCCTCCCCCCCCCCCGCCCCGCTCACGTACCGGAGGTGTCAGGCCTCCGAGCCGGCGGTCTGCCCGGTCGTCTTGGCCGGCAGCACCAGCTCGGCGCGCTTGGGCTTGCCGAGACCGGCCGCGCTCATCACGCCGCCGACGATCGGGGCGATGACCAGCAGAGCCATGCCGACCCAGAAGCCGACGGGCTGCACCATCACCATGGAGATGCCCGCGACGATGAACCCGATGAAGGCGATGATGACACCGGTCCAGGCGGCCGGGGTGTGTCCGTGGCTGCTGTCCGCCATGGCTTGCTCCTCGTTGCTTATGGCCTATGCGGCCGCGCCCGCTCCTCGCCCGGGGCGATGGGGGCGTACCGCGATCAAGTCGTGCGGGTCCATTGTCCCGTACCGGCGCGTACGGGACGAACGCGGGGTCAGGCGGTGCCCGTCGGGTCCTCGCCGCGGTCGAGGGCCTTCCACAGTTCTTCGGGGCGCTCGGGGTCGACGGCCTTCTGCCTGCGGGGGCGGGGGGCGCCGTCGCGCTCGTAGCGGCCGCCCATCGAGGGCCAGGCCGCGCCGTAGACGACGGCGAGGATGCCGGCGATCAGGAGGAGGGCGCCGCCGGCGGCGGCGACGTAGGGCCAGGCGGTGTGGCTGAGGGCGTCGACGGCGGAGGTCGTGCCGCCGCTGGCCTCGGCGGCCTTCTCGTCGAGCGCGGAGCTGTCGTCGGCGCCGAGCACGGCGGCGGCGACGGCGCCCGCGCCGCTGAGCGCGAGCAGCGCGGCGACCAGGACACGGCCCGCCCGGCGCACCGCGAACACGGCGACGAGGGCGGCGAGTCCGACGACGGCGAGGGCCGCGGGGACGCCTGTCACGTCGCTGCCCCTGGCGGTCAGCGGCAGCTTGCCGCCCGCGACGGCGGCGACGCCCGAGCACCACTCCTGCCGCGACGCCAGCAGCGCGACCGCGGCGCCCGCGGCACCGAAGAGCAGGGCGACGCCGAGACTGCGCCGGCCGGATCTGCTCGGCCCGGCGGTCTCGGAGGCTTCGGTTCGGGGGTGCGGTACGGCAGTCACGTACTCCACTATCGCCTGTCCGCACAGGTGTGTGTGACCCGGGGGCGCGAGGCGTGGGTCACTTCACATCCGTACCCGGGTCACTTCGCACGGGCGTCGGCGGCGGCGAGCCGGTTGGCCGTGTGCACGGCGCGGAGCACCGCAGCGGCCTTGTTGCGGCACTCGGTGTCCTCGGCGACCGGGTCCGAGTCGGCGACGACACCCGCCCCGGCCTGGACGTACGCGGTGCCGTCGCGCAGCAGCGCCGTACGGATGGCGATGGCGGTGTCGGAGTCGCCCGCGAAGTCGAGGTAGCCGACGCAGCCGCCGTACAGGCCGCGCCGGGACGGCTCCAGCTCGTCGATGATCTGCATGGCGCGGGGCTTGGGGGCGCCGGAGAGGGTGCCCGCCGGGAAGCAGGCGGTGAGGACGTCGAAGGCGGTGCGGTCCCCGGTGACCTGGCCGGTCACGGTGGAGACGATGTGCATGACGTGCGAGTACTTCTCGACGGACATGAAGTCGACGACCTCGACGGAGCCGGGCTCGCAGACCCGCCCGAGGTCGTTGCGGCCGAGGTCGACGAGCATGAGGTGCTCGGCGCGCTCCTTGGGGTCGGCGAGCAGTTCCTCGGCGAGCGCCTGGTCGGCCTGCGGGGTGGCGCCGCGCGGCCGGGTCCCGGCGATGGGGTGGACCATGGCGCGGCCGTCCTCGACCTTGACGAGCGCCTCGGGAGAGGAGCCGACGACGTCGAACCCGTCGAAGCGGAAGAGGTACATGTACGGCGACGGGTTGGTGGCGCGCAGGACCCGGTAGACGTCCAACGCGCTTGCCGTGCACGGGGTTTCGAAGCGCTGGGAGGGGACGACCTGGAAGGCCTCGCCCGCCCTGATCCGCTCCTTGATGTCCTCGACGGCCTCCTGGTACTGCTCGCCGCCCCACAGCGCGGTGAACTCGGGCAGCTCGGAGGGCGGGAGCGCGGCCGGGGCGGTGTGCACCGCCTTGCCGAGGTCGGCCTCCATGGCGTCGAGCCGGGCCACGGCGTCGGCGTAGGCCTCGTCGACGCCCGTGTCGAGGTCGTTGTGGTTGATGGCGTTGGCGATGAGCAGGACGGAGCCGTCCCAGTGGTCGAGCACGGCGAGGTCGCTGGTGAGCAGCATCGTCAGCTCGGGCAGGTTCAGGTCGTCCCGCTCGCCGGGGCCGATCTTCTCCAGGCGGCGCACGATGTCGTAGCCGAGGTAGCCGACCATGCCGCCGGTGAACGGCGGGAGCCCGTCGTAGCGCGGGGTGTGCAGGGTCTCGATGGTGGCGCGCAGGGCGGCGAGCGGGTCGCCGCCGGTGGGGACGCCGACCGGCGGGGTGCCGAGCCAGTGCGCCTGCCCGTCGCGCGCGGTCAGTGTGCCGGTGGAGTGCACGCCGACGAACGAGTATCTGGACCAGGACCGGCCGTTCTCCGCGGACTCCAGGAGGAACGTGCCGGGCCGCTCGGCGGCGAGCTTGCGGTAGAGACCGACGGGCGTGTCGCCGTCCGCGAGGAGCTTGCGGCTGACGGGGATCACTCGGCGGTCGGTCGCGAGCTTGCGGAAGGTCTCGAGATCCATGGGAGGAGCTTAGGTCTTACGCGGCAGGGTCCGTGACGGGCAGCGGGTCGGCGTCGAAGCAGGTGCGGGCGCCGGTGTGGCAGGCGGCTCCCACCTGGTCGACCTTGACCAGGACGGTGTCGGCGTCGCAGTCCAGGGCGACGGACTTCACGTGCTGGAAGTGGCCCGAGGTGTCGCCCTTGACCCAGTACTCGCCGCGGCTGCGCGACCAGTACGTGCAGCGGCCGGTGGTCAGGGTGCGGTGCAGCGCCTCGTCGTCCATCCAGCCGAGCATCAGCACCTCGCCGGTGTCGTACTGCTGGGCGATGGCGGGGACGAGGCCGTCGGCGCTGCGCTTGAGGCGGGCGGCGACGGCCGGGTCGAGGGCGCTGGCCGGAGGCGGGGGCGTACTGGTCATACGTGCCATTGTGCCGCGCCCGTCCCCGGTCTCCGTGGGGCGTCCACTGTCCGGACGGTGCGGGCGGTCGTAGGGTGGCGTGCATGTCGACCCATGCCAAGCGTGAACGGCTTCTTCTCGCCGATCTGTTGGAGGCCGCGGGCCCTGACGCCCCGACTCTGTGCGACGGCTGGACCGCCCGTGACCTCGCGGCGCACGTCGTGGTGCGCGAGCGCCGCCCCGACGCCGCCGGCGGCACCCTCGTCAAGCAGCTCGCCGCCCGCCTGGAGCGGGTGCAGCACGAGTTCGCGGAGAAGCCGTACGAGGAACTGATCCAGCTGATCCGGACGGGCCCGCCGCGTTTCTCGCCGTTCTCCCTCAAGCAGCTCGACGAGGCGGCCAACGTGGTGGAGTTCTACGTCCACGCCGAGGACGTGCGCCGCGCGCAGCCCGACTGGTCGCCGCGCGAGCTCGACCCGGTCTTCTCCGAGGTGCTGTGGTCCCGGCTCGAACGGATGGCCCGGGTGATGGGCCGCAAGGCGCCGGTGGGCGTGGTGCTGCGCCGCCCCGACGGCCAGACGGCGGTCGCGCACCGCGGCGCTCCGGTGGTGACGGTCACCGGTGAACCGTCGGAGCTGCTGATGTACTCCTTCGGCCGCCAGGACGCGGCGAACGTGGAACTGGAGGGGGACAAGGCGGCGATCACCCGGCTGAGCGAGACGAAGGCGCTGGGTCTGTAGGGCGCCTCTGCGGTTCTACGGCAGTTCGGCGCCGCGCAGGTTCCGCGAGCCGAGGGCGACCGCGCCGCCCAGCCCGCAGACGCCTGCGCAGGCGGCGAACACCATTCCCGTGCCCCATAGCTCCACGCCCCGCCCGACCACCGGGAAGGTGAGCGGCGCGACGCCGAAGCTGACCAGGGTGGCGACGGAGGTGACCCGGCCGACGTAGGCGGGGCCCGCGTGGCTCTGGAGCAGGGTCCCGGCGAGCGTTCCGGCGAGCCCGAGACAGAGGCCGACGGCGAGCGCCATGCAGGCTGCGCCCGGCACGGACGGCACCTGGGCGAGCAGGGCCATCGCCGTCGAGCCGAGGAGGGCCGACGCGCCGGTGACGAGTCCGGCGCGCGGCACCCGGCCGCGGACGGTGACCAGGAGCGCGGCGGCCCCGGCGCCGAGACCGAACCCGGCGAGCACCCAGCCTGTCCCGGCCGAGCCCCAGCCGCGCTCGCGCGCGAGGAGCGTGAGCCCGAGGTTCATCGGGCCGACGAAGCCCAGGTCGGCGAGGGCGATGGTCAGAACGAGAGGCCGCAGGACGGGGTCGCGGGCGATGTGGCGCAGCCCGTCCCGCAGTTGCGCCGTGACGGCGCCGCGCTGCCGGTGTTCCTCGGGCGGTGCCTGCCGTACCCGCACCGCGAACAGCAGCGGCACCGAGGCGGTCATGAGCAGCGCGGCGGCGCCGAACGCCCCGGCCACGCCGCCGAGTGCGATGGCGAGGCCGCCGAGCGGGCCGCCGAGCACGTTGGCGAGGCGGGTGGCGAGGGCGCGCAGGCCCTGGACGCGGGCGAGTTGGGCGCGCTCGGCGATGTGGGCGGGCAGGGCGCCCGCGGCAGGCATGAAGACGGCGTCGACGATCCCGAAGACGAGGGCGACGGCGCCGAGTGCCCGGAGGTCCGAGCCGGTCGTGAGCAGCATGGCAGTCGCGGCGACGACGAGTACCCCACGGGCGACGCTGCTGCCGAGGACGATGCGGCGTGGTCCGTACCGGTCGGCGATCACTCCGCCGCCGAGCATGAGGACGGCGCGCGGCACGGCGCTGACGGCGGTGACGATGCCCGCCTGGGCAGGGGTGCCCTGCTGTACGGCCGCCCAGGACAGGGCGAAGTAGTAGAGGTTGTCCCCGATGGCGGACGAGGTGTACGCGCCGAGCCAGCGCAGCACGTTGCGGTCGCGGTGGGCGGCTCTCACGTTCTCGGCGGAGGGGCCGCGCAGGGTGGTGGACGCCATGACGGTCGGGCCGCTCAGTTCCGGAAGGGGAACGCGTAGGTGTGCACCGCGACGTTCTCCCGGCCCTCGGTCTCCCCTGCGGCGTCGGCGGCCCGGCCCTGTTCCTCGTAGCGGCGCAGGAGGGCGCGCATCTCGCCCACCAGCTCGGTGAGTTCGCCCGCGGTCAGCCGCATCATCGACTCGGACGACTCGTGGGCGGCGGCCCAGGCGTCCGCCCAGGCGACCCGCTGGTCGAGGAAGCGCCGGTACATGTCGGAGCGCTGCTCGAGGAAGAGCCGGCTGGCGGCGGTGTGCGCGGCGGCCTTCTCGGGGGCGTCGCGGAAGTCGGCGTCGCGGATGCTCACACCGTCGGACGCGGGCTGCCACCAGCGCTCCCGGCCGTCGGCGCGCTGTGGCTCGGCCTCCTCGATGAGGCCGTGCTCGGAGAGTTTGCGCAGGTGGTAGCTGACCAGGGCGACGGCCTCGTCGATCTCCTCGGAGAGCTGGGAGGCGGTGGCGACGCGGCGCAGGCTCAGCTCCCGGTAGAGCCTGCTGCGCAGGGGGTGGGCGAGGGCTTTGAGCGTGCCCAGATCGGTGATGCGGCGGTCTCTCTCGTTGTCTGTCATATCGTGCACCGTAGGTACAAAAGAAAACTTGCGCAATATAACTTGCGCAATAATTGTTGCGGAGATCTTGGACAGCCCGGCGGTCAGTCGTGGGGCCGCAGGCGGTGGGCGTGCAGGGCCAGGGTCAGTTCGACCAGGTCGGACGGGCGGGTGAGGCTGCGGCCGGTGAGTTGTTCGCAGCGGCGCAGCCGGTTCAGCACGGTGTTGCGGTGGCAGTAGAGGCGGGCCGCGGCGCGCTGGGCGGAGCCGTCGCAGTCGAGCCAGGCGGTCAGGGTGTCGAGCAGGAGCGCCCCGTCGGCGGGCGGGAGGGCGCGCAGGGGGCCGAGGACCCGGTCGACGAGGAGGCCGCCGAGCGCGGGTGCGCCGGCCACGAGTGCGGCGGGGAGTTCGTCGTCGAGGAGGACGGTGCCGCCGCCCGCCGGGCAGATCCGCAGGGCCGTCTCGGCGAGGCGCCGGGCGCCCCCGACGGCGGCGAGGCCCTCGACGGCGGAGCTGACGCCGACGCGTACGCCGGTGCCGCGCTCCGTCACCGTCCGCCAGCGCGCGGCGAGGTGGCGGACGTCGTGCTCGCCCAGGGCGACGATGCCGCGCTCGGCGTCGGGCCCCGGGTGCCATACGGTCGAGGTCGCCTCGGGCGCGGGCACGGCGCCCCGGCCGCCGGTCACGAGCACCACCGCGTACCGGCCGCGTTCGGGCAGGCCGAGCGCGGCGGCGGCGTCGGGCAGGTCGGCGATGCGGATGGCTCCGTCGAGGAGGGCCGCGGCCATCAGGCGGCGCCGGTTCTCGCGGCGCCAGGTCAGTTCGTGTTCCGCCCGGTGGTAGGCCTCGGCGACACAGGCGCAGTGCTCGTCGATGTAGGCGCGCACGTCGGCGGCGAGATGGACGAGCAGATGCGCGTCGCGCGGATGGTGCCGGGTCACCTCGTCGACGAGCGCCTGCCAGACCAGGGCGCCGCCGAGCCGGAAGGCGTGCAGCAGGGCGTCGAGCGGGAGGCCGCGGGCCGCGCGTTCGGTGCCGATCCTGGCGGAGCAGGCGCGGGCGGCCTCGCGGGAGCGGGCGGGGTCGAGGAGGGAGGCGATGCTGTGGCGCAGGGAGCGCTGCGCCTCCCGGCGGACGTCGCCGGGGTCGGCGTCGATCGCGGCGCGGTAGGCCGGTTCTCTGGCGTGCAGTTCGGCTGTCAACCGGTCGGCGAGCGCGGGCAGTTGGCCCATCAGCGGCAGTGCGGCGCGGCGCAGCACGGCGACCGCGTCGGATCCGGCGGGGGCGGCGCCGGTCCGGGGGCGGGGGCGGGGACGTACGAGGTGCGCTGGCATCACGGTCCTCCTCGGGTCGGCTCGTGCCGGGGCGCGCCTGAGCCGCCCGGAGCCCGAAGAATGGCATACCGTCTGGTCGGTCTCCAGCCCCCGGAGGATAACGACACCGTGACGCGCACGAACCGTGATGTGGTCCAGGACCGCCGTGCGCGGCCGGACGGAGGATCAGGAGTGGGCCGCGGACCGTTCCGCGCGGTCGACCAGGCGGGCCAGTTCGACGCGGGAGCGGACACCGAGCCGCGCGAAGACGTTGCGCAGGTGGTGGTCGACGGTGCGCGGGCTCACCGACAGGCGCGAGGCGACCTCACGGTTGGTGGCGCCCTCCGCGACGCAGTGCGCGATCCGTAGCTGTTGGGGCGTCAACTCCGCAAGGCCGTCCGGTAGTTCTTGGCGCCCGGCGGCTTCCTGGGGGGCGTCTCCGGTGGCGCGCAGCTCGGCGGCCGTCCGGGCGGCCCAGACCGTGGCGCCGCACTGCTCGAAGGCGACCAGGGCGTCGCGCAGCAACACCCGGGCGCGGGCGGGCCTGCGGGCCCGGCGCAGCCACTTGCCGTGCAGATCGGCGGTGCGGGCCCGTTCGAAGTCGCCGCCGGTGCGGTCGTGACGGGCCAGGGCCTCGATGAAGCGGGCGTCGGCGCGGGCGGGGTCGTCGGCCGCCAGCAGGGCCTGGCAGCGGGCCAGTTGGGCGCGGGCCTGCGTGTCGTACCCGCGCTCGGCCCACACCGTGAACTCCGCGACCGCCGCCCCGGCCCCCTCCAGGTCACCGGCCGCCACCGCCGCCTCCACGAAGCACGGCACGGCGAGCATCCGCACCGCGAAGTGCCCGCACCGCGGCCCCGGCCGCACCAGCGGCCCGAGCCTCGCCGCCGCCTCGGCCGCCCGGCCCCGGGCCAGATCGGCGCGGGCCAGGGCCCACTGTGCGAGGGTGGCCGCCTGGACGAGACCGTGCCGGGCCGCGATGTCCTGTGCGGCCCCCGCGTGCCGGGCGACGGTGTCGGCGTCGCTGTCGAGGGAGGCGACGAGCGCGAGGATGGCGTACTGGTGGGCGAGGACGTTGCGCTGCCCCGTGGCGCGCGCGGCCCGCAGCCCCTCCTCGGCGTGGGTCCGGGCGCGGGCGTGGCGCCCCGCACGCAGTTCGCCGTAGGCGAGCAGCTCAAGGGCCCGGGGCAGCTCGGACCCGGCGTCGACGGCGCGGGCGGCGGCCAGGGCCCGGCTGCCGAGGCGGCAGGCGGCCTCGACGTCACCGGCGACGAGGGCCGCGGCACCGGCCCGCAGCAGGGCGTCCGGATCGCCCGCGTCGGCCGTCTCGGCGACGACGCGGCGCAGCGCCGCGCGGCCGGCGGCGTAGCGGTCGTCGAGGGCGGCGGCCATCGCGAACTCGTAGAAGCGCCCGGTGGCGGCCCCCGCGCGCGACTCCCCGACGGCCTCCCGGTACGCCTCCGCGTCCCCGAGCGCCCACGCCGCCTCCGCCGCGCCGAGGCGGGCGTCGAGCGCGCGGTCGCGGGGGCAGAGCCGGGCGGCCAGGAGGAGCGAGGCGCGGGCGTCGGCCACCGGCCCGTCGCGCAGGGTGAGCAGGCCGCGTACCAGGGCGGCGCTCCCCCGCACCTCGTCCGGCGGCGTCAACCGGCCTGCCCGGTCGAGGAGTTCGCGGGCGCGGTGCGGCCGGCCCGCGAGGCGGGACTGGTCCGCGGCGGCGACGAGCCGCTCCGCGCGGACGGCCGGGTCCGTGGCGAGCGCCGCCGCGTGGGCGAAGGCGGTGGCGCGCTCTCCGTGCGAGGGGCCCGACAGCTGTGCGGCGGCGGCGAGTCGGGTGCCGAGCGCGCTGTCCGGGTAGGGCGCGGCGAGCACCTGGTGCAGCAGCTGGGCCGGCCGGGGCCGCTCCCCCGCGGCGGCCCCGGCCAGCAGCCGGTGGGCGGCCCTGCGGTGGGCGGGGCGCGCCGCCTCGTACACGGCCCGGCGGCCGGGCAGCCGCAGCCGTCCGTCCGGTCCGCGCTCCAGGCCGGCGCGCTCGGCGGCGTCCAGGGCGTCCGCGTCCAGCCCGGCGGCCGCCGCGGCCCGCAGTACGAGGCCGCCGTCCACGTGCGGTCTCTCCGGGTCGCTCTCGTAGGCGGCCGCGGTCAGCAACAGGACAAGTCTCGCGCTCACTTGAGCCACGGTACGGGTGAACCGGTACGGCCGCGGCGCCGGTTGGGAGGAGACCCAACCGGCGCCGCGTGACGCTGTGCTCACGCACAGCGTGTCGTCACGTCAGAACGTCACGAGGTGTGCGGGCAGTTGCCCCGGTACTCCGCGATGGTGAGGCTCGCCGCGGGCAGCGGGCAGAGGAACTGCTCGTAGCGGGTGTCGTTGTCGATGAACCGCTTCAGCCACGAGATGCTGTACTTCGCGATCGTGGTGTTGGACGAGTTCGGTGTGAGGTGGGTGGCGCCCCGCAGCTCCAGGTACGCCTTGTCGAGCGAGCTCGGCAGGCTCCCGTAGAACGGCTCGGAGTGGGTGGCGACCGGCGCGATGGTGTCGCCGTCCGCGCCCACGACCAGCGTCGGCGTCTTGACCTCGGGCCAGGTCTTGTCGGTGTTCCAGCCGGTGAGCGGGATCGCCGCCTGCAGCGAGGGCCTGCTCTTGGCGGCTTCGAGGGTGCCGCCGCCGCCCATGGAGTGCCCCATGACCCCGAGCCTGCTGGTGTCGATACGGCCGCGCACCGAGCTCTGCTGCGTCAAGTAGTCCAGGGCGGAGAGGAGTTGGCGGCCCCGGCTGTCGGGCTGGTCGAGCGTGGTGTTGGTGTCGATGGTGAAGACGACGAAGCCCTGCGAGGCGAGGCGCGGGCCGAGCCAGGCGATGGACGACTGGTACGCGGTGAAGCCCGGGGAGATCGCGATGGCCCCGAACGTGCCGTCGGCCGTGGACGACGGGTAGTAGATCGTGCCGCCGCCGAACCCGGAGACGCTCAGGGACGACACGGTGGTCTGCGAGACGGCGTACGAGCCGCGCGAGGCCTCGATGCTCGACTGGCTCGGGGCGGGGCCGCGTTCGTAGGGGTTGTCGGCGGCCTGGGCGGTGACGGCCTGCGAGGTGGCGAGGCCACCGACGGCGAGCAGGGCGGCAAGTCCCGTACGGATCAGACGGGTTCGCATCTTCTGCACGATGCGTTCCTCTCGGGGGGAGGGGGGAGGTGACACCCGTCCCGGGGTGCCACCGTGGTCCTGACAGCGACCACGGTGGGGGCTGACCCGTCCCTCGTGCATCGGCTAAATCACCGGTTCCGTTTGTTCCCGGGTGCGGCTCGGCGGGGGCTGCGCGACCAGCCACGACGAAAGCCGCACCCGCCGGCCGAGCACCCGACCCGCAACGGCGCGACCGCGTTACCGGACCGGGTGACCCGCCCCCCGCAACGCCGCCTTGACCTCGCCGATCCGCAGGTCACCGAAGTGGAAGACGGACGCGGCCAGCACCGCGTCGGCGCCCGCGGCCACGGCCGGCGCGAAGTGGTCGAGGCGTCCCGCGCCGCCCGACGCGATCACCGGGACGGTGACGTGCTTGCGGACGGCCTCGATCATCTCGATGTCGTAGCCGTCCTTCGTCCCGTCCGCGTCCATCGAGTTGAGCAGGATCTCACCGGCTCCCAACTCCGCGGCGCGGTGCGCCCATTCGACCGCGTCGAGGTTGGCCGAGCGGCGCCCGCCGTGCGTCGTGACCTCGAACGTGCCCGACTCGGTGCGCCGCGCGTCCACGGACAGCACGAGCACCTGCCGCCCGAACCGCTCGGCGATCTCCCGGATCAGCTCGGGCCGGGCGATGGCGGCGGTGTTCACGCCGACCTTGTCGGCGCCGGCGCGCAGCAGCTTGTCCACGTCGTCTGCGGTGCGGACGCCGCCGCCGACCGTGAGCGGGATGAAGACCTGCTCGGCGGTGCGGCGCACCACGTCGTACGTGGTCTCGCGGTTGCCGGAGGAGGCCGTGATGTCCAGGAACGTCAGCTCGTCCGCGCCCTCGGCGTCGTACACCTTCGCCATCTCGACGGGGTCGCCCGCGTCGCGCAGGTTCTGGAAGTTGACGCCCTTGACGACGCGGCCGTTGTCGACGTCGAGGCAGGGGATGACCCGTACGGCGAGACTCACTGTGCTTCTCCTGCTTGCGGTGCTTCTCCTGCTTGCGCTGCTTCTCCTGCTTGCGCTGCTTCTCCTGCCGGCGGGCGGAACGCCTCGACCTCCACCTCGACGACCAGGCTGGGGTCGATGAACCCGGAGACGATGATCATGGAAGCGGCGGGCCGGACGTCGCCGAACAGCTCCTTGTGGGCGCGGCCCACGTCGTCCACGTCGCGTGCGTGGGTGAGGTACATGCGGGTGCGCACCACGTGTTCACGGCCGAGGTCCAGGGCCTTGAGCGCGTCGAGAGCGACCTGGAAGGCGTTGGCCGTCTGCTCGTAGGGCGTGCCCGCGTCGATCACGCCGTTGACCACGGACGTGCAGCCGGACACCAGGACCAGCCCGTTCGGCAGTTCCACCGCGCGCGAGTAGCCGATGGTCTCCTCGAACGGGCCGCCCGAGGGGTACCGCTTCACCTCGCCGGAAGTGCTGTCGGAGGTCATACGGAGACCGCCTCCAGCGCGGCCTCCAGCGTGAACGCCTTGGCGTACAGCGCCTTGCCGACGATGGAGCCCTCGACGCCCAGCGGGACCAGCTCGGCGATGGCGCGCAGGTCGTCGAGGGAGGAGACCCCGCCCGACGCCACGACCGGGCGGTCCGTCGCCGCGCAGACGGTGCGCAGCAGCTCCAGGTTCGGGCCCTGGAGCGTGCCGTCCTTGGCGATGTCGGTGACGACGTAGCGGGCGCAGCCCTCGGAGTTGAGCCGCTCCAGCGTCTCGTAGAGGTCGCCGCCGTCACGGGTCCAGCCGCGGCCGCGCAGCGTCGTGCCGCGGACGTCGAGGCCGACGGCGATCTTGTCGCCGTGCTCGGCGATGACCTTGGCGACCCACTCGGGGCTCTCCAGGGCGGCGGTGCCGAGGTTCACCCGGGTGCAGCCGGTGGCGAGGGCGGCGGCGAGGGTGTCGTCGTCGCGGATGCCGCCGGAGAGCTCCACCTTGATGTCCATGGCGTCGGTGACCTCGCGGATCAGGGCGCGGTTGTCGCCGGTGCCGAACGCCGCGTCCAGGTCGACCAGGTGGAGCCACTCGGCGCCGGAGTTCTGCCAGGCGAGGGCGGCCTCCAGCGGGGAGCCGTAGGAGGTCTCGCTGCCGGACTCGCCGTGCACGAGGCGGACGGCCTGCCCGTCGCGAACGTCGACGGCCGGGAGGAGTTCGAGCTTGTTCACACGGGTCACAGCGTTCCGATCCAGTTCTTCAGCAGCTGGGCTCCGGCGTCGCCGGACTTCTCGGGGTGGAACTGCGTCGCCCACAGTGCGCCGTTCTCCACGGCGGCGACGAACGGCTCGCCGTGGGTGGCCCAGGTGACCTGCGGGGCGCGCAGGTGCGGGTTGTGCACTTCCAGCTCCCAGTCCTGGACGGCGTAGGAGTGCACGAAGTAGAACCGCTCGTCGGCGTCGAGGCCGGCGAAGAGGCGGCTGTCCTGCGGCGCCCGGACGGTGTTCCAGCCCATGTGCGGGACGATGTCGGCCTTCAGCGGCTCGACGGCGCCGGGCCATTCGTCGAGGCCCTGGGTCTCGACGCCGTGCTCGATGCCGCGGGCGAAGAGGATCTGCATGCCGACGCAGATGCCCATGACCGGGCGGCCGCCGGCGAGGCGGCGGCCCACGATCCAGTCGCCGCGGGCCTCGGTGAGCCCCTTCATGCAGGCGGCGAAGGCTCCGACGCCGGGCACGAGCAGCCCGTCCGCGTTCATGGCCTTGTCGTAGTCGCGGGTGATCTCGACGTCGGCGCCCGCGCGGGCCAGGGCGCGCTCGGCGGAGCGTACGTTCCCGAAGCCGTAGTCGAAGACGACGACCTTCTTGTTCGTGGCGAGGGTCATGATCAGTTCCAGTAGTCGAGCCGCAGCACGCCCGCGAGCAGGCACATGGCCGCACTGATCGAGAGCAGTGTGATGAGGCTCTTGCCCATGCCCTGCTTGGCGAACGAGTAGACGCCGCCGAGCAGGAACAGTCCGACGAGGATGAGGACGGTCGCGAGGCCGTTCATGGCTAGAGGGCGCCCTTCGTCGAGGGCAGGATGCCCGCCGCGCGCGGGTCGCGCTCGCTGGCGTAGCGCAGCGCCCGCGCGAGCGCCTTGAACTGGCACTCCACGATGTGGTGCGCGTTGCGCCCGTACGGTACGTGGACGTGCAGGGCGATCTGGGCCTGCGCGACGAACGACTCCAGGATGTGCCGGGTCATCGTCGTGTCGTACTCGCCGATCATCGGCGCCATCTTCTCGGGCTCGGTGTGCACGAGGTACGGGCGGCCGGAGAGGTCGACCGTGACCTGGGCGAGCGACTCGTCCAGCGGGACGGTGCAGTTGCCGAAGCGGTAGATGCCGACCTTGTCGCCGAGCGCCTGCTTGAAGGCGGCGCCGAGGGCGAGGGCGGTGTCCTCGATGGTGTGGTGCGAGTCGATGTGCAGGTCGCCCTCGGTCCTGACCGTGAGGTCGAAGAGGCCGTGCCGACCGAGCTGGTCGAGCATGTGGTCGTAGAAGCCGACGCCGGTCGCCACCTCGACCTTGCCCGTGCCGTCCAGGTCGATCTCGACGAGGACCGAGGTCTCCTTCGTCGTGCGTTCGACTCTTCCGATACGCCCTTCGCGCGTCATGCGCCACGCTCCTGATCGTTCATCTGGGCCTTCTTCACTTCGCGGGCCGCGTCCAGGAACGCGTCGTTCTCTTCGGGGGTGCCGACGGACACCCGCAGCCGGCCGGGCACCCCGTTGTCGCGGATGAGGACACCGCGGTCGAGGATGAACTGCCAGACGGCGTGCGGGTCGTGGAAGACACCGAACTGGATGAAGTTGGCGTCGGCGACGGTGACGTCGAAACCGAGCCCCTCCAACTCCGCGACCACCCGGTCGCGTTCGGCCTTCAGCTGCTCGACGTAGCGCAGCAGCGTGTCGGTGTACTCCAGGGCGGCGAGCGCCGTGGCCTGGTTGACGGCCGACAGGTGGTAGGGCAGGCGCACCAGTTGGACGGCGTCGACCACCGCCGGGTGGGCGGCGAGGTAGCCGAGGCGCAGCCCCGCGGCGCCGAACGCCTTGGACATGGTGCGCGAGATGACGAGGTTGGGGCGCCCCTCGATCAGCGGCAGCAGCGAGTCGCCGTGGCTGAACTCGGTGTACGCCTCGTCGACGATCACCATGGCGTCCGGCCCGGCCGCCTCGTACAGGGCGAGGACGTCCTCGGCGGCGACCGCGTTGCCCGTGGGGTTGTTCGGGCTGGTGATGAAGACGACGTGCGGCCGGTGCTCGCGGATCGCCTCGATCGCGCCGGGCACGTCCACGGAGAAGTCGGGCAGCCGCGGGGCGCTGACCCAGCCGGTGTTGGTGCCGCGGGCGAGCAGCGGGTGCATGGAGTACGAGGGCTCGAAGCCGAGGGCCGTGCGGCCGGGGCCGCCGAACGCCTGGAGGAGCTGCTGGAGCACCTCGTTCGAGCCGTTGGCCGCCCACACCTGGTCGCGGCCGACCTCGAAGCCGGTCGTGCGGGTCAGGTACCGGGCCAGCTCCGTGCGCAGCTCGATCGCGTCGCGGTCCGGGTAGCGGTTGAGGCTCCGGGCCGCGTCGGCGACACGCTCGGCGATCCGGGCGACGAGCGGTTCGGGCAGCGGGTACGGGTTCTCGTTGGTGTTCAGCCGGACGGCCACGTCCAGCTGGGGTGCGCCGTAGGGGGACTTGCCGCGCAGCTCGTCCCGTACGGGAAGGTCGTCGATGCCGGTCACGCCGTGGGTACCTTCCAGCCGAAGCGGGCCTTGAGGGCCGCACCGTGCGCGGGCAGGTCCTCGGCCTCCGAGAGGGTCACCACGTGCCGGGTGATCTCGGCGAGGGCGTCGCGGTTGTAGTCCACGACGTGGATGCCGCGCAGGAAGGACTGCACGGACAGGCCCGAGGAGTGGCAGGCGCAGCCGCCGGTGGGCAGGACGTGGTTGGACCCTGCCGCGTAGTCACCCAGGGAGACCGGGGACCACGGGCCGACGAAGACCGCGCCCGCGTTGCGCACCTTCTCGGCCACGGCGGCGGCGTCGGCGGTCTGGATCTCCAGGTGCTCGGCCCCGTAGGCGTTGACGACCGCGAGGCCGTCGGCGATGGAGTCGACGAGGACGATCGCGGACTGCTTGCCGGCGAGCGCGGGCTCGATCCGCTCCTCGCGGTGCTTGGCGACCGCGACCTGCGCCTGGAGCTCCTCGGCCACCCCGGCGGCCAGCTCCTCGCTGTCGGTGACCAGGACGGAGGCGGCGAGCGGGTCGTGCTCGGCCTGGCTGATCAGGTCGGCCGCGACGTGCACCGGGTCGGCGGTGGCGTCGGCCAGGACGGCGATCTCGGTGGGACCGGCCTCGGAGTCGATGCCGATGACGCCGGTGAAGTAGCGCTTGGCGGCGGCCACCCAGATGTTGCCGGGGCCCATCACCATCGGTGCGGAGGGGCAGGACTCGGTGCCGTACGCGAACATCGCGACGGCGGTGGCGCCGCCGGCCGCGTACACCTCGTCGACGCCGAGCAGCGCGCAGGCCGCCAGGATCGTCGGGTGCGGCAGGCCGCCGAACTCCTTCTGGGCCGGTGAGGCGAGCGCGATCGAGGGGACCTCCGCCTCCTGCGCGGGGACCACGTCCATGATCACGGAGGACGGGTAGACGGCCCGGCCGCCCGGCGCGTACAGGCCGACCCGGTCGACGGGCACCCACTTCTCGGTGACCGTGCCGCCGGGGACAACCTGCGTGGTTTCGGTCTTCCGTCGCTGGGCGCGGTGCACGATCCTGGCGCGCCGGATCGACTCCTCCAGGGCGGCCCGGACGTCCGGGTCCAGGGTGCGCAGCGCCTCCGCGATCGCCTCGGCCGGGACCCGCACGCTCTCCAGCCGCACGCCGTCGAACTTCTCCGCGTACTCGATCAGCGCCGCGTCGCCACGATGATGCACGTCCTCGCAGATCGGCCGCACCTTCTCCAGGGCGGCCGTGACGTCGAAGTCGGCACGGGGCAGCAGTGAGCGCAGGGCCTGACCCTCGGGGAGGGTGGCGCCGCGCAGATCGATTCGAGAGATCACGCATCAATTCTCTCAGACGCCCGCCGGCCGTCGGTGGCCCGTATCAATGACTGATACACGTCCGGTTTCAGCCGTTGTTCCCGCCACTGTCGGCGGACCTTCACGCCCAGCGTTCAGACGGTCACCCAACGGGCATGAACGGTTGTACGAAACCCGCGAGTAGCAGGTGACCGGGGTGGCCGGGGGCCACCAGGGACGCGGGGACGGTACGGGTCGCAGGTGGTACGGGTCGCAGGTGGTACGGGGAGGAAGAACGGTCGTGGTCGACGGCAGCGGCAGCGTGGACGTGCCGGACGGGCTGAGCGCGGCGGAGGTGGGCATGTGGCTGGCCTTCCGCAACGGCACGGTCTACGACCTGCGCAGCGGGGTCTACGCGGCCGACGACCCGCACGGCGGACATCCCTGGGGGCCCGAGCGCAGCGTGCGGGCGCGGATCGTGGCCTGGCTGCTGCTCGACGGGCCGCCCGCCCTCGCCGGGCGGGTCTCGTCCCTCAAGCTCCAGGGCCTGCAGATCACGGACGTGCTCGATCTCGCGGGCGGCACGATCGACCCGTACGTGGAGCTGAAGCAGTGCCGGTTCGAGAAGGAGGTGCTGCTGCCCGAGGCGCGCTTCACGACGGTCCGGTTCGTCGACTGCTCCGTGCCGCGGCTGGAGGGCGCCCGGGTGCACACCGAGGGCGACCTGCACCTGCCGCGCTGCCGGTTCCATCACGGCATCCGGCTGACCGACGCCCACATCGGCACGGACCTGCTGCTCAACCAGGCCGTCGTCTTCCGTGACCGGCGCGGCAAGTCGCTGACGGCGGACGGTCTCACGGTGGGCCAGGACCTTCAGGCCGAGATGGTGGAGACCCACGGCGAGGTCAGCCTGCGCGGGGCGACGGTCGGCGTGTCGCTGTCGCTGCGCGGCAGCCTGCTGAGCAACACCCAGGGACGGCACGCCCTGAACGCCCCGCAGATGAGCGTCGAGCGCACCATGTACCTGACCCCCGCGGGCCTCGGCAATCCATGGCAGGCCAGTGGCTCCACGCCCGCGCGCGGCACGCGCGTGCAGCGCTTCCAGTGCGTGGGGGGCATCAGGCTCGACGACGGCCGGTTCGGCGACGCCGTCGACCTGGACGCGGCGCGCTTCGTCCTGGCGAACGACCAGGAGATCTCGCTGCGCCGCATCCAGACCCCCGAGCTGCGCTTCCTCGGCGAGCGGCCGGAGCGCGGGCGGATCGTGCTCTCCGGTGCGAAGATCGTCAACCTCGTCGACAAGGCGGCCGGCTGGCCCGGACCCGGACAGGTACGGATGGGCGGATTCACCTACGAGAACCTGATCCCGCTGGGCCCCTTCCCGCTCACCCGGCGCCTCGAATGGCTCGCGGCGGCGACCCCGGAGTACAACCCGGAGCCGTACGAGCGGCTCGCCGCGGTGCTGCGCAACAGCGGTGAGGACGCCGACGCCCGCGAGGTGCTCCTCTCCAAACAGCGGCGGCGCCGCGAGACGCTGCCGCCCGCCGCGAAGATCTGGGGCTACCTCCAGGACTGGACGGTCGCCTACGGGTACCGGCCGGGGCGGGCCGCGGTCTGGATGGCGGTGCTCTGGGCGGTCGGCGCGTTCGCCTTCCGCAACGCCCCCCACCCGCCGATGAAGCCGGGCGAGGGCCCGCAGTGGGACTCGACCCTGTTCGCCCTCGACCTTCTCCTCCCGGTGATCGACCTCGGCCAGTCCAGCAGCTGGTCGCTGCGGGGCGGCTGGCAGTGGGTGGCGGCGATCATGGTGATACTCGGCTGGATCCTGGCGACGACGGTGGCGGCCGGCGCGACCCGGCTGCTGCGCCGCAACTGAGCCCGGCCGGCCGGTGAACTCCGTGGAACCGTTACCGACCCGCAGGCAACCATCGGCCCTCTTCAGCCGTCATTCCACGGCAGTCACCCGTTCCGAACGCGCGTAGAGGAGGCATCCGTGCCGTTCTTGCGCGCCTTCGTACGGACCGCCCGCATGATCCGCCACACCGGTTCGCTCGCCGCGGGCCTGCCGCCGGACGACGAGGTGCTGCTCGACGCCCCGGACGAGCACCTCGCCCCCGCGCTGGTCGCCGCCGGCCGCGGCGAGTACGGGCCGGCCGCCAAGGTCCTCGCCCACACGCGCGAGGCGGCCGAGTGGGAGAACCGGGACCGCTACGTGCTGCGCCTCGCCGCGTTCGCCGCCTCCCGCACCGAATGGTTCGACGCCTGGCAGGACGCCTCCCCGCACGACCCGGACCTGCTCCTCGTCAAGGCCGAACTGGCGGTGAGCCGCGCCTTCGGCTCCCCGGCCCGCGCCGAGCTGCTCCGCGAGGTCGCCCCGCTGGTCCTGGCCGCCGCGGAGGCCGACCCCCGCGACCCGGTGCCCTGGCGCGTGGCCCTGGACCACGCCCGCGGCACGAACGCCCCGCACACCGCCTTCGAGGACGTGTGGGCCCAGGCGGTGCGCCGCTCCCCGCACCACTACGGCTGTCACGTCGCGGCGCTCCAGTACCTGTCGGCCGCCTGGTACGGCTCGCACGCCGAATGCCTCGACTTCGCCGAACGCGCCGCGCAGGACGCCCTGCCGGGCTCCCTCCTCCAGGCCCTGCCGGTCCGCGCGGCCTTCACGTACCTGACGGCGCGGGCCCCCCGGGGCGTCCCGCGGGCCCGCCTCGACGCGGCGGCCGACCTCGCGGCCGGGCTCTCGCGCACGTACGGCACGGCCGACCCCTGGCCCGCCGAGGTGCGCAATCTGCTGGTCTGCGTCCTGGTCGAGCTGGAGCGCTGGCCGGACGCCCTGGAGCAGCTGCGGCTGCTCGGCCCGTACGCGACGTCGTTCCCCTGGGACCGGCTCTCGGACGATCCGCTGGGCCGGTTCCTGGAGCTGCGGGACGGGGTCCGCCTGGAGGTCGCGGCCACGCTGCCGCTGCGCGGCGGACCGGGCGGCTCCGGCGCCCATTAGGCTTGAGCGTCGTGACCACCGTCCGGCTTCCGCTCTTCCCGCTCAACTCGGTGCTGTTCCCGGGGCTCGTGCTTCCGCTGAACGTCTTCGAGGAGCGTTACCGCGCCCTGATGCGCGACCTGTTGAAGGCGTCCCCCGCCGACCCGTCCGACCCCGACGACGATCCGGCCGTCTCCGACGAGCCGCGCCAGTTCGTCGTCGTCGCGATCCGTGACGGCCACGAGGTGGCGCCGAGCGCGTCCGGTATGCCGGACGACGTGACCACCAAGGAGGCGGGCGCGGGCCCCGCGGCGGGGTTCGGCGACGACCCCCTGTCGTCGTTCCACGGGACGGGGTGCGTCGCGGACGCGGCGACGATCCGCGAGCGCCCCGACGGCGGCTTCGAGGTCCTGGCCACCGGCACCCGCCGGGTGAGGCTGCACTCCGTGGACGCCTCTGGCCCCTATCTGACCGCCGAGGTCGAGGAGCTGCCCGAGGAGGACGGGGACGAGGCCGGCGCCCTGGCGGAAGGCGTGCTGCGCGCGTTCCGTACGTACCAGAAGCGGCTGGCCGGTGCCCGCGAGCGGTCCCTGATGACCGGCGCCGAGCTGCCCGACGAGCCGTCGGTGGTCTCCTACCTGGTGGCGGCGGCCACGGTGCTCGACGTGCCGACCAAGCAGCGGCTCCTCCAGGCCCCGGACGCGGCGTCCCGGCTGCGCGACGAGCTGAAGCTGCTGCGCGCCGAGACGGCGATCATCCGGCACCTCCCGTCGCTGCCCGCGACGGAGCTGACGAGACAAGCCACCAGCCGCAACTGACTGTAAGGAACGGGCACGTTGGCGAAGAAGGCCAAGAAGCAGCAACAGTCCGGCACCCCCGCGACGGTGGCGCTCACCGCCGCGGGCACGGCGTTCACGGTCCACGCCTACGACCACGACCCGTCCCACCCCTCGTACGGCGAGGAGGCCGCAGAGGCGATGGGCGTCTCCCCCGACCGGGTCTTCAAGACGCTCGTCGCGGACGTCGACGGCCGGCTGACCGTCGCCGTCGTGCCGGTGGCGGGCCGGCTCGACCTCAAGGCGCTGGCCGCGGCGGTCGGCGGCAAGCGGGCCGCGCTGGCCGACCCGGCGCTGGCCGAGCGGACCACGGGCTACGTACGGGGTGGCATCTCCCCGCTCGGCCAGCGCAAGAAGCTGCGTACGGTGGTCGACTCGTCGGCCGGGCGGCACGCGTCGATCTGTGTCTCCGCGGGCCGCCGCGGCCTCGAGGTGGAGCTGGCGCCGGACGACCTGGTGGCGCTCACCGACGCGGTGCTCGCCCCTGTCGGTCGTGTGTGACCCCTCGACGTACCGTGCTCCTTCGACTAAGCACCAAGGACATGTCGAAGAGAACGCGCAAACGCAAGTGGCGGATCAAAAAGGGCAAGGCCAACCACGGGCACCGGCCCGCCTGAGCGCGGGGCGGGCGTCCACCTTCCGCGAGTCCACCCATGTACGCCGTCCGCCGGCCGGGGTGGGCCCGCGGGTCAGTGCAGCTAGGCCCTGTCGGGCGCCCCGTCCGCGGGCTGCGGGGCGGGGGCCCGGTCGTAGTAGCCGGCGTACGGGTCGGGGTCCCGGGGCCCGAACAGGCCGGTGAGCCCGAGGTGGACCACCATCGCGGCCAGCGGCCACGCGAGCAGCGCCCCCTTGGCCTTGAGCTGGAGAGGCGCGTCGAAGACGACCCCCTTGCCGACCTCCTTGGCGTGCGCGGCCACGTCGTGGGCGGGGCCGAGCCAGATCCCGAACCGCCAGGCGAGCACGCCGCCGAGCAGGCTGCCCAGCGCGAGACCCACGACCAGGGGGACGCCGCCGCGCTTGCGCCACAGGAAGACCACGAGCGCGCTCACCACGCCGAACGCGAGACCGAGCAGGGTGAACGTTCCGTCGACCCCGATGGCCTGCTCCCCCTCGGTGTCCTTGAGGTAGACCGCCGTACTGTCCGACACCAGCGGGATCCGCGGCGCGAGCCACAGCCACAGCGCGCCGAGGAGCAGTCCGAGGAGCGCGGAGCCAACCGCCACGACGGCGGCCTCGCGCAGCTCCGTCCGCACCCCCGGGCCGTCCTGCGCGTACGTGGCAGGGGCGGGCGGCAGATGTCCGGTCATCGGGTCGGGGGCCTGCCAGGGATCACTGTGCCCGTTGTTGTGCGGGGGCTGATGGGGCGGCGGCGTCAGCGGTGCGGTCACCCTGCCATCGTGCCAGGCGTGCCTGTCGGGCGCGTCACCGGACGGCTGCCCGGCGGTAGGCCCACGTCGCCACCGCGAGCGAGGCGACGCCGACAGCCGCGCAGACCCCCAGGTCGAGCAGGACGACGGCCCAGTCGGGGTGGTCCCCGAAGGTCCGCGCGAGAGCCTCGACCCCGTACGTCGAGGGCAGCAGATCACGCGCGTACTGCACGATCTGCGGCATCCGGCCGGCCGGCAGCACGCCGAGCAGCAGCGCCGCCGACATGCCCAACTGGCCGAGCAGTGTGGCCAGTTCCGGCCGGGGCGCGAGCAGGCCGAGCGCGGCGCCGAGCCCGGCCAGGGCGGCGCCGGCCAGCGGGATCACGGCGCCGAGCACCCACAGATGCGTCAGCGGAAGATCGAACATGGCGCAGCCGACGACCGCGGTGATGACGGTGCCGG
The DNA here is from genome assembly GCF_055571235.1 of Streptomyces sp. NPDC030991. Lineage (NCBI taxonomy): Bacteria > Bacillati > Actinomycetota > Actinomycetes > Kitasatosporales > Streptomycetaceae > Streptomyces > Streptomyces sp. NPDC030991. Next base: position 21,800 of record NZ_JBVIFR010000024.1, read on the forward strand.
GCACGGTGAACGAGGCGTACGCGCCCGCGGTGCCGAGCACCACGGAGGCGGGCGGCACGGGCAGCGTCGCGTAGTGGTCGAGCCCGCCGGCCGCGCGCAGCTGCCCGAAGTACTGGGCGAGCAGGTTGAGCGCGACGAACGCGACGACCAGCACCGCGGAACCCGCCACGACGGCCCGCGCCTCGCTGCCGCCCCGGTCGACCACGCCCCGCATGAGGACCATGATCCCGATGGACTGGAAGGTCGCGACGAAGAGCAGCGGGATGCGGGCCACCCGGGCCCGTGAGAGCTGGGCGCGGTAGACCGCGGCGAGCGAGGGCAGGAACCGGGCCCGGGGCGCGAGCCCGTCGTCGGCGGGCGCGGCCGGGGCCAGGTGCTCGCCCGTGCGCTGCCGCACGGCTTCGGCGGATACGGCACTCATGCCTTCACCAGGCCCTTCACGCCGCTGCGGCTGCCGCCGAGCGCCAGGTACACGTCTTCCAGGCTCGGGGTGGCGAGCGTGAAGTCGTCGAGGAAGTCGAAGGCGGGGCCGCCGGTGACCGCGGCGACGGCGGCGCGGGCCGCGTCCGGGGCGAGCCTGAGCGACCAGCGGCGCCCGGCCTCCACGGCGTGCTCGCGCAGCCGGGCGACCTCGGGCAGCTGTACCGGGGCCTCCTGGCGCCACACCAGCTCCACCCGCACCTCACCGGCGACGCGGTCCTTGAGCCCGGCCGGGGAGTCGCAGGCGATGACGCGCCCCGCGTCGAGGACGGCGACGCGGTCGAGGACGGTCTCGGCCTCGATGACGTTGTGGGTGACCAGCAGGACGGTCGTGCCGCGCTCGGCACGCCGCCGGTCCACCGCGGCCCAGACGGCGCGCCGCGCGACGGGGTCCATGCCGGTCGTCGGCTCGTCGAGCACGAGCAGGGGCCGCTCGCCGATGAGTGCGGCGGCGAAGCAGGCGAGGCGCCGCTGGCCGCCCGAGAGCTTCTTGAGGGGGCGCGCGGCGAGCGGGGTGAGCCCCAGCTCCTCCAGTACGTCGTCCCGCTCGGCCCGCGCGTCCCGCAGGGAGAGGCCGCGGAGGCGTCCGGTGGTCTCGGCGGCGAGCGCCACGGTCAGCTCGTCGAGGGCGGTCGATTCCTGGCCCAGGTAGGCGAGGATCCGCGCGGCACGCTCCGGGTGGCGCACGATGTCGTGCCCGAGGATCTCCACGCTGCCGGCGTCGGGCCGCATCAGCCCGGTGAGCTGCCGTACGAGGGTGGACTTGCCGGCGCCGTTCGGCCCGAGCAGTCCGAAGATCTCCCCGCGCCGGATGTCGAGCCGTACGTCGTCGGTGGCCCGCACCGGGGGGGGTCCCGGCGCCCCGCGCCGGCCGCGCACGGCGGGATAGGTCTTGCTGAGCCCCCGCACCGCGCACACGACAGCGTCCCGTACAGGGGCCGGGGCGGCATCATCGGTGCGCGTACTCACGAGGAACGAGGGTACGGGGTCCGGGCCGCCCCATTGCGCGCGGGGCCGGACAAATGAGGCGGCACGTCGCCCGGTGTCCGTCGTGGCACGCGGGGGGTCTCACTCCCCCGCGGTGGCGTGTTCGGCGGTCCGTACATCGATCTCCCGCCAGAATCCGGCCCGGATCGCGTACCGGTCGTGCTCGTCGATCTGGTCGTCCTTGTGGGCGAGCAGCCCGAACCGCGCCGCGTATCTGAGCAGCTCCCCGTCGATCCGGTGCGGCACGCGCGGATACATGGTCGACAGTTTCTGCAGCTGCACGGGGTCGGCGAGGCGGGCCATCCACCGGCGCGCGAAGACCTGGCCCACCTCGTACGGGTCGCCGCTGACCGCGGTGATGTCCTCCTCGCGGTCGGCCCAGCGCTGCTCGGCGGTGGTGAGCTGCGCGAGCGTCGGCAGGGTGGCCGCCTCCGGGGGCTCACCGCTGCCACCGGGGCCGCCGGGGCGCTCCACCCAGCCCTTGTCGGAGGACCAGCGCAGGGTCGCGTTCGTGGGGTGCTGCGGGGCCGGCGCGGCCCCCGTGGCGGGGGCGCGCAGCGCGGCGAGGTCCTTCGGGGTGGGCACGACTTTGTGGGCGCCGGAGCGGTCCTCCGCGTCGCCCTCGGTGCGGACGGCCGGGGGGTGCCGGTCGGGCGGCGCGTCCACGGCGTCGTCCACCGGGCGCGCGGCGGCGGCCGGAGCGGATTCGGGCAGCGGGGCGGAGAGGATCGCGGCGATCTCGGGGCGCGGCACGGGCTGGGGGGCGCAGACGCCGCCGAGCTCCTTGGCGCGGACGGCCTTGGTGATCCAGATGCGGTCGAGCACGCGCCGCTCGTCGGCCTCGGCGACGAGGTCCTCGGACTGGTTGTAGTCGCCGTCGGCGGCCTGTACGGCCCACAGGTGGACGGCGACGCCGTGCTCCTTGGCGGCCATCATGCCGGGCAGCAGATCGCCGTCGCCGGTGACGAGGACCACGTCGGAGCAGGCCCGGTTGCGCGCCAGCTCCGTCAGCTCGGCGTGCATGGCCGCGTCGACGCCCTTCTGGGCCCAGCGTCCGTCGCTGCGGGTCAGGGCGCCGAGCCGGACGGTGACCCGGGGCATGACGCGCAGCCTGCGGTGCTCGGGCTGGGGGACGCGGTCGGGGGCGCCGTCGAACCAGTAGATGCGCAGGAGCGGGCGCTCGGTCTCGGTCTCGGCGCGTTCGCGCAGGCCCTGGATGAGGGCGGCGTGGTCGACGTGGATACGGGAACGGGAGGGTTCGCCCGCGAGGAGGCTCGCGGCGGCCCCCAGGAGATATCCGGCATCCACCAGGACGATGCAGCGGTCCACGCGGTCCACCCTCTTTCGCCGACTTACGACAGTCCGGACGCGCTCACGGGGCGGCGCCCGCGTATTCGCTTCGGGTTTCCTTCGAGTCTGCCCGACGGCGCGGGGGTTAACGGCCCGAACTCGATCTTCGGCGTGGCGGATGTGGTACGGGCGGGGCGTACGCGACCCGATCGCCTGTGTCACGGACGGTAATTGCCCGATATGCGATCTTTATCGGGCTATGTGAATCTGAACGCGAACCTGGCCCCCAGATCTCCCAATCTCCCCCATAGGAGGCAGATCACCATGGCCAAGAACAAGAATCGCAAGCAGTCCGGCGACCAGAACCGCGCGTCCCTCACGGAAGAGACGCAGGAGCAGTCCAGGTCGGCCACCCCGGAGGCGACGTCCACGATGGAGCCGCAGATGGGCAACCCGTCGGACGTCGCCCGCAAGCACCAGAAGCGCTTCGGCCACAACTGACGCTTCGCTTGCGGCATTTGACACGTAGCGATACGTACTGAGGGGCGCACCCAGGATCCGGGGTGCGCCCCTCTACGTCATATCGGGATACCCGGTCTCATCTGGTACCCGGTACCCGGTACCCGGCCTCCGGTCAGCCCGCCAGGCACGCCGGGCCGAGCAGCACCTTCAAGTCGCCGTAGAGCGCCGGGTCCGGCTTCACCCGGTGCCGGTCGAGGCGGAGCACCGTGGTCTTGCGCGGCCCCTGGAGCCTGATCCGTACCTCGCTGTCGCCCCGGTGGTTGCTGAGGATCTCGCCGAGGCGGCTGATCATCGGCGGGGTCACCTTGAGCGCCGGGATGGTGAGGATCACCGGTGCGTTGGTGCCCGCGTTCGACAGGTCGGGGACCTGCATCTCCATGGCGACCAGACGCGGCACGTCCTCGCGCTTGTCGAGGCGTCCCTTCACGAACACCACGGCGTCCTCGACGAGTTGGGTCGAGACCAGCTGGTACGTCGCCGGGAAGAACATGCACTCGATGGAACCGGCGAGGTCCTCGACGGTCGCGATCGCCCAGGCGTTGCCCTGCTTGGTCATCTTGCGCTGGAGGCCCGAGATGATGCCGCCCACGGTGACGACGGCGCCGTCGGAGAAGTCACCGCCGGTCAGCTGGCCGATGCCCGCGTCCGCCTTGTCGGAGAGCACGTGCTCCAGGCCGAAGAGCGGGTGGTCGGAGACGTAGAGGCCGAGCATCTCCCGCTCCTGGGCGAGCAGATACGTCTTCTCCCACTCGTCGGTGGAGAACTCGACGTCGAGCCCGAACCCCGGCTCGCTGCTGTCCTCGTCGCCCATGCCGCCGAAGAGGTCGAACTGGCCCTCGGCCTCCTTGCGCTTCACCGCGACCACGTTGTCGATCATCGGTTCGTACTGCGCGGTGAGGCCCTTGCGGGTGTGCCCCATCGTGTCGAACGCGCCCGCCTTGATGAGCGATTCGGTGGTCCGCTTGTTGCAGGCGGCGGCCTCGACCTTGTCGAGGTAGTCGGGGAACGAGTCGAACTTCCCCTTCGCCTTGCGCGAGCGGATGATCGAATCCACCACGTTGGTACCGACGTTGCGGACGGCCTCCAGGCCGAAGAGGATCACGTCGTCGCCCTGGGCGGCGAAGTTGTGCATCGACTCGTTCACATTGGGCGGGAGCACCTTGATGCCCATGCGGCGGCACTCGTTGAGGTAGACCGCGGACTTGTCCTTGTCGTCCTTGACGGAGGTGAGCAGCGCCGCCATGTACTCGGCCGGGTAGTTGGCCTTCAGGTACGCGGTCCAGTAGGTGACCAGGCCGTACGCGGAGGAGTGCGCCTTGTTGAACGCGTAGCCGGCGAACGGCACCAGGACGTCCCACAGGGCCTGGATCGCCGCGTCCGAGTAGCCGTTCTTCTTCGCGCCCTCCTGGAACAGGACGAAGTTCTTCGCCAGCTCCTCGGGCTTCTTCTTGCCCATCACGCGGCGCAGGATGTCGGCCTCGCCGAGCGAGTAACCGGCGATGATCTGCGCGGCCTTCTGCACCTGCTCCTGGTACACGATGAGGCCGTAGGTCAGGCCGAGCGTCTCCTTCAGGGGCTCCTCGAGCTCCGGGTGGATCGGCGTGATCTCCTGCCGGCCGTTCTTGCGCTCCGCGTAGTTCGTGTGCGAGTTCATGCCCATCGGGCCCGGCCGGTACAGGGCCGAGACGGCGGAAATGTCCTCGAAGTTGTCGGGCTGCATCTGGCGCAGCAGCGAGCGCATCGGGCCGCCGTCGAACTGGAAGACGCCGAGCGTGTCACCGCGGCAGAGCAGTTCGAAGGTCTTCGGGTCGTCCAGCGGGAGGGAGAGCATCTCCAGGTCGATGCCCTTGTTGGCCCGCACCATCTTGACGGCGTCGTCCATGATGGTCAGGTTGCGCAGGCCCAGGAAGTCCATCTTCAGCAGGCCGAGCGATTCGCACTGCGGGTAGTCCCACTGCGTGATGGTGACGCCGTCGGTGTGCCGCACCCAGATCGGGGCGTGGTCGACGATCGGCTCGCTGGACATGATCACGCCGGCCGCGTGCACGCCCATCTGCCGGACCAGGCCCTCGACGCCCTTGGCGGTGTCGATGACCTTCTTCACGTCCGGCTCGTTCTCGTACATCCCGCGGATCTCGCCCGCCTCGCTGTAGCGCGGGTGCTGCGGGTCGGTGATACCGGAGAGATCGATGCCCTTGCCGAGGACGTCGGCGGGCATCGCCTTGGTGAGGCGGTCGCCCATCGCGTACGGGTAGCCGAGCACGCGCGCGGAGTCCTTGATCGCGTTCTTGGCCTTGATCTTTCCGTACGTGCCGATCATGGCGACCTTGTCGGCGCCGTACTTCTCGGTCACGTACCTGATCACCTCGACGCGCCTGCGCTCGTCGAAGTCGATGTCGACATCGGGCATGGAGACGCGCTCGGGGTTGAGGAACCGCTCGAAGATCAGGCCGTGCGTGATCGGGTCGAGGTCGGTGATGCCCATGGCGTACGCGACGATCGAACCGGCGGCAGAGCCACGGCCGGGGCCCACCGCGATGCCGTTGTTCTTGGCCCACATGATGAAGTCGGCGACGACCAGGAAGTACCCCGGGAACCCCATCTGGATGATGATGTCCATCTCGTACTCGGCCTGCTTCTGCCGGTCCTCGGGGACGCCGCCCGGGTAGCGGCGCTCCATGCCGCGACGGACCTCCTCCTGGAACCAGGTGACCTCGGTGAAGCCCTCCGGGATCTCGAACTTCGGCATGAGGTCGCGCTTCTCGAACATGCCGGTGGTGTCGATCTGCTGCGCCACCAGGAGCGTGTTGCGGCACCCCTCCTGCCAGGCGTCCGAGGAGTCGATGGCGTACATCTCGTCGGTGGACTTCAGGTAGTAGCCCGTCCCGTCGAACCGGAAGCGGTCCGGGTCGGAGAGGTTCTTGCCGGTCTGGATGCACAGCAGCGCGTCGTGCGCGACGGACTCGTGCGCGTACGTGTAGTGCGAGTCGTTCGTCACCAGCGGCGGGATGCCGAGCTTCTTGCCGATCTCCAGGAGGCCGTCGCGGACCCGGCGCTCGATCTCGATGCCGTGGTCCATCAGCTCCAGGAAGTACCGGTCCTTGCCGAAGATGTCCTGGTACTCGGAGGCCGCTTTGAGGGCCTCGTCGAACTGGCCGAGGCGCAGCCGTGTCTGCAGCTCACCGGAGGGGCAGCCGGTGGAGGCGATCAGGCCCTCGCTCCACTGCGAGATCGTCTCCTTGTCCATGCGCGGCCACTTCTGGAGCCAGCCCTCGGCGTACGCGTCCGAGGACAGCTTGAAGAGGTTGTGCAGACCCGTCTTGTTCGCCGCCCAGATCGTCTTGTGCGTGTAACCGCCCGAACCGGACACGTCGTCGCGCTTCTGGTGCGGCTGGCCCCACTGGATCTTCCGCTTGTTGCGCCGCGACTCCGGGGCGACGTACGCCTCGATGCCGATGATCGGTGTGACGCCCGCCTTCTGGGCGGAGTGGAAGAAGTCGTACGCCCCGTGGAGGTTGCCGTGGTCGGACATCGCGATGTGCGTCATGCCCATCTCGTTGCACGCGTTGAACATGTCCTTCAGCCGCGCGGCACCGTCCAGCAGCGAGTACTGGGTGTGGACGTGCAGATGCGTGAAGGGCGGCTTTGACACGGTCGGGGCTCCAATGGCGAACGGTCGGCGACAGGGCGGGGACAGCTTGGAAGTCTACGACCGGCGTGTGACAACCGACGGGCACTCCGGAGTACGGTCGGGCGTTGGACGGAGCAGAAGACCCGTCCTGCGTGACATTCGAGCCCACGCACCACCCGTACCAGGAGGCACCCGGCGATGTCGGTCCCGCAGCCCCATGCCGAGCAGCGCGGCGAGGAGATCCTCGCCGTCTTCGACACCGCGTTCGGCCAGCTCCTCGCCGCGGACCCGGCCGCGTTCCGGGTGAAGTTCCGCAAGATGGCGGCCTCGGCGTTCGCGTTCTACCGCGGTACCGCGTGCCTCTTCTACCGGGACGTGGAGCGCGAGCAGCACGGCGGCCCGTACCTGGACGACCGCACCAGCCGGGTGTGGATCCACGGCGACCTGCACGCGGAGAACTTCGGCACGTACATGGACGCGACGGGCCGGCTGATCTTCAATGTGAACGACTTCGACGAGGCGTACGTCGGCCCGTTCACCTGGGACCTCAAGCGGTTCGCCGCCTCCGTGGCGCTGATCGGCTACTCCAAGGCGCTGGGTGACGACCAGATCACCGACCTGGTGCGCACGTACGCGGCGGCCTACCGCGAGCGCATCCACGCCCTCGCGACGGGCGCCAAGAGCGACGAGGTGCCGCCCTTCACCCTCGACACGGCCGAGGGCCCCCTCCTGGACGCGCTGCGTGACGCCCGGTCACTGACCCGCTTCGGGCTGCTCGACTCCATGACGGAGATCCGCGACTTCGAGCGCCGGTTCGCCGAGGACGGCGGCTCCATCGAGCTGGACGCGGCGACGCGCTACAAGGTGCTCGCGGCGTTCGACGGCTATCTGGAGACGCTGCCGGAGTCGTCGCTGACGCGCCCGGACTCGTACCGCGTGAAGGACGTGGTGGGCCGTCGCGGCATCGGTATCGGCTCCGCGGGGCTGCCCTCGTACAACATCCTCCTGGAGGGCAACAGCGACGCCCTGGAGAACGATGTCGTGATCTACATGAAGCAGGGCCAGACCCCGGCCGTCTCCCGGCACATCACCGACGAGGCGATCCGCGGCTACTTCGAGCACGAGGGCCACCGCACGGTCATCTCGCAGCGCGCCCTCCAGGCGCACGCCGACCCGTGGCTGGGCTGGACCGAGCTCGACGGTTCCGGTCAGCTCGTCGCCGAGGTGTCACCGTACGCGGTGGACCTGGACTGGGGCGACATCGACGACCCGGAGGAGATCACGGCGGTCGTCGCCGACCTCGGCCGGGCCACGGCGGCGATGCACGCGGCGGCGGACGACCTGTCGGGCCAGTCCCTCGTGCCCTTCTCCACGGAGCGCGCCATCGACGCGGCGATCGCCGCCGACGAGGACGGCTTCGCGGGCCTGCTGGTCGACTTCGCGCACACCTACGGCGCACGCGCGCGTGCGGACCACCAGATCTTCGTCGACCTGTTCCGCAACGGCAGGATCCCGGGCCTGACCGCCTAGGTGCATTGACCCGCACGATTCCATAACGCAGGGGCACCCTTTAGCCATCGCCTACAGGAAGCCATGGCACACTCTGCCGCGATGGACGACATATCCGGGGCCGTTTCCGGGACCCAGCTCAGAGCCGTGCGCGCGGCGCTCTTCACGGCGCTCGTCGTGACGCTCTCCGCCGCGTCGCACGTCCTGCTGTCCCGGGCGCCGCTGCCGCTCACGACGGTCGCCGCGACCGCTGTCGCCGTCTTCGTGATCGCGTACGCGCTGGCCGGCCGCGAGCGCGGCTTCGGCCGGATCGCGGCGCTGCTCGTCCCGCTGGAGCTGGCCGCCGACACGGTCTTCACCACCGGCCAGCACGTCTGTTACGGCGAGGCGGGCGGCCCGGTCGCCGGGCCGCTGCGCTCGTTCGGCTTCGACGTGCTGTGCGGCGGGAACGTCGGCACGCCGCTGGCCCGGATGACCGGCACCGGCACCGACGAGGCCGCCGCTCTCCTCGCCCACAGCGACCCGGCGGCGTCCTGGCTGCTGCTCGGCGCGCACGTCACGGTCGGGCTGCTCGCGGCCGGCTGGCTGCGCCGCGGCGAGCAGGCCCTGGCGCAACTGCTGCGGGCGGTGGCCGCCTTCGCGTTCCGCCCGCTGCTGATCGCCTTCGCCGCGGTCGCCGTCCGCCCGGCGCCGGCCCCGCGACGGCCGCGCCCGGCCACCCGCGCGCGGGCCGCCCGCCCGCCGGTCCTCCTGCACTCCGTGGGACGGCGCGGACCGCCGTGCCTGGCTCTCTCAGCCTGAGCACGACAGTCCCCGAATTCCTGATGTCACGAACCCACGGAGCAACGGATCATGAGCAAGCGCAACAGCCAGCAGGCGAAGTCGGCGGCCCGCGAGCGGCTGCGGATCGAGCGGGAGCGCCAGGCCAAGAAGGACAAGGCGAAGCGGCAGGCGATCGTCGCCGGCTCCGTCGTCGGTGTCCTGGCGATAGCCGGCGTCGTCAGCTACCTGGTACTGCAGGGCAACAAGCCCTCCTACTGGGAGGCCGCGAAGGACGACGCCCTGGTCGCGCCGGAGAACACCAGCGGCAAGAACAACACCACGGTGATCCTCGGCAAGGACTCGGCCAAGAAGACGATCATCGCGTACGAGGACTCGCGCTGCCCGGTCTGCGCCTCCTTCGAGCAGGCCGTCGGCCCGACGCTCAAGAAGGACATGGACGCCGGCAAGTACAAGATCCAGTACGTCGGCGCCACCTTCCTCGACGCCAACCTCCAGGGCGAGGGTTCGAAGAACGCGCTGAGCGCGCTCGGTGCCGCCCTGAACGTGTCGAAGGACGCCTTCTGGGACTACAAGGAAGCGCTCTACTCCACGAAGTGGCACCCCGAGGAGACCAGCGACAAGTTCAAGGACGACGCGTACCTCCTCAAGGTCGCGAACACCGTCCCCGCACTGAAGTCCGACAAGACCTTCCAGAAGGACGTCAAGGACGGCACCTTCGACAAGTGGGCCCTGGAGATGTCGAAGCTCTTCGACGACAACAAGTACGGCGTCCAGGGCACCCCGTCGTTCGTCCTCGACGGCAAGAAGCTCACCGGCTCCGACGGCCAGAACGCCCCGGGCACGGTCGCCGACTGGAACACGGCCGTGGACAAGGCCCTCAAGTCCTGACCCGGCGGCGCCCCGTCACCCGGGGCGCCAGGATCACCAGGAGCGCCCGGCGCGCCTAGAGCGTCGCCAGGAAGCCGAGAGCCACCCGCCAGGTGGTCTCGGCGGCCTCCTCGTCGTAGTCGGGCAGCTCGGGGTCGGTGTAGAGGTGGCCGGCCCCGGCGTACCGGTAGACCTCCACGTCCGCGCCCGCGCGACCCATCTGCAGGTACCAGGCGGTCAGCCAGTCGTCCGTCTCGAACGGGTCGGGCTCGGCGACGTGCAGCTGGACGGGCAGTTCGTCCACCGACGCGTTCGCCGCGAGGTCGGACGTGCCGTGCAGGAGCAGCAGCCCCTTCGCCTTCTCGTCACCGAGGGCGAGGGTCTGCGCGGTCGCGGCACCGAACGAGAACCCGGCGTAGACGAGGCCCCGCTCGGAGTAGGGCGCGGCGGCCAGCACGGCGCGCTTGAGCAGTTCGTCCTTGCCGATTTCGTCCCGGTGGGCCATGCCCTCCTCGACGGTGTCGAAGGTACGGCCCTCGAAGAGATCCGGGGTCCACACCTCGTGCCCGGCGCCGCGCAGCCGGTCGGCCGCGGCCTCCACGGCGGGCCGGAGTCCGTACGTGGAGTGGAAAAGCATGATGTTCATGAGGCCCATGGTGCCAGGAACGCCGCAGGTTAGAGCAGGCTGATCCCGGTTACCGTCGAGGGATGGAGAACGTACTGCGCCCGTTGATCGTTGTCGGTGGCTCGGTCGTGCTCACACTCCTCCTCGGGTGGGCCGTCGACCGTCTACTGCAACGCGCTGACCGACGCCACCACGAGACTCCGCTGTGGGGACTGCTGCGCCGCTGCCGCCTGCCGCTGCGATTCGTGCTCTGCGCGGGCCTGTTGAGAGGCTCCTACGACCAGGCGCAGATCACCGAGGAACACTCCGCCGGGGTCGGCCGGGCGCTGAGCCTGGTGCTGATCGGCGCCACCGCCTGGCTGATCGTGCGGATCGCCACCGCCGTCGTCGAGTCGTCCTACGCCCGCTACGCCACCAGCCACCGTGACGCGGCCCGGGTCCGCCGGGTTCGCACCCAGGTCACCCTGATCCAGCGCATCGTCACCGCGGTCGTGGGCGTCGTGGCGGTCGCCGCGATGCTGCTGACGTTCCCCGCGTTCAAGGCCGCCGGCGCCTCCCTGCTGGCCTCGGCCGGAATCCTGGGCATCGTCGCCGGTGTCGCCGCCCAGTCGACGCTCGGCAACCTCTTCGCCGGGTTCCAGATCGCGTTCGGCGACATGGTGCGGATAGGGGACACCGTGGTGGTGGACGGCGAATGGGGCACCATCGAGGAGGTCACCCTCACCTTCCTCGCCGTACGCACCTGGGACGAGCGCCGGATCACGATGCCCGTGTCGTACTTCACGTCGAAGCCGTTCGAGAACTGGTCGCGCGGCGGCACCCAGATGACCGGCACCGTCTTCTTCCACCTCGACCACAGCGCCCCGGTGCCGCAGATGCGCGAGAAGCTGCACGACATCCTGCTCGACTGCGCCGCCTGGGACGGCCGTGACTGGAGCCTGGCCGTCACTGACACCACGCCCAGCACGATGCAGGTCCGCGCCGTGGTCACCGCCAAGGACGCGGACGACATCTGGACGGTGCGGGTCCTGGTCCGCGAGCAGCTGCTCCGCTGGCTGACCGAGCAGCACCCGTACGCGCTGCCGCGGATCAACACGGCGACGGCCCTCATCGCCCCGGAGGACATCGGCACGTCCCTGCCGGTCCGCGAACTCATGCGGGACGGCCGGGCGCCGCGCACGGGCCGGGGCTGACCCTCCCCCACCGCCCGTCCCGCCTGTCGCGCCTAGCGCAGACTCCGTACGTCCAGCTGGCGCAGCACCCGGTCGACGACCTCGGGGTCGGCACCGGGCTCGCTGCGCGCGGCCAGCACCTCGTGCCGGGCCGCCGACAGCATCTCGTTCTGGATCCGCCGCACCCGCTTGATCCGGGCGAAACGCTTCGCCTGCGTCGCGCGCCGCTCCTCGGCGCCCATCTCCGGGTTGATCCGCAGGCCGATGTCGTAGGCCCGCCGCACCATCTGCTCCTGCACGTCCTCCGGCAGCTCCTCGACCTCCTCGATCTCCTTGAGGCGCCGCTTCGCGGCCTTGGCGGCGCGCAGGGCGAGGTCCTGCTCGTACTTCTGCTCCAGCTCGGTGTCGGCCTGGACCCCGAGCTTCTTCACCAGCCAGGGCAGGCTGAGCCCCTGGAGGATCAGGGTCGCCATGATCACCCCGAAGGCGATGAAGATGATCTCGTCGCGCTTCGGGAAGGGCGACTTGTCGTCCATGGTCAGCGGGATGGCGAGGGCCAGTGCCACGGAGGCCACGCCGCGCATCCCGGACCACCACATGATGACGGTCTCGCGCCAGCTCACCGGGATCTCCTCGGCGACGTCACGCCGCGCGTGCAGCCGCTGGGTCACCCAGGTCATCGGCAGCAGCCACAGCAGGCGTACGACGATGACGACCCCGACGACGGCGCCCGACCAGCCGAGCATCTCGCCCCAGTGGCCCTCGGCCGTCCGTACGACGTTGTGCACCTCCAGGCCGATGAGGCCGAAGGCGACCCCGGTGACGAGGGTGTCGACGACGTCCCAGAACGCGCGGCCGGTCAGCCGCGTGAGCACGTCGTCGGCGTCGAAGGCCCGCTCGGCCAGGAACATGGCGACGGTCAGGACGGCGAGCACGCCCGAGCCCTTGAGCTCCTCGGCCAGTACGTAGGAGGCGTACGGGACCAGGAGCGTGAGGCCGATCTGGAGGGTGGCGTCGCCGAGGTAGCCCATGAGCCGGTTGGCGGCCCAGCCGAGCGCCACACCGACGGCGACGGCCACGACCGCGGAGAGCACCAGCTGGAGCGCGGCGTGCGGCAGCGAGAAACTGCCGCTGACGGCGGCGGAGATGGCGACGTGGTAGAGCACGATGGCGGTCACGTCGTTGAACAAACCCTCGCCCTCCAGGATCGACACCAGGCGCCTGGGCAGGCCGAGCTGTCCGGCGACGGCGGTCGCGGCGACCGGGTCGGGCGGCGCCACGAGGGCGCCGAGCGCGACGGCGGCGGCGATCGGCAGGCCCGGCACGACCGCGTTGGCGACACCGGCGACCGCGGCCGTGGTGACGAAGACCAGCGCGACGGCCAGCAGGAAGATGGGCCGCTTGTTGGCCGCGAACTGCCGCCATGAGGTGCGGTGCACGGCCGCGTAGAGCAGCGGCGGCAGGACCAGCGGAAGGATCAGATCCGGTGGGATGTCGACATTGGGCACCGCGCGGATCAGGGCGAGGACGATGCCGAGCAGCGTCATCAGGACGGGTGCGGGCAGCTTGAGCCGGTCGCCGAGCGGCACGCTCAGGACGGCCCCGAGCAACAGCACGAACAGCAGGGCCAATTGATCCACGGGGGCTCCGACCAGAGTCGACGATCAAGGACTTCCGGCTCAAGAGTGCCACGCGAATCCGGGCAAACCCTCTTCAGCCCGAGCCGCGCCCCGCCGGTGTCCGGCCCAGGCTCTTGCGCATCGCCCGGTGCGGAATCCCGGCGTCCGGGAACTCCGGCCCGTACCCGACGTACCCGAGCCGCTCGTAGAAGCCCAGCGCGTGGGTCTGTGCGTGCAGATCGACCGCGGCGAGCCCGCGCGCCCGGGCCGCGTCCTCGACGGCCCGCACGAGGGCGGCGCCCACGCCCAGCCCCCGGGCGGCCTTGGTCACGGCCAGCCTTCCGAGGGCACCGACGTCCTCTGCGCCCCCGTTCTTCGCGGCGGCGGCGGAACCCGTCAGCAGCCGGCCCGTGCCGAGCGGCAGCCCGTCGGCGCGGACCGCCAGCACGTGCACGGCCCCGGCGTCGTACTCGTCGTACTCCAGATCCTCGGGGACGTTCTGCTCACCGACGAAGACGTCCTTGCGCACGGCGAAACAGGCGGCGCGGTCCGCGTCGGTGTCGGCCACGCGCACGGCGTAGGCCTCGATGGTCACTCGCTCTCCGCCCGCACCCGGTCGAGCGCGACCTGAAGGTCCTCGGGGTACTCGCTCTCGAACTGCACCCACTGGCCGTCGGACGGGTGCTCGAAGCCGAGCCGCACGGCGTGCAGCCACTGCCGCGTGACCCCGAGCCGCTTGGCGAGCGTCGGGTCGGCGCCGTACGTCAGGTCGCCGACACAGGGGTGCCGGTGCGCGGACATGTGCACGCGGATCTGGTGCGTGCGGCCCGTCTCCAGCTTGATGTCCAGCAGGGAGGCGGCCCGGAACGCCTCGATGAGGTCGTAGTGCGTGACCGAGGGCTTGCCCTCCGCCGTCACGGCCCACTTGTAGTCGTGGTTCGGGTGGCGCCCGATCGGCGCGTCGATGGTGCCGCTCATCGGGTCGGGGTGCCCCTGCACGAGCGCGTGGTAGCGCTTGTCCGGCACCCGCTCCTTGAACTGCCGCTTCAGCGACGTGTACGCCCGCTCGGACTTGGCGACGACCATCAGCCCGGAGGTGCCCACGTCGAGGCGGTGCACGATGCCCTGGCGCTCGGCGGCGCCGGACGTGGAGATCCGGTACCCGGCGGCGGCCAGCCCGCCGATGACGGTCGTCCCGGTCCAGCCCGGGCTCGGGTGGGCGGCGACGCCGACCGGCTTCACGATGACCACGATGTCGTCGTCGTCGTGGACGATCTCCATGCCCTCGACGGGCTCGGCGACGAGCTGTACCGCGGCGGGCGCCTGCGGCATCTCCACTTCCAGCCAGGCGCCGCCGTGCACCCGCTCGGACTTGCCCACGACCGAACCGTCCACCGTGACCTTCCCGGCGGCGGCGAGCTCGGCGGCCTTGGTACGGGAGAAGCCGAACATGCGGGAGATGGCGGCGTCGACACGCTCGCCCTCCAGGCCGTCGGGCACGGGCAGGGTGCGGAGTTCGGGAATGGTGCTCACGCATCGAGTATGCAGGAGTGCACCGACAGCCCCGTACCGCAGCCCTGTCACCAGGGCCGCGGCCTCAGTCCTTGTGGACGGTCCCGTCCGGGTCGATCCCGCGGAAGGAGAGCAGCACGATCAGGATGCCGCCGCAGACGATCGCGGAGTCGGCGAGGTTGAAGACGGGGTAGTTCTTCGGCGCGATGAAGTCGACGACGGCGCCCTCGAAGACGCCGGGGGCGCGGAAGACCCGGTCGGTGAGGTTGCCGAGGGCCCCGCCGAGCAGCAGGCCGAGGGCGATCGCCCACGGCGTGCTGTAGAGCTTCTTCGCCAGCCGGGCGATGACGACGATCACCGCCGCCGCGATCAGCGTGAAGACGATGGTGAAAGCCTCGCCGATGCCCCAGGCGGCCCCGGGGTTGCGGATCACCTCGAGCTGCAGCCAGTCCCCCAGGACACGGATGGAGTCACGGTGCTCCAGCTTCGCGACCACGATCAGCTTGCTGACCAGGTCCAGGGCGTACGCCAGCACGGCCACGGCGAACAGCACGGCGATGCGCCGCCTGCCCCGGGACGGCGCGGCCCCGTCGGCCCTCTCCGGCTCCGCTGCCCCCGCCTCGGAGGATTCCGGCGTACCGATGATGCGCTCCGCCTCTGTCACGTGAGTCCCTCAACCTAGGTACCTGACTGAGGAACGAGGGTACGGCACACGCGCGCGGCACCCCATGGACGGTGCGACCCAGGGGCGCTCAGTAGCGGCGCTCCTGCTTCTGCTTGCACTCGACGCACAGGGTCGCCCGGGGGAAGGCCTGCATGCGCGCCTTGCCGATGGGGTTGCCGCAGTTCTCGCAGAGCCCGTACGTGCCGGCGTCCAGGCGTTCCAGGGCCCGCTGGGTCTGCAGCAGCATCTCCCGGGCGTTGGCGGCCAACGCCATCTCGTGCTCGCGCGTGGTGTTCTTCGTCCCGGTGTCGGCCTCGTCGTCACCCGCCCCGTCCCCGGAGTCCCGCATCAGACCGGCGAGCCCCGTCTCCGCCGCCTCGATCTCGCTCCCGAGCCGCAGCGCCTCGCTCTGCAGCTCGGCCCGCGCCTCCTTGGCCTCGTCCGGGGTCCAGGGGTCCTCCCCGGGCCGGACGGCCAGTTCACCGGCGGCCACCGCGGACTCCCGCGCCTTGGGGACCGCGCCGGGCTCCTGCGCCGCCGTGGCCGTGCCCTGCGTCTTCTTCGCAACCACTGTCGTGGCTCCCGTCGTCTTCGCGGCCTCGGCCGCGCCCTCGGCGTCGGCCTTCTCGGCCGTACCGGTCGCCTTCTTGGTCGTACGTTTCCCCGCCGAGGGGGCCGCGGCACCCTCGGCTTTCCCCGAAGGGGCGGCGCTTTTGCTCGCCGCCTTCTTGGACGCACGTTTCGCCGTCGTCCTCGCGGCGGGTTTCGCGGCGGGTTTCGCGGCGCTCTTCTTGGCGCCGGCCGGCGTCCCGGCCGCTGTCTTCTCGGTCGCCGCGTCCTCGCCGGCGGCTCCGCCGGAGGCCCGGGCCGCCCCGCCGGAGGCGTCCGCGCCCGTCGTTCTGCCGGACGCCGACTGCTGAACGGCGGTCTTTTTCGCCACCATGGACGCGGCCCCTTCACACATTGTGATCTTGCACGCGAATCGTGCTGGGACGATAAATCGACTCCAGGCCCGCGGCAACGGGGCGCGCTCCGCCATCCGGCCCCCTCCCGGCCCCCGCGCGACCCGTCCGCGGCCTGCCGACCCGGCTGACCGCCCGGTAGGCGCGGCGATCCGCCCGCCGGCCGCCCGCCCCGCGCCGGACGGACGACCAGCCGGGCTCCGTCACCGTACGTATTGCCATTCGGGTCACCACGCGCAGTCGTACCCCGCGCCCGCGCCCCCCGCGAAAACCGGTCGGCCGCCCCGTCCCGGCGCCGTACACTGGGCGGAGCGAGAAGCGTGGATGGGGCCGAGTAGCGGCGTACGCAGCCAAGAGCGATCCGGGGACGGTGGGAGCCCGGAGGCGAGCGCGACGCGAAGATCACCCCGGAGCCGCCGGAAGAACACCGCAGCGCACGCGCGGCGGCCAGTAGACCCGGCATCGCGACCCCAATGAGGGGGCTCACCGGAGCACACCACGCACCGGAGGGCCAAGGAGGGTGGTACCGCGGGAGCGCGCCGCACACGGCGCAGCAGCCTCTCGTCCCTCCGACGGAGAGAAGCACGTCCGCCGGAGGAAGACTGATGACGCAGTACCGCCAGGTGCCCGCCCAGGTCGATCTGCCCGCCCTCGAGCACGCGGTGCTCGACTTCTGGCGCGAGCAGAAGATCTTCGCCAAGACCCTGGAGCAGTCCGAGGGACGCCCCGAGTGGGTGTTCTACGAGGGCCCGCCCACGGCCAACGGCATGCCGGGCGCCCACCACATCGAGGCCCGCGTCTTTAAGGACGTCTTCCCGCGCTTCCGCACCATGCGCGGCTACCACGTGGCCCGCAAGGCGGGCTGGGACTGCCACGGCCTCCCGGTGGAGCTGGCGGTCGAGAAGGAGCTCGGCTTCAGCGGCAAGAAGGACATCGAGGCGTACGGCATCGCCGCGTTCAACGACAAGTGCCGCGAGTCCGTGCTGCGGCACACCGACGCCTTCGCCGAGCTGACGACCCGCATGGGGTACTGGACCGACCTCGACGACCCCTACGTCACGATGGACCCCGAGTACATCGAGTCGGTCTGGTGGTCGCTGAAGGCGATCTTCGACAAGGGTCTGCTCGTCCAGGACCACCGGGTCGCCCCCTGGTGCCCGCGCTGCGGCACCGGCCTCTCGGACCACGAGCTGGCGCAGGGGTACGAGACGGTCGTCGACCCCTCGGTCTACGTCCGTTTCCCTCTCACCTCCGGTCCGCTGGCGGGTCAGGCCGCGCTCCTGGTCTGGACGACGACGCCGTGGACCCTGGTGTCGAACACGGCGGTCGCCGCGCACCCCGAGGTCCGCTACGTCGTGGTGACGAACGGCGAGGAGAAGCTCGTCGTCGCCGAGCCGCTCGTCGAGAAGTCGCTCGGCGAGGGCTGGGAGCCCACCGGCGAGTCCTTCACCGGCGCCGAGATGGAGCGCTGGAAGTACCAACGCCCGTTCGAGCTGATCGAGTTCCCGGCCGAGGCCCACTACGTGGTCAACGCCGAGTACGTGACGACCGAGGACGGTACGGGTCTGGTCCACCAGTCCCCCGCCTTCGGTGAGGACGACCTCAAGGTCTGCCGCGCGTACGGCCTGCCGGTCGTCAACCCGGTCCGCCCCGACGGCACCTTCGAGGAGGACGTCCCGCTCGTGGGCGGCGTCTTCTTCAAGAAGGCCGACGAGAAGCTCACCGAGGACCTGGGCGAGCGCGGCCTCCTCTTCAAGCACCTCCCGTACGAGCACAGCTACCCGCACTGCTGGCGCTGCCACACGGCGCTGCTGTACTACGCGCAGCCGTCCTGGTACATCCGCACCACGGCCGTCAAGGACCGCCTCCTCCAGGAGAACGAGAAGACCAACTGGTTCCCGGAGACCGTCAAGAACGGCCGCTTCGGCGACTGGCTGCAGAACAACATCGACTGGGCGCTCTCCCGCAACCGCTACTGGGGCACCCCGCTGCCGATCTGGCGCTGCGAGGAGAACCACCTCACCTGCGTGGGCTCCCGCGAGGAGCTGACCGCGCTGACGGGCACGGACCAGTCGTCCCTCGACCCGCACCGCCCGTACATCGACGACATCACCTTCACCTGCACCCATGACGGCTGCTCGCACAAGGCCACGCGCGTGCCCGAGGTCATCGACGCCTGGTACGACTCGGGTTCGATGCCGTTCGCGCAGTGGGGCTACCCGCACAAGAACAAGGAACTGTTCGAGTCCCGCTACCCGGCGCAGTTCATCTCCGAGGCCATCGACCAGACGCGCGGCTGGTTCTACACGCTGATGGCCATCGGCACGCTGGTCTTCGACGAGTCGTCGTACGAGAACGTGGTGTGCCTCGGCCACATCCTCGCCGAGGACGGCCGCAAGATGTCCAAGCACCTGGGCAACACCCTGGAGCCGATCCCGCTGATGGACCGGCACGGCGCCGACGCCGTGCGCTGGTTCATGGCGGCCGGCGGCTCCCCGTGGGCGGCCCGTCGCGTCGGCCACGGCACGATCCAGGAGGTCGTCCGCAAGACGCTCCTCACGTACTGGAACACGGTCGCCTTCCAGGCCCTGTACGCCCGTACGTCGAACTGGGCGCCCAGCGCGGCGGACCCGGCCCCGGCGGAGCGCACCGTCCTGGACCGCTGGCTGCTCTCGGAGCTGCACCAGCTCACCGCCGAGGTCACCACGGCCCTGGAGGCGTACGACACCCAGCGCGCGGGCAAGCTCCTCTCGGCGTTCGTCGACGACCTGTCGAACTGGTACGTGCGCCGCTCGCGCCGCCGCTTCTGGCAGGGCGACAAGGCCGCGCTGCGCACCCTGCACGACGTGGTGGTGACGGTCACCCAGCTGATGGCGCCGCTCACGCCGTTCATCACGGAGCGGGTCTGGCAGGACCTGGTCGTCCCGGTCACCCCGGACGCCCCGGAGTCGGTGCACCTGTCGTCGTGGCCCGAGGCCGACCGCTCGGCGATCGACCCGACCCTGTCGACGCAGATGGACCTCGTCCGGCGCCTGGTGGAGCTGGGCCGCGCCACGCGCGCGGAGTCGGGCGTCAAGACCCGGCAGCCGCTGTCGCGTGCGCTGGTCGCGGCGTCCGGCTTCGACGCGCTGAGCACCGAGCTGCACGCGCAGATCACCGAGGAGCTGAACGTCTCCTCCCTGGCCTCGCTCGCCGAGGTCGGCACCTCCCTGGTCGACACGACGGCGAAGGCGAACTTCCGGGCGCTGGGCAAGCGCTTCGGCAAGCGCGTCCAGGACGTCGCGAAGGCGGTGGCGGCGGCGGACGCGGCGGCGCTCTCCCTCGCGCTGCGCGAGGGGACGGCCTCGGTGGAGGTCGACGGCGAGACCGTCACGCTCGCCCCCGACGAGGTCATCATCACGGAGACCCCGCGCGAGGGCTGGTCGGTGGCTTCCGACTCCGGCGCGACCGTCGCCCTCGACCTGGAGCTGACGGAGGAGCTGCGGCAGGCGGGTCTGGCCCGTGACGCGATCCGCCTGATCCAGGAGGCCCGCAAGAACAGCGGCCTGGACGTCGCGGACCGGATCGCCCTGCGCTGGACGTCGACGGACCCGGCGGTGATCTCGGCCCTGTCCGAGCACTCCGGCTTGATCGCCGACGAGGTCCTCGCCACGGACTTCACCCAGGGCGAGCCGGACGGCACGTACGGGGACCCGTTCACGGACGAGGGTCTGAGCCTGGTGTTCGCCCTCCGCAAGGCATAGTCCACGCGCCGTGGGCCGTGTGTCCACGGCGCCGGTGGCCCGCTGAGCAGCACATGGGGTCGGCCCCGCCAGAGTCTCTGGCGGGGCCGACCCTTTTCTGTCGTCGCGTACCGGGGGCAACCCAATCGCCCGCCCCGGCGAGCGGAGCCAAAAAGGCCTTGGCCCGGATCGCAGAAACGATCCGGGCCAAGGCCTGAATGAACGCCGACGCCTTGTCTCAGGCGCTACGACGCGCCGCCTAGTTGTCGTCCTCGTCGATGAGGAAACCGCGCATCGGCGACGGAGCCTGCTGCATCGGCTGCGGCGCCTGCGGCCGCACCGGTGCCATCGGCTGCGTCATGGCCGGCGACATCTGCTGCTGGCCACCGCCGTAGGACGGGCCGCCGCTCTGCTGGTTGCCACCCATGCCCTGGTTGCCACCGCCGTAGGACGGCGCGCCCGCACCGGCCGGAGCCATCGAAGGCGCCGGGGACGGCGGCAGCGACGCGGTCGCCGGGGTCCGCGGCGGAGCCAGCGAGTCGTCGGCCTGGGTCTCCAGCTGACGCAGCTGCGACTCCAGGTAGGACTTCAGACGCGTGCGGTACTCGCGCTCGAAGCCGCGCAGGTCCTCGACCTTGCGCTCCAGCGTGGCGCGGGCGGACTCCAGGGAGCCCATCGCGACGCGGTGCTTCTCCTGCGCGTCCCGCTCCAGGGCGTCTGCCTTGGCCCGGGCGTCACGCTCGAGACCCTCGGCGCGGCTGCGTGCCTCGCCGACGATCTTGTTCGCCTCGGAGCGGGCCTCGGCGATCGCCTGGTCGGCGGTCTGCTGAGCCAGCGAGAGGACACGCGCGGCGCTGTCGCCACCGGGACCCTGACCGGGCTGCTGCATCTGCGGGGGACCACCGTGGCCGCCCATGGGGCCGCCCATCGGTCCGCCCAGCTGAGGCTGGCCGCCCATCTGGCCCTGCATCGGACCCTGACCCATCGGGCCCTGGCCCATCGGACCGGGACCCTGCTGGCCGTGGCCCTGCTGGCCGTGGCCACCGGGGCCGGCCGGAAGCTGCGGGGCACCGCTCGGCAGCTGGGGCGGACCACCCATGGGGCCGCCCATCTGCTGCTGCGGCGGGCCCGATATGCCGGCGGGCACCGGAGCGCCAGGACCGCGCATACCCTGCGGCGGTCCCTGCTGGTCCTGGGGGCCGCGCATACCCTGCGGGGGTCCCTGCTGCTGGTCCTGGGGACCGCCCTGGCCGTCGGGGCCGGGGCCCTTGCGCATACCGCCCTGCTGCTGGTTCTGCGCGGCGGCGCGGGTGGCTGCGGCCAGCTTGGCGCGCAGGTCCTCGTTCTCGCGGAGCAAGCGGGTCAGTTCGGCTTCGACCTCATCGAGGAAGGCATCGACCTCGTCCTCGTCATAGCCTTCTCGGAGGCGGACGGTCGTGAACTGCTTGTTCCGCACGTCCTCGGGGGTCAACGGCATCTCTTCACCTCAACGTAGTCGTCGGCATTCGGCAAGACCGTATCGTTCACAGCCGGCTCACGACGGAGATCAGGATGTAGACGATGATCATCAGTACGAAGAAGGACAGGTCGAGCGCCACGCCCCCGAGACGCAGCGGCGGGATGAACCGCCGCAGAAGCTTGAGCGGTGGATCAGTGACAGTGTAGGTGGCCTCGAGAACGACCACCATCGCCTTGCCGGGTTGCCACGAGCGGGCGAACTGGAAGACGTAGTCCATGACCAGCCGGAAGATCAGCACGATGAGGAAACACATCAGCGCGATGTAGACCACATCCAAAACCACGCCCATGTCGGCGGTTCCCTCTCCCCTGTGTCTCGTGCTTCTGACTGGTTGGCCAGTCGTCGAACTAGTGCTGCGTCTCAGCTCTGGTTGAAGAACCCGCCCTCTGCGATACGGGCCTTGTCCTCCGCCGTGACATCGACGTTAGCAGGAGACAACAGGAACACCTTCTGCGTCACCCGCTCGATACTGCCGTGCAGGCCGAAGACGAGACCGGCGGCAAAGTCGACAAGTCGCTTCGCGTCGGTGTCGTCCATCTCCGTCAGATTCATGATCACCGGGGTGCCCTCACGGAAGTGTTCCCCGATGGTACGGGCCTCGTTGTAGGTCCGCGGGTGCAACGTGGTGATGCGGTAGGGCTCCCGCTCGGACACGACCTTGGGCATGATCACCGGTGCGTTCTTCTCCAGGCTCTGACGTTCAGGTGTGATGGATGCCACGGGGGCGATTCGCGCCGGACGTCCGGATTCAGCGGGGAGCGAAGCGGGCTGGCGCACCGGCTCACGCGGTGCGGGCGGCTGCACTACTCGTACCGATTCGTCCGCTTCTGCGGCACGGGAGTTGTGTGACTGATGTGACGGCTCATGCCGGTCGTGCCGTCGATGGTCACGCTCGGGTTCCGGGTCGAGCTCGGGTTCGAAGTCGTCGTCGGGGTCGAACCCCCGGCCGTCGTACCCATCGTCCTCCACGAGGCCGAGGTAGACCGCCATCTTGCGCATCGCGCCGGCCATGCTCTGAGTCCTCCGCTCTGTGGTGGATCGGCTGACGTCAACCAAAGTGCCCGCGATCCACGCGATCTCCCCGCCCATCAGCGAGAATGACCATATTTTCTGCTGTGGTCCGACTTCTTGGCGACGTTACCCGAGCCTGGGTCGGACTCCGAGTACCGCCGTACCGACGCGCACATGTGTCGCTCCGGCCGCCACGGCCTGTTCGAGGTCCGAACTCATCCCTGCCGACACCATGTTCGCAGCCGGATGGTCCGCGCGCAGGGCAGTCGACAAATCCATGAGCCGTTCGAACGCGGCCTGTTGCCGTCCCGCGTAGGCCCCCGTGAGCGGTGCGACGGTCATCAGCCCGTCGAGGCGCAGCCCCGGAGCGGCGGCCACCCGCGCGGCCAACTCCGCCACCCCGCCCGGGCCGACGCCCCCGCGCTCCCCCCGGCCGTCCTCCTGCGCGTCGAGCGCGACCTGGATGAGGCAGCCCAGCTCGCGCTCCGTGCGCTCGGCCTCCTTGGACAGCGCCGTGACGAGCTTCGCCCGGTCCACGGACTGCACCAGATCGGCATAACCCGCCACGGAACGCACCTTGTTGGTCTGCAACTGACCGACGAAGTGCCAGGTGAGCGG
This sequence comes from Streptomyces sp. NPDC030991, assembly GCF_055571235.1. Taxonomy (NCBI): domain Bacteria; kingdom Bacillati; phylum Actinomycetota; class Actinomycetes; order Kitasatosporales; family Streptomycetaceae; genus Streptomyces; species Streptomyces sp. NPDC030991. The sequence continues at coordinate 45,293 of NZ_JBVIFR010000024.1, forward strand.
CAGGTCCGCGCACTGGGCCGCCTTGGGGGCGGCGTCCTGGTCGCGGTTCTCCGCCACGTGCCGCACGCCGAGGCCGGAGAGGATCCGCACATCGCTCGCGGGGTAGGTCTTGGTGACCACGATCAGGGTCACGTCCTCGCGCTTGCGGCCGGCCGCCGCACAGGCCGCGGAGATACGTTCCTCCACAGTGGCCAGGTTCGTGGCGAGTTCTTCCTTGCGTCCCTGAAGGTCCGTCATGTCGTATCAGTCCAGCCAGACATAGCCCGCGAGCCGACCGGTGGTCCGGTCGCGGCGGTAGGAGAAGTGGTCGTGCGACTCGCGCGTGCACACCGGCGACTGCCGCCGGTCGCGCACCCCGAGCCGCTCCAGTTGGGCGTGGACCCCGGCGCTCACGTCGACGGCGGGGGTGCCCCAGCTGGTCTCGGCGTACGCCGCGGGCTCCACCGCCGCGACCTCCGCGCGCATCTCCTCCGGCACCTCGTAGCACCGGCCGCAGACCGCGGGCCCGGTGCGGGCCACGATCCGGGCGGGGTCCGCGCCGAGCTCCACCATCGCCCGTACGGCGGCGGGTACGACTCCGGCGATCATGCCGGGCCGTCCCGCGTGTGCCGCGGCGGCGACACCGGCGGCCGGGTCGGCCAGCAGGACGGGGGTGCAGTCCGCGGTGAGCACGGCGAGGGGGAGCCGGCGCCGGGTGGTGACGATCGCGTCGACGTGCGGAATGTCGGCGTCCGTGGCCCAGGGCCCGTCCACCACCGCGACGTCGGGTCCGTGCACCTGGTTCATCCAGACGACCCGGGAGGGTTCGAGGCCGAGCGCATCGGCGGCCAGCTCCCGGTTGCGCAGCACGGCTTCGCGGTCGTCGCCGACCGCACCGCCGAGATTGAGCTCCTCGTACGGAGCGGCGCTCACCCCGCCCCACCGGTCGGTGAAGGCGAAGTGCGCGCCACTCGTAGAGGTCGAAGCGTCCTGCTGTCCTATCACTGCCGTGCGGTTCCCATCGGGCTCAGGAACGTCACTTCAGGAAGTCCGGGACGTCCAGCTCCTCGGCCTGGCTGTCCGGGTAGGACGGCCGCGGCACGTGGGGCGTGCTGACCGGGGCGGCGGGCGCCTCGCTCACCGGGGCGGGCGTCTCGGGCGGCTCCGGGGACTTGGACTCCTCGCGCTGGGTGACGCTGCCGAGGTTGCCGAAGGTCGGGCGCGCCGGCTCGGGTGCCGGGGCCTGGCGGGAGGCCGGTACCGGGTCCTCGCGCTTGGCCGACGACGAGCCGATCACGTTGTCCCGCTTGGCCGGTGGCTGCCCGCCGTCGAACCCGGCGGCGATGACGGTGACCCGTACCTCGTCGCCGAGGGCGTCGTCGATGACCGCACCGAAGATGATGTTCGCCTCGGGGTGCGCGGCCTCGCTGACCAGTTGGGCCGCCTCGTTGATCTCGAAGAGGCCGAGGTCGCTGCCGCCGGAGATGGAGAGCAGCACCCCGCGGGCGCCGTCGATGGACGCTTCGAGGAGTGGCGAGGAGATCGCCATCTCCGCGGCGGCCACCGCGCGGTCGTCGCCGCGGGCCGAGCCGATGCCCATGAGCGCCGAGCCGGCCTCGGACATCACGGACTTGACGTCGGCGAAGTCGAGGTTGATCAGGCCGGGCGTGGTGATGAGGTCGGTGATGCCCTGGACACCGGAGAGCAGGACCTGGTCCGCCGACTTGAAGGCGTCGAGGACGGAGACCTGCCGGTCCGAGATGGACAGGAGCCGGTCGTTCGGGATGACGATGAGGGTGTCGACCTCTTCGCGGAGCTCGGCGATGCCGTCCTCCGCCTGGTTCGCCCGGCGCCGCCCCTCGAAGGTGAACGGCCGGGTGACCACACCGATCGTCAGGGCGCCCAGTGAGCGGGCGATGTTGGCCACGACGGGTGCGCCGCCGGTGCCGGTGCCGCCGCCTTCGCCGGCGGTGACGAAGACCATGTCGGCCCCCTTGAGGACCTCCTCGATCTCCTCGCGGTGGTCCTCGGCCGCCTTGCGCCCGACTGCCGGATTGGCTCCGGCGCCGAGGCCGCGGGTGAGTTCACGGCCGACGTCGAGCTTGACGTCCGCGTCGCTCATCAACAGGGCTTGCGCGTCGGTGTTGATGGCGATGAACTCGACGCCCTTGAGACCGACCTCGATCATCCGGTTGATGGCATTGACACCACCGCCGCCGACACCGATGACTTTGATGACTGCGAGGTAGTTCTGCGGTGCTGCCACGTCGAAGGCCTCTCGCCTCGAGTTACGTGTCGCCGCCTCGCGTTCTGCCGAAGCGACGACTGATGTCGAATGGGGACGGTCCGGACTACTAGTCGACTGCCGACCCGAACCCTAACGGTGAAGTTTAGGGTTACCAGTGTGTCTGTTCCCTGGACTCTTCCGAACCTGACACTAAGTCGACAAGTGGCGCCCGTTCAACGAACACGCCGAACCTCCCGTTTTTCTTTTCACCCTATGTGATCAGCCGTAGCGCTGCCCAACCAGGGTGCTGGCCTGCGTCGATGTGCGTCAACTCCCCGATGAGGCAGGCGCGGTGGGGACACTCACGTCGAAGTGACCGGCCTTAGGAGCGGCTTTCATGAGGGTGGTGAGGACGCGCGCCTTCGTCTCACCCTTCTCGGCGCTGCCCCACACGACGACCCGGCCCCCGGTGAGTTCCAGCGAGATGTCGTCGTACGAACGGACCTTGACAGTACGGGTGTCGCGGGCCACCCCGTCGGGGAGTCGCCCCGCGACGCGGACCGCTTCGCGGACCAGCCGGTCGGGACCGAAGCGTCGCAGGCTCGCCTCCGCGCCGGACTGATCCGGCGTCAATTCCAGCCGGGGAACGCCCTTCGGAGCCTTGTCGACCGTCGCGAAACGAACACCCTTGTGGTCTACTTCGATGAACTTGCCCGCATTTTTGGCGTCTTCGACAATCAGGACCGGTTTACGTTCCGTCACTTTCAGTCCGACCCCGTGCGGCCAGGAACGCGTCACGTCCACCGAGTCGACGCGGGGCAGCTTCCGCCGGATCCGGTCCGCGAGGGCGCCCGTGTCGACGGAGACCAGCGGGGCGCCGACCGGCGCCGCGGCCGCCTCGCGCACCTGTGCCGGCGTGAGAACGCCCGTCCCGGAGACTGTGACGCGCTCCACCCGCAACCATTGCGATCCGTACAGGGCCCAGATGCCGCCCGCCCCGATCACGACCAGCAGAACCCCGGTCACGATCAGGGCGCGCAGGCTGGGCAGGCGCAGCCGGCGGGGCGGCGGGGGCGGGCCGGATTCGGACACCTCGGCTTCGTCTCGTTCGCCGCGGTCCGCGGTGGTCGCTCCGGCCACGCTGCCCTGCCTTACGTGTCGTACGCCCCTAGTGGCGTGAGTTGATCGCCTCGTACACCATCGCGACGAGCAGGTCGTCGGCGTCCCGGCGGCCGAACTCCGAGGCGGCGCGGGACATCTCGTACAGCCGGTGCGGGTCGGCGAGCACGGGCAGGACGTTGCCCTGGACCCACTCGGGGGTCAGCTCCGCGTCGTCGACCAGCACACCGCCGCCGGCCTTGACCACCGGCTGGGCGTTGAGCCGCTGTTCGCCGTTGCCGATCGGCAGCGGGACATACGCGGCGGGGAGCCCGACGGCGGAGAGTTCAGCGACGGTCATCGCGCCCGCGCGGCACAGCATCATGTCGGCCGCGGCGTACGCGAGGTCCATCCGGTCTACGTACGGTACCGGGATGTACGGGGGCATTCCCGGCATCTGCTGCACCTGCGGCAGTTCGTTCTTCGGGCCGACCACGTGCAGGATCTGGATGCCGGACTGCTGGAGCAGCGGGGCGACGCGCTGCACGACCTCGTTCAGGTGGCGGGCGCCCTGCGAGCCGCCGGAGACGAGCAGCGTCGGCAGGTTCGGATCGAGGCCGAACGCGGCCCGGGCCTCCGGGCGTACCGCCGCCCGGTCGAGCATGGCGATGGTGCGGCGCAGCGGGATACCGATGTAGCGGGCGCCGCGCAGCTTGCTGTCGGGCGTCGAGACGGCGACCCCCGCCGCGTACCGCGAGCCGATCTTGTTGGCGAGGCCGGGCCGGGCGTTGGCCTCGTGCACGACGATCGGGACACCGGCCCGCTTGGCGGCCAGGTAGCCGGGCAGGGCGACATAGCCGCCGAAGCCGACGACGCAGTCCGCCTTGGTGCGCTCCAGGATCTGCTCGGCCGCCTTGATGGTGCCGCGCAGCCGCCCGGGAACAGTGATCAGTTCAGGGGTGGGCTTGCGCGGCAGTGGTACGGCGGGGATCAGCGCCAGGTCGTAGCCGCGCTCCGGTACGAGACGGGTCTCCAGGCCGCGCTCCGTGCCGAGCGCCGTGATCCCCACGGTCGGGTCCTGCCTGCGCAGGGCATCCGCGAGGGCGAGCGCCGGCTCGATGTGGCCGGCGGTCCCCCCACCGGCGAGTACGACATGCACCGAAATTCACCGCTCTCCGGACGTACGCACCGCAGTGCGCCGTCGCATCGTGTTCCATCTCATCCGTGGCTGCCGCATGGCGAGGGCCGCCCGTGCCGCCGGTTCGTCCCGCGCGAACGCGATCAGAAGTCCTACGGCGAACATGGTCGGCAGCAGCGCGGACCCCCCGTACGAGAACAGCGGGAGCGGGACCCCGGCGATCGGCAACAGGCCGAGCACCGCACCGATGTTGACCACGGCCTGCGCCGTGATCCAGGTGGTCACGCCTCCCGCGGCATATCTCACGAAGGGGTCCTCCGTGCGTCCGGCCACGCGGATACCCGCATAGCCTAGAGCCGCGAAGAGGGCGAGCACCGACAGCGTCCCCGCCAGGCCCAGTTCCTCACCGGTGATGGCAAAGATGAAGTCCGTGTGCGCTTCGGGAAGTTGACCCCATTTTTCCACACTCGCGCCGAGCCCGGAACCGAAGAATCCGCCGGAGGCCAGGGCGTAGATCCCGTGCAGTCCCTGCCAGCACATGTCGTCGGGGCCCGCGTCGGCGCGGCCCAGACAGGCGAGCCGGGCCATGCGGTTGGGGCTGGTCTTGATCAGCATGATGCCGATGGCGCCGGCCACGGACAGGACGCCGACGAAGAGCCGCGTGGGGGCGCCCGCCAGCCACAGCAGGCCGAAGAGGATGGCGGTCAGCAGGATCGCCGTGCCCATGTCGCCGCCGAGCATGATCAGGCCGAGCAGCAGGAAGGCCATCGGGACCAGCGGCACCAGCATGTGCTTCCACTGGGTCAGCAGCCGCTTGTCGTGTTTGCGGGCCAGCAGGTCGGCGCCCCACAGGATCAGCGCCAGCTTCCCGAACTCGCTGGGTTGCAGCATGAACGGGCCGCCGAGGGAGATCCAGTTCTGGTTGCCGTTGATCGACACCCCTATCCCCGGCACCTGCACCAGGACCATCAGAAAGACGCTGACGGCGAGGATCGGGTACGCGAGGGCGCGGTGCAGCTTCACCGGCATCCGCATCGCGAGCACGAGAAGGATCGCGCCGATGACGGCCGCGACGAACTGCTTGCGGAAGAAGTACGAGCTGGACAGGCCCATCTGCAGGGCCGTGATCATCGACGCCGAGTAGACCATCACCAGGCCGAGCCCCGTGATGAGCAGCGCGGAGCCGAGGATCAGGTAGTACGCGGTGAGCGGCCGGTCCCAGGCGCGGCGGGCCTGCGTGTACAGGCGGCGTACGGGGTTGACGCGGGCCCGGTAGACGCGGCTGGTCCTTCTCGGCGGGGCCGGGGGCCGCTTGGTGGTACGGGCGCTGCTACCGGCCATTGCCGCTCCCCCACGGTGAGCCGTAGAGCCGGCTCGGCCTGCTCGCCTGTCGGTGCTGCGCTGCCACGTTCCCCTCCCGAGGGTGCCCGGCGTCACCGGGCACCCGAAGGTACCGTCAGACGCTGGTGGCGCCCAGTTCACGGACCGCTTCCGCGAACGCGTCGCCACGCTTGTTGTAATTGGTGAACATGTCCATCGACGCGCAGGCCGGGGCCATCAGCACGGTGTCCCCCGGCCGGGCGAGCCGCGTCGCCTCCCGGACCGCCGCGGACATCGCCCCAGTGTCGGTCCGGTCGAGGTCGACGACCGGTACTTCCGGGGCGTGTCGCCGCAGGGCTTCGCGGATCAGGCCGCGGTCGGCACCGATCAGGACGACGCCGCGCAGCCGCTCCGCCGCGCCCCTGACGAGGTCGTCGAAGGTCGCGCCCTTGGCCAGTCCGCCCGCGATCCAGACGATCGACTCGTAGGCCGCCAACGACGCCTGCGCGGCGTGGGTGTTGGTGGCCTTGGAGTCGTCGACGTAGGCGACCGCGTCGATGTCGGCGACGTGCGCGATGCGGTGCGCGTCGGGCGTGAAGGCCCGCAGTCCGTCGCGGACGGCGGCCGGCTCGACGCCGAAGGCGCGGGCGAGGGCCGCCGCCGCGAGGGCGTTGGCGATGTTGTGCGGGGCCGGCGGGCGCACGTCGGCGACCTCGGCCAGTTCCTGGGCGCTCTGCTGCCGGTCCTCGACGAAGGCCCGGTCGACCAGGATGCCTTCGACGACGCCGAGTTCGGAGGGGCCCGGGGTGCCGAGGGTGAAGCCGATGGCCCGGCAGCCCTCCGCGACGTCGGCAGCGCGGACCAGGCGCTCGGTGGCCTTGTCCGCGGTGTTGTAGACGCAGGCGACCTGGTTGCCCTCGTAGATCCGGCCCTTGTCGGCGGCGTACGCCTCCATGGAGCCGTGCCAGTCGAGGTGGTCGGGCGCGAGGTTGAGGACGGCTCCGGAGTGAGCGCGCAGCGAGGGCGCCCAGTGCAGCTGGTACGAGGACAGTTCCACGGCGAATACGTCGTAGGCGTCGTCCCCTTCGAGGACGACGTCGATGATCGGGGTGCCGATGTTGCCGACGGCGGCCGTGCGCAGGCCCGCCGCCGTCAGGATCGACGCGAGCATCTGCACCGTGGTGGTCTTGCCGTTCGTGCCGGTGACGGCGAGCCAGGGCGCCGCGCCGGGGCCGCGCAGCCGCCAGGCCAGCTCCACGTCGCCGATGACGTCCACGCCCGCCTCGGCGGCGGCGGCGAACAGCGGCGAGGACGGCTTCCAACCCGGTGAGGTGACGACCAGCTCGGTGCCCTCGGGCAGCGTGGTGGCATCCCCCAGGCGTACGGAGATGCCCTCTTCTTCAAGAAGAGCGGCCTTCTCGTGGTGGGCGGGGCCGTCGCCGCCGTCCACGACGGTGACCGACGCGCCGAGGCCGGCCAGGGCGCGGGCGGCGCTGAGGCCGCTCACGCCGAGGCCGGCGACGGTGATGCTCATCCCCTGCCAGGAACCCTGACCAGATGTCACTTCTTGGCTGCCCATCCTGCGTAGAAGAGGCCGAGTCCGACGATCACGCACATGCCCTGGATGATCCAGAAGCGGACCACGACAAGGACTTCGGACCACCCCTTGAGTTCGAAGTGGTGCTGGAGCGGCGCCATCCGGAAGACCCGCTTGCCGGTCATCTTGAAGGAGCCGACCTGGATGACCACGGACATCGTGATCATCACGAACAGGCCGCCGAGCAGCGCGAGCAGCATCTCGGTGCGCGAGCAGATCGCGAGGCCGGCGAGGGCGCCGCCGAGGGCGAGCGAGCCGGTGTCACCCATGAAGATCTTGGCGGGCGAGGTGTTCCACCACAGGAAGCCGAAGCAGGCGCCCATGAGCGCCGACGCGACCACCGCCAGGTCGAGTGGGTCTCTCACTTCGAAACAGGCGGCCGGGTTGGTCAGGGTCTGCGCGTTGGCGCAGGACTCCTGGAACTGCCAGACGCCGATGAAGGTGTACGCGCCGAAGACCATCACGGAGGCGCCGGTGGCGAGGCCGTCGAGGCCGTCCGTCAGGTTCACGCCGTTCGACATCGCGAGGATCATGAACAGCGCCCAGACCACGAAGAGCACCGGGCCGATCGTCCAGCCGAAGTCCTCCACGAAGGAGAGCCGGGTCGAGGCCGGCGTCTGCCCGCGGGCATCCGCGAACTGCAGGGAGAGCACCGCGAAGGCGATACCCACGGTCAGCTGGCCGGCCATCTTCGCCTTGGCCCGCAGACCGAGGGAGCGCCGCTTGACGATCTTGATGTAGTCGTCGAGGAAGCCGACCAGGCCCATGCCGGCCATCAGTCCGAGCACGAGCAGACCCGACAGGGTCGGTGTCGCGCCGGTGATCAGCTTGGAGAGGAAGTACGCGATGAGGGTCGCCAGGATGAAGGCGATACCACCCATGGTCGGCGTTCCGCGCTTGGCGTGGTGCTCGCGCGGGCCGTCGTCGCGGATGTACTGGCCGTAGCCCTTGCGCGCGAGGAGCTTGATCAGCAGCGGCGTCCCGATCAGGGTCAGAAAGAGCCCGATCACACCCGCGAAGAGGATCTGCTTCATCATCGGGCATCGACCTCGCCCTCGAGCAGCGCCTGTGCCACGCTCTCCAGGCCCACCGACCTGGATGCCTTCACGAGCACGACGTCACCCGGGCGCAGCTCGCTGCGCAACAGGTCGACCGCCGCCTGTGCGTCGGACACGTGCACCGACTCCTCACCCCACGAACCCTCGTTGTAAGCGCCCAGTCGCAACCAGGACGCTTCCCTGCCCCCGACTGCCACGAGCTTGTTGACGTTGAGCCGGACGGCCAGCCGTCCGACGGCGTCGTGCTCGGTCAGCGACTCGTCGCCGAGCTCGGCCATGTGCCCGAGCACCGCCCACGTACGGCCCCCCGTTGCCCGTCGGGCCCCGCCCATTGCGACCAGCGCGCGCAGGGCCGCTCGCATGGACTCGGGGTTCGCGTTGTAGGCGTCGTTGACGATCGTGACGCCGTCCGAACGCTCGGTGACCTCCATCCGCCAGCGGGACAGGGAGCCCGCCTCGGAGAGCGCGAGCGCGATCTCCTCCACGGACATGCCAAGGTCATGGGCGACGGCGGCCGCGGCGAGCGCGTTCGACACGTGGTGCTCACCGTACAGGCGCAAGGTCACTTCGCTGCACCCGGAGGGTGTGCGAAGGAGGAAGGCCGGCTGCCCGTTCTCCGTGAGCCGGACATTCTCGGCACGTACGTCGGCTTCGGCGGCTTCTCCGAAGAGCAGGACCTTCGCTTTCGTACGGGACGACATGGCGCGTACGAGCGGATCGTCCGCGTTGAGGATCGCGGTGCCGTCGGCGGGCAGTGCCTCGACCAACTCGCCCTTCGCTTCCGCGATCTGCTGCCGGCCGCCGAACTCGCCGATGTGCGCGGTGCCCACGTTGAGGACGAGGCCGACCCGTGGGGGCGTCAGGCCGGTCAGGTACCGGATGTGGCCCTTGCCGCGAGCGCCCATCTCCAGGACGAGGAACCGTGTCTCGTCGGTGGCGGAGAGGGCCGTCAGCGGCAGGCCGATCTCGTTGTTGAACGAGCCCGGGGTGAAGATCGTGGGTGCCTTGCGGCGCAGCACCTGGGCGATCAGGTCCTTGGTGCTGGTCTTGCCGGCCGATCCGGTCAGCGCGACCAGGGTGGCGCCGAGCCGCTCGACGACGTGCCGGGCGAGTGCGCCGAGCGCCGCCTGGACGTCGTCGACGACGATGGCGGGCACACCGACGGGGCGGGACGCCAGAACGGCGACCGCGCCCTTTTCCACGACATCGCGCGCGTAGTCGTGGCCGTCCACGTGTTCACCTGCGAACGCGGCGAACAGGCTGCCGGCCTCGACCTTGCGCGAGTCGATGACGACCGGCCCGGTGACCTGGACCTGCGGATCCGGTATGTCGTACGTCTGCCCGCCGACAACTGAGGCGATCTCGGCGAGGGAGAGGGCGATCACAACTTCATCCCTGGGTTTGCTCGATGGCTTCGCGAAGCACCTGGCGGTCGTCGAAGGGACGTACCACCCCGGCGATGTCCTGGCCCTGCTCGTGGCCCTTGCCCGCGACGAGCACCGTGTCGCCGGGCTCGGCGCGCGCGACGGCGGCGGCGATGGCGGCGGCCCGGTCCTCGAAGACGGCGACGTCGCCGCGCTCGTGCGCCGGCACGTCGGCGGCGCCCGCCAGCATGGTGGCGAGGATCGCGAGGGGGTCCTCGGAGCGCGGGTTGTCGGAGGTGAGGATGGCCGTGTCGGCGAACCGGGCGGCGGCGGCGCCCATGGGCATCCGCTTCGTCCTGTCCCGGTCGCCGCCGCAGCCGAGCACGATGTGCAGCTTGTTCTCGGTGACCTTGCGCAGCGCCCGCAGGACGGACTCCACGGCGTCGGTCTTGTGCGCGTAGTCGACGACGGCGAGGTACTTCTGGCCGGCGTCCACGCGCTCCAGGCGGCCCGGCACGCCGGGTACGGCGGCGATGCCGTCGGCGGCGGTCTGCGGGTCGATCCCGGCGACGGCGAGGGTGACGATCGCGGCGAGGGTGTTCGCGACGTTGAAGGCGCCGGGCAGCGGCGCCTTCGCGGCGATCCGCTCGCCCTTGGGGCCGACGACGGTCAACGTCGAGCCGAGCGGCCCCACTTCGACGTCCTCGGCGCGCCAGTCGGCGTCGGGGTGGCCCTCCGCGGAGAAGGAGACGACCGGGTACCCCGAGGACGCGGACTCGGTGATGAGCCGGCGGCCGTACTCGTCGTCGAAGTTCACGACGCCCTGTTTGCTGCGTGCGGGGGTGAACAGCTGCGCCTTCGCCCGGAAGTAGTCCTCCATGTCGGAGTGGAACTCCATGTGCTCCGGGCTGAGGTTGGTGAAGGCCGCGACGTCGAAGACGCAGCCGTCGACCCGGCCGAGCACGAGGGCGTGGCTGGAGACCTCCATGGCGACGGCGTCGACGCCGCGCTCGCGCATGACCGCGAACAGGGCCTGGAGGTCGGTGGCTTCGGGGGTGGTGCGCTCGGACTTGATGCGCTCGCCGCCGATGCGCATCTCGACGGTGCCGATGAGTCCGGTCGAGCGGACCTCCTTCAGGCCGCCCTCGACGAGATACGCGGTGGTGGTCTTGCCGGACGTGCCGGTGATGCCGAGCTGCAGCAGCTCCCTGCCCGGATGGCCGTAGATCGTGGCGGCCAGCTCGCCCATGCGGCCGCGCGGGTTCTCCACGACGAGCGGCACGAGTCCGGCCTCGATGACCCGGTCGGCGCCCGCCGGGTCGGTGAGGGCGGCGACCGCGCCGAGGGTCGCGGCCTGCGCGGCGTAGTCGGCGCCGTGGGCGCGGGCGCCGGGCAGGGCCGCGTACAGGTCGCCGGGGCGTACCGCACGGGAGTCGTGGGTGATGCCGCGGACGCCGGGGTCGGTGTCGGCCGCGCCGGCCGTCTGGGGCACGGGGACACCCAGCTGATCTGCCAGTTCCGCGAGGGGGGTGGCGGAGACCTCGACCGGTCGCGGCGGCCCGGGATATGTCACGGGTGCGCCCTTCTGGGTGGTTTGGGACTGATCAGCGTGTGGCACGGCGGTGAGCGTACCGGGCGCACCCCCCGCTGGGCTAAAAGAGGGGGCCCGACGCGGGGCGTCGTCGGCCGGGGGCGGTGACGGGCGGCGGGAAGGAGAGGCGCTTGACGGCCGCTGGTTCCCGGGGTCCGGGGTGATGGTTGTCACGAGCTCTTCACGGTGTCTTCAGTGGCTTCACTGAGTGGAGGTGATCATGGTCACGGCGCGGACCGGCCGTCATGGCTTGAACGTGACGGGCAGTTTCGCGGACTTGGTGCCCGTGGGCGGCACTTGGAGGGTCTTCAGGGCGAACTCCATGACCTGCTTGTAGATGGGGCCGCAGATCTGACCGCCGAAGTAGCTGCCCCTGGTGGCGTTCTGGATGGCGCAGTAGACGGTGATCCGCGGTTTGTCGGCGGGCGCGAACCCGGCGAAGGACGACGTGTACCCCTTGTAGCGGCCGGTAGCCGGGTCGACGCGGTTGGCGGTGCCCGTCTTGCCCGCGACGCGGTAGCCGGGGATCCGGGCCTTCGTACCGGTGCCTTCCTCGTCGTCGACGACGGACTCCAGCATCCGGGCGACCGACTTCGCCGTCTTCGCGCTGACGACCCGGGTCTCCTTGGGCCTGGGCGCGGGGGTGAAGCGGCCGTCGGGGCCCTTCTCCCCGCGCACGAACGTCGGTTCGATCCGGACGCCGTCGTTGGCGATGGTCGAGTACACGGACGCCGCCTGCATGGCGTTGATGGAGAAGCCCTGGCCGAAGGGGATCGTGTACTGCTGCGACGTCGACCACTTGTTCGCCGGCGCGAGGATGCCCGCGGTCTCGCCGGGGAAGCCGAGACCGCTCTGCCGTCCGATGCCGAACTTGTGCAGGTACGAGAAGAGAGTCCGGTTGGCCTGCGGTTGCGTCGCCCCGAGCTCGCCGGAGGCCAGGATCGTGCCGATGTTGCTGGACTTGGCGAGCACGCCGTTGAGGGTCAGGTTCCAGGTCGGGTGGTCGATGTCGTCCTGGAAGAGCCGGTCGCCGCGGTGCAGCCGGTTGGGGACGGTGACGTGGGTCAGCGGCGTGGCCGCGTTCTCCTCCAGGATGGCCGCCATCGACATGACCTTGGCGGTGGAGCCGGGCTCGTACGCGTCCTGGAGCGCGGCGTTGCCCAGGGCCGTCGCGTTGGCCTGCGACAGGTCGTTCGGGTCGAAGCCCGGCGCGTTCGCCATGGCCAGGACCTCGCCGGTCCGCGTGTCCTGCACTATCACGTAGCCGCGGTCGGCCCCGGACTTCGCCACCTGCTCGGTGATGGCGTCCTGCGCCGCCCACTGGATGTCACGATCGATGGTCAGCTCGATGTCGGAGCCGGCCACCGCGGGCTTCTCTGTACTGCCGGCCGTCGGCACCTGCTGGCCGCCGGACTGGGCGTACCGGATCTTGCCGTCCTTGCCCGCGAGATCCTTGTCGAGCTGCTGCTCGACACCGCCGCCGCCCTTGCCGTCGGCATTGACCCAGCCCAGTATCCCGGCGGCGAGGTCCCCGTTCGGGTACACGCGCTTGCTGCTGGGGTCGGCGAGCACCCCGGAGAGCACGCTCGCCTCGCGGCCCTCGGCGTTGGCCTTCTCGTTCAGCGTCGACCTGAGGTCCTTGATCTGCTTCCAGACCTGCGGCGTCTGCCGCGCGGCGATCCGCACGTACCGCGTGTTCCTCGTTCTGAGCTTCGTGGCCAGCTCGTCCGCGTCGACCCCGACGATCGGCGACAGCAGCGCCGCCGCCTGCTCGGGCGCGTCCGGCACCTTGGTGGCCTTCTCCGTGAAGAGCGTGGGGTCCGCGGTGATGTCGTACGCGTCCACGCTCGTCGCCAGCGAGACACCGCTGCGGTCGGTGATGCCGCCGCGCTCGGCGGCGATGGTGTGGCTGACGTACCGGTTCAGCTGGGCCTTCGCTGCGTACGCGCTCGCGTCGACGCCCTGCACCTGGAGGAGACGGACCACGAAGACCATGAGGACGAGCGTGAGGCCCAGGCTGACCATCCGCAGGCGGGGCCGGGGGCTGCCCAGGCGCAGTGGGGTGCGGTCCTTCGACGACGCGGGGCGCCGGCGCCGTGCGGCGGGGCGCGCGCCGGACCCCGAGCGCCGCTGCGGGGCGGGACGGGCCGTTCCGGCGGAGCGCGCGGGTCCTGGTACCCGGCGGCGCGGGGGCTCCCTGTCGGTCATGGCGTCACCTGCCGGAGTTGCTCGGTGGGGAGCGTCGTGGTGGGCGGCTGCGGCGCGTTCGGCGACGTGCTGACCATCTCCGGCGGCGGGGGCGCCGGCTGGTAGCCCGGCGCGGTCAGTGCGGCCGGGCTCGGCTTCCCGCGGACGGTGCCGTTCGGGGCGAGGAACGCGGGGTCGCCGCCCGTGACCATGCCGAGTTCGCGGGCGCGCCGCTGGAGGGCGTCGGGGGCCGAGTAGGAGTCGACGTCGCGCTGGAGCTGCTGCTCGTCGTCGGTGAGTTCGGTGGTCTGCTTCTTGAGCTTGCTGAGCTTGAACGATCCTTCGTTGAGCGACGAGTTCAGCAGCAGCAGCGTGATGAGGCCGCCGCCGAGCAGCAGCACGACGAGGAGGACGAACGGGGCCCGGGCGGCCTGGGCGCCGCCGGCCGGGGTGACCGGGAACAGCCGCGCCAGCCGGGCGGCGCTCCCCCGTGCGGGGCTCGCGGAGCCTGTGGACCTCTGCGCCCCGCCGGTCCCTCTGCTCCCTTTGGCAGCCTGGGAACCTCTGGCCTCCGCGGCCCCTTTGGCGCCGCCGACTCTTCTGGAGCCCTTGGGGTCCTTCGCGTCTTTCGAACCGCTCCTGGCGGTCATGACCACCCCTCCACGCGCGCGTGCCTCACTCGGCGACCTCCTCGCGGATGCGCTGCGCACCCCGCAGCCGTGCCGGCGCGGCCCGGCGGTTCTCGGCGACCTCTTCCTCCGTGGGGAGTTCGGCACCACGAGTGAGCAGCTTGAGCCGGGGCTGGTACTGCTCGGGGACGACGGGCAGACCGGGCGGCGCCGTGGTGGCGGCGCCGGCCGCGAACACCTGCTTGACCAGCCGGTCCTCCAGCGAGTGGTAGGACAGGACCGCGATCCGGCCGCCGACCGCGAGCGCCCGCACGGCGGCCGGGACGGCCCGCTCCAGGACGCTCAGCTCGCCGTTGACCTCGATGCGCAGGGCCTGGAAGGTGCGCTTGGCGGGGTTGCCGCCGGTCCGCTTGGCGGCCTGCGGCAGGGAGTCGCGGATCAGCTCGACGAGCCGGGCGCTGTTGCTGAACGGCTCCTTCTCGCGCTCGCGCACCACGGCCGAGACGATGCGCTTGGCCTGCTTCTCCTCGCCGTACTGGCGCAGGATGCGCACCAGCTCGCCCGGCGCGTACGTGTTGAGGACCTCGGCGGCGCTGACCCCGGTCGTCTGGTCCATGCGCATGTCGAGCGGCGCGTCCTGCGCGTAGGCGAACCCGCGGTCGGCCTCGTCGAGCTGCATGGAGGAGACGCCGAGGTCGAACAGGACGCCCTGGACGCGGGGGATCTCCAACCGGTCGAGGACCTCGGGCAGTTCGTCGTAGACGGCGTGCACGAGGGTGGCGCGGTCGCCGAAGCGGGCGAGCCGCTCACCGGAGAGCCGCAGCGCTTCCTTGTCGCGGTCGAGGGCGACGAGACGGCACGCGGGGAAGGTGGCGAGCAGGGCCTCACTGTGGCCGCCGAGACCGAGCGTGCAGTCGACGACGACCGCCCCCGGCTGGGCGAGCGCCGGGGCCAACAGGTCCAGGCAGCGCTGGAGCATCACCGGAACGTGTCGCTGACTCAAGAGGCCCTCTCAGGTCCGGCGGGCGGTCGCACGCACTGCCGGGTCCCCGCCCGCTCATGAAGGGGATGGTGGTCCGTCGGCGCCGGGGAAGTGACGCCGGCCGACCGGAGCGGGAGGAGGCCGAGCCGTACGTACGCGCCGCGCACGCGGGGAGCGTCCGGCAGCGCCGGGATCTCCGTGTTGCTTCGTTAATGGGGTTCGGCGTCACTTTAGTCCACGGCGCCCCTCGGTCAATCAACCGGCCTGCGCGTCGCGAGGCGCGTCGGCGGACACTCCACGCCCCGCGGATTCACTCGTTCGGTCGAAGAACTTCCACCCTGTGGATTAGCTCACACCAAGGTCCGATGACGTTCTTTGTCCCCTCCCGCAGCAGGCCAGGACCTGCTGCGGCGACTAACGTCAGCACTATGACGACTTCCGTTCCCCGCCCGTCCGAAGACGCCATATCCGTCGACGGCTCCGTGACCGACCGCTGTGTCGAGGCGAACGCGCGGTACGCCGACGCGTTCAGCGACCCCGGGATGAGCGCGCGCCCCGCGTTGCACGTCGCCGTCGTCACGTGCATGGACGCCCGCCTCGATCTGTACGCCGCCCTCGGCCTGGAGGTCGGCGACTGCCACACCCTGCGCAACGCGGGTGGCGTCGTCACCGACGACGTGCTCCGTTCGCTCACCATCAGCCAGCGGGCGCTCGGCACCCGCAGCGTGGTCCTCATCCACCACAGCGGCTGTGGCATGGAGGGGCTCGGCGACGAGTTCCGGCAGGAGCTGGAGCGGGAGGTCGGACAGCGCCCGAGCTGGGCCGTCGAAGGGTTCGGGGACGTCGAGCAGGACGTACGCCAGTCCATCGAGAAGGTGCGCACCTCCCCCTTCCTGCCGCACACCGACGACGTGCGCGGCTTCGTCCTCGACGTGAAGACGGGCCGGCTGCGGGAGATCCAGCCCCGCTGAACCGCCGGTCCGGCATGCCCGGCATACCCTCAAAAGGTCGTAAGACCCGACATATCGCGGCCAGTTATCCACAGGCGAGTGACACGAACCGGTAACGCCAACAAGAATGCGTAGGTGACACCCCGCGCGAGCGACGGAACTCTTCGCGCGTGGTGTCCGTGTTTCGGGGTGGGCCGGTCCGCATCGCAGAGCGTCGGCCCGGCAAAGTAAGGCCGAGGAGGGCCGGGTGACGACCTATGACGATCGAGCGAGCCTCACTGATCTGACCACCACCGCGGAGCGTGTCCGCAGGTCGGTGGAGAGTGTGATCGAGGGCAAGCCGGAGGTCGTACGGCTTTCGCTGACCGTGCTGCTCGCGGAGGGGCACCTGCTCATCGAGGATGTGCCGGGCGTCGGCAAGACGATGCTCGCCAAGGCGCTGGCGCGGTCCATCGACTGCTCGGTGCGCCGCATCCAGTTCACACCCGACCTGCTGCCGTCGGACATCACCGGGGTCTCCATCTGGGACCAGCAGCGTCGGGACTTCGAGTTCAAGCCGGGGGCGATCTTCGCGCAGATCGTGATCGGCGACGAGATCAACCGCGCCTCCCCGAAGACGCAGTCGGCGCTCCTGGAGTCCATGGAGGAGCGCCAGGTCACCATCGACGGGAAGACCTACGAACTGCCCAGCCCCTTCATGGTGGTGGCCACACAGAACCCGGTCGAGATGGAGGGCACGTACCCGCTGCCGGAAGCCCAGCGCGACCGCTTCATGGCCCGCGTCTCCATCGGCTATCCGAACGCGGAGGCCGAGCTTCAGATGCTGGACGTCCACGGGGGCGCCTCGCCCCTGGACGATCTGCAGCCGGTGGCGCACGCCCACGACATCGTGAAGCTGGTCGACGCCGTGCGCACGGTCCACGTCGCCGACGCCGTACGGCGCTACGCGGTCGACCTGGTGGCCGCCACGCGCACCCACCCGGACCTCAGACTCGGCGCGTCCCCGCGCGCGACGCTGCATCTGCTGCGGGCGGCCAAGGCCTCGGCGGCGCTCAGCGGCCGCGACTACGCGCTGCCGGACGACGTGCAGGCACTGGCCGTCGCGGTCCTGGCGCACCGTCTGCTGCCCACCGCGCAGGCCCAGTTGAACCGGCGCACCGCCGAGCAGGTCGTCCTCGACATCCTCCAGCGCATCCCGGTCCCGGCGGCCGACACGCGCGCGCACCAGAGCTACGACCCGGCTCCCCCGATCTACGGCCAGCAGCCGCCCGGCCCGCGGAGGCTCTGATGGCGGTGGGGGGGTACGACGCGGCGGACACCGGGGGCGGTTACACCGAGAGCGACGGCGCGACGAACGACAAGGGCGACAAGAGCGGTCTGCGCACCGCGCTCGCCGGACTGACCACACGCGGCCGCTCGTTCCTGGCGGCCGGGATCGCCGCGGCGATCTGCGCGTACGTCCTCGGCCAGAGCGATCTGCTCCGGGTCGGACTGCTCCTCGCGGTCCTGCCGCTGGTCTGCGCGGGCGTCCTGTACCGCACCCGCTACCGGGTCGCGGGCAGCCGCCGCCTCTCCCCCGCGCGCGTGTCCGCCGGTTCGGAGGCGCGCGTGCACCTGCGGATGGACAACATCTCGCGGCTGCCCACGGGTCTGCTGATGCTCCAGGACCGGGTGCCGTACGTGCTCGGGCCGCGGCCCCGCTTCGTCCTCGACCGCGTGGAGGCGGGCGGGCGCCGCGAGGTCTCCTACCGGGTCCGCTCGGACCTGCGCGGCCGCTATCCGCTGGGCCCGCTGCAACTGCGGCTCACCGACCCCTTCGGCATGTGCGAACTGACCCGCTCCTTCTCCACGTACGACGCCCTGACGGTGATCCCGCGCGTGGAGCCGCTGCCGCCGGTACGGCTCTCCGGTGAGGCCAAGGGGTACGGGGACGGGCGGCAGCGCTCGCTGGCGCTGGCCGGTGAGGACGACGTGATCCCGCGCGGGTACCGGTACGGCGACGATCTGCGCCGCGTCCACTGGCGCTCGACGGCGCGCTACGGCGAGCTGATGGTGCGCCGCGAGGAGCAGCCGCAGCGGGCCCGCTGCACGGTGCTGCTCGACACGCGCGGTGCGGCCTTTCGGGGCGCGGGCCCCGACTCGGCCTTCGAATGGGCGGTGTCCGGCACCGCCTCGGCCCTGGTGCACATGCTGGAACGCGGCTTCTCCGTCCGGCTGTTGACGGACACGGGCAGCACGGTGCCGGGTGAGGGGACGGACGGGTTCGCGGGCGCCGGCCAGGAGTCGGCGGACGCGGCCGGTCTGATGATGGACACCCTCGCCGTGGTCGACCACTCCGACGCGTACACGCTCTCCGCCGCGTACGACGTGCTGCGCGGCGGGAACGAAGGACTTCTGATCGCCTTCTTCGGCGACCTGGACGAGGCACAGGCTGCGGTGGTCGCCAAGATGCGTCAGCGCAGCGGCGGCGCGGTCGCCTTCCTGATGGACAGCTCCTCCTGGGCCCAGGGGCCGGGGGCTCCCCCCTCCCAGCAGTGCGCCGAGCGGTTGCGCATGCTGCGGGAGGCCGGCTGGAACGCGGTGGTCGTGCCGCCCGGCGCGTCGGTCGTGGACGTGTGGCGGCAGGCGGACCGGGAGCGTACGGGGGCATCGGCCCCGATCAGCACAGGGGGTTGGTCATGAGCGGCGGGGCGCGTCTGTCGGTCTGCGCGACGCTGGCCACGTTCCTGGCCGCGTGCGCGCTGCTGCCGCTGGTCGACAAGTCCACCTGGATCTTGCAGGCGGCGATCCTGCTGGTGATCCAGGCCGCGGTGGGCGCGGCGGCCCGCAGGGTCCCGCTCGCCCGGCCGCTGACGGTCGCGGCCCAGGCCCTGGTCTCCTTGCTGCTGCTCACGCTCGTCTTCGCGCGCGAGCAGGCGCTCGGCTCGATCGTCCCGGGTCCGGAGGCGTTCCGGCACTTCGGCCTGCTCCTGGAGGCCGGTGGCGACGACGTCGGCCGCTACATGATCCCGGCGCCGCTGTCCGACGGCATCCGGCTGATGCTGGTCGGCGGCGCCCTGGTCATAGGGCTCGCGGTGGACGCGCTCGCGGTGACGTTCCGCAGCGCGGCCCCGGCCGGACTCCCGCTACTCGCCCTGTACTCGGTCGCAGCGGGGCTCTCCGACGGCGGGGCGGACTGGCTCTGGTTCCTGTTCGCGGCCGGCGGCTACCTTCTGTTGCTGCTCGCCGAGAGCCGGGACCGGCTCTCGCAGTGGGGCCGGGTGTTCGGCGGCACCGCGCGCGTGCCCGCGGGGACACCGGGGCAGGGCAGTGGGGGCGGCGCGATCGCACCGGTGCGCACCGGTCGCCGCATCGGCGTCCTCGCACTGGGCATCGCGCTCGTCGTGCCGCTCGCCCTGCCCGCCCTCGACGGCGGCCTGCTCGGCCCGTCCGGCAGCGGTGTGGGCAACGGTGCGGGTGGCGGCGGCACCATCTCCGCGGTCAACCCCCTGGTCTCGCTGCAGAACAGCCTGAACCAGCCGGAGGACCGGACCGTGATGACGTACCGGACCAACGCCGAACAGACGTCCGACCTGTATCTGCGGATCGTCTCGCTCGACGAGTTCGACGGCACGACCTGGCGGCCCTCGGTGCGCAGCATCACCGATGTGCCGTCCCCGCTTCCGAGTCCGCCGGGGCTCGGCGCGGACATCGGCAGGACCGAGATCAAGACCCGGATCGCGGCAGCCGACCGGTACGCGCAGGACTGGCTGCCGATGCCGTACCCCGCGACACAGGTGTCGATCAACGGGCGCTGGCGGTTCGAGCAGGTCGGCCGGACCCTGGTGGGCGACCACGGGCAGACGACGCGCGGGAAGTCGTACAGCGTCGACAGCCTGATCGTGCGGCCGACGGCGGAACAGCTGGCCAACGCCGGGGCGCCGCCGGCGGATCTCGCGCGCGAGTTCACGAAGGTGCCCAGCTCGCTGCCGGACGTGGTGCGCACGACCGCCCTGCGGGTGACGCGGGGCGCGGCGGACAACTACGAGCGTGCGGTCAAGCTGCAGGACTACTTCGCCGTCAACGGCGGCTTCACGTACAACACCGAGGTGCAGGCGGGCAGCGGTTCCGCCGCCATCGCCCGCTTCCTGAAGCAGAAAGAGGGCTTCTGCGTCCACTTCTCCTTCTCGATGGCGGCGATGGCCCGGACGCTGGGCATCCCGGCCCGCGTCGCGGTCGGGTTCACGCCCGGCTCGCCCGCGGGTGACGGCAGCTACTCGGTGGGCCTGCGGGACGCGCACGCCTGGCCCGAGCTGTACTTCGAGGGCGTCGGCTGGACCCGCTTCGAGCCGACCCCGAACCGGGGCACGGTCCCGGAGTACACGCAGGACAACACCCCGGTGGGCGGCCCGAGCGATCCGGCGGCGCCGAGCGAGTCCGCCTCCTCGGCCCCCTCGGCCTCGCAGCCCTCGTCCTCGGAGAGCTGCTCGGCGGCCCAGCGCAAGGACGGCAGCTGTGGCAACACGGCCCCGGCGGTCGTGGGCGGCTCGACGGACGACGGCCCGCCGTTCGGCTCGATCCTGCTGGTGGCCCTGGCCGTCCTGCTGGTCCTCGTGGTGCCGCTGCTGCCGCTGCTGTGGCGCAGGCGGGTCAGGTCGCGGCGGCTCGGCTCCTTCGGCCGCACGGAAGCCGACGCCGCTACGCGGGCGCTGGCGGCCTGGCGCGAGGTGACGGACACCGCCTGGGACCACGGCATCGCGCCGGACGACGCGCACACCCCGCGGAAGGCGGCCGCGCGCATCGTGCGGATCGGGCAGCTCGATCCGGCGGCCGCCGAGGCCGTGCACCGGGTGGCGGCGGCGGTGGAGCAGGTGCTGTACGCGCCGCGGCCCGCGCCCGCCCCGGGCCTCGGTGAGGACGTGCGGCGGCTGGTCGAGGGGTTGCACGCGAAAGCGAGCCGTCCGGCGAGGCTGCGTGCGACGCTCGCGCCGCGCTCGGCCGTCCGGGTGGTGTGGGAGCTGTCGCGGCGCCGGGAGTCGTTCTCCGTGCGCCTGCGGACCCGATGGTCCTCGGTGCTCGCCCGGTCCTCCCGCTCCCGCCCCTCCGGCCAGGAGAGCTGAGCGCCCTCGGGGCCGACGCCTCGTCTCCGCCCGGGGCCGTTACGCGCAAAGGGTGACCGCCGGTCCGTTACGCGCAAAGGGTGACCGCCGAGGCGGTCACCCTTTCGTACGTGTCGAGAATCCGACGGCGGCCGAGCCGCTCAGCGGCCGCCCTGCTCGTCGCGGCGGCGCTGCCAGCGCTGCTCGATCCGGTCCATCATCGAGCGCTTCGGTTTGCTCTGCCGTCGGGCGGCCGGCGCGCCTGGCACCGCTCCCGCCGGCTGTTCGCCCGGCTTGGGCGCTTTGCGCCACCCCGTGACGGCGAGCACCGCACACCCCAGCATGACGAGGAACCCCACCACACTGATCCAGATCTGCTGCGCGACCATACCTGCCATGAGGAGCGCGATACCCACCAGGAAGCCCGCGACTGCCTGGTAGACCCGACGTCGGGTGTACGTACGCAGCCCGCTTCCCTCAAGCGCTGTCGCGAACTTGGGATCTTCGGCGTACAGCGCTCGCTCCATCTGCTCGAGCATTCGCTGCTCGTGCTCCGAGAGCGGCACGGAGTCCTCCTCATCGTGCAGTCGCCGGGGCGACCGGGGGTCCCCTTCAGGATAGGCAGGGAATCGCCCCCGTGAAACCCGCCCCTCTACGCCAACTTCACCATTGCGGACCGCGTCACGCCGCTCCGGCTCACCAAAGGCGTCATTCCCCGGTGTCCGGCCCGTCATGCCGGGCGGTCCACCCCGATCATACGGCGCGAGGAGCCCGATCGGGGGGCCTGTGGCGTACTCCATCTGCCGCTGCGCCGCTGATCAGCGGTGGGTCACCGCGGTCACTCAGCTCTCTTGCGTCGCCCGCTTCTCGCCCAGCACGTGCAGCTGGGTCGCCACGGCGTGGAAGGCGGGCAGCTCGGCGACGGCCGCCTCCAGCTCCAGCAGCTCCTGGAAGGCCCCGGGCTCGGTGTCCACGAGGACCCCCGGGACCAGGTCGGCGAAGACCCGCACGCCGTGCACCGCGCCGACGTCCACACCCGCGTCGCCGACGAGCCGGGAGAGCTGCTCGGCGGTGAAGCGCCTGGGTACCGGGTCGCCCTCGCCCCAGCGGCCCGCCGGGTCACCGAGCGCCTGCCTGGCCTCCTTGAAGTGACCGGCGAGGGCCCGCGCGAGTACGGCGCCGCCGAGACCCGCGGCGAGCAGGCTGAGCACGCCGCCGGAGCGCAGCGCGCCCACCGCGTTGCGGACGCCCTCCGCGGGTTCCTCGACGTACTCCAGGACCCCGTGGCACAGGACGGCGTCGTACGCGTCACGCTCGACGACGTCGAACAGGCCCGAGACGTCGCCCTGGACGCCGCGCACCCGGTCGGCCACGCCGGCCTCGGCGGCCCGGCGCTCGAGCGCGAACAGCGCGTTCGGGCTGGGGTCGACGACGGTGACGCGGTGGCCCATACGGGCGGCCGGCACCGCGAAGTTGCCGCTGCCGCCGCCGGTGTCGAGGACGTCCAGCGTCTGGCTTCCCGCGGCCTTGGCGCGGCGGTCGAGGGCGTCCTTGAGGACCTCCCGGACCACGGCGGTACGGAGCGAGGCTCGGGATCGCGAGGGGTCGGTGCGCGACGACGTCGTTCGAGGATGGGAGACGGGGGGGCGCATCGGGTCCGACACGGCAGCTGGCTCCTCGGCGTGAACAAGTTCGGGCGCCTCCACCCTAATGGGCGCGGGCCGACGGCCATGCCACGCGCGTACGTGGCCGCGGCTCCGCCCGGCGACGCGTGCGCGCGGCTGCGGTCCCGCCCGGCCGCGGCTCCGCCCGAGGCGTCCCGGGCCCCTCACCCCGTCCCGCGCCCCTCACCCCGCGTCGGGCACCTCCCGCCCCGGCGCCCGGGCGCCGCCCTCCTGGCGTGGCTGGGGCAGCACCGGTTGCAGGACGAGCATCCGCTCGACCAGCCGCAGGAACATCGCCACGTCGCGCAGCAGGTCATCGGCGTCGCGGGCGGTCGCCGCCCCGCGTATGCCCGCCTCCGCGCGCGCCCGGCGGGTGGCTCCGGCGGCGAACAGGGCGCCCCACTCGGACAGTTCGGGCGCTATCTCGGGGAGCACCTCCCAGGCGCTCCGTATCCTCGCGCGGCGCCTGGGCGTGGCCTCGGGCCGGCCTCGGGCCGCGAGCACGGCGGCGGCGGTGCGCAGGGCGGCGAGGTGGGCGGTGGCGTACCGCTCGTTGGGGGTCTCCAGCACGGCCGCCTCGTCGAGTCCGGCGCGGGCCTGGGCGAGCAGGTCGAGGGCGGCGGGCGGAGCGGTCGCGCGGCGCAGCACGGGGTGGACGTCGCTCGCCGGTCCGGTCAGTGAGGGGGCAGGGCCGGTGGTTGCGCGGCGGCGTGCGGCGGCTGCGGGATACCTGGCCATGACGAACCTCCTGTCGTCTGTGTGACGGCGCAGTGGCCGTATGTGCCCATGGTGCGACACACCACTGACAATCGGCGCTGACCAGGTCTTTTTGCTCCGGCAGGGGGTTCGGGCTAACTTTTGCACTGACTGGTCAGTACAAAGAGCTGGTCAGTACAGAAGAGTCGTCGAGGGGGACGTCGTCATGGACGGTCCGGACAGCCCGGAGGGCGGGGCCGCTGTCACCGCCGCGGGGTTCGGGGTGAAGGGCCCGCGCGGCTGGGCGTTCCGCGGTGTCGACATCGAGGCGGCGCCCGGCTCGCTCATCGCGGTCGAGGGGCCCTCCGGCAGCGGCCGGACCTGTCTGCTGCTCGCGCTGACGGGACGGATGCGCTCCGCCGAGGGGACGGCCCGCGTCGGCGAGCTGCGGCTGCCCCGGCAGATGACCGCCGTACGGCGCGTGAGCGCGCTCGCGCACGTGCCGGGGGTGACCGATCTCGATCCGGCGCTCACCGTGGCGGAGCATTTGCGGGAACGGGCGCTCCTGCAACGGCGGTTCGACGGCGCGCTGCGCGGGTTGCTGCGCCCGCGCTCCGAGCGCGTGAGCGAGGCGAAGCGGCGGATCGACACCGCCCTGTCCGGCGCGGGGCTGGACCTCGAAGCCCTGCCGAAGGGTGCCCGTACGGCCGTACGGGACCTGGAGCGCGTCGAGGCGCTGCGGCTCTCCCTGGCGCTCGCGCTCGTCGGCCGGCCACTGCTGATCGGCGTCGACGACATCGACCTGAAGCTCGCGGACGCCGAACGGGCGGAGGTCTGGGCCCAGTTGCGCGCCGTCTCGGCGGCGGGCACCACCGTCGTCGCCGTGTGCAGCGAGGCGCAGGAGAGCGCCGACGTCGTCGTCACCACCGCCCCCGCGCGGGCCACCACCCCGAACGACACCGACAAGGAGACGGCCGATGCGCTCGCCGAAGCTGGCCGCGCTTGAGCTCAGGCGCTTCGGCAGGGGAAAGCTGCCGCGCGCCGCGCTCGTCGCGCTTCTGCTGCTGCCCCTGCTCTACGGCGCGCTGTACCTGTGGTCCTTCTGGGACCCGTACGGGCGGCTGGACAAGATCCCCGTGGCACTCGTCAACGACGACCGAGGCGCGACCGCCGCCGGGAAGAGGATCACCGCGGGCGACGACATCACGAAGGGCCTGTTCGACAGCGACACCTTCCAATGGCACGAGGTCAGCGCGGCGCAGGCCGAACAGGGCGTGGAGGACGGCAGGTACTACCTGTCGCTGACGATGCCCGGCGACTTCAGCAAGCGGATCGCGTCCAGTTCCGGGGACGCTCCCGAGACCGGCGCCCTGCGGGTACGCACCAACGACGCGAACAACTACATCGTCGGGCAGATCTCCCGGACGGTCTTCTCCGAGGTGCGCTCAGCCGCGTCCACGAACGCGTCGCGGTCCTTCCTCGACAAGATCTTCATCTCGTTCTCCGACATCCATGACGCGACGCAGAAGGCGGCGAGGGGCGCGGACGACCTGAAGGGCGGCATCGGCAAGGCCAAGAAGGGCTCGAAGGACCTGGCCGACGGTCTGAAGGACGCCAAGAAGGGCAGCGGCGACCTGGCGAGCGGTCTGACGAAGCTCGACAAGGGCGCCGCCGACCTGGAGACGGGTTCCCGACAGGTCTCCGACGGCACCCAGTCCCTCGCGGACAAGGTCAACGGCGCCGCCGACAAGGTGCTGCCCTTCCTGAAGGGCAACAAGAAGCAGATCGGTGACGCGGCACGGCTCGTCGCCGACTCCGCGAAGGGCGTCCGGCAGAACCTCGACGACCTGGTCACCCTCGCGCCCGCCGCACGCAAGGGCGCCCACGCGGGATCCGACGTCCTTGCCGCGATCTACGAACGGCGCTGCGGGAAGGCGCTGCTCGACGACCCCGCCTGCCCGGACCTGAAGAAGGCGGCGTCGGCGGCGGCGGACGTCGCCACCGTCTCCGACGACCTGAACACGCTCATCCAGGACGAGCACGGCGACCTGGACCTCATGGACAGCCATCTGAAGACCCTCCAGACGCAGTCGGAGGCGCTCGCCGAGCGGGCCCCGACGCTCGACAAGGACGTCGAGGACGCGGTCGCCCAGATCAACAAGCTCAACAAGGGCGCGGGCCAGGTCGCCACGGGTGCGAAGAAGCTGCATACAGGTCTGGGCACGGCACAGACCGGCTCCACCGCACTCGACACCGGTGTGGGCAAGTTGAAGACCGGGGCGAACGACCTCAATGGCGGCATGTTCAAGCTGGCCGACGGCTCGGGGAAGCTGGCGGGCGGGCTGCACGACGGCGTCCGGAAGATCCCCGACTACGACAAGAAGGACCGCGATCAGCGCACCCAGGTGATGGCCGACCCGGTGCGGCTGGCCTCGCAGTCGCTGCACAAGGCGCCCAATTACGGGACGGGCTTCGCGCCGTACTTCATTCCGCTGTCCCTGTGGGTGGGCGCCATGGTCGCCTACATGCTGATCCAGCCGCTGAATCGGCGGGCCCTCGCCGTCGGCGCCTCCTCATGGCGCGTGACACTCGCGGGCTGGCTGCCGGTCGCCGCCCTCGGGCTGCTCCAGGTGGCGGCGCTGATGTCCGTACTGCACTGGGGGCTCGGGCTGCGGATGCTGCACGCGGCCGGGACGGTCGGCTTCCTGTTCCTGGTCACGGCGTGCTTCGCGGCCCTCGTGCAGTGGCTGAACGCGCGCTTCGGTGCGGCGGGCCGCATCCTCGTGCTCGCCCTCCTGATGCTGCAACTGACGTCGGCGGGCGGCACCTACCCGGTGCAGACGAGCCCGGGCTTCTTCAACGCGATCCACCCGTACCTCCCCATGAGCTACGTCGTCGAGGCGCTGCGCCGGCTGATCTCCGGCGGCGGGCTCGGGCCCGTGTGGCAGGCGTGCGCGGTGCTGGCCGGCTTCACGGCGGCCGCGCTCGCCCTCACCGCCCTGACGGCCCGACGCAAGCAGGTGTGGACCCTGGACCGGCTGCATCCGGAGCTGAGCCTGTGAGCGCCCCCGCGCGGCGGCCTGTGAGAATCAGGGGCATGGAAAGCAGCACACGGCGCCAGGCCACCCGGCAGAAGCTCTACGAGGCCGCTGTCACGCTCATCGCGGAGCAGGGGTTCTCCGCGACGACGGTCGACGAGATCGCCGAGCGCGCCGGCGTCGCGAAGGGCACCGTCTACTACAACTTCGCCAGTAAGTCGGTCCTCTTCGAGGAGCTGCTGCGACACGGCGTCGGGCTCTTGACCACCTCCTTGCGGGACGCGGCACAGAAGACGGACGAAGCAGGCGGCAGCAAGGTCGACGCCCTGGACGCGATGATCCGCGCCGGCCTCGTCTTCATCGACGAGTACCCGGCCTTCACCCAGCTCTACGTGGCCGAGCTGTGGCGCACCAACCGTGCCTGGCAGTCCACCCTCGCGGTGGTCCGCCAGGAGGCGGTGGCCGTCATCGAGGGCGTGCTGCGCGACGCGGTGGCCAACGGTGAACTGAGCGACGAGATCGACATCCCGCTGACGGCGGCCGCCCTGGTCGGCATGGTCCTGGTGGCCGCGCTCGACTGGCAGGCGTTCCAGCCGGAACGCTCCCTGGACGACGTGCACGCCGCGCTGTCGCTGCTGCTCCAGGGCCGCGTGGCGGGCGGCCCCGCGCCGACCCGCAAGGCGTGAAAGCGCCGGTCCGGCAAGGCCTGTGGTCTCACTCAGGCCTCACCGGACCGGCGTATCCCCCGATTCCCCCGTGCCTCGCTCCCACCCTCGCGGGCGAGAGGAGCGGCCAAGGGCGCCGCATCCGTTCCGCCGCCCCGTGTCGGCGGTACCGGAGCCGCGCCCCTCTCCGTGGCCCCCACTCTCCTCTCCACGCAGGTCGCGCCCCATCCGTGCACCTACTCATCTCCTCCCTTGAGTACGGATACTCAGCCGTGCGCGCTCATCCTCAGGCACGGAGAGTTCCTTACTGGTTACGATCTTTTCCGTGTCCGTACTCCCCCTGGTCTTCACCAGTGGCTGGGCGAGCGGCATCAACGCGTACGCGGTGGTCCTGCTGCTCGGCATCTTCGGCGCGACCGGGCTGACCGACGAGGTCCCCGAGTCGTTGCAGCGCCCGGACGTCCTGATCGTGGCCGGTGTGCTCTTCCTGTGCGAGGCCGTCGCCGACAAGATCCCTTACGTCGACTCGGTCTGGGACTCGGTGCACACCGTGATCCGGCCGGTGTCGGGCGCGGTCGTCGGGGCGCTGCTCGCCGGGCAGAGCGGTTCGCTGTCCGATCTGGCGGCGGGCGCGGTCGGCGGCTCCACGGCCCTGGCCAGTCACGCGGTGAAGGCCGGCACCCGGATGGCGGTCAACACCTCGCCCGAGCCGGTGTCGAACTTCGTGCTGAGCACCGCGGAGGACCTGGGCGTCGCGGGCATCGTGACGTTCGCGATGTTCCACCCCGAGGCGGCCGCGATCATCGCGGCGGTGCTGCTGGTCCTCGGTCTGCTGATGCTGTTCCTGCTCGTCCGGCGCATCCGCCGGTTCCTGCGCAGACGCGCCCAGCGGCGCGAGGAGAAGCGCCTCGCCCGTGCGGCGCCGCCGCCCCCCTGACCTGCGGGCGGCCTGGTCGGTGACGGCCGCTAGAGTCCCTGCCATGGCACGAATTGCGGTGATCGGCGCGGGGCTGGGCGCCATGGCGGCGGCCGCCCGGCTGGCCGTGGCGGGCCACCGGCCGGTGGTCTTCGAGCGCGCGTCGACGTACGGCGGCGCCGTCGGCCGGTTCGAGCGCGACGGCTTCGCGTTCGACACGGGGCCCGGGCTGCTCCCCCTGCCGGCGGTCTACCGCGACTTGTTCGTCAAGACGGGCAAGAAGCCCCTGGAGGACCTCGTCGGCCTCACCCAGGTGGAGCCCGCGGTGCGCCACGTCTTCGCGGACGGCACGACGACGGACCTGCCGAACGCGCGGCGTGCCGGGGTCGCCGAGGCGCTGGACGCGGTGGTCGGCGCGGGCGCGGGCGAGCGCTGGTCGGCGTTCATGAACCGGGCGCGGGAGGCCTGGGACCGTTCCCGGCGCCCCCTCCTCGAAGAGCCCCTGTGGCCGAACTGGGAGGTGCTCGCCGACCGCGAGCCGTACCCGGCCGTGCCCCGGCGGCGCCTGCTGCGCAAGGACCGCGGAGCGACGACGCTCGCCGAGATCGGCGCGTTCGAGCTGGGCGGGGAGCCGCGCCTGGTGGCACTTCTGGAGCAGTACGCGCTGGCGTACGGCCTCGATCCGCGTACGGCACCGGCGAGCGCGGCCGTGCTGCCGTACATGGAGCAGACGTTCGGCACGTGGGCGGTGAGCGGGGGCCTGCGGGCGCTCGCGGACGCGGTGTACGCGCGCTGTCTGGAGCGCAAGGTCGCGTTCGGGTTCGGGACGGCCGTCACCCGGATCGTGGTGAAGGACGGCCGCGCGGCCGGTGTCGAGCTGGCCGGGGGCTCCGTCGAGGACGCCGAGTTCGTGGTGGCCGGTGTCGCGCCGAGCGTGCTCGACGGGCTGCTGCCAGGACAGCCGGTGCGGGGCGCGGTACCGGCGCGGTCCGAGTCGGCGACGCCCAGCCGGCTCACGGTCCATCTGGCGCTGCGCGGGCCCCGGCCCGAGGGCACGCCGTACCGGACGGTGGTGCACGGGACGGACCGGGGCGCCGAGTTGGCGTGGCTGTTCGAGGGCGGTCCCCGGCCCGCGAGACCGACGGTCGCGGTGCTGCGGGCCGCGGAGCCGTCACAGGTCCCCGACGCCGACCACGAGGCGGTCACCGTGACCGTGACCGTGCCGCCGCACGCGCGCGTGGACGAGACCGATGTGGCAGCGGTCCTCGCGGCGGCCGAGCGCGCCGTGCCCGGTCTGCGTGACCGTCTTCTGTGGCACGAGATCCGTACGCCCCAGGACATCGCGGAGGCGACCGGAGCGGCGGGCGGGGCCGTGCCCGCACCCGCGCTGGCCGCCGCCGGGGGACGTCTGCTGCACCCGGCGAACGGGACGGAGCTGCCGGGCCTCTTCGCCGTGGGCGGCTGGTCGCACCCGGGCGGCGGGCTGCCGCACGCGGGCATGTCGGGAGCGCTGGTGGCGGGGCTGATCGTGGAGGGCCCGGAGTTCCGCGGCTCGCAGTGAACCGCGGCGGGCCGCCCCGGAGGACCGGCTGTCAGTACCGGTACTGCTGCTCGTTGTAGCCGTTGTCGTACCCGGGGTCCGGGTCGTGCTGCGGGTACGCCGGATAGGGCTGCTCGGGCGGCAGTTCTCCGCCGTAACCCTGCTGCTGCTCGTCACCGTTGCGCTGCTGCGGCACCCAGACGCCGCCGGGGGGCGTGTCCGTGCCGTACCCCGCGTCCGCCGCGTACGGGTCGCCGTACTGCTGCTGGCCGGTGGCGTACGGGTCGCCGTACTGCGGCTGCGCCGGATACGTCTGGGCCCCGATGTACGGGTCCGAGTAGGGCGCGGCGTACGGCTGCTGCCCGGCGTCGTAGCCGTAGTTCTGCTGCTCGTAGCCGTAGGCCCCGGTCTCGTAGCCGTACCCCTGGTGGTCCTGGTCGGCCTGTGTCGCCTGGGCGTACGCCGTGTCGCTGTAGACGCCGTACTGGCCGGTGTCGTCGGGCATCGGCTCGGTGGTGGCGTACACCGCGGTGGACTCGGCCGGGGTCTGAGGGGGTTGCGGGGTGTGCGCGTACTCCTGCGCCCCCTGCTCGTACTCCAGGTCGGAGACCTCGAGCGTCGGCTCCTGGCGCGCGGGGTCCTTCCGGCGGCGCTTGCTGCCGCCCCTGCTGCCGCTCTCGGCCCCGCCGGGGGCGTTCTTGAGGGCCCAGCCCGCCGCGAAGCCGCTGCGGAAGGAGAGCGTGACGTACGTCTGCCCGACCGCGAAGGCGATGGCCCCGGCGGCGATGACGAGCACCGAGGGCATCAGAACGCCGAGGACCACGCCGAGGAAGCCGCCGAAGGCGAGCAGGCGCCAGCGCAGTCGTGCCTTGTACTGCAGCAGCACCTCACCGAGGAGCCACAGCGCCACCAGTCCGAATGCCGCATAGAGGACCGCCCAGCCCATGTACGCCCCTCTCGTACGGCCGTCACCCCGTGCGGGTACGGCCGATCAGGCCCGCTGGTCGTGCAGGCCCAGGTTTTCGTAGATCTCCAGCGTCGCAGTGGAGTTGTTGAGCGTAATGAAGTGCAGACCCGGTACACCCTCGTCAAGCAGCTTCGCGCAGAACTCCGTGGCGAACTCGATGCCAATGGAGCGTACAGCGGCAGGATCGTCTTTCGCTGTGAGGATCCGCTCTTTCAGCGCCGGGGGGAAGTCCGCGTTGCTGAGCACCGGCAGACGTTCGAGCATGCGCACGCTCGTCACCGGCATGCATTCCGGGATGATGGGGGTGTCGCAGCCCGCCGCCGCGACCCGGTCGCGCAGTCGCAGGTACTCCTCCGGGTAGAAGAACATCTGCGTGATCGCGTAATCGGCGCCCGCCCGGCACTTGTCCACGAAGTGCCGCACGTCGTTGTCCCAGTCCGCGGAGCGCGGATGCATCGCGGGGAACGCGGCGACGCCGACGCAGAAGTCCCCCGACTCCTTGATCAGCTCGACGAGTTCGGCCGCGTACGTCAGCCCCTCGGGGTGCGAGACCCAGTCGGCCGTGGGGTCGCCCGGCGGGTCTCCGCGCACCGCGAGCATGTTGCGGATGCCGGCGTCGGCGTACTGGCCGATGATGTTGCGCAGTTCGGCGATCGAATGCTCGACGGCGGTGATGTGGGCGACCGGCGTCAGCGTCGTGTCCGCGACGATCTGCTCGGTCTCCCTGACCGTGCCCGCGCGCGTGGAGCCACCGGCGCCGTACGTCACGGAGACGAAGTCCGGCGAGACGGCCTCGACCCTGCGCAGCGCGTTCCACAGGTTGCGCTCGCCCTTCGCGGTTTTCGGCGCGGAGAACTCGAACGAGTACGTGGTCTTCCCGGCCGCGAGCATGTCGCGCACGGTGCGGGCTCGATCAGTCCTGGTGGAAGCGGTGCCAAAGGCCATACGGGCAGGTTACTGACGGAATCCGGTAGCCCCTAATCCCCGTCCACCTTGCGGACAGGTGCGCTCGACGCCGCTTCTCGGCGGCGTTTCCCAGGGGTCACATCGAACGCAGACGCTTGGCGAACTCGGCCGCCGCGGCGGCCGGATCGTCGGCCTCCGTGAGGGCGCGGACGACGACGACGCGCCGGGCGCCGGCCTCCAGGACCTCGTCCAGGTTCCCCAGGTCGATGCCGCCGATGGCGAACCAGGGGCGGTCGGTGCCGAGGCCCGCGGTGTGGCGCACCAGGTCGAGACCGGGGGCGGGCCGGCCGGGCTTGGTCGGGGTCGGCCAGCAGGGGCCGGTGCAGAAGTAGTCCACGCCCTCCTGGACGGCGGCCGCGGCGGCCTCCGTGTCGGCGTGCGTGGAGCGGCCCAGGAGGACGTCCTCGCCGAGGAGGGCGCGGGCCGCGGGGACGGGCAGGTCGCCCTGGCCCAGGTGGAGCACGTCCGAGCCGCTCGCGTGAGCGACGTCCGCCCGGTCGTTGACCGCGAAGAGCTTGCCGTGGCGGCGGGCCGCCTCGGCGAAGACGGCGAGGTGTTCCAGCTCCTCGCCGGCCTCCATGCCCTTGTCGCGCAGCTGGACGATGTCCACACCGCCGGCCAGCACGGCGTCGAGGAACTCCGGCAGGTCGCCTTGGCGCTTGCGGGCGTCGGTGCACAGGTAGAGCCGGGCATCGGCGAGCTGCGCGCGCTTCGGGTCGGCCATGGGACATCCCCCGTTGGTGTCGATGACGTGCGCACCACGAGGCCGTGGTGCGCACGCCGGACGGTTGTCAGGTCAGACGGCGAGCGCCTGGGCGCGACGCTTCACCTCCGTGCCGCGATTCTCGCTCAGGGCCTGCGCGGGCGTGCCCGGCAGGGTCGGGTCGGGGGTGAAGAGCCACTCCAGCATCTCCGCGTCGCTGAAGCCGTCGTCCCGCAGGAGCGTCAGGGTGCCGGTGAGGCCCTTGACGATCTTGTCGTCGTCGATGAAGGCGGCGGGCACGTGCAGCGCCCTGTTCTCACCACGGCGTACGGCGATCACCTGGCCCTCTTTCACCAGCTGTCGCACACGCGTCACCTCGATGCCGAATTGCTCGGCGATGTCGGGGAGGGTGAGCCAGTCGGGGACGAGAGCATCGATCTTTGCGTCAATCTCGGTCACGGGACAAGCGTGCCATCCCGGACTGACAGTCGGAAGCCGGGGCGGGCCGACCAGGTGTTCCAGCCCCGCGGTGGCGGCCCGACCGGTCAGGCCACGGCGGACTTCAGGGGTCGGGCCGGGTCGGCGAGCCGGTCCGGGTCCAGCACGGTGCCCGCGTCGATGAGTTTGCGGCCCTGCGCCAGGTCGCGGGGTTTGCCGACGGCCAGCACGGCCACCAGGGCGCCCTCGCGCAGCCAGCAGACCGACCAGGCCGCGCCGGTGGGGTCGCCGCGCCACACCGTCGTGTCGGCGGCGCCGTGATGGCCCGCGTACTGCACGAAGCGGCCGAACTGCTCGGACCAGAAGTAGGGCACCGGGTCGTACACCGCCGGTGTCTCACCGATGATGTTCGCCGCGACCGTGCGCGGCCCCTGGAGGGCGTTGTCCCAGTGGTGGACCAGCAGCCGCTCCCCGTAGCGCCCCGAGGGGAACGAGGCGCAGTCCCCGACGGCGTACACGTCGGGCAGGGACGTGCGCAGGCTCGCGTCCGCCAGTACCTCGCGGTGGGCACCCAGGCCGATGCCGGAACCGGCCAGCCAGCCGGTGGCCGGGCGGGCGCCGATGCCGACGACGACGGCCCCGGCGGGCAGCCGCGTCCCGTCGTCCAGGACCACGAAGCCCGGCTCGACGCGCTCCACGCGCGCGTGGGTACGCAACCGGGCTCCGGCGTCCGCGTACCAGGCCGCCATGGGCGCCGCCATCTCGGCGGGCAGCGCCCCGGCCAGCGGTCGCCCGGCGGCCTCCACGACGGTGACCCGGCAACCGGCCTCGCGGGCGGCGGTGGCGAACTCGGCACCGATCCACCCGGCGCCCACGACCACCACGTCGCGCTGTTCCGCCAGGACGGGCCGCAGCCGCTCCGCGTCGTCCAGGGTGCGCAGCAGATGGACGTCGGGGACGGCTTCGGTGCCCGGCAGCCGGACGGGTTCGGCGCCGGTGGCGACGACGAGCACGTCGTAGGGGACCGGCCCGGCGGCCGTGTCCAGCTCGTGGTCGCCGGGGCGCAGCCCGGTGACCACGCGGCCCACCTCAAGGGTGACGCCGAGCGCCTCGAAGTCCACGTCGAAGGCGGAACCGTCGGCCTTGCCGAGCAGGACGGCCTTGGAGAGCGGCGGCCGGTCGTAGGGCGGGTGGGGCTCGGCGCCGAGCAGCGTGACGGAGCCGGCGAAGCCCTGTTCTCGCAGGGCCACGGCCGTCTGCACGCCGGCCATGCCCGCGCCGACGACGACGACGCGCCGCTGTCCTGGAGGTGTTCCGTTGCCGCTCCGCTGCTCGCTCATCGGATCACCTTAAGCACCTGATCTTGCGTCAGTCAGCGGCGCGGGCCACTCCCGCGCCGTGACGTCCTGCACACGTGTCACCGGTTTAGCGATCAAGGGGCGCCGCGCCCACGGGTCACGGCCCGCAGGCTCCCTTACTGAGGGTCCTGCGCACGAGTTAGGGTGGCCGACGTAAAGCACTCGCGGGAGCCCGTACGCAGCGGGCTGAGAGGGAGGCTGGGCGGCCTCCGACCGTACGAACCTGATCCGGGTCATGCCGGCGAAGGGAGGGGCTGGACGCCCATGTCGCGCACTCCCACCGAAGCCACCGACGTACTGGTCGTCGGGGGCGGCATCATCGGTCTGGTCACCGCGTGGCGGGCCGCGCAGCGCGGTCTGTCCGTAGCGGTCGTGGACCCCGAACCGGGCGGCGGGGCCGCCCAGGTGGCGGCCGGCATGCTGGCCGCCGTCACCGAACTCCACTACGGCGAGCAGACCTTGCTCGCCCTGAACGTCGAGTCCGCGCGCCGCTACCCCGAGTTCGCGGCCGAGCTGTCCGAGGCCACCGGCCAGGAACTCGGCTACCGCGCGTGCGGCACGCTGGCGGTCGCGCTGGACGCGGACGACCGGGCGCACCTGCGTGAACTGCACGCGCTGCAGAGGAAGTCGGGGCTGGAGTCCGAGTGGCTGTCGGGCCGCGACTGCCGCCGGCTTGAGCCGATGCTCGCGCCGGGCGTACGCGGGGGCCTGCGGGTCGACGGTGACCACCAGATCGACCCGAGAAGGCTCGCGGGCGCCCTTGTGACGGCCTGCGAGCGTGCGGGCGTGGTCTTCCACCGGGTCCGGGCCGACCGGCTCCTGGTCGAACGGGACCGGGCGCGCGGTGTGCTGCTGGCCGACGGCACCGCGCGGGCGGCCGACCGGACGGTGCTCGCGGCGGGCAGCCGCAGCGGGCGGCTCGCGGGGCTCCCGGCCGAGGTGCTGCCCCCGGTCCGCCCGGTCAAGGGCCAGGTGCTGCGGCTGACGGTGCCCCCCTCGTACGCGCCGTTCCTCAGCCGTACGGTGCGCGCGGTCGTCCGCGGCAGCCACCTCTACCTCGTACCGCGCGTCAACGGCGAGCTCGTCGTGGGCGCCACCAGCGAGGAGCTCGGCTGGGACACGACGGTCACGGCGGGCGGGGTCTACGAACTGCTGCGCGACGCCCACGAGCTCGTCCCCGGCATCACGGAACTGCCCCTGACCGAGACCTGCGCGGGCCTGCGCCCCGGCTCGCCCGACAACGCCCCGCTCCTCGGCCCGACGGCCCTGCCCGGCCTCCTCCTCGCCACCGGCCACCACCGCAACGGCGTGCTGCTCACGCCGATCACCGGGGACGTCATGGCCGAGGTCCTGACCACCGGTGAACTCCCGGAGGAGGCCCGCCCGTTCACCCCGGGGCGCTTTACCGGCCAGGGCCCCGGGGGCTCGGGCGACCGCACCAGTGACGCCTCCTTGGAGCAGCCCGCATGAACGTGTCCGTCAACGGTGAACAGCGCGCGGTGAGCGCCGGCACCACTCTCGAAGCCCTCGTCACCACCCTCACCACAGCACACTCCGGCGTCGCCGCCGCTCTCAACGAGACCGTCGTGCCGCGCACCCGGTGGTCCGCGACCGCGCTCTCCGACGGGGACCGCGTCGAAGTCCTCACAGCCGTACAAGGAGGCTGACTCGCCATGGCCGACGACGCTTTCGTCCTCGGAGGCACCACGTACTCCTCGCGCCTGATCATGGGCACGGGAGGCGCCCCGAGCCTCGACGTCCTGGAACGCTCCCTGACCGCCTCCGGCACCGAACTCACCACGGTGGCGATGCGCCGCGTGAACGCGACGGTGCACGGCTCGGTCCTCTCCGTCCTGGAAAAACTCGGCATTCAGGTGCTCCCGAACACGGCAGGCTGCTTCACAGCGGGCGAAGCCGTACTCACGGCCCGCCTCGCGCGCGAGGCCCTGGGCACGAACCTGGTCAAACTGGAAGTGATCGCGGACGAGCGCACCCTGCTGCCCGACCCGATCGAGCTCCTGGACGCCGCCGAGACCCTGGTCGACGACGGGTTCACGGTCCTGCCCTACACCAATGACGACCCGGTCATGGCCCGCAAGCTGGAGGACGTGGGGTGCGCGGCGATCATGCCGCTCGGCTCCCCCATCGGCTCCGGGCTCGGCATCCGCAACCCGCACAACTTCCAGCTGATCGTCGAGCACGCGCGCGTGCCGGTGATCCTGGACGCGGGCGCGGGCACGGCCTCCGACGTGGCCCTCGCCATGGAGCTCGGGTGCGCGGGTGTGATGCTCGCCTCCGCGGTGACCCGCGCCCAGGAACCGGTGCTCATGGCCGAGGGCATGCGGCACGCGGTGGAGGCGGGCCGGCTCGCGTACCGGGCGGGCCGCATCCCCAGGCGGCACTTCGCCGAAGCCTCCTCGCCCACCGCGGGCCTGGCCCGTCTCGACCCCGAGCGCCCCGCCTTCTGAGAGGGTCACAGCTCTGCTGCAGTACGGGCCCGGTCCCGCAGCGGGCCCGGGCCCTGTCAGTCACTCCTCGTACACTCGCCTGCGTGGACACGACCCTTCAGGACCCGTTGCTCGGGCACGTGCTCGACGGCCGGTACCGCGTCGACGCACGCATCGCGGTCGGCGGGATGGCCACGGTCTACCGGGCCGTGGACACTCGCCTCGACCGTGTGCTCGCGCTCAAGGTGATGCACCCCTCGCTGGCGGCCGACGTGACGTTCGTCGAGCGTTTCATCCGCGAGGCCAAGTCGGTGGCCCGCCTCTCGCACCCGAACGTCGTGGGCGTCTTCGACCAGGGCGCCGAGGGCGCGTACGTCTACCTGGCGATGGAGTACATCGCGGGCTGCACTCTCCGTGACGTCCTGCGCGACCGCGGAGCGCTCCGGCCCCGGGCGGCGCTCGACATCCTGGAGCCGGTGCTCGCCGCGCTCGGGGCGGCGCACCGCGCGGGCTTCGTGCACCGCGACATGAAGCCGGAGAACGTCCTGATAGGGGACGACGGCCGGGTGAAGGTCGCGGACTTCGGTCTGGTCCGCTCCGTGGACACCGTCACGACCACCACGGGCACGGTCCTCGGCACGGTCTCGTACCTGGCGCCCGAGCAGATAGAGGACGGCACGACGACGCCCGGCGTGGATGTCTACGCGTGCGGGGTGGTCCTCTACGAGATGCTGACGGGCGGCAAGCCGCACTCGGGCGACACCCCGGCCCAGATCCTCTACAAGCACCTCAACGAGGACGTCCCGGCGCCCTCCGCGGCCGTGCCGGGCCTCTCTCCGGCCCTGGACCACCTGGTCGCGTCGGCCACCGCCCGCTCCCCGCAGGTGCGCCCGCACGACGCGGTGGCGCTGCTCGCTCATGTGCGGGAGGCCCGTTCGGCGCTGACCGACGCGGAGCTGGACGCGGTGCCGCCGCAGGAGCGGGCCGTGGAGCACGCGGGGGCGGACGACCGTACGAGCGTGCTTTCGCGCGCGGTGCAGTTGCCGCTGCCCGCGGAGGAGGACGGGTTCCACCGCACGAGCCGCATGGAGAGCCCGCCGCCTGCCGCCCCGGCCCGTCGCGGGAGCGGCAGGCCACGGCGCGGTACGTTCGCGATCCTCGCGGCGCTGCTCCTGGTCCTCGGTGTCGGCGCGGGCGTCTGGTACATCAACGCGGGCCAGTTCACCAAGGTCCCGCGCCTGCTGGCCAAGTCGGAGGAGCAGGCGAAGCAGCGTCTCGACGAGCTCGGACTGCATCCCGGCGGCAAGACCACGTACAAGTACAGCGACGCGTACAAGCGCGGCACCGTCATGGCGACGGACCCCAGGCCCGATGCCCGTATCCGGGACGACGGCACGGTGAATCTGACGGTGTCCAAGGGCCCCGAGACAGTGAAGGTCCCCGACGTCGAGGGCAAGCCCCTCGCGAGGGCCAGGAGCGGCCTCAAGGACCGCGGCCTGGAGCCCGGCATGGTCACCAGGGCGTTCAGCGACGAGGTCGCCAAGGGCTCTGTGATCAGCACGGACCCGGACGCGGGCGCGACGCGCAGATCGGGCTCCGCGGTAGCCCTGGTCGTCTCCAAGGGCGCTCCGGTGGACGTCCCCGACGTCACGGGCGAGTCCGAGGACGATGCGGTGGCCGAGCTGGAGGATGTCGGCCTGAAGGCGGAGATCGCCACGCAGCGGATCAACTCCGACGAGGACAAGGGCGATGTGGCCCGCCAGTCCCCCGACGACGGTCAGCTGGCCGAGGGCGCGACGGTGACCCTGACGATCTCCAAGGGCCCGCCGATGATCGAGGTCCCGGACGTCACCGGCATGAGCGTGGACGAGGCCCATGCCAAGCTCGAGGACGCCGGTTTCGACGTCGACGACGACCGCGGCTTCCTGGGCCTCTTCGGGGACACGGTCAAGAGCCAGTCGGTGGACCCCGGCGAAGAGGCCCCCAAGGGCTCGACGATCAAAATCACCATCCGCTAAGCCCCGGAGCCAGCACACCTGCCAAGGGGCAGGGCGGCGACCGGCAACGGGCAACCGGCGGCCGGCGGCCGGCAGGATGATCCGACGATCAGACGGCCACGAGACGGAAGGGGCCGACCGGGGTATGTGCGCGCGCAGCACACCAGCACGCGGTAGCAATACCCGAAGCAACCGGCGAGGCCATCAAGATGGCGAGCACGCACATACCCCGGGCGGCCCCGTACCCACCCACACACCTGTCGGAACGAACGGGAAGCCGCGAACGCACCCCGACCGGCCACCCTCCATTCAGGCGCACTCCCGCACGCATGACACCCTGGACCGGGTGAACAGCAGCATCCGCACCCGCAACCCCATCGGCGGCCACGTCCCGGCGGCCGGCGGCCTCGCCACCGTTGGGCTCTCGTACGCCCAGGACGTCCGGGCCGAGACCGTCCAGGTCTTCGTGGCCAACCCGCGCGGCTGGGCCACAAGCCCGGGCAACCCCCAGCAGGACGAGGCGTTCCGCGCCCGCTGCTCCGCCGAGGGCATCCCGGCCTACGTCCACGCCCCGTACCTGATCAACTTCGGTTCGCACACCGAGGCCACCGTGGAGAAGAGCGTCGCGTCGATGCGGCACTCCCTGCGCCGCGCCCGCGCCATCGGCGCGCTCGGCGTCGTCGTGCACACCGGCTCCGCGACCGGCGGCCGGGACCGGGCCGTGGCTCTCGCCCAGGTCCGCGAGCACCTGCTTCCCCTGCTCGACGAACTGACCCACGAGGACGACCCCTTCCTCCTCCTGGAGTCGACCGCGGGTCAGGGCGCGTCCCTCTGCTCACGCACCTGGGACTTCGGCCCGTACTTCGACGCCCTGGACCACCACCCCAAGCTGGGCGTCTGCCTGGACACCTGCCACATCTACGCGGCCGGCCACGACCTCGTGGCCCCGGGTGGTGTGAAGCAGACCCTCGACCTCCTCGTGGAAACGGTCGGCGAGGGCCGCCTCAAGCTGATCCACGCCAATGACTCCAAGGACGTGGTGGGAGCCCACAAGGACCGCCACGAGAACATCGGCTCGGGCCACATCGGGGCCGCGCCCTTCCAGGAGCTGATGGCTCACCCGGCGACGGAGAACGTCCCGCTGGTGGTAGAGACGCCGGGCGGCAAGGTGGACAACGCGGCGGACATCGCCCGCCTCAAGGATCTCCGCGCGGGTATCGCGAACCCGAACTGACCCCGAACCCGAAGGCCAAACCCAAACCCAAACCCGAAGCCGAAAGCCGAACCCGAAAGCCGAAACCGAAAGCCGAAAGCCGAAAGCCGAAGGCTAAAGCTCAGGCCCTTCCCCAGGACCTTCCTGGTAGGAGTACCGCTGCTCCCGCCACGGATCCCCCACGTTGTGGTACCCGCGCTCCTCCCAGAACCCCCGCCGATCCGCGGTCATGTACTCGACCCCGCGCACCCATTTAGGCCCTTTCCAGGCATACAGGTGCGGCACCACGAGCCGCAGCGGGAACCCGTGCTCGGCGGTGAGCAGCTCGCCGCCCTTGTGGGTGGCGAAGATGGTGCGGTCATCGGCGAAATCGGAGAGCCGCAGGTTGGAGCTGAACCCGTACTCGGCCCAGACCATGACGTGCGTGACGGCGGGATCGGGCGGCGCCAGCTCCAGGATGGTGGAGGCGCGCACGCCGCCCCACTCGGCGGCGAGCATGCTGAATTTGGTGACGCAGTGCAGGTCGCCCAGGACGGTCGCGTACGGCAGGGCCGAGAACTCCTCGTGGTTCCAGCAGTGCTTGTCACCGTCGGCGGTGGAGCCGAAAACCCTGAACTCCCACCGTTCGGGCCGGAACTTGGGCACCGGGCCGTAGTGTGTGACCGGCCAGCCGCGCTGCAGACGCTGCCCCGGCGGAAGTTCCGGCTGCACTGCTCCCCCAGACTCGCTACCCACCGGATCACCCATGCCTCCATCCTGACAGAAGCCGGGCGGTGACCATGACCACGAGACCGCCGACGGGCCGTAGTCGATCAACGATCGGGGCAACTCGTACTAAGCGTGCACTTACTGGACGCGTTTGGGCGCCGGTGCGAGGATGCGCGAAATCTGCCGAGTCCACCACGCGGAAGGAGCCTCTGCGATGCAGGGCGACCCCGAGGTCATCGAGTTCCTCAACGAGCAGCTCACGGGCGAGTTGACGGCCATCAACCAGTACTGGCTCCACTACCGGATCCAGGACAACAATGGCTGGACCAAGCTGGCCAAGTACACCCGTGCCGAGTCCATCGACGAGATGAAGCACGCGGACAGGCTGACGGAACGCATCCTCTTCCTCGATGCCCTGCCGAACTATCAGCGGCTGTTCCACGTGCGTGTCGGGCAGACCGTGACGGAGATGTTCCAGGCCGACCGGCAGGTGGAGGTGGAGGCGATCGACCGCCTCCGGCGCGGCATCGACGTGATGCGGGCCAAGGGCGATGTGACATCGGCGCGGATCTTCGAGGACATCCTGGAGGACGAGGAGCATCACATCGACTACCTCGACACCCAGCTGGAGCTGATCGAGAAGCTCGGCGAGGCGCTCTATCTGGCGCAGCAGATCGAGCAGCCGGACAGCTAGGCGGCTTCCGGAAGCCGCTGCGGTGCGCCGGGGTCAGCGAGCGAGCCCTGCTCCGCCGGTCCGGTCCGGGGGTAGGCCCCCCGCCCGAGGAGCGCCTGGATGCGGCGTACACACGAGCCGCAGTCGGTACCGGCCTTGCAGGCGGACGCGATCTGGCGGGGGGTGCAGGCACCGCCCGCGGCGTGCCGCTTGACCTGGTCCTCGGTGACACCGAAGCAGTTGCAGACGTACATGCGGGCTCACCTCCCCGGTCGGGACTCACAGGCGTCGCCGTCCCGATCGCTCGGTGAGGCTAGCCTAACCATACCCGTCGGGCCGGATGCACAAAAGCGCCGTGGGGCGCGGATCGTTGTGATCCGCGCCCCACGGCGCTTTCAGGCGGGAATACGGCGTGCGTCAGAGCGCGGTCACTGGTCCCGGTACATCTCCGCGACGAGGAACGCCAGGTCGAGGGATTGGCTGCGGTTCAGCCGCGGGTCGCAGGCCGTCTCGTAGCGCTGGTGGAGGTCGGCGACGAAGATCTCGTCGCCGCCGCCCACGCACTCGGTGACGTCGTCACCGGTCAGCTCGACGTGGATGCCGCCGGGGTGCGTGCCGAGCGCCTTGTGGACCTCGAAGAAGCCCTTGACCTCGTCGAGCACGTCGTCGAAGCGGCGGGTCTTGTGGCCGGAGGCCGCCTCGTACGTGTTGCCGTGCATCGGGTCGGTGATCCAGGCGACGGTCGCGCCCGAGGCGGTGACCTTCTCGACCAGCTCGGGCAGCTTGTCCCGGACCTTGTCGGCGCCCATGCGGACGATGAAGGTGAGCCGGCCGGGCTCGCGGTCCGGGTCGAGGCGCTCGATGTACTGGAGCGCCTCCTCGGCCGTCGTCGTCGGGCCGAGCTTGATGCCGATGGGGTTGCGGATCTTCGAGGCGAACTCGATGTGCGCGCCGTCGAGCTGCCGGGTGCGCTCGCCGATCCAGACCATGTGGCCCGAGACGTCGTACAGGTTGCCCGTACGCGAGTCGACGCGGGTCAGGGCCGACTCGTAGTCGAGCAGCAGCGCCTCGTGGGAGGCGTAGAACTCGACCGTCTGGAACTCGGCCGGGTCGGTGCCGCAGGCCCGCATGAAGTTGAGCGCGTTGTCGATCTCGCGGGCGAGCTGCTCGTAGCGCTGGCCGGACGGGGAGGACTTCACGAAGTCCTGGTTCCAGGCGTGGACCTGGCGCAGGTCGGCGTAGCCGCCGGTGGTGAAGGCGCGCACCAGGTTGAGCGTGGAGGCGGACGCGTGGTACATCCGCTTCAGCCGGTCCGGGTCCGGGATGCGGGCGGCCTCGGTGAACTCGAAGCCGTTGACCGAGTCGCCGCGGTAGGTCGGCAGGG
Organism: Streptomyces sp. NPDC030991; assembly: GCF_055571235.1. NCBI lineage: Bacteria > Bacillati > Actinomycetota > Actinomycetes > Kitasatosporales > Streptomycetaceae > Streptomyces > Streptomyces sp. NPDC030991. The sequence continues at coordinate 87,864 of NZ_JBVIFR010000024.1, forward strand.
TCACGCCGTCGCGGGTCTCGGTCGGCTTGGAGCGCGGCTTGGAGTACTGGCCGGCGATGCGGCCGACCTTCACGACCGGCACCGAGGCGGCGTACGTGAGGACGGCACCCATCTGGAGCAGGGTCTTCAACTTGTTCCGGATGTGGTCTGCGGAGACGCCGTCGAAGGCCTCGGCGCAGTCGCCGCCCTGGAGCAGGAACGCCTCTCCCTTGGCGACGGCCGCCAGTCGGGCGCGCAGCTGGTCGCACTCGCCTGCGAAGACGAGCGGCGGATACGACTCGAGGTCCGCGATCACATCGCGCAGAGCCTCGGCATCGGGGTACTCGGGCTGCTGCGCCGCGGGCAGGTTTCGCCAGGTGTTGCCAGCGCTGGCGCTGGTCTTAGCGTTCACGGTCACCTCGACAACATTACGGGGTCGGGTCCGGCGTCCATCCCTCCGCTCATCTTTTGAGACAGCCGAACGGCGTATCCGGGGAACGGGGACCGGCAACCGCTCCACAGGAGCCGGGGGTTCGGGTACGGTGGCGCCCATGTTCGCGCAGCTTCTCAACCGCACCTGGTGGTGGACCGCACATCCGGCGGCCCACTGACTGCGCGTATCCGAGATCGCGAAGGCCGCCCGAGGGGCGGCCTTCAGTGTTTTCAGGACCGGGCCGTTCCTCTCCGACCGACTCCAGGACGAGGAACCCACGATGCAACTCTCCGCACTGCTCGCCGACGACCGCCCCTTCGCGCTGCTCCGCCGCCGCACACCGGGCCGCGACCACGACACGGTCGAGGTCCTGATCGGCTCCGTCGGCGTGTACGACAGGCTCGCGGACATCCCCGAGGGCCTCGCCCTGGTCCCCTTCCGGCAGATCAGAGAGCGCGGTTTCGACGTGCGCGACGACGGCACGCCGCTGTCGGTCCTCGTCCCCGAGGAGTCGTACGAGCTCCCGCTCGCCGAGGCGCTCCGCTCGCTCCCGCTCCACGACGTGGAGGTCAGGGACGGCGGCTTCGACGTCGACGACGAGGCGTACGCGGACATCGTCGGCCGGGTCCTGCGCGAGGAGATCGGGCAGGGGGCGGGCGCGAACTTCGTGATCCGGCGGACCTACGAGGGTGAGATCCCGGGGTTCTCCCGGGTCGACGCGCTCGCGCTGTTCCGGCGGCTGCTCGACGGCGAGCGGGGCGCGTACTGGACGTTCGTGGTGCACACGGGCGAGCGGACGCTGGTCGGCGCGAGCCCCGAGGTGCACGTACGGATGTCCGGCGGCACCGTCGTGATGAACCCGATCAGCGGGACGTACCGCTACCCCGCGGCCGGGCCCACCCCCGACGACCTGCTGGACTTCCTCGCCGACGGCAAGGAGATCGAGGAGCTGTCGATGGTCGTCGACGAGGAGCTGAAGATGATGTGCACCGTCGGCGACATGGGCGGGGTCGTCATCGGGCCGCGGCTGAAGGAGATGGCGCACCTCGCGCACACCGAGTACGAGCTGCGGGGGAGGTCGAGCCTCGATGTGCGCGAGGTGCTGAAGGAGACGATGTTCGCGGCGACCGTCACCGGCTCGCCCGTGCAGAACGCCTGCCGGGTCATCGAGCGGCACGAGGTGGGCGGCCGCGGGTACTACGCCGGCGCGCTCGCGCTGATCGGACGGGACGCGGGCGGCGCGCAGACCCTGGACTCCCCCATCCTCATCAGGACCGCCGACATCGACGCGGCCGGGCGCCTGCGGGTGCCGGTCGGCGCGACCCTGGTGCGCGGTTCCGACCCGGCGGGCGAGGTCGCGGAGACCCACGCGAAGGCCGCCGGGGTCCTGGCCGCCCTCGGGGTGCGCCCCGGGCGCCCGCGCGAGGAGAGCACGCGGCCCGCGCTGACCGACGACCCCCGGGTGCGGGCGGCCCTCGACGGGCGCCGCGCGGCGCTCGCGCCGTTCTGGCTGCGGATGCAGGACCAGGACCAGCGCCGTGGCGAGCCGGCCGGGCACGCGCTGGTCGTCGACGGCGAGGACACGTTCACCGCGATGCTGGCGCACGTGCTGCGCTCGTCGGGGCTCGACGTGACGGTGCGGCGCTACGACGAGGAGGGGCTGAGGGAGGCCGTCCTCGCCCATGAGGGGCCGCTCGTGCTGGGCCCCGGCCCCGGCGATCCGTCCGATCTCACCGATCCGAAGATGCGGTTCCTGCGGTCGCTGACGGCCGAGGTGATCGGCGCGCACCGGTACGGCGTGCTCGGCGTCTGCCTCGGGCACGAGCTGATCGCGGCCGAGCTGGGCCTGCCGATCGTCCGCAAGGACGTGCCGTTCCAGGGGGCGCAGGTCGCCGTCGACCTGTTCGGGCGGCCCGAGACCGTCGGGTTCTACAACAGCTTCGTGGCCCGTTGCGACGACGACGCGGCCGGGGAGCTGGCCGCGCACGGCGTGGAGGTCAGCCGGGACCCGGCCGGCGGCGAGGTGCACGCCGTACGCGGTCCTGGCTTCGCGGGGGTGCAGTTCCACCCGGAGTCGGTGCTGTCGCTGCGCGGCGCCGGGATCGTCCGCGAACTGCTGGCTCAGCTGGCGGCCGGGACCAGCACGTTCTCGGAGCGGCGGCCCGCGAGGTAGTCCAGGACGTTGTGCACCGTGGTGTCGATGATCTGGCCGACCGCGTCGACGGTGTAGTACGCCTGGTGCGAGGTGACCAGGACGTTCGGGAAGGTGACGAGGCGGGCCAGGGTGTCGTCGTCGACGATCTCCAGGGACTTGTCGAGGAAGAACAGGCCCGCCTCGGCCTCGTACACGTCGAGGCCGACGCCCGCGAAGCGGCCCTCGCGCAATTCGGCGACGAGGGCCTTGGTGTCGACGAGGCCGCCGCGGCTGGAGTTGATGAGGATCGCGTCGTCCTTCATCGCGCGCAGGGCGGCGGCGTCGACGATGTGCTCGGTGGCGGGGAGCAGCGGCACGTGCAGGCTGATCAGGTCGGCCTCGGCGAAGAGCCGGTCCTTGTCGACGTACTTCATGCCGAGGGCCGTGCAGTTCGGGTTCTCGGTGACGTCCCAGCCGAGCAGGTTCATGCCGAAGCCGTGCGCGATGCGGGTGAACGCCTCGCCGATCTTGCCGGTGCCGAGGACGCCGACGGTGCGTCCGTGCAGGTCACGGCCGAGCAGGCCGTCGAGGCGGAAGTCGAAGTCGCGGGTGCGGGTGCTGGCCCTGACGATGCGCCGGTTGACGGCCATCGCGAGGGTCCAGGCGAACTCGGCCACCGAGTACGGCGAGTAGTACGAGACCCGGGCGACGGTCAGCCCGAGGCGCTCGGCGACCTCCAGGTCGATGTTGTTGAAGCCCGTGGAGCGCTGGGCGATCAGCTGCGTGCCGCCGGCCGCGAGGCTCTGCAGCACCCGGCTGTTGAGCGTCGCGTTGACGCTGGTGGAGATGATCTCGTAGCCGGCCGCGATGGGCGCGGTGTCCTCGTTGAGGAAGACGTCCAGACAGCGGACATCGTGGTGGCCCTCGAAGGCCTTCTCGATGAGGGGCTTTTCGTCGGACTGCACGCCGAACGCGAGGATCTCCATGGCGCGAGTCTATGGAGGGGCGAAGAGGACGGCACCCCGAACCGGGCGCCGCCCCCTGGCCTGTCCGGAGCGGATCCGGCCTACCCGAAGAAGACCCCGACCTCCTCGTACAGCGCCGGATCGACCGTCTTCAGGCGGGCCGTCGCCTCCGCGATGGGCACGCGCACGATGTCCGTGCCGCGCAGCGCGACCATCTTGCCGAAGTCGCCGTCGTGCACCGCCTCGATCGCGTGCAGGCCGAAGCGCGTGGCGAGCCAGCGGTCGAAGGCCGACGGGGTGCCGCCGCGCTGGATGTGGCCGAGGACCGTGGTGCGGGCCTCCTTGCCGGTGCGCTTCTCGATCTGTTTCGCGAGCCACTCGCCGACGCCCGAGAGGCGGACGTGGCCGAAGGAGTCCAGCGACTCGTCCTTGAGGACCATGTCGCCGTCGCGGGGCATCGCGCCCTCGGCGACCACGACGATCGGCGCGTACGACGACGTGAAGCGGGAGGTGACCCAGGCGCAGACCTGGTCGAGGTCGAAGCGCTGCTCCGGGATGAGGATGACGTTGGCACCGCCGGCCAGGCCCGAGTGGAGGGCGATCCAGCCCGCGTGGCGGCCCATGACCTCGCAGACGAGGACCCGCATATGGGACTCGGCGGTGGTGTGGAGGCGGTCGATGGCCTCGGTGGCGATACCGACGGCCGTGTTGAAGCCGAAGGTGTAGTCGGTGGCGGAGAGGTCGTTGTCGATGGTCTTGGGCACGGCGACGACCTTGATGCCGTAGTCGTCGGCGAGGCGCGCGGCGACGCCCAGGGTGTCCTCGCCGCCGATCACGACGAGGGCCTCGACCTCCTGTTTGGCGAGGTTCGCCTTGACCCGGCGGATGCCGTCCTCGGCCTGGAGGGGGTTGGTGCGCGAGGAGCCGAGGATGGTGCCGCCGCGCGGCAGGATGCCGCGCACCGCCGGGATGTCGAGGCGCAGGGTGTGGTCCTCCAGGGGGCCGCGCCAGCCGTCCCGGAAACCGACGAAGTCGTAGCCGTACTCCTGCACGCCCTTGCGGACGATGCCGCGGATGACGGCGTTGAGCCCGGGGCAGTCGCCGCCTCCGGTCAGTACTCCGACCCTCATCACGTAACTCCCTTGTCACGGCGAGCAGTTGAGGCAACTGTGCCGCGCGGGGTCACTCGTCGTCCAGACCCCGTTCGATCGCGTACCGCACAAGTTCCACCCGGTTGTGCAGCTGAAGCTTCCCGAGGGTGTTCTGCACGTGGTTCTGGACCGTGCGGTGCGAGATGACCAGACGCTCGGCGATCTGCTTGTAGCTGAGGCCCTTGGCGACCAGGCGCAGCACCTCCGTCTCCCGGTCGGTGAGCCGGGGCGCCTTCGGCTCGTCCGTGTCGGCGGCAGGGGCGGGCTCCGAGGCCAGCCGCCGGTACTCGCCGAGGACGAGACCGGCGAGGCCCGGGGTGAACACGGGGTCGCCGGCGGCCGTCCGGCGCACCGCGTCGACCAGCTCGTCGGTGGACGCGGACTTCAGCAGATAGCCGGTGGCGCCGGACTTGACCGCCTCCAGCACATCGGCGTGCTCGCCGCTCGCCGAGAGGACCAGGACCCGGAGCGCCGGGTCGGTGCCGACGAGTTCCTTGCAGACCTGGACGCCGGGCCTGGCCGGCAGGTTCAGGTCGAGGACGAGGACGTCGGGGCGGGCCGCGCGGGCGCGGCGCACCGCCTGCTCCCCGTCGCCGGCCGTGGCGACCACGTCGAAGCCGGCCGCGGCCAGGTCGCGGGCGACGGCGTCGCGCCACATCGGGTGGTCGTCGACCACCATGACCCTGACCGTGCTCTCCGCGCCGTGGGCCGGCTGCTCGCCCGTCCCGCTCGTCCCCGTCATCATGCCGGTCCTGCCTTCCCCCGTGCCGTTCATGCCGTTCCTGCCGTTCACGTTCTGAGAGCCGTCACTTCTTCTTCGGTACGTTCAGTTCGACCTCGGTGCCCTGGCCGGGGACCGAGATCACTTCGGCGGTGCCGCCGATGTCGCGCAGCCGGCCCCGGATGGACAGGGCGACACCGAGCCGTCCCTCCCCCTCGGCCTGGGCGAGGCGGCCCTCCGGGATGCCGGGTCCGTCGTCCCGTACGGTCACGATCACCGCGTCCGGGTCGTCCTCGACCAGGATCCACGCGTACGCGTCCGCGCCCGCGTGGAGGCGCACGTTGTCCAGTGCGGCGCTGACGGCGGCGGCCAGTTCGCGGGCCGCGGCGGCGCGCATCAGGACCGGGGCGCCCGGCTCGGAGAAGGTGACCCGCGCGCCCGCGTGCCCGGCGAGAAGGGGCCGCAGATCGCGGAGCGCGCCCTCGTCCGCCGGGCCGCCGGGTTCGTCGACGGCGCGGACGACGGCGCCCAGCGCGGCGTCCTCGGAGGCGCGGGACGCCGGGGCCAGGCCACCGGCCACCAGGGTGCGCAGCGCGATCTCCTGCTCGCCCGCCATCCGGCCGATCTCGGCGGCGTCACCGCCCAGGGCGTTGCCCCGCCGCTGCACCATGGCGAGGACCTGCAGGACACCGTCGTGGATGTCGCGGGCCAGCCGCTCGCGCTCCCGCGTGGTGGCCTCGATCTCCAGGGCGCGGGCCAGGGTGCGCTCGGAGGCGCGGGCCACCTCGACGACGTAGCCGATGGCGATGGACGCGATGCAGACCAGCAGCACGTTGTGGAGGGTGCTGCGGCTGAGGCCGCCGCGCTGGACCACGTTGGCGACGCCGACGAGCAGGGACGCGGAGGCCGCCCAGCGCCAGCCGCCCTTGAGCGCCCAGGCGAGGACCGCGCCCGCCGTCCATATCGACGGCAGGGTCGAGCCGCCGGTGACGGCGCGCTCGTGGCCTGCGACCGGGGAGAGCAGGATGCCGACCACGGCGACCGCCAGGTCGGCGGTGAGGAACCACCGGGTGCAGCGCGCGGCGCCCGACACCTGCGGCAGCGTCGACAGGGTCCATCCGGCCAGGACGGCGAAGTAGGCGACGGCGACCCATGGCCGCTCGTACACCTCGTACGCGGAGACGAAGAGGCCGATCGCGTACAGCATGGTGAGCACGCGGTAGCCGAGCAGGGCACGCCACAGCGGCTGCTCCACCGACATCCGTACGACCCGTTCGCGCCTGACCGTGCTTCCCATGTCCCCCGCCCCCGTCCGCCCCGCCTTGGGCGCCACCCCCGCCCTCAGGAGCCGCCCCGCTCCTTCTGTGCTTCCTTCTCGGCCTTCGCCGCGTCCGCGAGCTGCCGCTTGGCGGCGGTGGCGTACATGTCGACGTACTCCTGGCCGGAGAGCTTCATGATTTCGTACATGACCTCGTCGGTCACCGCCCGCAGCACGAACCGGTCGTTCTCCATGCCCTGGTAGCGGCTGAAGTCGAGCGGCTTGCCGATCCGGATGCCGGGGCGCATCAGCTTGGGCATCACCTTGCCGGGCGGCTGGATCTTCTCCGTGTCGATCATGGCGACCGGGATGACGGGCGCGCCGGAGGCCAGCGCCACGCGGGCCAACCCGCCGGGCTTGCCGCGGTACAGCCGGCCGTCCGGGGAGCGCGTGCCCTCGGGGTAGATGCCGAACAGCTCGCCGCGCTCCAGGACGTCGATGCCGCTCTTGATGGCGGCCTCACCGGCGCCGCGCGAGCCCGAACGGTCCACCGGGAGCTGACCGACCCCCTTGAAGAAGGCGGCCGTCAGCTTGCCCTTCACACCGGGCGTCGTGAAGTACTCGGCCTTCGCGATGAAGGTGACCTTGCGGTCGAGGACGGCCGGCAGGAAGAACGAGTCGGAGAAGGAGAGATGGTTGCTGGCCAGGATCGCGGCTCCCTCGGCGGGGATGTTCTCCATGCCCTCCACCCACGGCCTGAAGCCGAGCCTCAGCGGCCCCCCGATGGCCACCTTCATTGCGCCGTAGATCAACCCACTGCCTTCCCTCGTCCGAGGTTCAGACCTTAACCCGCGGGGCCGCCCAGGGGCCCGACGACCCTGGTCGGTGTCAGTCCGGTCGCGTACGGTGAAGTGCACGTCCCGCTGCTCGCCCGCGTCCACGCCGTACCGCCCGCACGAACCGCACGTATCTCCCGAATCGCACGAATTCCACGAACTGGAGACCGAAGGTGCCGGACCTTCCCGGAGCCGAGCCGTACCGCCACGAAGGCGGCGAGATCGGCGTCCTCCTCTGTCACGGCTTCACCGGATGCCCCCAGTCCCTGCGGCCCTGGGCGGAGTACCTGGCCGAGCGCGGGCTGACCGTCTCGCTCCCGCTGCTGCCCGGGCACGGCACCCGCTGGGAGGATCTGTCGGTCACCGGCTGGCAGGACTGGTACGCGGAGGTGGACCGGGCTCTGCGCGACCTCACGGACCGCTGCTCGCAGGTGTTCGTCGCCGGCCTGTCGATGGGCGGCGCCCTCGCGCTGCGCCTCGCGGCCCGCCACGGCGACCAGGTGGCGGGGCTGGTCCTGGTGAACCCGGGGAACAAGGTGCACGGACTGGCCGCCCACGCCCTCCCGGTGGCCCGGCACTTCGTCCCCACGGTCAAGGGGATCGCCAGCGACATCGCCAAGGAGGGCTCGCAGGAGGTCGGGTACGGCCGGGTGCCGCTGCACTCCGCGCACCAGTTGCGCCGGTTCTTCCGGGTCGTCGACCGTGAACTGCCGCAGGTGACGCAGCCGGTGGTGGTGCTGCACAGCGTCCAGGACCATGTGGTGCCGCCCGCCGACTCGGCCCGTGTGCTGAGCCGGATCTCCTCCACGGACGTCACGGAGATCCTGCTGGAACAGAGCTACCACGTCGCGACGTTGGACCATGACGCGGACCGGATCTTCGAGGAGAGCTACGCGTTCATCGGCCGGCTCGCTCCCAGTGTCGGCAAGACCCCCAGCGAGGGCGTGAGCGGCCCCGGCGAGGGCGCGGAAGGGACGGCGAGCGGTGGCTGAGCAGGAGCGGCGGGAGCCCGAGATCCCAGACAGTCCGGACAGGCCGGAGAGCCCGGACAGTCCGGGCGGCGGTGAGGGCCGCCCGCCCGAGGAGTCCGGCGCCGGGCCCTCGCGGCCGGACCCGGACCGCGAGGCGGAGGAGCAGGGCGCGTACCCGGTGGACGAGGACGCCGTGTGGGCGCAGATCGTCGCCGGTTACGGGGAGGAGCCACCGGACCCGCCGGGTGCGAAGCCGTTCAAGTCGGTGGAGGATCTGGCGCTCCTGGAGCCGGAGACCAACGCGACGCCGCTGCCCGAGCGGGACGGGGCCGACGGGACGGACGGACCCGACGGACCCGACGGGAAGCCGAAGAAGGACGCCAAAGGCTCCCTCGGCTCGTCGGTCTCCTTCGCCCCGGGCGTCGGCGCCGCCCCCGGGCCCCGCGACCACGCGGTCGCGGAGCCGTCCGAGAGCGACTTCGACGAGGACGACGAGGGCCACTTCGTGCCGCCCGAGCCGCCGCCGCTCCCGGAGACGGACGTGACGGCCCGGTTCGCGTGGCTGGCCGTGATCGGCGGCCCGGTGCTGCTGCTCGTCTCGGTGCTGCTGGGCTGGTCGATGACGTGGTGGCTGACGACCGTCTGCGTCGGCGGCTTCCTGGGCGGTTTCGCCACGCTGGTCGCGCGGATGAGGTCGGACGAGGACGAGGACGACGACCCGGGGCGCGGCGCCGTCGTCTGACGGCGGCGGCTACCGGACGGCGGGAACCTTGAGGGCGGCCAGGACCGGCAGATGGTCCGTGGCCGCCCTCAGCTCGTGCGCAGGCAGCTCCGCCGGGACGCCGCAGCCGAGGATCTCGATGCCCTTGGTGGTGAGGATCGCGTCGATACGCTGATGGGGGTCGGCCGGGGTCGAGGTGTACTCGTTGCCCCAGGGGCGGGTCGCCCAGGCGTCGTTCAGGGTGGTGGCCAGTCGGCGGAAGGTGCGTCCGTCGGGGCGTTCGTTGAGGTCACCGCCGACGACGGCGTGCTCGACGCCCATCGCCTCCAGGTGGTCGAGCAGCATCCCGCCCTGCGCGTACCGCTCGTCCTTCTGCAGGCTCAGATGGCAGCTGATGACGCCGAGCCGTGCGCCGCCGAACCGTACGACGGCGGTGGCGAGGCCGCGCCGGTGCAGTCCGGGCGTGAGCGGCAGCAGTACGTCCTCGGTGCGCTCGACCGTGGCCCGCATCGAACAGAGCAGGGCCGGGCCCGCCGCGCTGCCGCCGCCGGAGAGGACCACCAGGTTCGCGGCGCGGGCGAGCCGGGCGAGCTTCTTGCGCCAGCGGAAGAAGCGCGGCGCCTCCTGGATCAGGACCAGGTCGGGGGCGCACGCCTTCATGACGCGGGCGAGGGCGACGGGGTCGTCGCGCATCGAGCGGATGTTGTAGCTCAGGACGCGGACGACGGCCGAACCGTCGGCCGCGGTAAGCGAGTTGGGGAGCGAGCCGGAGTCCATGACGATCAAGATACGCCGGTGCCCGCCGTCCCCGGGGGGAACGACGGGCACCTGGACCGGACCGGGCTCACCTGCACCGGTCTCACATCACGGGGTCGGGCTCCCGCGCCAGGTCGGCGGCGCCGACCATGCCCGCCTTGTTGCCCAGCTGGGCCGCGATGACGTCGGCCACCGGCCGCCAGTTCCCGCCGACCAGCCAGCGCTTGTACGACTTGCGGATCGGGTCGAGGACCAGCTCGCCCTCGTCCGAGAGTCCGCCGCCGACGATGAACGCGGAGGGGTCGAAGAGCGAGGCGAGGTCGGCCAGACCGGCGCCGGCCCAGCGGGCCAGCTCACGGTAGGAGTCCACGGCGACCAGGTCGCCCTGGCGGGCGGCCATGGAGATGTGCTTGCCCTCGATGCCGTCGGGCGTGCCGTCGCCGAGCGAGAGCAGGTACTCCGCGTTCTCCGGCGTCGCGTTCGCCCGCTGCTTGGCGTAGCGGACCAGGGCGCGCCCGGAGGCGTACTGCTCCCAGCAGCCCTGCGAGCCGCAGCCGCACAGCAGGCCGTCGGGGACCATCCGGATGTGGCCGAACTCGGCGGCGACGCCGAAGTGGCCGCGGCGCAGCTTGTTGCCGATGATGATGCCGCCGCCGAGGCCGGTGCCGAGCGTGATGCAGATGACGTTGCGGTGGCCCTTTCCGGCGCCGAACTTGTATTCGCCCCAGGCCGCCGCGTTCGCGTCGTTCTCCACGACGACGGGCAGGCCGACGCGGTGCTCGACCTTCTCCTTCAGCGGTTCCTGGCGCCAGTCGATGTTCGGCGCGAAGTACACGGTGGAGCGCTGACGGTTGACGTAGCCGGCGGCGCCGATGCCCACGCCCACGATCTCGTGCCCGGCCCTGGCACCTTCCACGGCCGAGGCGATCGCGTCCACGATCCCGTCAGGCGTGGAAGGCGTCGGCACCTTGAACGTGGAGAGGATGTTGCCCTCCTCGTCGACCACGCCGGCCGCGATCTTCGTGCCGCCGATATCGACGCCGATGGTGAGTCCCATGAATCCCTCAGTTCGGTCGAGCCCCGCTAGGGCCCACCGTACCTGAGCAGGATTCAGTCCAGGTCGATGTGTTCCCCGTCGGGGCCTTCGTCCGTGGGGGGTTTCGGGGAGTCGGAGCGCTGGGTCCAGCGGCGCTCCTGGTTCTCGACGGCGGAGCGGTAGGCGGCCAGCAGCTCGGAGCCCGCGGCGGCCAGGTGGTCGAAGACGTCGGAGTTGCGCTCGATGACGGGTTCGACGACGGACCTGGCCTGCCGGACGACCTGCTTGGCGACCTGCTCGGCGGTGCCCTGCGCGACGGCGCCGAGGAACGGGGCCTGTATCCCGGAGAGCTTGTCGGTGACGGCGTCGACGAGCTTGCGCAGCTCGTCGGTGGCCGAGCCGGGGGGTGCCCCGTACTCGGCCCTGCGGCGGGCCTGCTCCGCCGCGAGATCCTCGGCGCAGGCCTGCTCCCAGGCGTCGGCGTCGACCTGAGGTGCGGGCTGCTCGGTGGCGTCGCTCATGACGGCTGACTCCTGCGGAGAGCTGTAGAGGTGCTGAAGCGCTGACGCCTTCGACGGTACCCGAACGGGTGCATGCGCTTCATCGGGTCCGCGGCCACAGATCGGGGTCGGGCGCGAACCGCACACGCAGTTCCCCGTCGGCGAGCGCGGCTCCGGCGACGGTGCAGCGGCGGGGCGCGGAGGGCAGCGGGACGATGCGGCGGAACGGTCCCGCGCCGATGACGATCTCGTCGCCCCGCCGGATCAGCGTGAGCTCCTCGCGGACGGCGCCGGGCAGCGGGATGCGCCAGACCAGCACACCCTCGTCGGCGAGCCGGTCCTCGATCGGCCAGGGGCGGTGGGGTTCGGGGTCGCCGGGAAGCGGCAGTCCGAAGTCGGAGTGGTCGGCGAGATCGGCGAGATCGGCCGGGCGCGGATCGCGGCCGAGGTGGGGTATCTCGTACGCGTCCGGCCACTCGGCGACGATCTTGCGCTGGCGGGCCGCGGCATCGGCCAGCCACGGGTCGGTGGAGCCGTCGGGGAACATCCGGTTGGCGATCAGCGCCTCGGTGCGCAGCCCGTGCAGGGCGAGCCCGGTACCGGCGCCGCGCAGGGCCTCGGCGGCGGCCCGGGTGGGTTCGGCGACGAGGCGTACGAGGGTGGTGTCGGCGTCGATCACGGTCTGCGCGGCGGCGAGTTCGGCGGACCAGCGGGCCGCGGTCTCGTACAGTTGCTCCGCGGGCATCGGCACGCCCGCGAGCCGCCCGAGGACGGGGCGCAGGGCGCGGGCCGCCTGGCGTTCCGCGGGCAGCAGGCGGCGCAGGTAGCGGCACAGCTGGCCGGGCAGGGCGAGGACGGCGACGGCGCGCGGGACGGGCGGCAGGTCGACGACGACCAGGTCATGGGGGTCATCGGCGCTCTCCCGCAGGGCGCGCAGCAGCGCGAGCTCCTCGCTGCCGGGCAGCGGGGTGATCTCGTCGGCGTCGAGCCGGGCGGCCCCGAGCAGGTCGAGCGCGGAGCCTGCCCGGCCTTGCAGGGCGAGGAGCGCGTCCCGGAACTCGTCGGCGGGGGCGAGCCGGGTGAGGGTGACGCCGGGGAGGGTCTCCTCGGCCACGGCGTCACCGGTGATCAGTCGCGTGCGCTGCCCTTCGCGGGCGGCCTTGAGGGCGGTGGCGGCGGCGACGGTGGTCCTGCCGGAGCCGCCGGTGCCGGTGACGAGAAGGGTGCGCATGGTGTGCGAGGCTACTGCGCCGAGGTCACGGGGGTTCGCCCCGGACCCCGCTCCTCAGACGCCGGAGGCGCCGGCCGGGCCGGACTCCACGCGCTTCTTCAGTCCGGCCAGCGCGCGGTCGATGATGACCTTCTCGGCCTTGCGCTTGATCATGCCGAGCATGGGGATCTTCACGTCGACGGTCAGCGAGTACGTGACCTCGGTCCCCGTACCGGCGGGCCGCAGCACGTACGAGCCGTCGAGCGAGCGCAGCATCTGGGACTTGACGAGCGTCCAGGAGACCGCGTCCCCGCCCGTCCAGGTGTACCGGAGGGTCTGGTCGTCCTTGATCGCGCCGGCGTCCATGACGAGGCGGACCTGCTCGGCGCGGCCGGCGTCGTCCGTCGCGAGGACCTCGGCCTCCTTCACCTCGCCGGTCCAGTCCGGGTAGCGGGCGAAGTCGGCGATCACTCCCATGACGTCGGCCGGTGCCGCCTCGATCGTGATGCTCGAGCTGGTGTGTTCCGCCATCGCGGTGGCTCCTCCAGATGCGGTCCGGCGTGCAGGCGTGTGTCTCGCGTGCAGGCTATCGCGCGCGGGCGGCCCCGCCGTCACCACTCCAGGGCCCAGGGGCGGCCCGTGCTCGCGAAGTGGCCGACATTCACGCACTCCGTGGCGCCGATCCGCATGCGCCGGGCGAGCGGCTGGTGGACGTGGCCGAAGAGCGCGTAGCGGGGCCGGGTGCGCCGGACGGCCTCCAGGACGGCGCGGCTGCCGCGCTCGAAGCGCCGCGCGACCGTGTCGTAGACCAGTTCCGGGACCTCGGGCGGGATGTGGGTGCAGAGCACGTCGACCTCGCCGACGGCCTCGATCTTGGCGGCGTACTCCTCGTCGCTGATCTCGTAGGGGGTCCGCATGGGGGTGCGCAGGCCGCCGCCGACGAACCCGAAGACCCGGCCGCCGATCTCGACGCGCTCCCCGTCGAGCACGGTGGTGCCGGGGCCCGCGTACTCGCCCCACAGGTGCGGCATGTCGACGTTGCCGTAGGTGGCGTACGTAGGAGAGGGGAAGGCCGCGAACAGCTCCTCGTACTGTTTGCGCACCGCTTTCTCGATGGCGGGGCGGCGGTCGATGCCCGCCCAGAGCCTGGCTCCGAGGGCCCGCGCCTCGTCGAAGCGGCGGGCGGTGCGCAGCTCGACGAGGCGGTCGGCGTTCTCGACCCCGAACAAGTCGGGAAAAATGCCGCGCGAGTGGTCGGCGTAGTCGAGGAAGAGGACCAGGTCACCGAGGCAGACGAGGGCATCGGCCCCCTCGCCCGCCCGTGCGAGGTCGGTGGAGTTTCCGTGCACATCGCTGACCACATGAACGCGCATGCGATCACCCTAGGACGGCGGCTCTAGGGTGGGTAGAGGGGGTCGGACCTGCGGTTACTTCCGGGTCGGCCGGAGCGTGGACTACTGTGCGCAAAGCACCGCCAGGACGTGTGACGCAGCGAACATCTGACCTGGACCCCCTACCGAAAAAGCAGTACTGGTGGGTAACGTCCGGGCAGTCCAGTCGTGCTCAGTTCAATCAAAGGGTTCGCCGACAAGGTACTGAGCACCTGCCCGATCTTGGACCGCACCGACGCATCGCACAGAGTCGTGGCGCCGGCGCCTTATGAGGAGCAGCAGTCTTGCGCGAGTTCAGCCTTCCGGCTTTGTACGAGGTCCCCGCGGACGGCAATCTGACCGACATCGTCCGCAGAAACGCCGCGCAGCACCCGGATGTCGCCGTCATCGGCCGCAAGGTCGACGGTGTCTGGCAGGACGTCACGTCCGTCCGCTTCCTCGCCGAGGTGCTGGCCGCCGCCAAGGGCCTCATCGCCGCCGGCGTGCGCCCGGGCGACCGGGTCGCCCTCATGTCGCGTACGCGCTACGAGTGGACGCTGCTCGACTTCGCGATCTGGAGCGCGGGCGCGATCACCGTCCCGGTCTACGAGACGAGCTCGGCCGAGCAGATCCAGTGGATCCTCGGCGACTCCGGCGCCGTCGGGATCCTCCTCGAATCGGACGCGCACGCGGCGACCGTCGCCTCCGTCCGCGACGGGCTGCCGGAGCTGCGGCACGTCTGGCAGATCGACGCCGGTGGCGTCGAGGAGCTGAACCGCGCCGGCGGCGAGATCACCGACGAGACCGTGGACGAGCGCAGCGCGGCGGCCAAGGCCGACGACCCGGCGACGATCGTCTACACGTCCGGCACCACGGGCCGCCCCAAGGGCTGTGTCCTCACCCACCGCAGCTTCTTCGCGGAGTGCGGCAACGTGGTGGAGCGTCTCAAGCCCCTGTTCCGCACGGGCGAGTGCTCGGTGCTCCTCTTCCTGCCCGTCGCGCACGTCTTCGGCCGGCTGGTCGAGGTGGCCGCGCTGATGGCGCCGATCAAGCTGGGCCACGCCCCCGACATCAAGCACCTCACCGACGAGCTCGCCGCGTTCCGGCCGACCATGATCCTCGGTGTGCCGCGCGTCTTCGAGAAGGTCTACAACTCGGCGCGGGCCAAGGCGCAGGCCGACGGCAAGGGCAAGATCTTCGACAAGGCCGCGGACACGGCGATCGAGTACAGCCGCGCGCTCGACACCCCGAAGGGCCCGTCGCTCGCGCTGAAGCTCAAGTACAAGACGTTCGACAAGCTGGTCTACAGCAAGCTGCGCGCGGTGCTCGGCGGCCGCGGCGAGTACGCGATCTCAGGCGGCGCGCCGCTCGGCGAGCGTCTCGGGCACTTCTTCCGCGGGATCGGCTTCACGGTCCTGGAGGGGTACGGGCTGACCGAGTCCTGCGCCGCGACCGCCTTCAACCCGTGGGACCGGCAGAAGATCGGCACGGTCGGCCAGCCGCTGCCGGGTTCGGTGGTCCGGATCGCCGACGACGGCGAGGTCCTGCTCCACGGCGAGCACCTGTTCACGGGCTACTGGAACAACGAGGGCGCGACGGAGGAGGCGCTCGCCGACGGCTGGTTCCACACGGGGGACATCGGCACGCTCGACGAGGACGGCTACCTCCGCATCACCGGCCGCAAGAAGGAGATCATCGTGACGGCGGGCGGCAAGAACGTCGCCCCGGCCGTCATCGAGGACCGGATCCGCGCGCACGCGCTCGTCGCGGAGTGCATGGTCGTCGGCGACGGGCGGCCGTTCGTCGGCGCCCTGGTCACCATCGACGAGGAGTTCCTCGGCAAGTGGGCCGCGGACCACGGCAAGCCGGCCGGGGCGACGGTGGCTTCGCTGCTCGACGACGCGGATCTGCTGGCCACGGTCCAGACGGCCGTGGACGACGGCAACGCGGCGGTGTCCAAGGCGGAGTCGGTCCGTAAGTTCCGCGTCCTGGGGGCGCAGTTCACGGAGGAGTCGGGGCATCTGACGCCGTCGCTGAAGCTGAAGCGGAACGTTGTCGTGAAGGATTACGCGGACGAGATCGAGGCGCTGTACCGCGGGTAGCGGTAGCGGGTGCGGGTGCCGGGGCGGGGCCGGGCCGGTGGGGGTGTGCGGGTGCGGGTAGCCCGCTCGCCGTGGGGCGGGTCCTTGTTCCTCGGCCTCCGCGCCGTCGTGGTTGCTCGCGCAGTTCCCCGCGCCCCTGGAGCATGCGGCTTCGCCGCAGCCCCATGAGGGCGCACGGAGTGCGCCTTCATGAGGGGCCCCCTGTGCGGCCCCGGCGACCGCTACAACAGCTCCCGCAACCGCTCCGCCAGCAGATCCCACCGCCATCGCTCCTCGACCCACTCCCGGCCGCGCTCCCCCATCCGCCGCCGCAGCTCCGGGTCGCGCAGCAGCGTCACCACCCGGTCGGCGGCCTCCTCGGGGGAGCCGCCCCTGACGACCCAGCCGGTCTCCCCGTCCAGGACCGCGTCCGGCGCCCCGCCCGAGTCACCGGCCACCACGGGCAGCCCCGTCGCTGACGCCTCCAGGTAGACGATGCCGAGGCCCTCGACGTCCAGCCCGCCGCGGCGCGTACGGCAGGGCATGGCGAAGACGTCGCCGGCGCCGTAGTGCGCGGGCAGTTCCTCCCAGGGGACGGCGCCGGTGAAGCGCACGGAGTCCGCGACCCCGGTGTCCCGCGCCAGCGCGCGGAGGTCCTTCTCGTACGGGCCGCCGCCCACGATCAGCAGCACCGCGTCCGGCACGGCCGCCAGGATCCGCGGCAGCGCGAGGATCAGCGTGTCCTGGCCCTTGCGCGGGACGAGGCGTGAGACGCACACGACCACGGGGCGCCGCGACAGGCCCAGCCGGGCGCGTACCGCGTCGCCGCCCGACCCGGGGTGGAACGTCTTCTCGTCGACACCGGGCGGGAGTTGCGTCATGCGCCCGGCCGCCGCGGGCGTCAGCGCCGAAGCGATCCGGGAGCGCGTGTACTCGCCCAGGTAGGTGATCGTGTCCGTCGACTCGCCGATCCGGCGCAACAGGGTCCGGGATACGGGGAGTTGGGCCCAGCCGGCCTCGTGCCCGTGGGTCGTCGCCACCAGCCGCCGCGCGCCCGCCCCGCGCAGCGCGGGCGCCATCAGTCCGAGCGGTGCGGCCGCCCCGAACCACACCGACGTACAGCCGTGCTCCTTCAGGAGGCCCACCGCGCGCCGGGTCACGCGCGGCGTCGGCAGCAGCATCGTCGTAGCGTCGCGTACGACGGTGAACGGCTGCTCCGCGTCGAACGCGGCGGTCGCCTCGGCGCCTTCGCGGTCGCGCTTCCACGTGGAGGCGTAGACGACGAGCTGCTCGGGATCCAGGCGCAGCGCCATGTTGTGCAGAAATGCCTGGATGCCGCCGGGCCGGGGCGGGAAGTCGTTGGTGACGAGCAGCGTCTTGTTTGTCTTGTGCATCGCCGCAGACAGTACCGAACCGCCCACCCGGGCACGGCACGCCGCCTCGGTCCATGGCCACCACACCGTTCTTCCCGGCATGATGGTTCGAATGAAGAGGCGAAATCCCGCGGCACTCCTTGTCACCTGGGCGTTGACCAGGACGCTGCTGTTGCTGTGCGTCTTCAAGGTCCTCGTCGTCCCGGGCCCGGACGTCACCAGCGATGTGTCCGTGATCTACCAGGGCTGGTTCGACGTCCTGCGTACCGGAACGTTTCCTCTGGACGACGTCACCTGGCAGTACCCGCCGGCCGCCGCGGTCGCGATCCTCTCCCCCGCGCTGCTCGCGTTCCTCCCGTACGCGTCCGCGTTCTTCCTGCTGGCGTTCCTGGCCGACGCCGTCGTCCTGCTGATGCTCCTGTACGTCTCCGAGCGCCGGGGCATGCGGCGGCGCGGGGTCTGGGTGTGGGTGGCGGGCCTGCCGCTGCTGGGGCAGACGGTGTACGCGCGCTACGACGTGATGGTGACGGCGGTCGCGGTCGCCGCGTTGCTGGCGGCGGCCCGGCACCCGAGGGCCGCGGGGGTGATGGCCGCGCTCGGCGCGATGCTCAAGGTGTGGCCCGTGCTGCTGTTGATCGGCACCCGGCGCGGGCGCGCCACCCGCGAGTCGTGGGGCGCCGCGGCGCTGACGGCGGGCGGGCTCGCGCTGACCTTCGCGGTCGCGATGCCGGGCGCGTTCGACTTCCTGACGTTCCAGCGCGACCGGGGCACGGAGGTCGAGTCGCTGGGGGCGCTGGTCTTCCATGTGGCGCGGCGGTTCGGCTGGTCGGGCACGGTGCGGCTGAACTACGGCTCGGTCGAGTTCCTCGGCCCGTACGTGGATCTGGTCAGCGTCCTCGCGCAGGGGCTGACCGCGCTCGCCTTCGGCTGGCTGGTGCTGTGGCGGCTGCGGGCCCGCGCCTGGGGGGCCGGCACGCTCGCCGACGCGGCGCTGACGGCGGTGCTGCTGTTCACGACGACGAGCCGGGTGATCAGCCCGCAGTACATGCTGTGGCTGGTCGGTCTCGGCGCCGTGTGCCTGCTGTTCCGCGACAGCCGGATGGCGCTGCCCGTGTGGCTGGTGCTCGCGGCGACGTTCGTGACGTTCCTGGAGTTCCCCCTCTGGTTCGCCCACGTGGTGGGCAGCGACCCCCTGGGCCTCACCCTCCTGCTCGTCCGCAACGGGCTCCTGGTCGTCGCGACGCTGAGCGCCTGCCGTCGCCTGTGGCGGGCCACGGTGACCGAGCCGCGCCGCGCCGCGCAGCCGCCGGCGCCCGATCGGACCACCCGGGACCGGTCGGTGCCGGCCTCTTCCTGAGCTGATCAGCCCAGTTCGGAGCGGACGTACTGCCGCCAGCGCGCCGCGAAGGTCTTCTCGTCGATCCCGAGGACGCTCTGCAGGGCACCGTCCACGGCGCCGGCCCGCCGCGGGTGCCCGCCGACCGCGGTGTAGAACGCGTTGAGCTTCGCCTCGCCCCACTGATCGGCGATCATCCGACAGGCCAGCCAGCCGCTCTCGTACGCCTGCGCGAGCCTGCTGGAGTCGCCGCCGAAGCCGAAGGCCGCGTCGTCGGGCAGCGTGGCGGGCGGGGTGCCCTCCTGCACGGCCCGCTGGAGCTCGGGCGCGGCCTGTCCGGCTGTGCGGTCCGTGTTCCGGTACCCCGTCCAGTCCGCGTACCCCTCCGACAGCCACAGGGGCGTCGCCGCCGAGGTCACCGCGCGGGTGGCGACGTGCGCGGTCTCGTGGGTGAGGACGACCTGCTTGCCGAAGGCGCCGAGCACGCCGTACGCCTCGGGGTTGATGATGACCCGGTCCGCGGGCGCCGTCCCTGATCCGCCCGCCTCGCCCGTCGTGACGGCGGCGATGCCCTGGTAGCCGGAGGCGGGCGCGCCCAGCAGTCCGCCCATCCCGTCGAGGGACTTGGGGACCAGGACGACGACCCGGCGGGTCCAGCGGTCCCCCCAGGCGTCCGTCACCGCGGGCACCGCGTCGTCGGCGAGGTCCGCGTACGAGCTGAGCACGGACCGCTGCTGCCCCACGCCGAGCACGAGACTGTGGGCGCCCTTGACCACCGTGACCTTGCCCTGCTCCCACAACTGCTGGCCGGACTCCTCGGCCGGCGCGTCGTCGACGACGCGCCAGCGCCCGTCGTCGCGCATCAGCGTCAGCGTCCGCTCGGCGACGACCGGTGCCTTGTCGTACCCGTCGACGCGGTAGCGCAGTTCGGCGGCGGCGGTGACCCGGGACCCCGAGCCGTCGAGCCGCGTCAGCTTGTACGCCCACGAGCCCAGCGGGACCGCGGCCAGGTCGAGCGGCAGATAGGGGTCGGCGCCGCCGGTCGCCCGGTACGCGGCGGAGTCCCCGTCGAGGACGGCGGCCGCCCGCCGGTCCAGGACGCGCTGCACGGCGGCCGAACGGGGGTCAGGGCGGACGGGCTCCGGGGCGCAGCCGCAGACGCCGACGAGCAGGGCGCCGAGCGCCGTCCAGCACCCCGCCCTGCCCACCGCACGCCGTCGACCAGCCATCTTCCTGATCGTACGGTGTCCGGGGCGGGCGGGCCTCAGACCCGGGTCACGGAGGAGACCGGCATCATGCCGACCGGGTCGTAGCGGACCGGGGCGCCCGGGTAGGGCGCGTGGATGACCTGGCCGTTGCCGGCGTAGATGGCGATGTGGTGGGCGTCGGAGCCGTAGGCGACCAGGTCGCCGGGCCGCGCCTGGCTCAGCGGGACCTGCTGCCCCGCGTACCGCTGGGCCTGCGAGGTGCGCGGCAGACCGACCCCGGCCTGCCCGTACGACCACTGCATCAGGCCCGAACAGTCGAAGCCGGAGGGGCCGTTGGCGCCCCAGATGTACGGCTTGCCGAGCGCCGACTGGGCGGCGGCGAGGGCGGCGGCCGCACGGTTTGACGACGCGGGGCCCGCGCCCGCCAGGTCGGGGCGTCCGTCGTCCCGGGAGGCCCGCTCGTAGGCGTCGCGCTCGGGGGCCGCCATCGAGTTGAGCAGCCGTCGCGCCGTGGCCAGCTTCGTCTCGACGCCGCGCTTGTGCCGGGCGACGGCCTTGCGGCTCTTGTCCAGCGCGGCGAGGGTGCGCCGGGCCTCGGCACGCTGCTGGGACAGCTCCCGCTGGGCGCCCTGCAGTTCGGTCAGCTCACCGGCCTGGCGGGCGCTGAGCCGGTTGAGGGTGCTGGCCCGGTCGAGGTAGGCGTCCGGGTCGGAGGAGAACATCAGGGCGAGCGAGGGGTCCAGGCCACCGGAGCGGTACTGGGCGCCGGCCACCAGGCCGAGGGCGTGCCGCATCTTGTTGATCCGCTCCTGGCCCCGGGCCACCTGGTCCTGGACGGAGGCGAGTTCGGTGCGGAGCTTGTCGGCGTGCTCGTCGGCCTTGTTGAACGCCTCGGTGGCTGTCTCCGCCTGCTCGTACAGGCGGTCCACCTCGGCCTTGGTGTCGGCCGGCTTGTCCTGCGGCGCGGCGCCCGCCGGAGCGGCGCCGAGGGCGGCGGCAGCCGAGGCGGCGGCCACGGTCAGGACGGTGACGCGCGTGCTCCGGTCGAGAGCCGAGAGACCAGAGTGCGCGGTGCGGCGATGGGACCCCACAGGTAGCCGCTCTCCCTTCCGCTGGCGACAGCGCTGACGATCCCCGTGATCGGGGAATGCGCGCCGACAGTAGCCGCGTGACCACCTCCCGGCCAATGACCGTCCGGGGCCGCACAACGCGGCGCCCCGCCTATGACGCAGGTCATGGGCGGGGCGTGCGGTCAGCGGAGGGAGCCGGAATTCGCTCGAACGGGCGTGTTTCCGGATCGTGTTGAGACCCGGCTCCCGCCGGGCCTCCTTACGAGATCAGATGCGGACGCCGAACTGGAACGACCCGATCGTGCTCATCGACTCGTACCGGACGACGGCGCCGGGGTGCGGGGCGTGCAGCACCTGGCCGTTGCCCGCGTAGAGGCCCACGTGCGCGAGGCTGTTGAAGAAGACGAGGTCACCGGGCTTGAGTTGGCTCATGCCTATCTTGGTGCCGTCGTTCTGCTGGGTGTACGTGGTCCGGGTGATGCCGACACCGGCCTGGTTGTACGCCCACTGCGTGAGGCCCGAGCAGTCGTAGGAGTTGGGGCCCGTGCCGCCGGAGACGTACGCCTTACCGATCTGGGTGGCGGCCGCTGCCAGGGCGGCCCCGCCGAACTTGGAGCCGGGCGCCTCGTTGCCGAGGTCGACGCGGCCGGCGGAGCCGCGGCTGGCGCGGGCGTCGTCGGCGGCCATCTTCTGCCGCTCGGCGGCGGTCAGGCTGTTAAGAAGCTTCTGCGCGGAGCCCAGCTTGCTCTGGACTTCCTTCTTCTTCTTGCCGAGCTCGGTGCGGGTGTCGGCGAGGTCCTTGAGCTTCTCGGAGGCCTCGGCGCGTTCCTGCGCGAGCGTACGCTGCTTGTCCTGGACCTTCTTGAGCGACTGCAGCTGCTGGGCGCTGAGCGAGTCGATCGTGGACGCCTTGTCGAGGTAGTCGTCCGGATCGGCGGAGAGGAAGAGCTGGACGGAGGGGTCGATACCGCCGGAGCGGTACTGCTGGCTGGCGAGCGAACCGAGGCCCGTGCGCAGCTCGTTGAGGTCCTCCTGGCCGCGGGCGACCTTGTCCTGGAGCTCGCCGATCTCCTTCTCGAGCTTCTTCTGCTTCTCCTTGGCCCCGTTGTAGAGGTCGGTGGCCTTCTCCGCCTCTTCGTAGAGCTTGTCGACCTTGGCCTTGACCTCGCTCTTGTCGGGCTTCGGCGCGGCGCTGGCCGCCTGCGAAGTGAGCGCCACGGCAGCGGCGGCGGTCGCGGTGAGCACGGTCACACGGGTGCGGCTCGGCTGCTTGGGTCGACGGTGGGACGCCACGAAGGCGAGCTCCTTCTTCCTTCAGCCGCCCACGAACACCCGGTGGGCGGTTCCCCTCCACCGTCACACACCTCATGTGAGTGATCACCCGAGCGGAGGTTCGAGGCCTGACCCTAGTGATGTTCTTGTGATCAGTTCAAATCCTGGCGAGAAAAATCTCGGTCACCCACTGCATTCTTTGCACACAACTCACGTGCGGTAATGCTCGTTTGACGCTACGTTGCGTGAAGGTTTCGCCAATTCGGGCATATACGACTGTTGTTGCAGACGCGCCCTATGTGCCGCAGGTGGCATCAACCGTGCGAGAGCCGCTTCAGGAGCATGACCGAGGCGACCGGGCGCGCCCCCGCCTTCGCGACGCCGTCGGCGACCTCGCGGTCGGTCGACACGACGATCACCGGCCGGCCTGGCGGCTCGGCGCGCACCAGCTGGCGAATCAATTCATCAGCGGTGACGCCGGCCTTGGAGAACAGCACCCGCACGCCGCGCGGCGGCGCGAGCAGCACCGGCGCGGCCAGCTCGGCCCCGTCGAAGACACAGGTCACCTCGGCCCCGGTCTGCGCGGCGAGCTGGGAGAGGGAGCCGAGCAGCCGCAGCCGCTGCTTCTCCAGCGGCATCGTGGGATACCCGGTCTTGGTCACGTTGTAACCGTCGACCACGAGGTGGGCCTGCGGCAGCGCGAGCAACTGATCGAGAATGGCCGGATCATGCTCGTGCAGAGCGCGCGCCGCGATGTCCTTGGGCGTCATCCGGCCCGGCTCCACGGCGTCCACGGAGTCGGCGGGCCGCGCGGACAGGGGCGGCAACGCCAGCTCCCTGCGCAGCCCCTGAGCGGCCTCCAGGACCGTGTCGAGCAGCAGCCGCACACGCATGTCCTCGACGCTGCGCCCTTCGCGGGCCGCCCTGCGTGACGCCTCCAGGGTCGCCTCGGCCTCGCCGAGCCGCGCCTTGAGCCGCCGGGTCTCGCTCTCCGCCGCGGACACCTGGGCCTGCCCCTCGGCCCGCACCGCCTCGGCCTCGGCCTGCGCCTTGCGCACGGCGGCCTCGCCGCGCTTCACGTCGCTGAGGGCCGCCCGCAGCTTGCGGTGCACGGCGTCGGCCTCGCGCCGGGCGGTGTCCAGCTCAACGCGGAGCCGCTCCGTCTCGGTCTTGGTGTGGGCCTGCGCCTCGGCGAGCCGGTCGCGCAGCGACTGCAGCTCGGCGCGGGTCTCCTCGTCGGCCCGCTCGGCGTCGGCGCGCTGGGCCTCCTCACCGGCGGCGGCGACCAGCTTCACCCAGCCCACGGGGCGCAGCACGTACGCGGCGGCGGCCACGTCCAGCGGGTCCGCTGCGGGTGGCGGCGAACCGGCGTCGAGCGCGCCGCACAGCTCGGGCTGCGTCTCCCGGAACCGGTCGGCGATCCGCTGCCGGAACAGCGTCTCGTTCTCCACGGCCGCGGCCATCGCGTTGCCGGCGAACTTCACCCGACGTGTCGGGGTGAAGCGCGCATACTGCCGCAACTGAGGCGGCAGTTCGCCGACGGTCAGACCGCCGAAGCCGTCCGAGACGATCTGCACGACCCGCCGCCGTACGCCTTCGGGCAGCGGCCGGTCGAGCACCTCGGCGGCGGCCTGCTCAGCGGCTGCGGCCTCCCCGCCTGTGCTCTCCACCATCCGACACCCCAATGTCGCTGTGGGGCCGCTCCCTCAGGAGTCGGCGCCCGGCCTGTCCACCAGTTCCACCTGATCCACCGCGTTGCACCAACGGCAGCGCACCGACTCGATGGTCTCACTGACCACCTCGCGTTCCTCGACGTTCGGCTCACCGGCGAGGTCGAGGTGCAGGTACTCGACGACCTTCGAGGAGCGGGTCACGTCGAAGCGCGTGAGATTGCCGCAGAGCGTGCAGCGCCAGCGGGTGGTGGCGGTCGGCAGGGGAACCGGCATCGGACTGTCGCCTCTTCCTTCGCGCACGGGCCTCGGCGTATGCGCTTTTCCGTGGTGCGTGGTGCGTGCTTTATTGCCCGTAACCCTACGGCCTGCCGTACACCGCCCGCTCCCCGCCTTGCGTCATGCTCTCTCTCATGATCGGCAACGGACGCGCCGCGATCGGCAGAGTGACCGCATTCCTCAGAGGGCATCCGGCTCCGGTCACGTACGGAATCATCGCCGTCTGCTGCGTGACCTTCGTGCTCTCCCCCTCCTCGGGGCTCAACCCGTCCTACGGCATGGGCGACCATCTCCTCACCGCGCAGAGTGCCTACTTCGAGCGGTGGGGTGTACTGCCCGCCGAACTCTTCACCGGATCACCCCGCGCCGCCCTCACCCCGGCCACAGCCCTGTTCGTGCACGGCAGCTGGGTGCATCTGCTCGGCAACATGCTCTTCCTCTACGTCTTCGGGGCGATGGTCGAAGAACGCATGGGGCATCTGCCGTATGCGCTCTTCTATCTGATCAGCGGCTACCTGGCACTGCTCGGCTACGCGGCCGCCCACGCCGGCTCCGAGCAGACGCTGGTCGGTGCCTCGGGGGCGATCTCGGCGGTGCTCGGCGCCTTCCTCTACCTGTTCCCCGACGCGCGCGTGACGAGCGTCTTCCCGTTCCTGCTCTTCCTTCCGCTGCGCTTCCCCGCGTGGGTGGTGCTGCCGTTCTGGGTGGCGCTCCAGTGGGCGGCGGCGGGGCAGGACAGCCAGGGGCCGGGCGTCGCCTACCTCGCCCACCTGATCGGCTTCTCCGTCGGGTTCCTCTACGCGTGGGTGAGGTACAGGGCCCGGGCTAAGGTGAGAGCAGCCCCAGCCACGGCCACCGAGGGAGACAGCCAGCCGTGATCACCGCGATCGTGCTCATCAAGACCAGCGTGGACCGGATCCCCGAGATCGCGGAGTCGATCGCGGCGCTCGACAGCGTCAGCGAGGTCTTCTCCGTCACCGGCACGTACG
Source organism: Streptomyces sp. NPDC030991 (assembly GCF_055571235.1). Taxonomy (NCBI): domain Bacteria; kingdom Bacillati; phylum Actinomycetota; class Actinomycetes; order Kitasatosporales; family Streptomycetaceae; genus Streptomyces; species Streptomyces sp. NPDC030991. The sequence goes on from NZ_JBVIFR010000024.1 coordinate 113,183, forward strand.
ACTTGATCGCCATGGTCCGGGTGGCCCGGCATGACGATCTGGCCGACGTCATTCCCGGGAAGATCAGCAAGATCCAGGGCGTCGAGGCGACGGACACGCATGTGGCGTTCCGCACGTATTCGCAACATGACCTTGAGGCCGCTTTTTCGATCGGGCTCGACAGCTAGCGCCGCCCAGGGGCGCGGGACTGTAGCGATCTGCGGCTCCGCCGCGTGGGCGCGCTCAGCCATGGAAAAGCCGCGGACGCGTCTGCTCATGCAGCGAGCAGACGCGTCTGCGGCTTTCGTCGTCGTGGCTGGTCGCGCAGTTCCCCGCGCCCCTAGCGGGCCGGGACGCAGCGGCCCTCTTCCGTGCGGTAGGTCCACGCGGCGCCGTCGCGCACCAGCGCCTTCACCGCGCCCACGAACCGCTCCACGTGCTCGTCCGGCGTCCCGGCGCCGAAGCTGACCCGGATGGCGTTCAGCGACTTCTCGCCCGGCGCCGTCTCCGGCGCCCCGCACTCGCCCTGGGTGCCCGGGTCGGAGCCGAGCAGCGTCCGCACGAGCGGGTGGGCGCAGAACAGGCCGTCCCGCACACCGATGCCGTACTCGGCGGAGAGCGCGGCGGCGAAGTGCGAGGAGTTCCAGCCCTCGACGACGAAGGAGAGGACGCCGACGCGCGGGGCGTCGTCCCCGAACAGGGAGAGCACCTTCACCTCGGGCACCTCCGCGAGCCCTTCGCGCACCTTGCGGATCAGGTACTGCTCACGGGCGACCAGCTGGTCGAAGCCGGCCTCGGTCAGCGCCTTGCAGGCGGAGGCGATGGAGTACACGCCGATGACGTTCGGTGAGCCGGCCTCGTGCCGGGCGGCGCTCTCGTGCCACTCCACGTCCACGCCGCCGTCGGCGCGCCGCGCGACCTTGCGGGAGGCGCCGCCACCGGCCAGGTACGGCTCGGCCGCGCGCAGCCAGTCGGCGCGGCCGGCGAGCACACCGCTTCCGAACGGGGCGTACAGCTTGTGCCCGGAGAAGGCGATCCAGTCGACGTCGAGGTCCTGGACGGAGACCGGGTGGTGGGGGGCGAGCTGGGCGGCGTCGAGGACGATCCGGGCGCCGTGCGCGTGCGCGGCGGCGGCCAGTTCGCGCACCGGCCAGAGCTCGCCGGTGACGTTCGAGGCACCGGTGACGCAGACGAGCGCCGGCCCGTGCGGGTCGCGGTCGGCGAGCGCCCGCTCCAGGGTCGCGACGGCCTCGCCGGGGGTGCGCGGCGCGTTCAGGTACGTCACGCGGGCGTCGCGCCAGGGCAGCAACGACGCGTGGTGCTCGGTCTCGAAGACGAAGACCTGGCAGTCGGCGGGGAGCGCGGCGGCGAGCAGGTTGAGCGAGTCGGTGGTGGACCGGGTGAAGACGACCTGGTCGTCCTCGCGGCAGTCGAGGAACTCGGCGACCGTGGTCCGGGAGTTCTCGAAGAGGTCGGTCGACAGCTGGGAGAGGTATCCGGCGCCGCGGTGCACGCTGCCGTAGTACGGGGCATAGGCGGCGACGTCGTCCCAGACGCGCTGCAGGGCGGGCGCGCTGGCGGCGTAGTCGAGCGCGGCGTACGTCACTTCGCCACCGGTGACGAGCGGCACGGTCACGTCCCGGCCGAGCACCGGCAGCGGGGCCCCACAGGACGGGTCGGCGGACTCGACGGAGGCGGGGGTGGCGGTGGCGGTGGCGGTGGTCTGAGCGGACATGGCTGTCTCCCGGCATGACAAGGCGAAGTGGCGGTGAGGAGCCCGTACGGCAGCGGTCGACCGGCTTACGGCGTACGGGAATCGACCTCGACGCACGGCGCGGACACGGCCGTACGGAGGGTGGTGGAGATGGTGAAGAAGGGGCCGCCCGGCCCTAGGGCCTGTCTGATAATTCCCGTCGTCGCCCGAAGGGCGGCCCTGCGGCGTCTGGTGCGTGCTCTCGGCGTGCTGGGTGCAAGGCCTCGTACTGGACGTACTTGGCCTGGTGCCCGGTGCGGCGAGAGTGCGTGCAGGCGTCGCAGGGCAGACGGGAATTGTCAGACAGGCCCTAGCACATTCGCTTGCTCACGAGACTGCTCCCTCAAACGACCCAGGACCCCTAGGAGTTCGCGAGGGGTCCGCGCTTGCCACAAGCCTTGCTGCTTGCGGCCTGGTCTTCACCCAGGGCACCCCGCCACGGACGGAGGGTTGCCGGACAGCGGGCTGGGGCCTCGATCGCTGTCACTCATGACCTTGAAAAGCATCCTGCCATATCTTCCCGATACGGCAAGGGCGCAGTCCGCTCTGTGAGACATGCCGGACCGCGCCCCGCGCGCGCGTACCGCTCAGCGGTTGGTCGCCGCCACCCACCGCTCCAGGGTCGCCTTCGCCGCGCCGGAGTCGATCGACTCGGCCGCGCGGTCCATGCCGGCCCGGAGCTGTTCGGCGAGCGTCCCGGTGCCCGGCCGGACGGCCACGAGCGCGGCGGCCGAGTTCAGCAGCACGGCGTCCCGCACGGGCCCGCGCTCCCCGTCGAGCAGCCGCCGCGCCACCTCCGCGTTGTACGAGGCGTCCGCGCCGCGCAGCGCCTCCACGGGCACCAGGTCGAGGCCCACGTCCCGGGGGTCGAAGGACTCCTCGCGCACGGCCCCGTCGCGGACGACCCAGACCCGGGAGGTGGCGGTGGTGGTCAGCTCGTCGAGCCCGTCGTCGCCGCGGAAGACCAGGGAGGAGTTGCCGCGCTCGGCGAAGACCCCGGCCACAACGGGCGCCATCCGCGCGTCGGCCACACCGACCGCCTGCGAGCGCACGCGGGCCGGGTTGGTCAGCGGGCCCAGCAGGTTGAAGACGGTCCGGATGCCGAGCTGGCCGCGGGCGGCGCCCGCGTACCGCAGCGCCGGGTGGAACTTCACGGCGAAGCAGAAGGTGATCCCCGCCTCCTCCGCGATCTGCGGGACCCGGGCGGGCGCCAGCTCCAGATTGACGCCGAGCTTCTCCAGCACGTCGGAGGCGCCGGAGGCCGAGGAGGCGGCGCGGTTGCCGTGCTTGACGACCTTCACTCCGGTGCCGGCGATCACGATGGCGGACATGGTGGAGATGTTGACGGTCTTGGCGCCGTCGCCGCCGGTGCCGACGATGTCGACGGTCTCCCCCGGCACCTCGATCACATTGGCGTGCTCGTACATGGCGCGTACCAGACCGGAGATCTCCTCCACGGTCTCGCCCTTGGCCCGCAGCGCCACCACGAAACCGGCGATCTGCGCGTCGGTCGCCTCGCCCCGCATGATCCGGTCCATCGCCCACGCGGTGTCGTCGGCGCTCTGGTCACGGCCGTCCAGCAGGCCGTTGAGGACGGAGGGCCAGGAACGACCCGCCGCGGTGTCGCCTCCAGCGGGGTGCAAAGCGCTCATGGCCGCTCCATGTGAAGTCAGAAAGGGCTGCGCGGCGTGCGGCCGCGCAGCCCTACCCTATCCAGCGCCGCGGACGGCAAAGAGCCCCCGTCCAGTGCCTGGACGAGGGCTCCTGCCGTGGCGGACAGTTCAGAGATCAGTGGTGGCCGTGGCCGCTGGTGATCTCCTTGTACTCCTCTGCGGTGGGCTTGGGGATCTGGTTGTTCTCCCCGTAGAAGCCCTTCGAGAGCTTGGCGCGGGCCTTCTGCAGACGCGACTGCTTGCGCTCGACACCGTTCTCGTCGACCGACGGGCCGAGCTCGACCGGCTTGTACTGCTCGTGCGCCGTGAGCGTGTGCAGCGCCTCCTGGCCGAGCGGCTCGTGCACCTCGATGAACTCACCGTGCGGCAGGCGCTTGATGATGCCGGACTCGCGTCCGTGCAGCACCTTGTCCCGGTCGCGGCGCTGGAGGCCGAGGCAGATCCGCTTGGTGGCGATGAACACCAGGACCGGCACGACGAAGAAGCCGATCCGGACGAACCAGGTGATCGCGTTGATCGACAGGTGGAAGTGCGTGGCCCAGAGGTCGTTGCCACCACCGACGAGCAGGACGAAGTACCAGGAGATCCACGCGGCACCGAAGGCCGTACGCGTCGGGACGTTGCGCGGGCGGTCCAGGATGTGGTGCTCGCGCTTGTCGCCGGTGACCCAGGACTCGATGAACGGGTAGACCGCGATCGCGACCAGGACCAGCGGGAAGATGATCAGCGGGACGAAGACACCCAGGACGAGCGTGTGGCCCCAGAGATTGATCTCCCAGCCCGGCATCGTACGGATCAGGCCCTCGGAGAAGCCCATGTACCAGTCGGGCTGCGCGCCGGTCGACACCTGGTCGATGCGGTACGGGCCCATGGCCCAGATCGGGTTGATCGAGGCGATGGCCGCGACGATCGCGATGACGCCGAAGACCAGGAAGAAGAAGCCACCCGCCTTGGCCATGTAGACCGGCAGCAGCGGCATGCCGACGACGTTCTTCTCGGTCTTTCCGGCACCCGCGAACTGCGTGTGCTTATGGTAGAAGACCAGGATCAGGTGGGCCACCATCAGGCCGAGCATGATGCCCGGCAGCAGCAGGATGTGGACCGAGTAGAACCGTGCGACGAAGTCGCCGCCCGGGAACTCGCCGCCGAAGAGGAAGAACGACAGGTACGTGCCGACGATCGGCACGGACAGGACCGCGCCCTCCATGAAGCGGACACCGGTGCCGGAGAGCAGGTCGTCCGGGAGCGAGTAACCGGTGAAGCCGGTGAACATGCCCAGGACGAACAGCAGGAAGCCGAACAGCCAGTTGACCTCACGCGGCTTGCGGAACGCGCCCGTGAAGAACACGCGCATCATGTGCACGAACATGCCGGCGAGGAAGATCAGCGCGGCCCAGTGGTGGATCTGCCGGATCAGCAGGCCACCGCGCACATCGAAGGAGATGTGCATGGTCGAGTTGAACGCCTCGGACATCAGCTGTCCCTGCAGCGGGACATAGCTGCCGTGGTACTCCACCTCGTTCATCGACGGGTGGAAGAACAGCGTCAGATACACACCCGTGAGGATGATGATGATGAAGCTGTACATGCAGATCTCGCCGAGCATGAAGGACCAGTGGTCCGGGAAGATCTTGCGCATGTTGGACTTGGCCAGGGAGTAGATCCCCAGGCGGCCGTCCGCCCAGTCGGCGACGCGCTCGCCGGCCGGTGCCTTCTCGCGAGAAGGCGCCTCGTTGGTGGTCGTAGTACTCATCCGCGCTCCCAGAAGGCAGGACCGACGGGCTCATCGAAGTCGCCCAGCGCCTCGAGGTAGCCCTCGGAGTCGACGCCGATGCGCAGCTGCGGCAGAGCGTGACCGGCCGGACCGAAGATCACCCGCGCACCGTCGGAGAGGTCGAAGGTGGACTGGTGGCACGGGCACAGCACGTGGTGCGTCTGCTGCTCGTACAGGGAGATCGGGCAACCGACGTGGGTGCAGATCTTCGAGTACGCGACAACACCCTCGTGGGACCACTCGAGCTCGCGCTTGTCCTTGATGTTCTCCGGCTGGATCCGGACCAGCATCAGCGCGGCCTTGCCCATCACCTGCTGGAAGTCCTCGTCATGCTCCTCCACGCCCTCGGGCTTGGCGAAGGTGAGCGAACCGACCGCGATGTCCGAAGCACGCAGCGGCTCGTTCGTGTTCATGTTGACGAGCTTCAGGCCCTTCTTCCACGCCGTGTGGCGCAGCTTCGTGCCCGGCAGCGGGCCGAGGTCACGAAGGAGGACGACGCCGGAGAGCGGCACCAGGGCCAGCGCGCCGAAGAGCGTGTTGCGGATCAGCTTGCGCCGACCGAACTGCGACTCCCGCGCACCGTCGGCGAAGTCCGCGAGGACCTGCGCCTTGACCTCGGGCTCTGCCTCGATCGGGTGACGCTCGGAGGCGACCTCGACGTCGGACATCAGGGTGCGGGCCCAGTGGACCGCGCCCGCGCCGATGCAGAACAGGGCCACGCCGAGGGTCATGCCCAGCGCGAAGTTGAGCGCGCTGATGTGACCGATGGGGAAGACGTAGATGCTCTGGTCGACGTCGATGGCGACGTACGAGGCGATGAAGGCGACGGTGGCCAGCATCGAGATCGTGAACAGCATCGCCACGACACGCTCGGACCGCCTGGCGGCCCGTTCGTCGATGTCCTGGATCCGGTGCTCGTGCTCCGGCAGCCCCGGGTCGGCGAAGGGGTTGTCCTTCACCGCTACCGAGGACCCGTGCCCGGTCTCCTGCTCGGTGGGCAGGTTCTCTTCTGGAATGTCTTGGCTACTCATGACTTCTTGGCCTTTGCGGTCCGAGCGGCGACCCAGATGGCGACGGCGACCAGGGCGCCCAGACCGAAGATCCAGGCGAACAGGCCCTCACTGACCGGGCCGAGCCCGCCCAGCTTGAGGCCGCCGGGGCTCTCGGACTTGTCACCGTTGACCGCGTCGAGGTACGCGATGATGTCCTTCTTGTTCTGCTTGGTCATCGTCGTGTCCGGGAAGGACGGCATGTTCTGCGGGCCGGTCTGCATGGCCTCGTAGATGTGCTTGGGAGCGACGTCTTCGAGGGTCGGCGCGAACTTGCCGTGCGTCAGGGCGCCACCTTCACCGGTGAAGTTGTGGCACTGCGCGCAGTTGGTGCGGAACAGCTCACCACCCTTGGCGATGTTCGCACCGTCCGGGTTGTAGTCCTTCGAGGTCGGCGCCACGGGACCGGCGCCCAGCGAGGCGATGTACGCCGCCAGCTGGTCGATCTCGGCCTGTGTGTAGATGACCTTCTTGCGCGGGACCTGAGCGCCCGGCTGCTGGGCCGGCATGCGGCCCGTACCGACCTGGAAGTCGACGGCGGCAGAGCCGACACCAACCAGGCTCGGGCCGTCGCTGCTGCCCTGACCGCCGGTTCCGTGGCAGCTGGCGCAGCCGACGGAGTAGAGCTTCTTGCCCTCGTCGATGGCGAGGGACTGGGCGGTTTCATCGGCCTGCGCCTTGCTCGCGGGCGCGAACGCGGCGTACAGCCCCCCGGTGGCCGCCAGCGCGAGGAGTAGGACGACGACCGCCGCCAGCGGATGGCGTCGTCGTGCGGAGAGCTTTTTCACGGATTACCCCGGTGTCAGGATCTTCTGCGTCGGTGCTGCGGGAATGTGTCGGGTACTACGCCCGATGCTGTGATCGTCGAACTACTTGATCAGATAGATCGTGGCGAAGAGGCCGATCCAGACGACGTCGACGAAGTGCCAGTAGTAGGACACGACGATGGCGGCGGTCGCCTGCTGGTGGGTGAACCTCCGGGCCGCGTACGTCCTGCCGAGGACGAACAGGAAGGCGATGAGCCCGCCTGTCACGTGCATGCCGTGGAAGCCGGTGGTCAGGTAGAAGACCGAGCCGTACGGGTCGGAGGAGAGCGAGAGCCCATCCTTCTTGACCAGCTCGGTGTACTCGAAGACCTGACCGCCGATGAAGATCGCACCCATGATGAAGGTGACGATGAACCACATTCTGAGCTTCTTCACGTCCCCGCGCTCGGCGGCGAACACGCCGAGCTGACAGGTCAGAGAGGAGAGCACCAGGATCGTGGTGTTCGTCGCCGAGAACGGAAGGTTCAGGCTCGACGCCATTTCCTTCCAGTGCTCCGGTCCCGTCACCGATCGCAGGGTGAAGTACATCGCGAAGAGGGCCGCGAAGAACATCAGCTCGGAACTCAGCCAGATGATGGTTCCGACGCTGGTGAGGTTCGGTCGATTGACCGACGGGTGCGCGTGCCCGGTTTCTACTGTCGTTGCTGTCGCCACGACCGACATTATGTCGGTCGCTTATCTCGCCCTCACTCCGGGGGGTGCCGTTCGGAGTGTCTGAGGGGTGTGTCCAGCCCATATGGCCCATCGGAGGGCTGTGCGAACCGGTGTTGACGGGGTGTCGGGAGGAGTAGGCTCCGCGCCTGAGACGCCTTAAGCGCCCCTGCCCGACAACGCCTCGGAGGAACGATGCAGTCGACCGCGACGGTTCTGGTCTACAGCGACGACGCCAACACGCGGGAGCAGGTCCGTCTGGCCACCGGCCGCAGGCCCGCGTCGGACGTCCCCGAGGTCCGGTTCATCGAGTGCGCGACGCTGCCGGCCGTCCTCAAGGAGCTGGACCGGGGCGGTGTCGACGTCTGCGTCCTGGACGGCGAGGCGGCCCCCGCGGGCGGCATGGGCGTGTGCCGGCAGATCAAGGACGAGATCTTCCGCTGCCCGCCGGTGCTGCTCCTCATCGGCCGCCCGCAGGACGCCTGGCTGGCCACGTGGAGCCGCGCGGAGGCCGCTGTGACGCTGCCGGTCGACCCGGTGGAGTTCCCCGAGGCGCTGGCCTCCCTGCTCCGTTCCCGGCAGGCCGTCAGCGCCTGACGCGCCGGGCACGACGCGACTCCCGTACGGCCGGACGGCGTACGGGAGTCGGAAGTCTCACAGTCGGCGGGGTCAGACCTGGGGGCTGAGCCGCGCCTGGCGCACCGGATCGGTCCTGCCGGTGGCCGAGAGGGCGCTGCCCTCGCCCCACTTCTTCCAGCTGACGTTCCAGTCGCCGAAGCCGTTGCCGAACGGGTCCATCTCCTGGCCGTTGCTGTTGACGACCTTGACGATGTCGCCCTGGCGCACGGTGTTGAAGAACCAGGCGGCGTTCCCGGTGCTCATGCCGGTGCAGCCGTGGCTGACGTTGGCGTAGCCCTGGGAGCCGGTGGACCAGGGCGCGGCGTGCACGTATTCGCCGCTCCATGTCACCCGGGTGGCGTAGTACACCGGCAGGTCGTAGGAGTCCGAGCTGCCCTCGGCGATGCCGATGCTGGTTCCGCGCATACGTACGTAGTACTCCTTGCCCAGCACGACCTTGACGCCGTTTCGGGTGTCGAAGCCGGGCTTGCCCGTGGTGACCGGGATCTCGTTGATGGCCTCGCCGTTGCGGTAGACCGTCATGGAGTGCGAGCCGGCGTCGGTGACGGCCTCGACGCGGTCGCCGGTGGTGAGGGTCAGCGGCTTGCTCGCGCCGCCCCAGAGCGTGTCGGTGACCTTGAGGCCCTTGAGGTCGCTGTGGGCCGTGATGGTGGCGTGGGCGGGCCAGTACTCCTTGGGGCGGTAGTGCAGCGTCCTGCTGTCCACCCAGTACCAGGAGCCGCCGTCCGCGGCGGGCTCGGAGTCCACCTTCAGGGCGCGTTCGACGATGGCGCGGGCCTTCTCGTCCTTGACGGGCTTGCTGAGTTCGGCCGTGATGGGCTGGCCGACGCCGTACGTGCCGCCCTCGGGGCCGAAGGCGACCTTGAGCGCCTTGTCGTTGCTCGGGTCGCCCGTCTCGAAGGTGAGGACCTTGCGGCCCGGCGCGCCGTCCTCGTCCTCGGTGCTGACCCGGACCGTGTACTGGGCGTCAGCGGCCAGCGGGGACGTGGTGTGCCATCTGCGGCCGTCGGCGGAGAGTTCGCCCGCGACGTACCGCCCCAGCGCGTCCGTGGCGGTGACGTCGGTGATCCGTCCCTCGTCGCCCTGGGAGGTGACTTCCAGGGGCTTGTCCGGATCCGCCTTCTGGCCGCCTGCCGGGCCGCTGAAGGAGATCTGGCTCGCCGCGTCGTAGGGCTTGGCGGAGAGCGGGTGGCCGGGGCTGCCGCAAGCCGTGACGCCCGCACCGAGTGCGGCCACCAGCAGGGTGCAGCCCAGAACCGTACGGATGCGCGGTGAGTGGTCCATGAACACACGGTAAGAAGGTTCGCCACGTCCAGCGCGGTGAAATGAGCCGCTCGGGTGGCGGACACGCCGAAGGGCCCGGACGCTCCGTCAGGAGTGTCCGGGCCCTTCGGTCACGGGAGTTCGGTCCAGGTCCTACTGGGTCCGGTTCTCGCCGCGGTAGTACTCGAAGACCCAGCCCCACAGGCCGAACATGATGACGGGGGCCGAGAAGTACATCAGCCACCAGCCGAAGACGACACCCATGAAGGCGAGCGCGCCACCGACGGCCAGGGAGAGCGGCTGCCAGGAGTGCGGGCTGAAGAAGCCCACCTCGCCGGCGTCGTCGGCGACGTCGGCCTCCTTGTTGTCCTGCGCGCCGGTGTCGACCCGCCGGGCCGTGAAGGCCAGGTAGTAGCCGATCATGATGCACAGGCCGAACGCCAGGAAGAGCGCCGTCGTACCGGCCGGCTCCTTCGACCACACGCCGTAGACACCGGCCATGATCAGGACGAAGAGGCTCAGCCAGATGAACATCTTGCCTTGGACCTTCACTTGCCGGCCTCCTTGCTGCCAGCCAGCGCCTTGTCACCGTGGCCGGAGTTCTCCAGCTGGTCCAAAGCCGCGATCTCAGGGTGATGCAGGTCGAACGCCGGCGATTCGGAGCGAATGCGCGGCAGGGTGAGGAAGTTGTGCCGCGGCGGCGGGCAGGACGTCGCCCATTCGAGCGAACGGCCGTAGCCCCACGGGTCGTCGACCTCGATCTTCTTGCCGTACTTGGCGGTCTTCCAGACGTTGTAGAAGAACGGCAGGATCGACAGACCGAGCAGGAACGAGGAGATCGTCGAGATCGTGTTCAGCGCGGTGAAGCCGTCGACCGCGAGGTAGTCCGCGTAACGACGCGGCATGCCCTCGACGCCCAGCCAGTGCTGCACCAGGAACGTGCCGTGGAAGCCGCAGAACAGCGTCCAGAAGGTGATCTTGCCGAGGCGCTCGTCGAGCATCTTGCCGGTGAACTTCGGCCACCAGAAGTGGAAGCCGGCGAACATCGCGAAGACGACGGTGCCGAACACCACGTAGTGGAAGTGCGCCACCACGAAGTACGAGTCCGAGATGTGGAAGTCCAGCGGCGGGGCCGCCAGGATGACGCCGGTCAGACCACCGAAGGTGAAGGTGATCAAGAAGCCGATCGCCCAGAGCATCGGTGTCTCGAAGGACAACGAGCCCTTCCACATCGTTCCGATCCAGTTGAAGAACTTCACGCCTGTCGGTACGGCGATCAAGAACGTCATGAAGGAGAAGAACGGGAGCAGTACGCCACCGGTCACGTACATGTGGTGCGCCCACACCGTCACGGAGAGACCGGCGATGGCGATCGTCGCCCCGATGAGGCCCGAGTAGCCGAACATCGGCTTTCTCGAGAACACCGGGATCACTTCGGAAATGATTCCGAAGAAGGGTAGAGCGATGATGTACACCTCTGGGTGGCCGAAGAACCAGAAGAGGTGTTGCCACAGCAGCGCGCCACCATTTGCGGCGTCGAACACATGCGCACCGAACTTGCGGTCCGCCTCCAGGGCGAAGAGCGCGGCGGCGAGCACCGGGAAGGCCAGCAGGACCAGCACACCGGTCAGCAGCACGTTCCACACGAAGATCGGCATGCGGAACATCGTCATGCCGGGAGCGCGCATGCAGATGATGGTGGTGATGAAGTTGACCGAGCCGAGGATCGTGCCGAAGCCGGAGAAGGCCAGACCCATGATCCACATGTCGGCGCCGATACCCGGCGAGCGGACGGCGTCCGAGAGCGGGCTGTAGGCGAACCAGCCGAAGTCGGCCGCACCCTGCGGGGTGAGGAAGCCGGCGACGGCGATCAGCGAGCCGAACAGGTACAGCCAGTAGGCGAACATGTTCAGCCGCGGGAACGCGACGTCGGGGGCACCGATCTGCAGCGGCATGATCCAGTTCGCGAAGCCCGCGAACAGCGGCGTCGCGAACATCAGCAGCATGATCGTGCCGTGCATCGTGAACGCCTGGTTGAACTGCTCGTTCGACATGATCTGCGTGCCGGGACGGGCCAGTTCGGCGCGCATGAAGAGCGCCAGCAGACCGCCGATGCAGAAGAACGCGAACGACGTGACCAGGTACAGCGTGCCGATCGTCTTGTGGTCAGTGGTGGTCAGCCACTTGATCACGGTCGCGCCGGGGCTCTTGGGGCGAGCCGGCAGCTCGTTCTCGTACGAGTCCTCAGCTGCGGCGGCACCCTTGGGATCGTTGAGGATGCTCACAGGTTGTTCGTCTCCCGGTTCTTCTCGTGTTCCGTCTGGGCGATGCCAGACGGGACGTAACCGGTCTGCCCCTTCTTGGCAAGGTCCTTGAGGTGCTTCTCGTAGCGCTCAGGAGAGACGACCTTCACGTTGAAGAGCATGCGCGAGTGGTCGACACCGCAGAGCTCGGCGCACTTGCCCAGGAAGGTCCCCTCCTTGTTGGGGGTCACCTCGAACGCGTTGGTGTGGCCCGGGATGACGTCCTGCTTCATGAGGAACGGCACCACCCAGAAGGAGTGGATGACGTCACGCGAAGTGAGGACGAAGCGGACCTTCTCGCCCTTGGGGAGCCAGAGGGTCGGGCCGGGGGTGTGCGTCTGCTTGTTCTCGGTACCGGGGGTACCGACCTCGTAGACGCCGCCCGCGTTCGCCGGGAAGTCGTCCTTGAAGCGCTGCGGGATCGCGGAGAGCTCCTTGGAGGTCTTCGCGTCACCGTCGACACCGGGCACGTTCTCGACGTAGTTGAAGCCCCAGCTCCACTGGTAGCCGACCACGTTGACGGTGTGCGCCGGCTTGTCGTCGAGCTTGAGCAGCTTCGACTCGTCGCGCGCGGTGAAGTAGAAGAGGACCGACACGATGATCAGAGGAACGACCGTGTACAGGGCCTCGAGCGGCATGTTGTACCGCGTCTGCGTCGGAACCTCGATCTTGGTGCGGCTACGCCGGTGGAAGATGACACTCCACAGGATCAGCCCCCACACCAGCACGCCCGTGGCGAGCGCTGCCGCCCACGAGCCCTGCCAGAGGGAGAGGATCCGTGGGCCCTCTTCCGTCACCGGAGTGGGCATACCAAGACGGGGAAAGTCCTTGTATGTGCAACCGGTAGCGGTTACCAGGATCAGGCCCGCAGTCAGCACCTGCGGCAGCTTCCGCCGCATCGGGCGCCGCGACGAGCGGTCGGAGCCGTTGGGACTCACGTAGCGCCTTCCCGAGAGTCTCGCCCGCGCTGGTTGGCTACGGCCGTCTCGCTGGTCGCTCGCCGCCCTGGCACACGGGCAGGGGTTTGGATGTTTATGCGGACCAAACCCTACTGGACGCTATTTGGGGTCGCGCGGGGAGGGTGCCTAACGCGCCGCGGGTCACTCCGAAGGGTGGGATCCGGCCCGGCCGGGGGTTTCTGACGGGGCTTCGGCGCGCCCCGCCGGGCGGGTGGGGGCGCGGGGCGCTCTAGGTTTGGCGGCGTGGGTTACTTCGATGTCGCTTCCTCCGCTCCCCTTCATCCCGTGGCCCGGCAGGCGCTGCAGGCCTCCCTCGACGACGGGTGGGCCGATCCGTCCAGGTTGTACCGGGAAGGACGAAAGGCTCGTCTCCTCCTTGACGCCGCGCGCGAGGCGGCCGCGGAGGCCGTGGGGTGCCGGCCTGACGAGCTCGTCTTCACCTCGTCGGGTACGCGGGCCGTGCACGAGGGGATCGCCGGCGCGCTCGCCGGCCGTCGGCGTGTCGGGCGGCACCTGGTGGTCTCCGCGGTGGAGCACTCGGCGGTACTCCATTCGGCGGCGGCCCATGAGCGCGGCGGCGGCGCGGTGACCGAGGTGGGCGTGGGACGGGGCGGCGCGGTGTCCGTGGCGTCGTACGTGGACGCCCTCACACCCGGCACCGCTCTGGCGTGTCTGCAGTCGGCCAACCACGAGGTGGGCACGGTGCAGCCGGTCGCCGAGGTGGCCGAGGCGTGCGGGGCGGCGGGGGTGCCGCTGTTCGTGGACGCGGCGCAGTCGCTGGCGTGGGGGCCGGTGGAGGGCGGCTGGTCGCTGCTGGCGGGCAGCGCCCACAAGTGGGGCGGTCCTGCCGGGGTCGGGGTGCTCGTCGTGCGGAAGGGGGTGCGGTTCGCCCCGCAAGGGCCCGCGGACGAGCGGGAGTCCGGGCGGGCCGCGGGGTTCGAGAACATCCCGGGCGTGGTGGCCGCCGCCGCTTCGCTGCGGGCCGTGCGGGCCGGGGCGGCCGGGGAGGCGGCGCGGCTGCGCGCGCTGACGGACCGGATCCGGGCGCGGGTGCCGGAGCTCGTGCCGGATGTGGAGGTCGTCGGGGATCCGGTGCGGCGGCTGCCGCACCTGCTGACGTTCTCCTGTCTCTATGTCGACGGGGAGACCGTGCTGCACGAGCTGGACCGGGCCGGTTTCTCCGTGTCGTCCGGGTCGTCGTGCACCAGCAGCACGCTGACGCCCAGCCATGTGCTGCGCGCCATGGGGGTGGTGAGCGAGGGGAACGTCCGGGTCTCGCTGCCGATGGGGGCCGAGGAGGCGGAGGTCGAGCGGTTCCTGGAGGTGCTGCCCCGGGTCGTGCGGGAGGTGCGGGAGAAGCTCGGGGCGCCGGCGGCGGACGGGAGCGGCGACGCGGAGGCCGTGACCGTCGACGCGCTGGGCCTGACGTGCCCGCTGCCCGTCATCGAGCTGGCCCGGGCCATCGGCGGGGTCCGGGCGGGAGGGACCGTGACGGTGCTGGCCGATGACGAGGTCGCCGCCGTCGACATCCCGGCGTGGTGCTTCACCCAGGGGCACGAGTACGTGGGGGCGTCCCCGCACTCCGGCGGGGGCGCGGCCTACGTCGTACGGAAGGCACCCTGAGGGGCGCGGTCGGGGGTGCCGTCGGGGGCCGGGAAGCCGCGGGCGCCAATCGGGGGCGCGGGGAACCGCGGGCGCGCGCCACACGGGTCCGCGGTGGTGTCCGCGGCTCCGGTCATGGCTGAGTACGCCGTTCCCCACGCCCCCGGCGGGGCGGCTCAGCCGAGGTAGGACTCGACCTCGGCCGCGGCCTCCTCGCCGTAGGCCTTGCGGAAGCGGTCCATGAAGGGGGCGCGGCGCAGCGCGTACTCCTGGGTGCCGAGGGTCTCGATGACCAGCGTCGCGAGCATGCAGCCGACCTGGGCCGCGCGCTCCAGGGTGACGCCCCAGACCAGTCCGGACAGGAAGCCGGCGCGGAACGCGTCGCCGACGCCGGTCGGGTCGATCTTGGCGTTCTCCTCGGGGCAGCCGACCTCGATGGGCTCCTCGCCGACCCGCTCGATGCGGACGCCGCGCGCGCCGAGGGTGGTGACGCGGTGGCCGACCCGGCCGAGGATCTCGGCGTCGGTCCAGCCGGTCTTCGACTCGATGAGGCCCTTCTCGTACTCGTTGGAGAAGAGGTAGGTGGCGCCGTTGAGCAGGCGGCGGATCTCGTCGCCGTCCATCCGTGCGATCTGCTGCGAGAAGTCGGCCGCGAAGGGGATGTCCCGGCTGCGGCACTCCTCGGTGTGGCGCGTCATCCCCTCCGGGTCGTCGGCGCCGATGAGCACCAGGTCGAGGCCGCCGACGCGGTCGGCGACGGTCTTCAGCTCGATGAGGCGGGCCTCGCTCATGGCGCCCGTGTAGAAGGAGCCGATCTGGTTGTGGTCGGCGTCCGTGGTGCAGACGAAGCGGGCCGTGTGCAGGGTCTCGGAGATCCGGACCGACTCGGTGTCCACGCCGTGGCGGTCCAGCCAGGCGCGGTACTCGTCGAAGTCGGAGCCGGCCGCGCCCACCAGGATCGGGCCCGTGCCGAGCTGCCCCATGCCGAAGGCGATGTTGGCGCCGACACCGCCCCTGCGCACGTCGAGGTTGTCGACGAGGAAGGAGAGGGAGACCGTGTGCAGCTGGTCGGCGACGAGTTGGTCGGCGAAGCGGCCGGGGAAGGTCATCAGGTGGTCGGTGGCGATGGATCCGGTGACTGCGATTCGCACGGCGAGGTCACACTTCCTGAGGAGTAGGGAGGGGCGCGGAGCGCTCGTTGCAAGGGCAGGGTGAGCGACGGAAGGGCTTGACAGTTCACGCTATCGGGTCGAGCACCCTGCTCTGAAGTGCGGAAACTACCCGATAGTAGGGCTTTTTTCGTCCGACCTGTCGTGCCTACGGTGCGGTCATGACCTATGACGTGTCCTTCATGGTCCAGGACGGGCTCGCCGCACTGCGCGGCGACTGTGCGCGGATGGTTCCGCACTGGGTGCTGCCGCGCGCCCCCTGGGAGCTCGACCGGCCGTCGGCCGCCCAGGACCGGGTCGACGCGTCCGGCATCCACGGGGTGTTCGTGCCCGTCGCGTCCGCCCGGCTCATCGACGCCATGGCGGGCTTCGGCGACTGACGGCGCCCGGAAGGGAACCGTGCGCTCCCCCGTCACGTCCCATCGCTGTCCCCATTCCTCGTCCCACGTTCCACGTCCAGGGATGCGGGATACGACGCGACAGTGAAGGAGCGATGCGGTGAGCACCGAGGAGCAGACGCAGGATCGGCACCGGCGGCGGCGCACGCTGGCGGTCGCCTCGGTCGCGGCGGCTGTGCTGCTCGCCGGCGGCGGCGGCGCGTACCTCGCGACGAGCGCGTCCGGCGGCGGCGGCGACCGCGCCCACGGGCCCGGCGGCGATGGCACTCCCCCGCCGCTCGCGCTCGACGGTTACGCGGGGGGCGGCAGCCCGGGCACGACCAACGGGATCGCGCCTGGCGAGCCCGACCCGAGCGGCACCCGCTACCGGGCCTCGGGCGATCTGCCGGCCGACCCCGGCGAGGCCCCCGTCTACCGGGCCGAGGGTGAGGTGACCGCCGCGGAGGCGGCCGCGCTCGCCGAGGCGCTCGACGTCGGCGGCACGCCGCGTCTGGTCGACGGGGCCTGGCGGCTGGGCCCGGCCCAGGACGCGTCGGGGCCCTCGCTCCAGGTGAACCGGGAGGCGCCGGGGACCTGGACGTACTCCCGGTACGCGCCGTCGGCCGGGCACAAGTGCGCCGGCGGGGCGAAGTGCGCGGACCCGGTGGGCGGTGGCAGCGAGAAGGACGCGGTCAGCGAGGCCGCGGCGAAGAAGACCGCGGCGCCGGTCCTCGAAGCCCTCGGGCAGGACGACGCGGAGCTGGACGCGGCCCAGCTCATGGGCGCCACCCGGGTGGTCAACGCCGACCCGAAGGTGGGCGGGCTGCCCACGTACGGCTGGTCGACGGGTATCCAGATCGGCTCCGACGGTCAAGTGATCGGCGGCAGCGGGCAGTTGAAGGCACCGGTCAAGGGGGACACGTACCCGACGATCGGCGCGAAGGAGACGATCGCGCGGCTGAACAGCACGGCGGCGGGCGCGCGCGGCTCGATGGGCGGGTGTGCGAGCGCGGTGCCGCTGGACGGGCCCTCGGCCGGTTCGGAGCAGGGCGCCGGGTGCACGCCGTCGTCACCGCGGCCGCCGGCGTCCGCGACGGTCGCCGTCACCGGGGCCACGTTCGGGCTCGCCGCGCACTTCGTCGAGGGGCGGCAGGCGCTGGTGCCGTCGTGGCTGTTCCGGGTGGAGCCGGCCGGGGCCGGGGAGGAGTTCACCGTGACGCACCCGGCGGTGGAGCCGAAGTTCCTCGTGGCGCCCGGGGGTTCGGCGGCGCCTTCGTCGCCCTCCTCCTCGTCACCGTCGGCGTCGACGGTGCCGTCGGGTTCCGCGTCGGGCGGGTCCGGATCGCAGACCCGTCAGGTACGGGTGGAGGGGTACGGCGTCCGGGGACGGACGCTGACGCTGCACTTCTCCGGGGGCGTGTGCGCGACGTACGCGGCCTCCGCGGAGGAGTCCGGGGGGCGGGTCACCGTGCGGGTGACGGCCAAGGAGAAGAAGGGCACCGTGTGCATCCAGATCGCGAAGTTCTTCACGCTGCCCGTCACGCTGGACTCGCCGCTGGATGACCGGAAGGTCGTCACGACGGACGGCTCCACGGTGCGTCCCGCGCAGAAGAACGGGCCCGGCGGGACCACTCCGGCGCCGCGCGACTGACGCCGAACCCGTTCGCCAAGCGGACCCGGGTACAGCGAAGGGCGGTCACCCCCAACCGGGGTGACCCCCCTTCGCCGTGTCCGCTGGGCCCGCTCGGCGAACGGGCCGGGCCGGCTAGCTGAACGAGTCGCCGCAGGCGCAGGAGCCCGTGGCGTTCGGGTTGTCGATCGTGAAGCCCTGCTTCTCGATGGTGTCGACGAAGTCGATGGAGGCGCCGCCCAGGTACGGGGCGGACATGCGGTCGGTGACGACCTTGACGCCGCCGAAGTCCTTGACGACATCGCCGTCGAGGGAGCGCTCGTCGAAGAAGAGCTGGTAGCGCAGGCCGGAGCAGCCGCCGGGCTGAACGGCCACCCGCAGGGCCAGGTCCTCACGCCCTTCCTGCTCGAGCAGAGCCTTGACCTTCGCCGCGGCGTCGTCGCTGAGGATGATGCCGTCGCTGACGGTGGTGGTCTCGTCCGATACGGACATCTACATCTCTCCCGGGTTGTACGGAGACTGCTTGCCGACCATTGCAACCGGCCAAGGCCCGGATCCATTCCGGATCGTCGGGACGTTTCGCGCTTCTCTTTCATGCTCGCACACCCGGGCCGAAGGGGGCACGGGTCGGCGGGGGCGGATTGCGTCACATCGACGACATCGTCATCGTCAAACTGACGTGAAGCGGCTATGATAGATAACGTCAATTCGACGAGAAGTAGTGCTGCAGACAAGAAAGGGTGCGTGACGTGACCACGGCCCAGACCCCCCAGGCAGTCGTTGACCTGGACGTTTCGCCCACGCCGCTGGCGCTGCTGCTGCTCGGGCGGGAGGCCGACGCCGCGAGCGAGCGCGGTGTCGACTGCCCCGGCGATCTGCCCTCGCCCTCCGACCCGGACCTGGTGGAGCGCGCCCGCGCGGCCAAGGAGAAGCTGGGCGACAAGGTGTTCGTGCTCGGGCACCACTACCAGCGCGACGAGGTCATCCAGTTCGCGGACGTCACCGGCGACTCCTTCAAGCTCGCGCGGGACGCCGCCGCGCGGCCCGAGGCCGAGTACATCGTCTTCTGCGGCGTGCACTTCATGGCCGAGTCCGCCGACATCCTGACCGGCGACGAGCAGAAGGTCGTGCTGCCCGACCTCGCCGCCGGCTGCTCGATGGCCGACATGGCCACCGCCGAGCAGGTCGCCGAGTGCTGGGACGTGCTGACCGAGGCCGGGATCGCCGAGTCCGTGGTCCCCGTCTCGTACATGAACTCCTCCGCGGACATCAAGGCGTTCACGGGCAAGCACGGCGGCACGATCTGTACGTCGTCGAATGCCGAGCGCGCGCTGAACTGGGCGTTCGAGCAGGGCGACAAGGTGCTGTTCCTGCCCGACCAGCACCTGGGCCGCAACACCGCGGTGCGCGACCTCGGCATGTCGCTGGAGGACTGCGTCCTCTACAACCCGCACAAGCCGAACGGTGGCCTGAGCGTCGACGAGCTGCGCGCCGCCAAGATGATCCTGTGGCGCGGGCACTGCTCGGTGCACGGGCGGTTCTCGCTGGACTCCGTGAACGACGTGCGCGCCCGCATACCGGGCGTGAACGTCCTGGTGCACCCGGAGTGCAAGCACGAGGTCGTCGCCGCGGCGGACCAGGTGGGCTCGACGGAGTACATCATCAAGGCCCTGGAGGCCGCGCCCGCCGGGTCCAAGTGGGCCATCGGGACCGAGCTGAACCTCGTACGGCGTCTGGCCAACCGGTTCGCGCCGGAGGGCAAGGAGATCGTCTTCCTCGACAAGACGGTGTGCTTCTGCTCGACGATGAACCGGATCGACCTGCCGCACCTGGTCTGGACGCTGGAGTCCCTGGCGGACGGCAAGCTCGTCAACCGGATCGAGGTCGACCGCGAGACGGAACAGTTCGCGAAGCTCGCGCTCGAGCGGATGCTTGCCCTGCCGTAATGCGGCGCCGCCCGGGGCGCGGGGAACTGCGCGCGGCAGGACCACGGTCCGAGGCCCGCGATGCGCACCGGCCCGGCAGATGCTGACGGGCCCGGCAGATGCTGACGGGCCCGGCGTCGGGGGGGGGGGGGGGGGGGGGGGGGCGCCCCCCCCCCTAGTGTTCGCCCTCCTCCCCCCTCCACCCCCCCAAGGAAACAGAACAAAGAGGGAAGGGGGGAAAAAACCACCCCCCACCCCC
>NZ_JBVIFR010000025.1:0-121586 GCF_055571235.1 Streptomyces sp. NPDC030991
TTTCTCGACAACCCCAACCGCCCCGGTTTGTTTCTCCCACCCAACACCCCGGGCAACACCCCCGTCTGGGGGCCTGGACACCTCGGGTCGGGGGGGGGGGGGGGGGGGCCCCCCCCCCCCCCCCCCGCCCCGTTCGCGCGCCCGGGGAGCGGAGCGCGGGGTACCGCGGGAGAATCCACGGGTGACCGTCGAGCCGACCCGCACCGACCACCTCGATCGCACCGACGACCCCGACCACGCCGACCGTGCCGCTTCACTACGCCGGACCGCCACCCTGCTGCGCCGGACCGCCACCCCGCTCGGCGTCCTCGGCGGCGTCGTCGCGGCCTTCGCCTACGTCGGCGCCGTCGACCCGAACGAGCCGGGCCACTACCCCGTCTGCCCGCTCCTGCGCGCCACCGGCGCCTACTGCCCCGGCTGCGGCGGCCTGCGCAGCGCCCACGCGCTCGTGCACGGCGATCTGAGCGGCGCCCTCGGCGCCAACGCCCTGGCCGTGGCCGGCTACGCCCTGTTCGCGGTGGTGTGGACGGTGTGGGCGGTGCGGTCGGCCCGCGGGCGGCCGTTCGGGCTCGGCCTGGGCCGCGTACACCTCTGGGCGCTCGGCACCGTGGTGCTCGCCTTCACCGTTGTCCGGAACCTGCCCTTCAGTGGCTTCCTACGCCCTTGATCAACGACATTTGTCCAGGTAGTGGGACCGCGATCCACCGGATGCGGAGCCTTCGCCCTCCTGCGGATACCATCTCAGTGACCAGTCGGTTGCCCAGAGGACCGAATTGCAAGAAAGGAAGTCCGCTCGCGTGAGTGTGCTCGACGAGATCATCGACGGTGTCCGTGCCGACCTCGCGGAACGGCAGGCGCGCGTGAGCCTCGACGAGCTCAAGGAGCGCGCGGCGAAGGCTCCCGCCGCCAAGGACGGGGTCGCCGCTTTGCGCGGCGACGGCGTCAAGGTCATCTGCGAGGTCAAGCGGTCCAGCCCCTCCAAGGGCGCCCTGGCCGCGATCGCCGACCCGGCCGCGCTCGCCGCGGACTACGAGGCGGGCGGCGCGGCCGTCATCTCCGTCCTCACCGAACAGCGGCGCTTCGGCGGCTCCCTCGCCGACCTCGAAGCGGTCCGCGCCAAGGTCGACATCCCGGTCCTGCGCAAGGACTTCATCGTCACCTCCTACCAGCTGTGGGAGGCCCGCGCGTACGGCGCCGACCTCGCCCTGCTGATCGTGGCCGCGCTCGACCAGCCCGCCCTGGAGTCCCTCATCGAGCGCGCCGAGTCCATCGGTCTCACGCCGCTCGTCGAGGCGCACGACGAGGACGAGGTGGAGCGGGCCGTCGACGCGGGCGCGAAGATCATCGGCATCAACACCCGCAACCTCAAGGACCTCACGGTCGACCGCGGCACCTTCGAGCGCGTCGCCCCGGACATCCCGGACCACATCGTCAAGGTCGCCGAGTCCGGCGTGCGCGGCCCGCACGACCTGATCGCGTACGCCAACGCCGGCGCGGACGCCGTCCTCGTGGGCGAGTCCCTGGTGACCGGCCGCGACCCGCGCTCCGCCGTCTCCGACCTGGTCGCCGCGGGCGCCCACCCGGCCCTGCGCCACGGACGGGGCTGACCCGCACCGTGCCCATCGCCGCCCGCCTCGCCCCCGGCTGCCGCCCGCGCGGCTGCCGGGCGCCCGCGCGGCGCGTGCACGGCCGGCGCGTGCGGTACGTGATCGGTGACGAGCCGGGCCAGGTCAACGGCATGCGATGGCAGGCGGCGCACTTCAGCGCCGCTTGAGATGAGCCCCGCAAGGGGCGCGGGGAACCGCGCGCCCAGCCGTCGACGGCTGTCGGCCGCCGGACCACCGCACCATCTACGGCGCGAAGGCGTACCCACGTCCACTCATCACGCCATAGACCAGTGAGGCAAGCCCGCTATGCCCAGCGAGTACTTCATCCCGGACCCCGAGGGTCTGGTCCCCAGCGCCGAAGGCTACTTCGGCGCGTTCGGCGGCAAGTTCATCCCGGAGGCGCTCGTCGCCGCCGTGGACGAGGTCGCCGTCGAGTACGACAAGGCCAAGAACGACCCGGAGTTCGCCCGCGAGCTCGACGACCTCCTGGTCAACTACACCGGCCGCCCCAGCAGCCTCACCGAGGTGCCCCGGTTCGCCGAGCACGCCGGCGGGGCCCGGGTCTTCCTCAAGCGCGAGGACCTGAACCACACCGGCTCCCACAAGATCAACAACGTACTCGGCCAGGCCCTGCTCACCCGGCGCATGGGCAAGACCCGGGTCATCGCCGAGACCGGCGCCGGCCAGCACGGCGTCGCCACCGCCACCGCCTGCGCGCTGTTCGGCCTCGAATGCACCATCTACATGGGCGAGATCGACACCCGGCGCCAGGCCCTGAACGTGGCCCGCATGCGGATGCTCGGCGCCGAGGTCATCGCCGTGAAGTCCGGCAGCCGCACCCTCAAGGACGCGATCAACGAGGCGTTCCGCGACTGGGTCGCCAACGTCGACCGCACGCACTACCTCTTCGGCACGGTCGCAGGACCGCACCCCTTCCCGGCGATGGTCCGCGACTTCCACCGCGTCATCGGCGTGGAGGCCCGGGGCCAGATCCTGGAGCGCGCGGGCCGGCTGCCCGACGCCGCCATCGCCTGCGTCGGCGGCGGCTCCAACGCCATCGGCCTCTTCCACGCCTTCATCCCGGACGCCGGCGTCCGCCTCGTCGGCTGCGAGCCCGCGGGCCACGGCATCGAGACGGGCGAGCACGCGGCGACCCTCAGCGCGGGCGAGCCCGGCATCCTGCACGGCTCCCGCTCCTACGTCCTCCAGGACGAGGAGGGCCAGATCACCGAGCCGTACTCGATCTCGGCCGGCCTCGACTACCCGGGCATCGGCCCCGAGCACGCCTACCTCAAGGACAGCGGGCGCGGCGAGTACCGCGCCGTCACCGACGACGCGGCGATGCAGGCACTGCGTCTGCTGTCGCGCACCGAGGGCATCATTCCGGCCATCGAGTCCGCGCACGCCCTCGCCGGCGCCCTGGAGGTCGGCGAGGAGCTCGGCAAGGACGGCCTGATCGTCGTCAACCTGTCGGGTCGGGGCGACAAGGACATGGACACCGCCGCCCGCTACTTCGGTCTGTACGACGAGGGCGCCGACGCCGAAGTCGCGGCCGACGCCGCCGCCACCGCAGAGATCGAGGGGGACGCCAAGTGAGCGGGAACATCCGACTGCTGTCCGACACCCTGGCGGCGGCCAGGACCGAGGGCCGCGCCGCACTCATCGCCTACCTGCCCGCCGGGTTCCCCACGGTCGACGGCGGCATCGAGGCCGTCAAGGCGGTCTTCGACGGCGGCGCCGACGTGGTCGAGGTGGGGCTGCCCCACTCCGACCCGGTGCTCGACGGGCCGGTCATCCAGACCGCCGACGACATCGCGCTGCGCGGCGGACTCAAGATCAAGGACGTCATGCGCACGGTCCGCGAGACCTACGCGGCCACCGGCAAGCCGGTCCTCGTCATGACGTACTGGAACCCCATCGACCGCTACGGCATCGAGCGGTTCACCGCCGAGCTCGCCGAGGCGGGCGGCGCCGGCTGCATCCTGCCCGACCTGCCCGTGCAGGAGTCGGCGACCTGGCGCGAGCACGCCGAGAAGCAGGGCCTCGCGACGGTCTTCGTCGTCGCGCCCAGCAGCAAGGACGAGCGGCTCGCCACCATCACGGCGGCCGGTTCCGGCTTCGTCTACGCCGCTTCGCTGATGGGCGTCACCGGCACCCGCGAGTCCGTCGGCAACCAGGCCCAGGACCTCGTGCGCCGCACCAAGGCCACCACCGAGCTGCCGGTCTGCGTCGGCCTGGGCGTCTCCGACGCCCGCCAGGCCAAGGAGGTCGCCTCCTTCGCCGACGGCGTGATCGTCGGCTCGGCGTTCGTGAAGCGGATGCTGGACGCCGAGGACGAGGCCGCGGGCCTGACGGCGGTCCGGGCACTCGCGGCGGAGCTCGCCGAGGGCGTACGGGGCAACGCGTAGCGGGGGAGTCTCAGCCATATCACCCGTATGGGTGGAAGTGGGTCGGGGAGGCACGCTCGTGCCTCCCCGGTTCGTTGGCGCAGGTGTGAGCGAGAAGAACCGTGAGGGAAAGCGCGCGGCCCGGGACCGACTGGCCGAGGAGCGCGAGAAGCAGAGAACCGCTGAGAAGCGACGCCGGACGTTGATCGTGGCCGCGGCCGTCGTCTGCGTGCTCGGCCTGGCCGCCGTGATCGGGGTGGTCGCCGCCAACTCCGGTGACGACAGCTCCGGGGACACGTCCGGGTCCGCGGCCGCGCCCAAGGGCGCCGCCGGCAAGGACGGGCTGGCGGTCCCGGTGGGCAAGGACAGCGCCAGGTCGACGCTCACGGTGTGGGAGGACTTCCGCTGCCCCGCCTGCAAGTCCTTCGAGGACGCCTACCGTTCGACGATCCATGAGCTGACCGACGCGGGACAGCTGAAGGTCGAGTACCACACGGTCACGCTCATCGACTCGAACATGGGAGGCAGCGGCTCCCTCCACGCGGGCAACGCGGCGGCGTGCGCGCAGGACGCGGGCAAGTTCCCCGAGTACCACGACGTGCTGTACGAGAACCAGCCGAAGGAGACCGACGACGCCTTCGCGGACAACGGCAAGCTGATCGACCTGGCGGGGAAGGTCGACGGGCTCGTCGGTGACACCTTCACGTCCTGTGTGGACGACGGCAAGCACAACGGCTGGATCACCAAGTCGTACAAGGCGTTCCAGGACGCGGGCCACAGCGGCACCCCCACGGTGCTGCTGAACGGCAAGAGCATCATGAACGACCGGACCATGACCCCGGCCAAGCTGAAGCAGCAGGTGCAGGAGGCCGACAAGAGCGGCCAGTAGACACCTGTCACGCTTGTTATGGAGCCGTAGCCGGGCTGCCGGACGAGTCCGCGGCCCGGCACGGTAGCGTCGACCCTGCCATGGAACTTGCCTATATCCCCAGTCCGTCGCAGGGCGTGGTCCACCTCGGGCCCATCCCGCTGCGCGGCTACGCGTTCTGCATCATCATCGGTGTCTTCGTGGCCGTCTGGCTCGGAAACCGGCGCTGGATCGCCCGCGGCGGACGGGCCGGCACGGTCGCCGACATCGCGGTGTGGGCGGTGCCGTTCGGCCTGGTCGGCGGCCGTCTCTACCACGTGATCACGGACTACGAGCTGTACTTCAGCGAGGGCCGTGACTGGGTGGACGCCTTCAAGATCTGGGAGGGCGGCCTCGGCATCTGGGGCGCCATCGCGCTCGGCGCGGTCGGCGCCTGGATCGGCTGCCGCCGCCGTGGCATCCCGCTCCCGGCGTGGGCCGACGCCCTCGCGCCCGGCATCGCCCTCGCGCAGGCCATCGGCCGCTGGGGCAACTGGTTCAACCAGGAGCTGTACGGCCGGGACACCACCGTGCCGTGGGCCCTGAAGATCACCTCGGACACGGACGGGCGGGTACCCGGCACGTACCACCCGACGTTCCTGTACGAGTCGTTGTGGTGCATCGGTGTCGCTCTGCTCGTCATCTGGGCCGACCGCAAGTTCAAGCTGGGCCACGGGCGGGCGTTCGCGCTGTACGTCGCGTCGTACTGCGTGGGCCGGTTCTGGATCGAGTACATGCGGGTGGACGACGCGCACCACATCTTCGGTCTGCGCCTGAACAACTGGACGGCGCTCTTCGTCTTCGTGCTCGCCGTGATCTACCTGGTGCTGTCGGCGAAGAAGCGGCCCGGTCGCGAGGAGGTCGTGGAGCCCGGAGCGGACACCCCCGCAGAGGCCGACGCGACACCCGGCAAGCCCGAAGCGGCCGAAGAACCGGCCGACGCGAAGACCACGGCCGAGGAGAAGGACACGGTCGAGGACGACGCCGCAGCCAAGGACGACGCCGCGGCCAAGAAGACCTGAGGGCCGACGGCCGTACGCCGACGAGGGCGCCGAACCGCGAGGTCCGGCGCCCTTCGGCGTGTGCGGGGGGTCAGGCGGAGGCCCGGGCCGGGCGGTCCGCCAGCGCGAGTACCCGCCGCGCCCCCGCCACCACCGCCGCGTCCACGAAACGCCCGTCCGGCAGCGCGAGCGCACCCGCGTCCGTGACCGCCGCCCGGACGATGTCCTGGGCCGCCGCCACCTCCGCCTCCGTCGGACGGAACGCCTCCTCGATCACCGGGAGCTGCCGCGGGTGGATCGCCGTCCGGCCGAAGAAGCCGAGCGCGCGGCCCTCGGCACAGGACCGGGCCAGCCCCTCCGCGTCGCGGACGTCCGGGAAGACCGACTGAGGAGGCGGCGGCAGCTGGGCCGCCCGGGCCGCCACCACGGCGCGGCCCCGCACCCACGCGAGGCCCCGCGCGTCGGTGACGCCGAGCTCGGCGCGCAGGTCGGCCTCGCCCAGAGCGATGCCGTGCACCGACGGGTGGGAGGCGATCTCGTAGGCGTGCTCGATGCCGAGCGCCGACTCCAGGAGGGCGTACAGCGGCGGGACCCGCACCGCCCGGTCCGAGACGCGGGCCAGGTCCGCGGCGGTGTGCACCTTCGGCAGGCGCAGCGCTTCCAGGCCGGGCAGCGGGGCGAGGCGGCGTACCTCCCGCTCGGCGAGGGGCCCGTCCAGCGCGTTCACACGGACGTGCACCGGCACCTCGTGCCGGTCGGTGAGCAGCTCCGCCGTCGCGTCGAGGGCGTACGCCTTGCGGTCGGGGGCGACCGCGTCCTCCAGGTCGACCAGGACCACGTCGGCGCCCGAGCCGAGCGCCTTCGCCACGACGCCCGGCCGGTCCCCGGGAACGTAGAGCCAGGTCAGGTACGCACCGTTGAGGTCGCTCATACCGCACCAGCCTCCCGCAGTGCCGCGATGTCCGCGCGCGACAGGCCGAGGCCGCCGAGGAGTTCGTCGGTGTCGGCGCCGTGCGGGCGGCCCGCCCACCTGACGGCGCCCGGCGTCTCGGAGAGGCGGAAGAGGACGTTCTGCATCTTGACCGTGCCGAGCTCCGGGTCGGGGAGTTCGGTGATGGAGCCGAGGGCCCGGTACTGCTCGTCGCGCAGCACGTCGCGGATGTCGTAGACCGGGGCGATGGCCGCCTCCGCCGCCTCGAACGCCGCCATCACCTCGTCGCGGGTGTGGGCCGCGATCCAGCCGCCCACCGCCGCGTCGAGCTCGTCCGCGTGCCCGGCCCGCCCCGCGCCCGACGCGAACCACTCCTCCTCGATGAACCCGGGGCTGCCGACCAGCCGCATCACCCGCTCCGCGATCGACTGGGCGGAGGTCGACACCGCGACCCACTTGTCGTCGCTCGTGCGGTACGTGTTGCGGGGCGCGTTGTTCGTGGACCGGTTGCCGGTGCGCGGCTGGACGTAGCCGAGCTGGTCGTACCAGGTCGCCTGCGGACCGAGGATCGCCAGCATCGGCTCGATGATCGCCATGTCGACGACCTGACCGCGGCCCGTCGTGTCCCGTCCGCGCAGCGCCGCCATCACCGCGTACGAGGTGGCGAGCGCGGCGACGGAGTCGGCGAGCCCGAACGGGGGCAGCGTCGGCGGGCCGTCCGGCTGGCCGGTGATCGCGGCGAACCCGCTCATCGCCTCCGCGAGCGTGCCGAACCCGGGGCGGCGCGCGTACGGGCCGAACTGGCCGAAGCCGGTGACGCGGGCCAGCACGAGGCGCGGGTTGGCGGCGCTCAGCTCGTCCCAGCCGAGTCGCCACTTCTCCAGGGTGCCGGGGCGGAAGTTCTCGACGACGACGTCCGATGCGGCGGCCAGCCTGAGGAGGACGTCCCGGCCGCCGGGGGAGGAGAGGTCGAGGGTGAGGTTCTTCTTGTTGCGGCCCAGGTGCTTCCACCACAGGCCGACACCGTCCTTCGACGGGCCGTGGCCGCGGGACGGGTCCGGCCTGCGGGGGTGCTCGACCTTGATGACCTCGGCACCGAAGTCGCCGAGCATCGTGGCGCAGAGCGGGCCCGCGAAGAGCGTGGCCAGGTCGAGTACGCGCAGACCCGTCAGGGGGCCTTCGGCGGGGCGGGGGTGGGTCATGTGCGGGCCTCCGATGTGAGCCTGGCCAGTTCGTCGAAGCCGATGCCGTCGAAGCCGGCGACCGTGGTGGTGAGCCGGTTGGCGAGCGGCGCCGTCCAGTTCTCGCCGAGCGCGCCGGGCTCCCTCGCGAGCAGACCCGCGAGGGAACCGGCCGTCGCGCCGTTGGAGTCCGTGTCCCAACCCCCGGACACCGCGCGGCAGATCGCGCCGGAGAAGTCGCCGTCGGCGTGGGTGAGGGCGGCGGCCAGCAGGGCCGCGTTGGGCAGCACGTGCACCCAGTGGTGGTCGGCGTAGGCGCGGTGCAGCTCGTCCACCACCTGGTCGAAGTCCCCGTGCGTGTAGGCCAGTTCGATACCGAGCCGGATCGCTTTCGCGTACCGCGAGCCCGGCGGCACGACCGTGAGGCCGACGCGTAGCGCCTCGTGCACGTCCGCCGTGCCGGAGGCCGCCGCCGCGATGGCGGCGGCCGTGAACATCTCCCCGTACACCCCGTTGGCGGTGTGGGTGAGCACCGCGTCCCGGTGCGCCTGCTCGGCGGCGCGCGCCGGGTCGCCCGGGTTGGTCCAGCCGAAGACGTCGGCGCGGATCTGCGCGCCGATCCACTCGCGGAACGGGTTGTGGTGGGTGGCGGTGGCGGGCGGCTCGACGCCGTCGAGGAGGTTGCGGTAGGCGACGCGCTCGGCGGTGAACGTGCGGCCCGCCGGCAGCTCGTCCAGCCAGAGCCTCGCCACGTCCTCGGTGGTGAAGCCGGAGCCGTGGCGCTGGAGCAACAACAGCCCGATGAGCGGGTAGTTGAGGTCGTCGTCCTCGGGCATGCCGTCGATGTTCTCGGCGAGCGAGGTCGGTGAGCTGCGCCGGTTCCACGGGTACGCGGCGGCGATCTCCGGAGCCAGGCCGGTCTCCGTGAACCAGGTGTGCAGCGGCCAGTTGCCGGTGGACCGGGCGACGGCCCGGATGCCCTCCAGGGGCAGCTTCTCCACCGGCTTGCCGAGCAGACAGCCCACGGCCCGGCCGAGCCAGGCCGCGTGCAGGGCGTCGTACGCGGCGGGGCCCTGGGCCGGTCGCTCGGGGGTGCGGGGCCAGGACGGGCAGATCGCCCTGATCGCCGCGAGGCCGGTGGGCTCCTGCGCGGCCAGGGGCGACGGCAGCGCCGCCAGGTCGTCCAGGAGCAGCGCCGCGAGATGCCGGAGCGCGGGGTCGCCGGGAGCGGGCGACGCGCCCGCCCGCTCCGGTGCCAGGTGGCCGCCCGCCGCGACCCAGCGCC
The DNA here is from genome assembly GCF_055571235.1 of Streptomyces sp. NPDC030991. Taxonomy (NCBI): domain Bacteria; kingdom Bacillati; phylum Actinomycetota; class Actinomycetes; order Kitasatosporales; family Streptomycetaceae; genus Streptomyces; species Streptomyces sp. NPDC030991. The sequence continues at coordinate 9,300 of NZ_JBVIFR010000025.1, forward strand.
GCTCGATCGCCGCCGCGTCGCGGCCGTCCTGCGCCGCCTGACGCAGTTCGTGGCCGAGCAGGTCCTCGGGCTGTACCCAGGTCAGACGCAGCATCGCGGTCCTCACCGTCCCGCGATCGCCGCGAACGCGGACTCGTGGGCCCGGCGGCGCTCCAGATCCCGCGCGTGCACCTCACGGGTGACGCGGGCCAGGGCCGCCGCCGGGGCGTGCAGGTCCAATTTGCTGGCCTGCGCGATCTCGGCGCTCCACTCCTTGGGCACCGCGCCCTCCCCGTACAGGGCGCCCACGATCGCGCCGCTCATCGTGGCGATCGAATCGCAGTCCCGGCCGTAGTTGACCGACCCCAGCACCGTGTGCCGGAAGTCGCCGGCCCCGACCAGCAACATACCGAGCGCGACGGGGAGTTCCTCGATCGCGTGCAGGCGGGAAGGGCGACGCGCGCCGAGCGACGGCTTGCGGTACTCCGGGCCCACCGTGTCGAAGGGGGTGACCGCCTCCCGCAGCGGGGCGAGGGCCTCCTCGAAGTCGTCGTAGCGGGACGCCACTTCGCAGACCGCCTCGATCGCCGACCTCGTACCGTCCTTGGCCAGGGCGAGCGCGTCCTCGACCACCGTCACCGGCGTCGCGTCCGGCTTGTACGCCGCCGCCACCGCCGCCGCGAACACGCCCGCCGCCTCCCTGCCGTACGAGCTCTGGTGCGCACCCGCCACGTCCAGCGCCTCCTCGTACGCCTTGAGCGGGTTGCCCGCGTTCACCGCCCCCACCGGCGCCATGTACATCGCCGCACCGCAGTTCACGATGTTGCCGACGCCTGCCTCCCGCGGGTCCACGTGCCCGTAGTGGATCCGCGCCACGATCCACTTCTCCGCCAGGAAGATGCGCTGGAGCGGCAGCGCCTCCGCCTCCAGCTCCGGGATCCAGCGGGGCGTCGTGATCAGGTCCGGGACCAGGTGGTCCGCCACGGCGTACGCGTCCAGGTGGTCACGGACCTTCTCGTACACGCGGACCAGCGCGTGCGTCATCAACGTGTCGTCCGTGACGTGGCCGTCGCCCTTGTGGTACGGCGCGATCGGGCGGGCCGTCCGCCAGTCGTCCTTGTAGAACGGCTCCACGATGCCGCGCACCCGGCCGCCGTGCCGCTCCGCGATCGCCTCCGGGGTCCAGCCCTCGACCGGGCCGCCGAGCGCGTCGCCCACGGCGGCGCCCACCAGGGCGCCGGTGGTGCGGTCCTCCAGGGACGGGGGGGTGGGGGCGGTGCTCATACCGAAGTTCCTTCCGGGGAGGGGGTGGGGGTGGGGGTGTGCGTTGCCGCCAAGCGGGCCGCCAGGTCGGTGAGGTCCGTGCCCGCCAAGTGCGGCAGCGCGCAGCCCGCCAGCGTGCGGCAGGCGTCCCGCCACGTCTGTGGAAGCGCCTCCGCGCCGCCGATCGCGCCCGTCAGCGCGCCCGCCAGCGCGGGAGCCGAGTCCGCCACCCGCGACAGACAGGCAGTGGTCGGTACCGCCTCCGCGACCGCGCCCGCGGCCGCCGTCGCCACCGCCAGCGCCACGGGGACCGTCTCCGCGGCCGCGATACCGTAGCTGTACACGTGGTCGACGATCTCGTGCTCCAGTACCGGGACGAGAGCGAACGCGTTGCCGGGCAGGCCCGGGCGCGCCGCCGCCGCGGTCCGGCCCAGTTCCACCGCCCGGTGCGCGTTGCGGTGGATCTCGGTGCCCTCCGGAAGCTGGGCGAGCGCCGCGTCCACACAGGCGTCCACCGACGCGCCGCCCAGCGCCGCTGCCACGGCCGCCGCCATCGCCCTGGCTCCGTGCACGCCGTCGCCGTCCTGCGTGTACCGCGCGTCGAACTCGGCCAGATCCGCGGCGCGTTCGGGCTCCCCCGGGTGGACCGTCGCCAGGACCGCGGCGCGTACGCAGGCCGCGTCGTCGAAGTAGTGCGGGTTGTCGTGGCCCGTCGCCGGCGGGCGGAGTCCCGCGGCGAGGTTGCCGAGGCCCGCGCGGACGGAGATACGGGCGCGGAGCGGGATCTCCGCCGACTCGATCTCGTCGGCGCGGGCCGCTGCCGCGGCGATCTCGTCCGCGAGGGTGTTCCAGGCCAGGGAGAGCGCGGAGCGGACGCGGTGGTCCGGGGGGAGGTCGCCCAGGCCCTCCGCGTACGCGTCGAGGACGGCGGTCGCGGTGAACGCGGCCCATTCGGCGTCGTCGGACGGGCCCAGGCGCAACGGTTCCGAGGGCTGGTTCAGGGCGATCGGGACGGGGAGGGTCGTCGTGGCGTTCTGCTCCGCGAACGTGTCCAGTTCCCGGGTGAGGCGGCGGGTCCAGTCGGGGAGGCGGGCCGCGCGGTGTCGTCCCGACGGCCAGCCGGCCGCGTCTCCCGCGGCGATACCCAGCAGGAGGCCCTCGATGCGGGACGTCATGTCCGCCGGGGTGGTTGTCATGGGGTGGCCTCTCTGTGGGCGGGGCTGGTGCGCCGCCTGTCGTGGTGTGGGGCGGGGCGGCGCCGGGGTGCCTCCTCGGCCGGATCGGTTGCCGCGCCTGCTGTACGCCATAGGCGGGTCGTCCTGTGCTGGGTTCCTGCGGAGTCCTGCGGGGGCACCCCGACGCCGCCCCTCACGTCGTCTTGCGAGTGCCCGTCGGTGGTCCTTTCCGATGCGGGGTTCGTCGGCTTGGGCGATCTGCCGTCCGGGGCGGCTGTTCAGCGTCGGGGGCGTGTGCCAGGGGGCTCGGTGCAGGCCGGTGGTGGGGGTTCGTGCGAGGAGGTCCTCCCGCGCTGCGGGGGTGCTCACGCCGCCGCCCCCTCGTGGTCCGGCGGGGGCGGGCTCAGGCGCGTCGCCACGTCCAACACATGGCGGCCCGCCATGGACGGCAGGCAGCTGCCGCGGACCGGGCCGATCGCCGACGACCAGGGCGCCGGGATCGAGGTCTCGCCGCGCAGCGCGCCGGCCAGCGCCCCCGCCACCGCCGCCGTCGTGTCCGCGTCGCGGCCCATGTTCACGGCCGTGAGCACGGACTCGCGGAAGTCGCCGCGGGCCACCGCGAACGCCCCGAACGCCAGGCCCACCGCCTCGGGCGCCAGGTCCGTCCACGGGTAGCCGCCGATGACGACGGCCTTGCGTACCGCCCGTTCCATCGAGAGCTGCGTGCCGTCCGGGGCACGGCGGGCCCGGCGCGCCGCCTGTACCGCGCGGTGCAGGGAGCGAGCCGTCCAGGAGTCGTCCGGGACCACCGAGAGCGCCGCCTGCACGACCGCGTCCGGGTTGTGGCTGACCATGGCCGCCGCCACACCGGCCGCCACCGCCCGGCCGCCGTGGATGCCCTCGCCGTCGTGCGACACCGTGCCGTCGATCGCGACCAGCCGCGCCGCTTCGGCCGGGCGGCCCGCCGCGTAGACGCCGAAAGGCGCCGCCCGCATCGCGAGGCCGTCGCTCCAGGCGTGCCGGTGCTGCGCCGAGATCGGGGCGGCCAGGCCCCTGCGCAGGTTCTCCAGGGTGCCGCGTTCGCTGAACCCCGCACCCTTGAACGGGCCCTCGTCCTGATCCGCGATCCAGGTGTGCCAGGCCGCCTCGACATCGGCGATGGTGAGTTCCGCGCCGTGCTCGGCGAGGAGCAGACCGGAGAAGATCGCGTACTCGGTGTCGTCCGTCCCGGCCGGATTGTCGGCGACGAATCCCTCGATGCGGCCCCAGCGTTCGCGGATCTGGGACGGCTTCATGTTCTCCGCGGGCGCGCCCAGCGCGTCGCCGACGGCGAGGCCGAGGAGCGCGCCGCGGGCCCGGTCCCGCAGGGAGATCGTGCCGGGCGGCGGGGGGTGCGGAACCGTGCGCAGTCTGCGGGGGGCCGCGGTGCCGTCCGCGGGATGATCCGGGTCGACGCTGACGCTCATGGTGTGTTCGTGCTCTTTTCTGGGGTCGTGCTGGGCCGTGCTGGGGTCAGCGCTGGTAGCGGTCGAGGATGCGGTTGCCGTCGCCCGCCAGACGCTTGCGCAGTTCGTCGGCGCCGAACGCGCCGTTGTAGTACTCCTGGTACGCCGGGGTGGCGATCTTGTCCTTCCACTCCGCGTAGCCACGCACCCCGAGCACCGGGGACGGGCGCAGCGCCGCCGCTATGTCGGCGCCGGTCCTCCAGCCGTTCTTTTCGGTCGTCAGCGACGGATCCTTGAGCGCCTTGGTGCTCGTGGGCAACAGCCAGTCGCCACGCGCCAGTTGCACCTGGTGCTCGGCCTGTGTGAGGTGCGCGACGAAGTCGGCCGCCGCCTGTTTGTGCTCGCTGTCCTCGGAGACCGACAGGGTCTGAGGGGCCGTTCCCTGTGCCATGCCGCCCGCCCCTGACGGCATCGGCAGCACCGACCAGTCGAAGTTCTCCGGCGCCTGCTGCCGCACCTGCTGACGGTAGGAGAAGTTGAGCGGCAGCATCGCGTAACGGCCCGCGAAGAAGCCGGGCAGCGTGTCCGAACCCGACATGCCCAGGCCCGACTTGGGCGCCGTGCGGTCCTTGTTGACCTGCCTGTTGATGAGCCGTGCGACGGCCGAGTCCGCGCTGTCGTAGCGGATCTCGTTCTTGCCGTCCTTGTCCTTGTAGAAGATCTTGCCGTCGGTGGAGAGGGCGAGGTTGACCGACTGGCTGACCGGTTCCTTCATCGACCACGCGACGCCGTAGGTGGCCCTCGGCCCGCGCGTGGTGAGCTTCTTCGCCACCGACTCGAACTCCGCCCAGCTCCACGGGTGTTGCGCGGTGGGAATGCGGACGCCGGACCGCTTCAGCAGCTTGGTGTTCGCGATCAGGACGCGGGGTTCCTGGAGGAACGGCACGCCGTACGTCCTGTGGCCGTAGGTGGTCGTCGCCCAGGACGCCTGGGGGATGTCCTCGCGCAGGGACGCCGGCAGGTACTTCGTCAGGTCGGCGAGGTAACCGCCGTTCGCGAAGTCCGTGAGGTCCGAGGCGTCGTCGTGGAAGATGTCCGGCGCCTCGCCGCCCTCGAAGGAGGTGAGAAGCTGGTCGTGGATGTTGTCCCAACTGCCCTGTACGTACTTGATTTTGATGCGGGCGTGCGTCTCGTTCCAGTGGGCTACGAGCGCCTTGTTGGCGTCCACCGACTCCTTCTGCCAGGCGAGGCTCAGGAATTCGAGGGTGACCTTGCCGTCGGCCGTGTCCCCGTTCCCGCCGCAGCCGGCCAGGAGGCAGAGGGTGAGCGCCGTGGCCGCGGCCGCCGTGAGGTTCCGTGCGCGCATCAGCCCTTCACCGCCCCGCTGAGCATGCCGCCCACCAGCCGGCGCTGGAGCAGCGCGAAGAAGACCAGGCTGGGGATGGTCGCGAGGACCGAGGCCGCCGCCAGCGGGCCCAGGTCCGCGACGCCCTCGGCGCCGAGGAAGCGGGTGAGGATGACCGACATCGTCTGGTTCTCCGGGGACTTGAGCAGCACGAGGGCGAAGAAGAACTCGTTCCAGGCCGTCACGAAGCTGAACATCAGCGTCGCCACCAGACCGGGGGCCAGCAGGGGGAGGACCACGCTGGTCAGCGTGCGCAGGCGGCCCGCTCCGTCCATCGCCGCCGCCTCCTCCAGGGAGCGCGGCACCGACTTCACGTAGCCCTGGAGCATCCAGAGCGAGAAGGGCAGGTTCCAGACGACGTACACGATGATCAGGCCGGGGACGCTGTCGATCATGTGCAGGTTCTTCAGGACCAGGAACAGCGGGATGATCACCAGGACGAACGGGAACATCTGGCTGACCAGGATCCACGCCGTGCCCGCCTGGCTGACCCGCGACCTGTAGCGGACCATCACGTACGCCGCCGGGACCGCGATCGCCACCGAGATGACGGAGGCGCTCACCGCGACGATCAAGCTGTTGAGGGCTGAGTGGAGGAGTGGCTGTGCGTCGAACGCCGCTCTGTAGTTGTCCAGGCTCGGGTGCTGGGGGAGCCAGGTCGGGTCGATCGAGCCGAGTTCTTGTGGGGATTTGAACGAGGTCGACAGCAGCCACAGGAGGGGGAACGCCAGGAAGACCAGGTAGCAGAGCAGGGTGAGGTACTGGGCCGTCCGGCCTGCCGCCCGCCGTGCGCGGACCTTGGGGAACGTTGTCGCACTCATGCCGCGTCCTCCTTGAGCCGCTTGCGCAGGAACAGGGTGAGCAGGACCGCGATCACCGCGATCATGACCAGGCCCATCGCGGCGGCGTATCCGAACTGCCCGTACTTGAAGGCCTCTTCGTACGCGAACAGCATCGGCAGCCGGGTCTGGCCGCCCGGGCCGCCCTGCGTGAGGACGTACACCAGGCCGAAGGAATTGAAGTTCCAGATGAAGTTCAGCGCCGTGACCGCGAGGACGACCGGTTTCAGCGCCGGCCAGGTGACCGCCGTGAAGCGGCGCCAGAGCCCCGCGCCGTCCAGTTGTGCGGCCTCGCGCAGTTCGTGCGGCACGTTCTGCAGGCCGGCCAGGAGGACGACGGTGGTCTGCGGCATGCCCGCCCAGACGCCTACGACGATCACCGCGGGCAGCGCGTAGGAGAGGTTCGAGAGCCAGTCGACGTTCTCGTGGATCAGGCCCAGTTGCGTGAGTGTCTTGTTCAGGATGCCCGCGTCCGAGTGGTAGACGAGCCGCCACATGATGCCGACCACGACCTCCGGCATCGCCCAGGGGACCAGTGCCAGGGTCCGCGCCAGCCAGCGGAACCGCAGGTTCTGATTGAGCAGGAGCGCCAGGCCGAGGGCCAGCACGAACTGGAGCGCGGTGACGCACACCGCCCAGGTCAGGCCGATGCGGAACGACTCCCAGAAGAGACTGTCGTGGCGCAGGTCCAGCAGGTTGTCCAGGCCCACGAACCGGGTGGGCTGCGTGCGGCCCGCCTGCGAGTCGGTGAACGCGAGCGAGAGGCCGTACAGGAGGGGCCCGACGCTGAGTATCAGGATCGGGATCAGCGCGGGGAGCAGCAGGAACCAGGCGCCCCGGTCCAGACCCAGCGCCCTTCTGCGCTGGTCGGGGCTGCGGGGCGGCGGGGTGCCGCGGCTGCCCGGGACGGCACTGTCCCGGGAGGCGGTGAGACTCATGGCTCGAACCTCGTGACTCTCAAGCGTCGGGCGCCGCCCGGCCCGTGGAGGCGCGGACGACGAGGCGGGGAGGGGCGGTGGTGGTGCGGGGGGCGGGGGAGCCGGTGGCGGCGAGGCGCTCCAGGAGCAGTTCGGCGGCGCGCCGGCCGCGTTCGGTGGAGCCGAGGTCGACGCTGGTCAGTGGGGGCCAACCGGCCTGCGCCAGGATGCTGTCGTCCATCCCCGCGACCGCCACGTCCTCGGGTATGCGCAGCGCGCGGGCGTGCAGGGCGCGGGCCGCGCCGAGCGCCAGCTGGTCGTTGGCGCAGAAGACAGCGTCGGGTGCCCGGCGCAGGAGCGCCTCGGCGGCCTCGGCGCCCGATTCGATGCCGAAGTCGGTGTGGACGACGAGCGCGGGGTCGTACGGGAGGCCGCAGGCGGCGAGCGCCGCCCGGTAGCCCTCCTCGCGGTTGCGGCCGGGGACCGTGTCGTAGGGGCCGTTGACGAAGGCGATGCGGCGCCGGCCGGTCTCGTACAGGTGGCGTACGGCGAGCGCGGCGCCCGCGACGGAGTCGGCGCGCACGCTGTCCACGGGCACGTCATCGGGCAGGGACCCTATGACCACGACCGGGCCCACCGCGGTGCGCAGCGCCCGGATGTGGTCGTCGGTGATGCGGATGGGACAGATGATGAGGCCGTCGCTGGTGCGGTCGCCGAGGCTGCGCAGGACGGCCAGCTCGTCGTCGACGACGGCGTCGGTGGAGTGCAGGAGCAGGCGGTAGCCGGCCGCCTTCGCCACCGACTGGATGGCGCGGACCATCGCCACGTACACGGGGTTGCCGATGTCGGGCATCGCGAAGGTGAGCTGGCGGGTGCGGCCGTCCTTGAGGGAGCGGGCCACCGCGTTCGGCACGTAGCCGAGTTCGGCGGCGGCGCGCTCGACCCGCTCGACGGTGTCGCGGCGGGCCCCGAGGCCGTTGAGGACGCGCGAGACGGAGGCGATCGAGACTCCCGCGCGCTCGGCGATGGAGACGATCGTCGGCTGGCCCCGCTGGGGGGACGCCCCTCTTCTCGGCACCTGTCTGCTCCTCGAAACGGGATCACTGTAAACGTTTCCGGTAGCTGGAAACGTTTACAGATGGTGGTGTCAGGGTTCCCCGTCCGTCAACGGAGCCATCAGGTGATCCATCTCACGAGTGACGGTGGGAAGGCCGAGGTCAGCGACTGCCGGGTGCGTTGCGCAGGGCGCAAAACCGCAGGTAAGTACGGCCTTCCTTGCTAGCGGCGGCGTTTTTCCGCGCGTACTTTCGAGTCAGAAGTCGGAGCTAGGGGAGTGGGTTCACGAGCATGGCCATCATCGAGACCGAGGCGACACTGCACGACGCGCACCGGGACAACCACACCCACCGCGACGTCAGCGGCGGCTGGCTGCGCCCGGCGGTGTTCGGCGCCATGGACGGTCTCGTCTCCAACTTCGCGCTGATGGCCGGTGTCGCCGGTGGCGCCGTCTCGCAGCAGACCGTGATCATCACCGGTCTCTCGGGGCTCGCCGCGGGCGCGTTCTCCATGGCGGCCGGTGAGTACACCTCCGTCGCCTCCCAGCGCGAGCTGGTCGAGGCCGAACTGGACGTCGAGCGCCGCGAGCTGCGCAAGCACCCGGCCGACGAGGAGCGGGAGCTCGCCGAGCTGTACGAGTCCCGCGGAGTCGAGCCCCGGTTGGCCGCGGAGGTCGCGCGGCAGCTGTCGAAGGACCCCGAGCAGGCCCTGGAGATCCACGCCCGCGAGGAGCTGGGGATCGATCCGGGCGATCTGCCCTCGCCGACGGTGGCCGCGGTCTCCTCGTTCGGCTCGTTCGCCCTGGGCGCCCTGCTGCCCGTACTGCCCTATCTGCTGGGGGCGACCGCGCTGTGGCCGGCCGTGGTGCTGGCGCTCATCGGGCTGTTCGCGTGCGGCGCGGTCGTGGCGAGGGTGACGGCACGCTCGTGGTGGTTCAGCGGGCTGCGGCAGTTGGCCCTGGGCGGTGCCGCGGCCGGTGTGACGTATCTCCTGGGCCATCTTTTCGGTACGGCAATAGGTTGACGGTTCCCCGGTCACGGCCGGAAGATGGCTATACAGGGCCTTGCATAAGTAGTCGTTACTGGACGGTTTCGATTACTTGACCACGGGGCATGAGCCGTAAGCGCTGTGGGCAATGAGGCCCGCGAGCGCTACGGCGTACCGGCCCCCTGGGTATCGATCTGCCCGCCGGGCACCCCTCTCGCCGCCACCGCGGTGTCCGCATGGTGAAACGAAGTATCCGGTTTCCGAGATTCGTTCCATCATGTAACCTGCACGAAATTTTGCAGCAGCATGTACTTCGCAGAGGGCCAACGTCGTCCCTCGGCACGCAAATGCCACGACGACGACGGGAGAGCCGATGCGTACGCCGCGCCAGCCGTCCCAGCATTCCAACAACGGCCGGAGTGCCATGAACCGGTCGCACATGGATGCTCGCCCTGCCGCGCAGGGACTGTACGACCCGCGCAACGAGCACGACGCCTGCGGCGTCGGCTTCGTGGCCACCCTCACCGGCGAGGCGAGCCACGCGCTGGTCGAGCAGGCGCTCACGGTGCTGCGCAACCTGGAGCACCGCGGTGCCACCGGCTCCGAGCCCGACTCGGGCGACGGCGCGGGCATCCTGTCCCAGGTTCCGGACGCCTTCCTGCGCGAGGCGGTCGACTTCGACCTCCCCGCCGCCGGTTCGTACGCCGTCGGTATCGCCTTCCTGCCCCAGCAGGGCACCCAGGAGTACGTCTCGCAGGTCGAGACGATCGCCGCCGAAGAGGGCCTCACCGTCCTCGGCTGGCGCGAGGTCCCGGTCGCCCCGCAGCTGCTCGGCGCCACCGCCCGCTCGACGATGCCCGAATTCCGGCAGCTCTTCGTCGCGGACGGCGTCAACAAGGGCATCGCGCTCGACCGCAAGGCCTTCCTGCTGCGCAAGCGTGCCGAGCGCGAGGCCGACGTGTACTTCCCGTCGCTCTCCGCCCGCACCATCGTCTACAAGGGCATGCTGACCACCGGCCAGCTGGAGCCCTTCTTCCCGGACCTGTCCGACCGCCGCTTCACCTCGGCCATCGCGCTCGTCCACTCGCGCTTCTCCACGAACACGTTCCCGTCGTGGCCGCTCGCGCACCCGTACCGCTTCGTCGCGCACAACGGTGAGATCAACACCGTCAAGGGCAACCGCAACTGGATGCGCGCCCGCGAGTCCCAGCTCGCCTCCGAGCTGTTCGGCGCCGACGCCAACGGCACGGAGAAGCTGGAGCGGATCTTCCCGGTCTGTACGCCGGACGCCTCGGACTCCGCGTCCTTCGACGAGGTGCTGGAACTGCTCCACCTCGGCGGACGTTCGCTTCCGCACAGCGTCCTGATGATGATTCCGGAGGCGTGGGAGAACCACGACTCCATGGACGCCGACCGGCGCGCCTTCTACCAGTACCACGCCACGCTGATGGAGCCCTGGGACGGGCCCGCCTGCGTCACCTTCACCGACGGCGTCCAGGTCGGTGCCGTTCTCGACCGCAACGGTCTGCGCCCCGGCCGCTACTGGGTCACCAACGACGGCCTCGTCGTCCTCGGCTCCGAGGTCGGCGTCCTCGACATCGACCCGGCGAAGGTCGTCAAGAAGGGCCGGCTCCAGCCCGGCCGGATGTTCCTCGTCGACACCGCCGAGCACCGCATCATCGAGGACGACGAGATCAAGGCCGGTCTCGCCGCCGAGCAGCCGTACGGCGACTGGCTCGAAGCCGGCGAGATCGAGCTCTCCGACCTGCCCGAGCGCGAGCACATCGTGCACACGCATGCCTCCGTCACGCGCCGCCAGCAGACCTTCGGCTACACCGAGGAAGAGCTGCGCATCCTCGTCGCGCCGATGGCCAAGGCCGCCGCCGAGCCGATCGGCTCGATGGGCACGGACACCCCGATCGCCGCGCTCTCGGCCCGCCCGCGCCTGCTCTTCGACTACTTCACCCAGCTGTTCGCGCAGGTCACCAACCCGCCGCTGGACGCGATCCGCGAAGAGCTCGTCACCTCGCTGCGCTCCTCGCTGGGCCCGGCGGGCAACCTGCTGGAGCCCACGGCCGCCTCCTGCCGCTCGGTCACCCTGCCCTTCCCGGTGATCGACAACGACGAGCTGGCCAAGCTCATCCACATCAACGCCGACGGCGACATGCCCGGCATGAAGGCCGCGACCCTCTCCGGTCTGTACCGGGTCTCCGGCGGCGGTGAAGCGCTCGCCGCCCGCATCGACGAGATCTGCGCCGAGGCCGACGCCGCCATCGAGGCCGGCGCCCGCCTGATCGTCCTCTCGGACCGGCACTCGGACGCCGAGCACGCGCCGATCCCGTCGCTGCTGCTCACCTCGGCCGTCCACCACCACCTCATCCGTACGAAGCAGCGCACCCAGGTGGGGCTGCTCGTCGAGGCCGGCGACGTCCGCGAGGTCCACCACGTCGCGCTGCTCATCGGCTTCGGCGCCGCGGCCGTCAACCCGTACCTGGCGATGGAGTCCGTCGAGGACCTGGTCCGCGCCGGCACGTTCCTGGCCGCCGACGAGGAGGGCGGCGCCGAGCAGGCCATCCGCAACCTCATCTACGCGCTCGGCAAGGGCGTCCTGAAGGTCATGTCCAAGATGGGCATCTCGACCGTCGCCTCCTACCGCGGCGCCCAGGTCTTCGAGGCCGTCGGCCTCGACGAGGCCTTCGTCGAGAAGTACTTCAACGGCACCGCCACCAAGATCGGCGGCGCCGGCCTCGACATCATCGCCCAGGAGGTCGCCGCGCGGCACGCGAAGGCGTACCCCGTCACCGGCATCGCGCCCGCGCACCGCGCCCTCGACATCGGCGGCGAGTACCAGTGGCGCCGCGAGGGCGAGCCGCACCTGTTCGACCCGGAGACGGTCTTCCGCCTCCAGCACGCGACGCGCTCGCGCCGCTACGACATCTTCAAGAAGTACACGGGCCGGGTGAACGAGCAGTCGGAGCGTCTGATGACGCTGCGCGGCCTGTTCGGCTTCAAGTCCGAGGGCCGCGAGCCCATCTCCATCGACGAGGTCGAGCCGGTCTCCGAGATCGTCAAGCGGTTCTCGACCGGCGCCATGTCCTACGGCTCCATCTCCCGCGAGGCCCACGAGACCCTCGCCATCGCCATGAACCAGCTGGGCGGCAAGTCCAACACCGGTGAGGGCGGCGAGGACGCCGACCGTCTCTACGACCCGGCGCGCCGCTCGTCGATCAAGCAGGTCGCCTCCGGCCGCTTCGGTGTGACCTCCGAGTACCTGGTCAACGCCGACGACATCCAGATCAAGATGGCGCAGGGCGCCAAGCCCGGCGAGGGCGGCCAGCTGCCCGGCCACAAGGTGTACCCCTGGGTCGCCAAGACCCGGCACAGCACCCCCGGCGTCGGTCTGATCTCGCCGCCGCCGCACCACGACATCTACTCCATCGAGGACCTGGCTCAGCTGATCCACGACCTCAAGAACGCCAACCCGCAGGCCCGCATCCACGTGAAGCTGGTCTCCGAGGTCGGCGTCGGCACGGTCGCGGCCGGTGTGTCCAAGGCCCACGCGGACGTCGTCCTCATCTCCGGCCACGACGGCGGCACCGGCGCCTCGCCGCTCACCTCGCTCAAGCACGCGGGCGGCCCCTGGGAGCTCGGCCTCGCCGAGACCCAGCAGACGCTGCTGCTCAACGGCCTGCGCGACCGCATCGTCGTCCAGACCGACGGCCAGCTGAAGACCGGCCGTGACGTGCTCATCGCCGCGCTGCTCGGCGCCGAGGAGTTCGGTTTCGCGACCGCGCCGCTCGTCGTCTCCGGCTGCGTCATGATGCGCGTCTGCCACCTGGACACCTGCCCGGTCGGCATCGCCACGCAGAACCCGACGCTGCGCGAGCGGTTCTCCGGCAAGGCCGAGTACATCGTCAACTTCTTCGAGTTCATCGCTCAGGAAGTCCGCGAACTCCTCGCCGAGCTGGGCTTCCGCACCATCGAGGAGGCCGTCGGCCACGCCGAACTCCTCGACACCGAGCGGGCCGTGGACCACTGGAAGGCACAGGGCCTCGACCTGGCGCCCCTCTTCTACGTCCCCGAACTCCCCGAAGGCGCCGTGCGCCACCAGATCGCCACGCAGGACCACGCCCTGGAGAAGGCGCTCGACAACGAGCTGATCAAGCTCGCCGCCGACGCCCTCGCCGCGAACGACCAGGCGGACGCCCAGCCGGTACGCGCCCAGGTCGCCATCCGCAACATCAACCGCACGGTCGGCACGATGCTCGGCCACGAGGTGACGAAGAAGTTCGGCGGGGCGGGACTGCCCGACGACACCATCGACATCACCTTCACCGGCTCGGCGGGCCAGTCGTTCGGCGCGTTCGTGCCGCGCGGTGTCACCCTGCGCCTGGAGGGCGACGCCAACGACTACGTCGGCAAGGGCCTGTCCGGCGGCCGCATCATCGTCCGCCCGGACCGCGGCGCCGACCACCTCGCCGAGTTCTCCACGATCGCCGGCAACACGATCGCGTACGGCGCGACCGGCGGCGAACTCTTCCTGCGCGGCCGCACCGGCGAACGCTTCTGCGTCCGCAACTCCGGCGCCACGGTCGTCTCGGAGGGCGTGGGCGACCACGGCTGCGAGTACATGACCGGCGGCCACGCGGTCGTCCTCGGCGAGACGGGCCGCAACTTCGCGGCCGGTATGTCGGGCGGCGTCGCGTACGTCATCGACCTGAACCCCGACAACGTCAACGTCACCAGCCAGGGCGCGGTCGAGGCCCTCGACGACACCGACAAGCAGTGGCTGCACGACGTCGTGCGCCGCCACGCCGAGGAGACCGGCTCGACGGTCGCCGAGAAGCTGCTCGCCGAGTGGACCGTGTCCGTGGAGCGCTTCAGCAAGATCATCCCCAGTACGTACAAGGCAGTGCTCGCCGCCAAGGACGCCGCCGAGCGAGCGGGTCTCTCCGAGACCGCGATCACCGAGAAGATGATGGAGGCGGCGACCAATGGCTGATCCCAAGGGCTTTCTCAACCACGGGCGCGAAGTCGCCGAGACGCGCCCCGTCGACGAGCGGCTGCGGGACTGGAACGAGGTCTACGTTCCCGGCTCGCTGCTCCCCATCATCAGCAAGCAGGCCTCGCGCTGCATGGACTGCGGCATCCCCTTCTGCCACAACGGCTGTCCGCTGGGGAACCTGATCCCCGAGTGGAACGACTTCGCCTACCGCGAGGACTGGTCGGCGGCACAGGAGCGACTGCACGCCACCAACAACTTCCCGGAGTTCACCGGCCGGCTGTGCCCCGCCCCGTGCGAGTCGGCGTGTGTGCTGGGCATCAACCAGCCGCCCGTCACCATCAAGAACGTCGAGGTCTCGATCATCGACCAGGCGTGGGACCGCGGCGACGTCGCGCCCCAGGCCCCCGAGCGGCTCTCCGGCAAGACCGTCGCCGTCATCGGCTCGGGCCCGGCCGGTCTGGCCGCCGCCCAGCAGCTGACGCGGGCCGGCCACACGGTCGCCGTCTACGAGCGCGCCGACCGCATCGGCGGCCTGCTCCGCTACGGCATCCCCGAGTTCAAGATGGAGAAGCGGCACATCAACCGCCGCATCGAGCAGATGCGCGCGGAGGGCACCAAGTTCCGCACCGGCGTGGAGATCGGCCGCGACATCGACGCGGCGAAGCTGCGCAAGCGCTACGACGCCGTCGTCATCGCCGCGGGCGCCACCGTCTCCCGCGACCTGCCGGTCCCGGGCCGCGAGCTGAACGGCATCCACTTCGCCATGGAGTACCTGCCGCTCTCCAACAAGGTGCAGGAGGGCGACTTCGTGCAGCCCCCCATCACCGCCGAGGGCAAGCACGTCGTCGTCATCGGCGGCGGCGACACCGGCGCCGACTGCGTGGGCACCGCCCACCGCCAGGGCGCCGCCTCCGTGACGCAGCTGGAGATCATGCCGCGCCCGGGCGACGACCGGAACCCGGTCTCGCAGCCCTGGCCGACGTTCCCGATGCTCTACAAGGTGACCTCGGCGCACGAGGAGGGCGGCGAGCGGGTCTACTCCGTCTCGACGACCCACTTCGAAGGCGACGAGGACGGCAACGTCCAGGCGCTGCACCTCACCGAGGTCGAGTTCATCGACGGCAAGCTCACCCCGAAGCCCGGCACCGAGCGCAAGATCCCCGCGCAGCTGGTCACGCTCGCGATGGGCTTCACCGGCACGGACCAGGAGAACGGGCTCGTCGCCCAGTTCGGCCTGGACCTCGACGCCCGCGGCAACATCGACCGCGACGCCGACTTCCAGACCAACGTCCCCGGCGTCTTCGTCGCCGGTGACGCGGGCCGCGGCCAGTCGCTCATCGTCTGGGCCATCGCGGAGGGCCGCTCGGCCGCCCGCGGCGTGGACCACTTCCTGACCGGCGTCTCGGAACTCCCGGCGCCGATCCGCCCGACGGACCGCGCCCTCATGGTGTGACGGTCCACCCCTGAACGTCCCGTACAACGGCGTACGGAACTGAGCGCGACGCCTGCCCCACTGTCCCCGACCGGACGACCGGGTGGGCGTCGCGGTGCGTTCGGGGTCAGGTCCCGGGACGCTCACGCGCCGGGCGTCGCTGCGCAGACGGGGGTTCAAGGACAGGCACTCAGTCGACGTGGTACGTCTCCCCGTACACCTGCCACGTCAGCGGCGTCTCCAGCGACAGGTTCCCGTCGTACAGGAACCGCCGCTGAGCGGTGTCGACCCGGGTCGTGTCCCGGTGCGACTTCTGCGACTTCATCAGCGCCCGGCGGGCGTCCAGGAAGATGTCGAGGTACGCCTCCTCCGCGCCGCCCTCGGCCGGGGTGTCGGCTTCCGCCATGGCCCGCTCGCGCAGCCCGTGGAAGCTGTTCGGGCCGGTGCCGGGGCCGTGCATGACGATCGCGTCGTAGTAGATGAACTGGCCGAGCGTGCCCAGGCCGTCGCGCTTGGCGAGGCGGACCGCCGGGTCGAAGTAGATGCGGTCGCGCTCCCTGTCCTGCGCCTTCCGGAACGCCGCCACTTTCGCCTCGGCCTTCCACGCGGCCCGGAACCCGGGATCGAGGCCCTCGTGCGAGTCCGTGCCGTCGACGGCGCGCAGCGCGGGCAGATAGCGGGCCAGCCGGTTGTGCGGGCGGGCCTCGGTGTACCGCTCGACCAGGGCGAGCAGGTCGTGGGTGCCGGTGCAGAAACCGATGATGCCCGCCGTGTAGCCCTGGCCGTCGTCGAGGTCCTCCACGTAGCCGTACTGGCCGCGCCAGTCCAGCGTCGAGTTCTCCGCGCTCGCGACGAGCTGCTGCGCCAGCTCCTTCTTGTCGGGGGCGGCCAGACCGGGCGGCACGGAGGTGGCCGACGCCCCGGCGCGGGCGGGCGCGTCCTCGCTCGTGTCGCCGGAGGACAGGAAGAAGGCGCCCGCGGTACCGACGCAGGCCACGGTGACGAACGAGAGGACCAGACCCCCGACGCGTTTCATGCGGACAGCGTATGCGCCGGGCCGCCGGCCATGATCTACAGCGCTGCCGACCGCCATACGGCCACCGCCACGAGCAGCGCCACGACCGCCCCGCACACCAGCCACTGCACCGGTTCCCGGCGCTCCCGCGGCGCGTACACGAGCCCCACCGTCACGAGACCGCCCGTCAGCAGCCCGCCCAGATGCCCCTGCCACGACGTGAACCCGGCGGAGATCAGCATCCACAGCAGGAAGTACGCCATGAACCGGTTGACCTGGCGCATGTCCGCCCCGAGCCGCCGCGCGATCACGTAGTACGCCGCGCCGAGCCCGAAGATCGCGCCGGACGCGCCGACGGTCGGGGTCCGCGGCACGATCAGCAGGACCACCACCGAGCTGCCGAGAGCGGAGACGAGGTACAGCGCGAGATAGCGGACCCGGCCCAGCTGCGCCTCGACGATCCGGCCGAGGTTCCACAGCGACGCCATGTTCAGCACGATGTGCAGGACGCCGAACACGCCCTCGGTGGGCGGCAGATGGAGGAACGCGCCGGTCAACAGCCGGTACCACTCGCCCTCGGCCACCCCGTCGGCGTGGAAGTCCACGGGGTAGTGGTCCTGGTAGACGTAGCGCGCACCGTCCGGGCCGACCAGCCCCTGGCCGAGCATCTGCAACCGCTCGACGATGCCCGGACGCAGCACCTCACCGAGGTAGACGAGGACGTTCACGGCCATCAGCGCGTACGTCACCAGCGGCACGGCCGAGATCCGGCCACCGGCCACCGTGCGGGCCTGCCGCACCGAACGGGACCCCTCGCGCACACACGCCGGGCACTGGAACCCGACGGCCGCCTCCCGCATACAGGCAGGACATATGGGCCGTTCGCAGCGGACGCAGCTGACGTGCGTACCGGTGTCGGCGTGGCGGTAGCACGTCGGTGTCGCGGCGGACTGAGGGGTGGGCTCCACGGCCGCCTCCTGGGGCTCGTCAACGTAGGGCGGCGAACAACATAGCCACCCCTCGCACGCCTGGTGGGGGCGGGTGTGCCCGGCGTACCCTCGGCGTTCATGATCGACCCCGTCGTACGCCCGCTGCCCGCCGCCGACCGCGCCGCCGTCCCGTGGAAGAACGGGGGCGGCGTCACCCGCGAGATCGCCGGCCGGCCGCACGGCGCGGGCACGGCCGGCTTCCGGTGGCGGGCCAGCCTCGCCGACGTGGCCGCCGACGGGCCGTTCTCCGCGTTCCCCGGCGTCGACCGCACCCTCACCATGGTCGAGGGCGACGGGATGGAGCTGACCGTCGGCGCGGTCCCCACCCTGGTCGACTCCCTCTACCGGCCACGGGACTTCGCCGGGGACGCGCCCACGGACTGCCGGCTGCTCGGCGGCCCCGTGGTCAACCTCAACGTCATGTGGCGACGCTCCGCCCTCGCCGCGTCGCCGTCCGTCGCCGTCGTCCACGGAGCGTCGGCCCTCGCGCCGGGCACCGCACTCGTCGTCGCCCTCACCGAGGAGGGCGCGGAGGTCGCGGGACACGTACTCGGCCGCTACGACGCCGCACTCGTCGAAGGAGCGGCCGCGCTGCACGCGCGGGGCCCGGTCGCCGTCGTCACCGGGATCTGACCCGCCGCGCGCCGGGCCCCGCCGGTCCGCGACCCCCGGGCGGTCGCCCGGCACCCGGCCGCGCACACCACAATGGGGGCGTGTCCACGAAGAAGAAGCCCCAGGCGCCCAAGGTGAGCGCCTCGCCCGAGCGGCGCCGCGAGATCCTGGCGACCGCCGCCGAGGTCTTCGCCGCCCAGGGCTACAACGCCACCACCGTCCGCAGGATCGCCGACGAGGCGGGCATGCTCGCCGGCAGCCTCTACTACCACTTCGACTCCAAGGAATCGATGCTGGAGGAGATCCTGCGCACCTTCCTCGACGAGCTGTGGGCGGGCTACGACACCGTGCTCGACGCGGGGCTCGGCCCCCGGCAGACCCTGGAGGCCCTCGTCACCGAGTCCTTCCGGGAGATCGACCGGCACCGCGCCGCCGTCGCGATCTACCAGAAGGAGGCCAGGCAGCTCGTCGCGCAGGAGCGGTTCGGCTTCCTCGCCGAGTCCCAGCGCCGGTTCGAGGTGACATGGCTCACCACCCTGGAGCGCGGCGTCACGGACCGGGTCTTCCGCGCCGACCTCGACCTCCGCCTCGCCTACCGGTTCGTCCGCGACACCGTATGGGTGGCCGCGTCCTGGTACCGGCCGGGCGGACAGCACCGTCCGGAGGAGATCGCGCGCCAGTATCTGACCATGGTCCTGGACGGGCTCGCGGCGCGCTGAAAAAGCGTGCTAAGATCAGCGTGTTGCAGTTTTGGTACCCATAGACTTTATGTGCGCCTGACGGGAATGATCCTCAGGCGCATTATTGTTTTGCCGGGGCGTTCTCGGAATGGGGGGCTGCTACCTGTTTCAAGGAGAATTACATGGCCACCGGTACCGTGAAGTGGTTCAACTCGGAAAAGGGCTTCGGCTTCATCGAGCAGGACGGCGGCGGCGCTGATGTCTTCGCCCACTACTCGAACATCGCCACCTCGGGCTTCCGCGAGCTCCAGGAAGGCCAGAAGGTGACCTTCGACGTCACCCAGGGCCAGAAGGGCCCGCAGGCGGAGAACATCCTCCCCGCCTGATCCAGCATCACCGGGCCGGGGTCCGCACCTTCACGGTGCGGGCCCCGGCTCATGCTGTCCCCACCCCCGGAGTACCCGGAAGGCATGCCGCATGGCCAGCTCAGCCCGCCCGTCCAGCCGTCGCAGTCCCCGTCCCGCAGCAGCCGGAAAGCGGCGCGCCCCCGAGCAGCAGCGCAGGCAACAGCCCACGCCGCCACGCGAGTTCACCATGCCGGAGAACACCACCCCCGCGCTGCCCCCGGTCGACACCTTCGCCGAACTCGACATGCCCGCCGCGCTGTTGAAGACGCTCGGCGCGCAGGGCGTCACCGCGCCCTTCCCGATCCAGGCCGCGACGCTGCCCAACTCGCTCGCCGGACGGGACCTGCTCGGCCGCGGCCGCACCGGCTCCGGCAAGACCCTCGCTTTCGGTCTCTCGCTGCTCGCCCGCACCGCCGGTGCCAAGGCCGAGCCGCGCACCCCGCTGGCGCTCGTACTCGTCCCCACGCGCGAGCTCGCCCAGCAGGTCACCGACGCCCTCACCCCTTACGCCACCTCCCTCCACCTGCGGATGACCACGGTCGTCGGCGGCATGTCGATCTCCCGGCAGGCCGGCCAGCTGCGCCGCGGTGCCGAGGTCGTCGTCGCCACCCCCGGTCGTCTGAAGGACCTCATCGAGCGCGGCGACTGCGACCTCCGACAGGTCAGGATCACGGTCCTCGACGAAGCCGACCAGATGGCCGACATGGGCTTCATGCCGCAGGTCACCGCGCTGCTCAAGCAGGTCGCGCCCGGCGGACAGACCATGCTCTTCTCGGCGACGCTCGACCGGAACGTGGACCGGCTCGTCAAGCAGTTCCTCACCGACCCCGTCGTGCACTCCGTCGACCCGTCCGCGGGCGCCGTCACGACGATGGAGCACCACGTCCTGCACGTCCTCGACGAGACCGAGAAGAAGGCCGTCACCGCGCGCATCGCCGCCCGCGAAGGCCGCGTCATCCTCTTCGTCGACACCAAGCGCTCCGCCGACCGGCTCGCCAAGCGCCTCCTCGCCAGCGGAGTGCTCGCCGCACCCCTGCACGGTGGCCGCAGCCAGCCCCAGCGCAACCGCACCCTGGAGCAGTTCAAGGACGGCCGCGTCACCGCCCTGGTCGCCACGAACGTCGCGGCGCGCGGCATCCACGTCGACGACCTCGGCCTGGTCGTCAACGTCGACCCGCCCACCGAGCACAAGGACTACCTGCACCGCGGCGGCCGCACCGCCCGTGCCGGCGAGTCCGGCAGCGTCGTCACCCTCGTGCTCCCCGAGCAGAAGCGCGACGTGCAGCGGCTGATGCGGGACGCCAAGGTGCAGCCCCGCACGACCCAGGTCCGCTCCACCGACGAGGAGCTGGTGAAGATCACCGGGGCGCGCGAGCCCTCCGGTGTCCCCGTGACCGTCGCCGTCCCGGAGCAGGCCGCCCCGTCGGCCGCCGCCAAGTCGCGCCGTCCGCGCCGCTCCCGCGGCAGCGGCTCCGGCAACGGCGGCAGCGGCACCGGCCGCGCCGCCGGCGGCGAGGGACAGCGCTCCACACAGGGTGGCGGACAGCGCTCCACGCAGGGCGGCGGACAGCGCTCCGTGCCGGGCGGCCAGCGTTCCGGGCAGGGCGCGGCCGGTGGCCGACGCCGCTCGGGCTCCGGCGGGGCCAACACCGCCACCACCGGCGGCAACCGCCGTGGCCAGGGCCCCCGCGGCCCGCGCAGGGCCGCCGCCTGAGGCAGGACGGGCGGGGCGCGTCGCACGGGGGCCGGTCCGGCCCGCCGCCCGCGTCGGGACCCGCCCGGCGGAGCCAGGGCCCGTCACGCGAAGGCGTCGACCCCGGTCAGCTCCGCCGACAGTGACCACAGCCGGGCCGCCGCCTCCGGGTCCCTGGCCCACGCCTTGACCCCGCCGACGAGCATGTCCTCGGCGTCGTCCGGCACCGACTCGGCCAGGTCGCAGTCCTGGCAGTACGCCCCGCCGTACGCGTCCAGCACCGGCGCGGTGGCCGCCCAGACGGCGGTCGCCGCGCCCTGCTCCGGCGTCTTGAAACCGGCCCGGGGCGCGCCCGTCTCCGTGACCCAGCCCCGCTCGGCCCACTCCTCGCGCGGGATGTGCCGTTGCAGCGGCGTCAGGATCGACCCGGGATGCACGGCGTACGCGCGCAGGCCGCTCGCCGCGCCGAGCCGGTCCAGGTACAGCGCGAACAGGGCGTTCGCCGTCTTGGCCTGACCGTAGGCGAGCCAACGGTCGTACCCCGTACGGAAGTCGATGTCCGCCCAGCGGATGCCGGTGAGGAAATGCCCGGAGGACGACAGGGCCACGACACGGGCCCCGCGCGCGGAGAGCGCCGGGCGCAACCGGTTCACCAGGGCGAAGTGGCCGAGGTGGTTCGTGGCGAAGTGGTACTCCCAGCCGGGCCCGACCCGGGTCTCCGGCGCCGCCATCACCCCCGCGTTGGCGACGACGAGGTCCAGGGCGCGGCCCGAGCCGAGGAAACGGTCGGCGAAAGCGCGCACGCTCCCCAGGTCCGCCAGGTCGAGCGCGTCCACCTCCGTACCGGCGATGCCCGCGAGTGCCGCCCGTGCCCGCTCGGGCCGCCGCGCGGGCACGATCACCCGCGCTCCCGCCGCGGCGAGCGCCCGCGTCGTCTCCAGGCCGAGGCCCGAGTAGCCGCCGGTGACGAGGGCGGTCCGCCCCGAGAGGTCGACGCCCGCGACCACCTCCGCCGCCGTGCTGTGCGCCCCGAACCCGCTGCCGATCCTGTGCTGTTCCGTGTTGTCGGTCATGGCTGGGACGGTAGGTGCTGGAGCGCACACGAAGGCAAGCCGGTGCGTCCGGCGGCGGCCGGGTCAGTCCACGAGCCGGGCCCGCAGCAGCGCCGCCGTGCGCCGGTCGACGCCGAGCCCCTCGGTGACGTACCGCCGCAGGCCGCCGTAGTCGCGGCGCACCTGCTCCAGGGCCGCCCCGAGGTACTCGGCGCGCACCTCCTGGAGCGGGATCAGCAGATCCGGGTCGCGCATCGCACCGGAGTGCCTGAGGCTCTCGCGGAGCTTCGCGTCGTACGCGGCCCGGAAGGTGTTGGACGCCAAGTAGTCGGCCAGCGCGGCGTGTCGGTCCACGCCGAGCAGGCGCAGCAGGACGTACGTCGTCCAGCCGGTGCAGTCCTTGCCGGACGTGCAGTGGTAGAGGAGCGCGCCGCGGCCGCCGTACGCGATGTCGTGGAAGGTGGCGGCGAAGTGGTCGCGGTTGGCGGCGCCGGAGACGAACATCGGATACACGCCCCGCATGAACGCCGCCGCTCTGCCGTCGCCCAGCATCGCCTGCTGCTGCGCCGGGTCCCCGGAGCCGACGGCCGCGAGGATCTGCGCGTACAGACCGTTGTCGGTGACGGGCCGCGCGATGCCGGGGACGCCCGGCGGCAGTCGGTCACCGCCGTCGTACCGCACCTCCAACGGCACGCGTTAGTCCACGACCTGACGGAGGTTCAGCCCGGTCAGCATCGTCACGTCGGCGTCCGTGAGCCTGCTCAGCGCGTCACCGCGGAAGACGAGCCCGTACCGGACCCGGCCGCCGCTCGCGCGATGGCCACCGATGTCACGGACGTTCACCGCGCCCTGCAGCGGGAGGTGCCGGACCGGTCGCGCACCGGACGCGGCTGTGGCCGCCGGGGCGAGGGCCGCGGCGGTGGCCGTGCCGAGCGTGGCGCCGAGCAGGGCCCGGCGGGGCAGGGCGTTGCTGTGCGTGCCTGGCATGTGTGAACTCCCTTGGCGGTGGGCGTGACCTTCGGCTACCTTTTCCACCTAACGTTTGTTTGGTACGCGGACGGGCTCGACGGTAGCAGGCGGCCAGGGCCCAAGGAACGGACCGGGAGCGGCGAGCGGAGGGCGTATGGGCTGCGGGGCGGACCTGGACGGGCGGGTCGTCGTCGTCACGGGCGGCACCAGGGGAGTGGGCGCGGGGATCGCGGGCGCCTTCGTCCGGGCCGGGGCGCGCGTGGTGGTGTGCGCCCGCCGCGCCCCCGAAGTCCCGTCGCCCGGCTGCGAGTTCAAGGCCGTGGAGCTACGGGACGCGGAAGCCGTGGGGGAGTTGTTCGCGGGCCTCGACCGGGTCGACGTCCTGGTGAACAACGCGGGCGGCACACCGTACAGACTGCTCGGCGACACGGACGCCGAGCGGCACGCACGCGTGATCGAACTGAACCTGACCGCACCGCTGACCGCCTCGCTCGCCGCCCGTGAGCGCCTCGCCGCGGCCCGCGGCTCGATCGTGATGATCGGCAGCGTCAGCGGGACGCGCCCCTCACCCGGCTCCGCGGCGTACGGGGCCGCCAAGGCGGGCCTGGAGAGCCTCGCGCGGTCCATGGCCGTGGAATGGGCGCCGCGGATCCGGGTCAACACCCTGGTGCTCGGCATGGTGCGCACGGAACTCGCTGCCCTGCACTACGGGGACGAGGAGGGCGTCGCGGCGGTGGGCGCCACGGTGCCGCTCGGCCGGCTCGCCGAACCCCGCGAGATCGGCGACGCGGCGGTGTTCCTGGCGTCGGACGCGGCGTCGTACATCACCGGGGCGAGCCTGCTCGTGCACGGCGGCGGTGAACGCCCCGCGTTCCTGGACGCGGCAACAGCCAACAAGGAGGCGTGAGATGGCGCGGACAGCGGAGACGGACCCGGCCGGCGGCGGCCTGTGCGCGGGGCGGGTGGTGGCCGTCACCGGCGCCGGGCGCGGACTGGGACGCGCGCACGCGCTCGCCTACGCGGCGGAAGGCGCGAAGGTCGTCGTGAACGACCTCGGGGTGGGCCTCGACGGCACCCCCGCACCGGACAGCCCCGCCGCCCAGGTCGTGCGGGAGATCAGGGAGCGGGGCGGCGCGGCGACGGCCCACGGAGGTGACATCGCCACCACCGAGGGCGCCGCGTCGCTCCTCGCCACGGCCCTCGACACGTTCGGGCGGCTCGACACGCTCGTGAACAACGCGGGGTTCCTGCGCGACCGGATGCTGGTGAACCTGGACGAGGACGACTGGGACGCCGTGCTGCGGGTGCACCTCAAGGGGCACTTCCTGCCGCTCAAGCACGCGGCGGCGTACTGGCGGGCCGAGGCGAGAGCGGGCCGTACGGTGGCGGCCCGCGTCATCAACACCAGCTCCGGAGCAGGGCTGTTGGGGTCGGTCGGACAGGGCAACTACAGCGCGGCGAAAGCCGGCGTCCTCGGCCTGACGCTGGTGGCCGCCGCCGAACTGCGCCGGTACGGAGTGCAGGTCAACGCGGTCGCCCCGGCCGCGCGGACCCGGATGACCGAGGCCGCCTTCGCCGAGACGATGGCGGCCCCGGGGAGCGGCGGGTTCGACGCGATGGCACCGGAGAACGTGTCGCCGCTCGTCGTGTGGCTCGGCTCCGGGACACCCAGCGACGGAGTGACCGGGCGGGTCTTCGAGGCGGAGGGCGGCCGCATCACCGTCATGGAGGGCTGGCGCGCGGGCCCGACCGCCGACAAGGCGGAACAGTGGACCCCGGCGGGGGCGGGCGGCGCGGTACGGGAACTCCTGGGGCGGGCGGCGGTGCCCGGGGCGGTGTACGGGGCGTCGCCGCCCTGAAGGGCCGCACCCCGCGTGCCTTGACCCGGCGCCCGGGCGCGCCCGCGTGCGGCAGGGGCGGTCACGCCGCGCGTGGCAACGTCCATTCCAGACGGTTTCTGAGGCGTACGTCGTCGAAGGCGCGGGCCGCCTCCTGCGCCACGCGCCTGGCGTGCCCGCCGACCGGCGACTGGGCGAGCAGCCGCGCGAGGACGTCCACCGCGCGCGGGTCCTGCCGGACGGCGAGACCGCGGGCCGCCTCCGCCGCCACGCTGTCACGCGGGTCGTCGAGCAGCGCGGCAAGGGCCGCCCGGACGGGCTCCGTGTCGGCGCCGGACCCGGCGAGCGCGGCCGCCGCGCGAGTGCGGACGCCCGGGTCCGTGTCACGGGCGAGGGCGATCAGCGCGGCGACGGCCTCGGGGTGGTCGCCGGGGGCGAGCGAGTGCAGGGCCTGGGCCACGGACCGGCGTACACCGGGGTCGGGATGGGCGGCGTAGGCGGTGATCTCCGTCAGCGCGGCCGGATCGCGGTGGAGTCCCAACGCATACAGCAGGCAACGGAGTTCGACCAGCGCGGGCGCCGCGGGCCCCGATACGGAAGCCGCGCCGGAAGCGGGCGCCCGCCGGCCGGCGGCCCGCGCCTGCCCCCTCAGCACCGGCAGGGACCGGCGGGCGAACGGGCGGTGCCCCTCCGCGCCGAGGGCGCCCAACTGCCCCAGCACATCCGCCCCGAACGCCCGCCGCAACGGGTCCCGGTCCACACACCACGCCGCCGCCGCGCGGAACACCGCGTCGTCGCCGCGGCGGCGCAGCACCTCCCGCGCCTCGACCCAGTCGTCGTTGCCGGGGTCGCCGCAGCGCACCGCCCGGTCGGCGAGCTCACCCGGCGGTGCCTGCATCCCGAGGGCGGACTCCAGGAGCGTGGCGATCGCGGCGTGGCCGGTCTGCTGCTCGTTGCCGCTCGTCGGGCGGCCCGCCGCGTCGAGCAGCTGCACGACGACCGTGACCCCGCCGTCCTCCGCGAACCGCTGCGTCACCGCCTCCCGCTCCCCGCCGCCGACCGTCGACTCCACGACCCCGGACCGCAGCCGCTCGGCCACCTCCACCCCGAGCCACCGCCGCGCCTCCACCAGGGCCTGCTCCCGCCCCGGCGCCCCGTGCCCGAGCAGGGCCCGCACACACCCCGTCGACCCGCGCCGCGCGGCCGCCACCAGCGGCAACTCGCCCTTCGCCGCCGGGAGCCGGGGATCGGCGCCGCCGTCGAGCAGCACCCGCACCACTGGCTCCCGCCCCAGCTGCACCGCCCAGGTCAGCGCCCGGAAGCCCAGCTCCTCCACGGCGTCCGGCCGCGCCCCCGCCGCGAGCAGCGCCCGCACCACCTCGGTGTGCCCGGCGCACGCCGCCCCGCACAACGGCAGATCGGTGCCCTGACTGAGCCGGTTCGGATCCGCCCCGGCCGCGAGCAACAGCCGGACGATGCCCGGCTCGTCGCACATCGCCGCCCGGTACAGCACGCTCTCACCGTCCCCGGCACACGCGTCCCCGCGCGCCCCGGCCCGCAACAGCCGCACCACCGCGTCCTCGTCGCCGCCGAGCACCGCCTCGTACAGCGCGGAACCGTCCGTCCTCACCTCGTCGTTCATCCTTCGACCCTCGCCCCGCGGGGTCCACGAAAGCAAAGCATTTCGCCAAGAAGACGAGGAAAGCCGAGAGGCGGGGAGGACAGGGGAGAGGAGGGAAGCGAAAAGGCAGGCGGCGGATCGGGAGGCGGCCCTTATGTGTCGCACTCCAGAACCGTGCGGCACAGCCCGCACCGCGCCCGTACCCGCCCGCGCACCGGCACCCGGATCCGCTGGTGACACGTGGGGCAGGGGAACGCCACCCGCAGCCCGGACCGGCCTTGCGGCCCGTCCGCCTGGAACGAGTACGGCCCCGCGGGCGCAGGACCGCGCGCGCCGTGGTCCTGCGCGTAACGGCGGTCCTTCGCGTACCGGCGCCGGCCCGCCCAGCCCGCCGCGGTGAGCGGCGGCTGCTGCTCGTCGCGCCGCGCCTGCGCCAGCCCCTTGGTGTACGCCGTGTACGCCTGCGCACTGGTGAACCACGTCTCCGGCGCCTCACCGAACGCCAGCGACCGCTTCGCCAGGACGTACCCGAACTCCTCCGGCGTCAGATAGCCGAGCTTCTGCGACGACGCCGCGTCCTCCCGGTACGCGTCGAGCAGCAGCCAGCCCGCGCCCAGGTACGTGGCCGCGGTGTCGGTGAGGATCTCGTTGTCCCGCGTCCCCGGGAACGACAGGTCGAGCCGGTGCAGGTACACGTGCATGATCTCGTGCGCGAGGGCCGCCCCGATGTCCCGGCGGTGCGTACGGAACCGGTCGTTCAGCTCGATGAAGTACTCCGGGCCGGCGGCGAGTTCCACGCTCGCCGCGTGCTCCATCTCCCGGAACCCGACGATCATGCGGGCGTCCGGCAGGTGGTAATGGCGCACCAGCTCGCGCGCCACCCGCTGCGCCCCCAGATGCAGGTCGTCCTGGTCGCCGAAGGCCACGTCGGCCGGGGCGACGCTCGTCGCGAAGGTGTGCACCGAGTCGTACGAGAGGCGCTTGTACAGCGCGGTGATCGCCGATCGCACGGTCTCCAGATGCGGATAACCGTGCACCACAGGTCCGTCGTTGGCCACGCGCGTACCCCCTGGGCCGCCGGGCCGTCCTCCCCCGGGGCCCGCCCCCGGGCCCGGCGCCTCCAGGGTAAGGCCGCCCGCCCCCGGCGCCCCCGCCTCGCACACCTTCCCCTCTCCGCCGGTGTCCGACCGCCGCCGCCCGCCCGTTAGTCCAACACCTGGCCCTCCTTTGTCCATGGGCGCCCTCGCCCCCCGCGGCCCATCGTGATCGACATCCCGAACCGCCGTGCGAAGGAGTGTGCCGTGCCCCTGTCAGGCCAGCCGATGCCACCCACAGGCCGTCCGACGCCAGCGTCGGGCCGACCGGCCCCGGACCGGTCGACGCCGGTCCCGGGGCGTCCGATGCCGAGCGCGAACCGGCCGGCCCCGACCGCGGGCGGGCCGGCCGATCCGACGGCGGCGCCGGCCGGACCCAGCCGCAGGGCCGTCGTCGCCGCCGGTGCCGCCGCGGGTACGAGCCTGGCCCTCGGCCTCACCGGCACCGCCACCGCCGCCGGTGGCGCGGCCGACACCCCGGGCACCGCCGTACTCCGCTCCCCGGGCCTCGACGTCCGCCTCGCCACCGCCTTCCCTGCCGTCGTCTCCTACACCGACCGAGCCACCGGCGCCGTCCTGCACGCCCAGCCGGAGCCGGTCACGACCCTGCTCATCGACGGCGTCGCGCACACCCCCGAGGTGACGGCCACGTTCGCCGACGGGCGCGCCGACTACCGGCTCGCCCTCCCCGGCGCCACCACCATCGACGTACGCATCACCGTCGAGGGCCACCGCGTCGACTGGCGCGTCACCCGCATCCGGGACACGGCCGCCCTGCGCGTCGGCACCCTCCAGATCCCCGGCCTCGCCCTGCTCTCCGTGCGCAGCGACCAGCCCGGCGCCGCGCTGCTCGCCGCGAAGGTGCAGCTCGACAAGGCCGCGAGCGGCGACACCCTGGTCACGCCGGAGGCCGACAGCCCCGCCGAGGCGCCGACCGGCTGCGCCTACGCCGTCGTGGCCCACGACACGCTCGGCGGCGCCATCGAGACCAACACCGTCTACGACAAGCCCGCCACCGGCACCACCTGGGAGAACGGCCGGCTGTGGCGGGAGACCGTCCGCGCGGACGGCCACACCGCCGTCCGGCTCGCCCCCGGCCAGTGGACGCACCGCGCCGCCACCGCCCCCGTCGACGCCACCGAACCGCTCCCGTACGCCACGGTGATCATCACCGGGGACCGCAACGGCGACGGAGTCGTCGACTGGCAGGACGCCGCGATCGCCTTCCGGTCCATCGCCGTCACCCCGCGCGGCGCCGACGAGCAGCACCTGCGGGTCGTCCCGCACATCCCGTTCAACTTCGCCTCGCAGGCCACCAACCCGTTCCTCGACACCCTCGACAACGTCAAGCGCATCCACCTCGCCACCGACGGGCTGCGCCAGTACACCCTCCTGAAGGGCTACCAGTCCGAGGGCCACGACTCCGCGCACCCCGACTACGCCGGGAACTACAACACGCGCGCGGGCGGCCTCGACGACCTCAACACCCTGGTCCGTGCGGGCGCCGAGTGGAACAGCGACTTCGGCGTGCACGTCAACGCCACCGAGTCCTACCCCGTCGCCCACGCCTTCTCCGAGACCCTCGTCGACAAGAGCGACGAGCAGTGGGACTGGCTCGACCAGAGCTACCGCATCGACCAGCGCCGCGACCTGGTCTCCGGTGACATCATCAAGCGCTTCGCCGACCTGCGCCGCGACACCGACCCCGCCCTGAACACCCTCTACATCGACGTGTTCCGCGAGTCCGGCTGGACCTCCGACCGGCTCCAGCGCGCCTTCCGCGAACAGAGCTGGAACGTCACCACCGAATGGGGCCACGGCTTCGAACGCTCCGCCCTGTGGTCGCACTGGGCCACCGAGACCGACTACGGCCCCGACACCTCGCGCGGCATCAACTCCCGCCTGATCCGCTTCGTCCGCCACCACCAGAAGGATGTCTTCGCCGACAAGTGGCCGACCCTCCTCGGCGTCGCCCGCATGGGCAACTTCGAGGGCTGGACCGGCAAGACCGACTGGACCTCCTTCTACCGGCTGATCTGGACGCACTCACTGCCCGCCAAGTACCTCCAGGCGCAGCCCATCAAGACGTGGGGCGAGCACGAGATCACCTTCTTCGGCGCCGCCGCCACCAGCGTCAGCGACGCCACCGGCAGCCGCCGCATCACCACCGACGGCCGCCTCGTCTACGACGGCGGCAGCTACCTCCTGCCGTGGGAGCCGCGCAAGGCCACCGACCCGGCGAAGCTGTACCACTACAACCCCGGGGGCGGCCGCACCGGCTGGCAGCTCCCACGCGCGTGGGCGGGCCTTTCCCGCGTCGCCCTGTACCGGCTCACCGACCAGGGCCGCGTCTTCGTCACCTACGTACCTGTCACCGCCGGCAAGATCACGCTCGACGTCGACGCCGACCAGCCGTACGTCCTCTACCGGCGCCGCACCGACCTGGACCGCGACCCCGACTGGGGCCAGGGCACCCCGCTGCACGACCCCGGCTTCCACTCCGGCTCCCTCAAGGGCTGGCAGGTCACCGGGCCCGCGTCCGTCGAACGCAGCGACCTCGGCGACCACGAACTCGTCATCGCGCCCGGCGCCGCCGCCACCGTCGCCCAGCGGCTGACCCGGCTCGCCCCCGGCACCTACGCCGCGTCCGTCCAGGTCGAGGTCGGGGCCACGGCGGGCGAACGCCGCAGGGCGTCCCTCGAGGTGCGCACCGCCGACGGTGTCACCGCCGCCAACTGGACGGACACGTCGACCGCCGTCAATCAGGTCGCCGCCGACCGCAAGCACGACACCCGTTTCCAGCGGATGTTCACCTACTTCACCGTCCCCGAAGGCGGCGGCCCGGTCACCCTCACCCTGCGCGCCGCGGCCGGCCCCGCCCGCGTCCGCTTCGACAACGTGCGCGTCGCCGCGGCCGTACGGCCCACTCCGCCCCGGGGCGCCCTCGCGCACGAGGACTTCGAACATGTGCCGCAGGGCTGGGGCCCCTTCGTGAAGGGCGACGCGGGCGGCTCCACCGACCCGCGCACCCACATCGCCCAGCGCCACGCCCCGTTCACGCAGCGCGGCTGGAACGGCAAGACCATCGACGACGTCATCGACGGCACCCAGTCCCTCAAGTCACGCGGCGAGAACACCGGCCTCGTCTACCGCACGGTCCCGCACACCGTCCGCTTCACCCCCGGCAAGCGGTACCGCGTCCGCCTGCGGTACGAGTGCGAGCTGGCCGGCCAGTACGCCTGGGTCACCGGCGCCGACAGCCCCGCGTCGCGGGAGCTGAGCCGTCAGGACCTGCCCGTGGCGGTGGCCCCCAGCACCCTGGAGTACGAGTTCACCGCGCCGGCGGCGGGGGAGGCGTGGGTGGGGCTGCGCAAGGTCGGCGACCACGGCACGGCCGAGTTCACCCTGGACGCGTTCGAGGTCGTCCCGCTGACCGGGGCCTGACCGGGGCCTGACCGCTGCCGCTGCGTGCCGGGCCCCCGGCCGCCCGGCGCGATCCCTGGGATGCGCACGCCATGCGCATCCCAGGGACCGCGGGCCACCGCGCGACCAGCCACAACGCATCCGTACCCGCAACGCGTCCGTACCCGCCGCCGCGCCCGCAACGCGTCCGTACCCGCAACGCGTCCGTACCCGCAGCCGCGCCCGCAACGCGTCCGTACCCGCAACGCATCCGTACCCCCAGCCGCGCCCGTACCCGCAGCCGCGTCCCTGTCCGGGGGACGACCCGGCGCCCCCGCAGGCTCGTCCGGCAGCCGGCCATGGCGTCCGTGCCACCCGCCCAGGCCCCCGCGCCCGCCCCTCAGCGGAGCATCACGCGCGGCTCACCCGCGCTGTCCGTCTCCAGCACCCACACCTCGTTGCGCCCCTCCCGCAGCACCGGGCCGGGCACGTACAGAGAGCCCTGCGGCCCGGCGGCCCAGTACCGTCCAAGACAGAACCCGTTCACCCACACGAACCCCCGGGTCCACCCCGCCAGTTCGAGCGCGGCGTCCCCCGCCCCGGACACCTCGAACGAACCGCGGTACAGACCGGGCTCCCCACCGTTCGGCGTCCCGTACGCCATCCCCGCCACCGCCGAAGGCGTGAACGCGTCGAGGCGCAGCCCCCGGGCCCGCACCCCGTGCAGGTACTGCCGCTCGTGCAGCAGCCCGCCCGTGATCCCCTTCGGCTCACCCGTGCGGGGACCGTAGTTGACCCGCCCGAGCGACTCCACCCACAGCTCCACGCGCGCGTGCCCCGCCACGGGCTCCGCCAGCTCCGGCTCCGCCTCCGTGAGGACCCCGGCCCGCCGCCCGTCGACACGGACCACGGCGATGTCCCGCAGTCCGCTCGCCCGCAACGGGTACGGCCGGCGCGGCCCCGGCACGGTCACCGCGTACCGCACCAGGCCACGGTCCACGTCCAGCTCCTCGAACGACGGCGGCACCGCATGCTCCGACTCCGGGCCGCCCAGCGCCTCCAGCACCCCGTCCAGCGGCGTGAAAGCGTTCAGCCCGGCCGTCACGGGCCCGGCCAGCACCGGCGGCGGCTGCGGCACCTCGGGCAGCGGCTCGCGCGCGTACCGGCCGAGGATCTCCCGGAACAGCCAGAACTTCTCGGTGGGGCGGCCGAACTCGTCGACCGGCGCCCCGTAGTCGTACGACGTGACGTCCGGCTCCAGCACCCCGTCGTGCAGCTCACCACCCCGGTTCGCCCCCGCCCAGCCGCCGAAGCTCGTCCCCCCGTGCGCCATGTACAGATTGACCGACGCCCCGCACTCCAGGATCTCCTCCAGCGCCCGCGCCGCGTCCCGCGGATCCCGTTCGACATGCTCGGCGCCCCAGTGGTCGAACCAGCCGCACCAGAACTCCATGCACATCAGCGGCCCCTTCGGCCGGTGCTCGCGCAGCGTCGCGAAACCCTCACGCGCGTGGGAGCCGAAATTCGCCGTGGCGAGGATGCCCGGGACCGAACCGCCCGTCAGCATGTGGTCCTCGGGCCCGTCCGACGTGAACAGCGGCACGCTCACCCCGAGCGTCACAAGAAGGTCGGCGAGAGACCGGAGGTAACGGGCGTCCGAACCGTAACTGCCGTACTCGTTCTCCACCTGCACCATGATCACCGGGCCGCCCCGGTCGATCTGCCGCTCCACGATCTGCGGCAACAGCACCCGGAACCAGCGCTCCACCGGCGACAAGAACTCCGCGTCCCTGGTCCGCACCCGCGCCCCCAAAGGCCCCGTCACCCAGTGCGGCAGCCCGCCGTTCTCCCACTCGGCGCACATGTAGGGGCCCGGCCGGACGATCACCCACAGCCCCGCCTCGCGCGCCGCGTCCAGGAAGCGGCCCACCGCCGCCACGTCACGCACCTCACCGGGGCGCGGCTCGTGCAGGTTCCACGGGACGTACGTCTCCACGCAGTTCAGGCCCATCGCCCTCAGCATCCGCAGCCGGTGCGCCCACTGCTCCTCGTGCACCCGGAAATAGTGCAAGGCGCCCGACAGCAGCCGCACCGGCCGGCCGTCCACCTCGAAGTCGTCCTCGCCCACCCTGAACTCGGCCATCACGTGCTCCTCCGTGCCCGATAGGCACCTCACCTACCGGCCGCCACCTTCACCTCTGGCGGGCGACCGGGTCCATGGACAAAGATCGGCTGGTGTTGGACGCGGGACCACACCCCCGACGCCACGGACCAGGACAAGCACCACGGGAGGGGACACATGTCCACATACCACACCTGGATGCGGTACTTCACACCCAGCCCGGTCCACCACCGCCTCGGCCTGGTCTGCCTCGGCGTGGGGCTCCAGCACGGA
This sequence comes from Streptomyces sp. NPDC030991, assembly GCF_055571235.1. NCBI lineage: Bacteria > Bacillati > Actinomycetota > Actinomycetes > Kitasatosporales > Streptomycetaceae > Streptomyces > Streptomyces sp. NPDC030991. The sequence continues at coordinate 42,570 of NZ_JBVIFR010000025.1, forward strand.
CTGCTCCCCACCGTCGGACCCCGCACCCTCGACCACCACGTCGCCGTCGTCGTCACCGCGGGCAGCGGCTGGTTCCAGAACCCCGACGGCCACCGCACCCGCGTCACCGCCCCCGCCCTCATCTGGCTCACCCCCGGCCGCCCCCACCACTACGGCGCCGACCCCCACACCGGCTGGGACGAATGCTTCGTCGACTTCACCGGCCCCGCCACCACCACGTACACCGAACTCGGCTACATCGAACCCGACCGGCCCCTCGTCCCCCTCTCCGACGCCGCCCCCGCCCGCGCCGCCGTCGGCCGCATCGCCCGCGCCGCCCGCCGCGGCAACCCCCTCCTCGAAGTCGAGACCGGCGCCGCAGTCCACGAACTCCTCGTCGCCCTGCGCCGCGCCCGCGCCGACATCGCCCCCGACGGCGACCCCGTCCTGCACGCACTCGCCCGCGACGCCTTCCAACCGCTGTCCGTCGCCGAACACGCCGCCCGGCACGGCATGACCCCCGCCGAACTACGCACCGCCGTCCGCAGAGGCGCCGGATGCAGCCCCAAGGACTACCTCCTCGGCATCCGCCTCGGCCGCGCCAAGGAACTCCTCGCCGCCACCGAACTGCCCGTCGCCGCCGTCGCCCGCCGCGTCGGCTACGACGACCCCGCCTACTTCTCCCGCCTGTTCACCCGCCGCGTCGGCACCGCACCCGTCCGCTTCCGCGAACAGCAGGGCCGCGCCGTACCCGGCGGCTGGTCCGACCGCATCCCCGACCCCGACGACCCACCGATGCTCCACGTAGGCTGACCTGTCATGACTCCCAGCACGCCCGCACCCGAGCCGTCGGTCGACCCGGCCGTCCGCGCCGAACTCGCCCGACTCCGCGACAGCATCGACAACATCGACGCCGCCGTCGTCCACATGCTCGCCGAGCGCTTCAAATGCACCCAGCAAGTAGGACACCTCAAGGCCGAACACGCACTACCCCCGGCGGACCCCGCCCGCGAAGGCCGCCAGATCGAACGCCTGCGCCAGCTCGCCGAGAACGCCAAACTGGACCCGGCCTTCGCCGAGAAATTCCTCAACTTCATCATCAGCGAGGTCATCCGCCACCACGAGCAGATCGCCGAGGACAGCAAGCGCTGACCGGCCCCGCCCGATGTCAGAGGCGTACGGCACCATGACCCCATGCCCGTACTGACGCGCGACGAAGCGCAGACCCGAGCCCGGCTCATCGACGTCCAGCGGTACACCGTCGACCTCGATCTCACCCGCGGCAGCGACACCTTCCCCTCCCGCACCGTGATCCGGTTCACCGCGCGCACCGCGGGCTCCACCTTCGTCGAGCTCAAACCCGCCGAGCTGCACTCCGTCACCCTCGACGGAGAACCCCTCGACCTCACAGGACCCGCCGCCCTCACCGGCAACCGACTGCCGCTCACCGGCCTCACCGAAGGCCCCCACGAGCTGCGCGTCGACGCCCTCATGCGCTACTCGCACACCGGCGAGGGCATGCACCGCTTCACCGACCCCACCGACGGCGAAGCGTACGTGTACACACAGCTGTTCATGGAGGACGTCCAGCGCGTCTTCGCCGCCTTCGACCAGCCCGACCTGAAGGCACTCTTCGACCTCACCGTCACCGCCCCCGAAGGCTGGACCGTCCTCGCCAACAGCGTCACCGAGCACCTGGGGGAGGGGAAGTGGCAAGCCGCCACCACCCCGCTGCTCTCCACGTACCTCGTCGCCGTTGCCGCCGGACCCTGGCACTCCATCCGCACCGAGCACCGCGGCCTCCCCTTCGGCCTGCACTGCCGCCGCTCACTCGCACCCCACCTCGACGCCGACGCCGACGAGATCCTCGACATCACCCGCGCGTGCTTCGACCGCTACCACGAGAAGTTCACGGAGCCCTACCCCTTCGACTCCTACGACCAGGCGTTCGTCCCCGAGTTCAACGCCGGCGCCATGGAGAACCCCGGACTCGTCACCTTCCGCGACGAATTCGTCTACCGCTCCGCCGTCACCGACACCGAGCGCCAGACCCGCGCCATGGTCGTCGCCCACGAAATGGCCCACATGTGGTTCGGCGACCTCGTCACCCTCCAGTGGTGGGACGACATCTGGCTGAACGAGTCGTTCGCCGAGTACATGGGCTACCAGACCCTCACCGAAGCCACCCGCTTCACCGATACCTGGGTCGACTTCGGCATCGCCCGCAAAGCCTGGGGCTACGACGCCGACCAGCGCCCCTCCACCCACCCCGTCGCCCCCGAAGCCGTCGAGGACACCGCCTCCGCCCTCCTCAACTTCGACGGGATCTCCTACGCCAAGGGCGCCAGCGCCCTGCGCCAACTCGTCACCTGGCTCGGCGAGAAGGACTTCCTCGCCGGCATCAACACCCACTTCGAACGCCACAAGTTCGCCAACGCCACCCTCGCCGACTTCATCGACTCCCTCGCCTCAGCGACCGCAGGCACCGACCGCGACGTCCACACCTGGGCCGACGCCTGGCTGCGCACCACCGGAGTCGACACCCTCACCGCCCACGTCACCGAGGCCACGGACCAGGACAGCTGGACCCTCACCGTCGACCGCACCGGCAGCCGCCCCCACCGCATCGCCGTCGGCCTCTACGACCGCGACCCCGCCGACCCCCGCGCCCTCGTCCTGCGCGAGCGCCTCGACACCGACGTCCCCGGCGGACCCCGGACCTTCCACGGCCCCCGCCCCGCCCTGATCGTCCCCAACGACCAGGACCTCACCTACGCCAAGGTCCGCCTCGACCCCGCCTCCCAGGAAGCGGCCCTGCGCGGCATCTCCGGCGTCCCCGACCCGCTCACCCGCGCCGTCCTGTGGAACACGCTGCGCGACATGGTCCGCGACGGCCGGCTCGAACCCGCCACCTACCTGGAGACCGCCGGCGCCCACCTCGCCGACGAAAGCGACCTCGCCCTCGTCCAGGGGGTCCTCGCCTTCGCCCGCACCCAGGTCGCCGACCGCTTCACCACCCCCGCCGAGCGGCCCGCCGCCCTCACCCTCATCGCCGGGCTCTGCGCCGACCTCCTGCACCGCACCACGGACGGCGACCATCCCGGCCTGCGCCTCACCGCCGTACGCCACTCCATCGACGCCGCCCAGCACGCCGACACCCTCCGCGACTGGCTCGACTCCAACACGGTCCCCGGCGGCCCCGACCTCGACCCCGAACTGCGCTGGCGCATCCTTGGCCGCCTCAGCGTCCTCGGCGCCGTCGACGACGCCGTCATCGAGGCCGAACTCGCCCACGACCCCAGCGCCACCGGACAAGAAGGCGCCGCCCGCTGCCGCGCCGCCCTGCCCGACCCCCAGGCCAAGGAAGCCGCCTGGACCGCCCTGTTCACCACCGACCCCGCGGAGGAACTCTCCAACTACCTCTTCACCGCCACCGCCCAGGGCTTCTGGCAGCCCGAACAGAGCGACCTGCTGCGCCGCTACGTCCCCCGCTACTTCACCGACGCCACCGCCCTCGCCGACCGCCGCGGACCCGCCATCGCCGAAGCCGCCGGACGCCACGCGTTCCCCGCCCACGCCATCGACGAGGACACCCTCCGCCTGGGCCACCAGTGCCTCACCGCAGGCACCCCCACCCCCGCCCTGCGCCGCAAACTCACCGACCAGCTCGACGACCTGTCCCGAGCCCTGAAGGTCCGCACAGCCCACCAGCGCTGACCGCCCCGCGCCCCGGGACCCGGACCCCCGGCCCCGGGGCGCCACCGCCACCGACAGCCGCCCTATACACCACCAACACCCCTTCCCCGCCCGGGAGTACCCCTTTCGGGTTTTTCTCCCCCCGAATCACCGAACACGCCCTTCGGCAACGTCCAAGACTGAACGAGCACGGCCCTGTGGCCCCTGCCCGCCCACCAGTCACAGACCCGAAGGACACCCATGAGCAGCACCCCGCCCCTCGCCGGAGGCACCCAGGGCCCCGACGCCCTGCGGCCCCTGCTCGCCACCGTCCTCGAAGCCCTCCACGACGGCGCCACCCGCCGCGCCGGACCCCTCCCCGCCGGCGGCCCCCACCCCGTCGCCGCCCGACTGCGGGAAGAAGCGGGAACCCTCCTCCCCGACCAGGGAACGGGCGCCGACCACGCCCTGCGCACCCTCGTCACCGCACTCACCGAAGGCGCCGCCGACCCCGCCGACCCGCTCTGCGCCGCCCACCTGCACTGCCCCCCACTCGCCGTCGCCACCGCCGCCGACCTCGCCGCCAGCGCCCTCAACCCCTCCATGGACTCCTGGGACCAGGCCCCCGCCGCCTCCGCCCTCGAAGACCTCGTGACCGCCACCCTCACCCGCGAGGTCTACGGCGACACCACCTCCCCTGACAGCACTGACAGCACTGACAGCACTGACGACGCTGACAGCGCCCACGGCGCCGACGCCCTCGTCACCACCGGCGGCACCGAAGCCAACCAACTCGCCGTCCTCCTCGCCCGCGAGACCACCCCCCACGCCGGCCCCCTCCACCTCCTCGTCGGCGCCAACGCCCACCACAGCCTCGCCCGCGCCGCCTGGCTCCTCGGCCTCCCCGAACCCCTCACCGTGCCCGCCCCGGGCGGCACCCTCGACCCCGCCGCCCTCGACGAGGCCCTCACCGACCTCCCCGGCACCAAACTCGTCACCGCCACCGCGGGCACCACCGACGCCGGCCTCATCGACCCCCTCCCCGAGATCGCCGACGTCTGCGCACGACACGGCGCCCGCCTGCACATCGACGCCGCCTACGGCGCGGGCCTCCTGTTCAGCGCCCGCCACCGCGCCCGCCTCGACGGCCTCGCCCGCGCCCACACCGTCACCCTCGACCTGCACAAACTCGGCTGGCAACCCGTCGCCGCAGGCGTCATCGCCGTACGCGACCGCACCGACCTGCACACCCTCACCCACCAAGCCGACTACCTCAACGCCGACGACGACACCGAAGCCGGCCTGCCCGACCTCCTCGGCCGCTCCCTGCGCACCAGCCGCCGCCCCGACATCCTCAAGATCGCCGTCACCCTCAAAGCCCTCGGCCGCACCGGACTCGGCGCCCTCACCGACCAGGTCATCGCCCTCGCCCACCACCTGGCCGGACTCATCGCCGCCCACCCCGACCTCGAGCTGTACGACACCCCCACCCTCTCCACCGTCCTCTTCCGCCCCCACGGCGCCGACGACCACGCCATCGCCGCCATCCGCCGCGCCCTGCTCACCGAAGGCCGCGCCGTCCTCGGCCGCGCCCGCACCGACGACGGCACCCTCTGGCTCAAAGCCACCCTGCTCAACCCGCACACCGAACCGGGCGACCTCGCCGCCCTCCTCAAACTGGTGGAAGGACACACGCCCCGATGACCGCTGCGTCAGCCGCGCCCACCCCACACCCCACCCGCCCCACCGACGCACCCCGCGACCTCGTCGGCATCGGCATCGGCCCCTTCAACCTCTCCCTCGCCGCCCTCGCCCACCCCCTCACCGAACTCGACACCGCCTTCTACGACCAGCGCCCCGCCTTCCACTGGCACCCCGGCCTCCTCATCGACGGAACCACCCTCCAAGTCCCCTTCCTCGCCGACCTGGTGACCCTCGCCGACCCCACCAGCCAGTGGACCTTCCTCAACTACCTGAAAACCCGCGAACGCCTCTTCCCCTTCTACTTCACCGAGCGATTCCACATCCAGCGCGCCGAATACGACGCCTACTGCCGCTGGGTCAGCGAGAACCTCCCCGGCCTGCACTTCTCCCACCAGGTCGACGCCGTCCGCTGGAACCCCGAACGCGCCCTGTTCGAGGTCGACTTCACCCAACTCGACGCCGCAGGCGAAGCCGAAGCCCTCGGCCGCACCTACACCAGGAACATCGCCCTCGGAATCGGCACCGAGCCCTACGTCCCCGAACCCCTCAAACCCCTCGCCGAGACCCCCACCGTCCCCGTCATCCACTCCGCCGACTACCTCACCCACCGCGAACGCCTGCTCGCCGCCGACCACATCACCGTCATCGGCTCAGGACAGTCCGGCGCCGAGATCTTCCTCGACCTGCTCCGCGCCCGCCCCGCCGGCCACGAGAAGATCCACTGGCTCGCCCGCACCGAAGCCTTCGCACCCATGGAGTACTCCAAGCTCGGCCTCGAACACTTCACCCCCGACCACACCCACTACTTCCACCAGCTCCCCGAAGCCGAACGCGACCGGCTCCTCCCCGCCCAATGGCAGCTCCACAAAGGCATCGACACCGACACCATCGCCGCCATCCACGAAGAGCTCTACCGACGCACCCTCCACGGCGGCTGGCCCGACGCCACCCTCACCCCCGGCGTCAGCGTCCGCACCGCCGGCCGCGTCGCCACCACCAAAGTCGAACTCCACCTCGAACACCGCCGCCAAGGCACCCGCTCCCGCCTCACCACCGACGCCGTCGTCCTCGCCACCGGCTACAAAGAACGCCCCCTCGACCAACTCCTCACCGGACTCGACCCCTACCTCCGCCGCGACAGCGCCGAACGCCCCCGCATCGACGAACAGTTCCGCCTCGTCCTCGACCCCTCCGTCCGAGGCACCGTCTACGTACAGAACGCCGAACGCCACACCCACGGCGTCGGCGCCCCCGACCTCGGACTCGCCGCCTGGCGCAGCGCCACCATCCTCAACACCCTCACCGGCAACGACCCCTACCCCCAGCCCCGCCGCACCGCCTTCACCACATTCGGCCTCACCCCACACGACCACCGCGCCCCCCGCCCCGGACACCAGGACGGAGAGCGCGGCCACCTCATCAAACTCCAGGGCTAGCGACGGGGACTAGGGCGTGTTTCGAAAGTCCTGCCTGCCCCGCGGCGTCTGGCACGCACGCTCGCCGCGTTGCCGGAACGCCCGCATAGCTCCGCTATGCCCGCGTTGCCGGAACGCCCGCATAGCTCCGCTATGAGGGCGCCCCGGCGCCTTGCGATCGCACGCACCAGACGCCGCGGGGCCCGCCCTTCGGGCGGACGACGGGACTTTCGACACACGCCCTAGAACACCGGCGTCCCGTCCCGCGTCAGCCGCCAGCCCACCGACGCGAAGTCAGCCGGATCCAGAACACCCTTCGCCGTCACCCACTCCGCGATCCGCGTACGGATCTCCGTCGACTCCGACCACAGCTCCTGCGCCGACGCCACATGCGGGAACGCGCCACCACCGTTCGCCCGATAGTTGTTCACCGCGAACACGAACCGCGCCGCGTCATCCAGCTCCACCCCACCGAACTTCAGATTCCTGATCCGCGAACCCGCCGGCTGCGCTATGTCGATGTCGTACGTCAACCCCGAGACGTAGTCGTAGTTGTAGTCCGGCCGGTTCTCCGCGTTCGTCAACTTCTCGACGTCCACCACCGCGCCCGCCGCCGTCCGCACGAAGTACTGCGCCGAAAACTCCAGGTACGCCCGCACCTGCGCACCCGTCAGCAACTTCGCCACCAGCGTGTTGTCGTACACATACAGACCCGACAGATCGCGGATCGTCACCTCACCCGCCGGAATCTCCGACGTCCGCGAGAACGGCGACGCCTGCGACAGCACCGGCAACGACGCGTACTGCGTCGACTTCAGCGCCTCCGTCACCGCATCCGCCTGCACCTTGTTGATCAGATCGATGATCGGCGCGTCCTTGTAACGGGCGTCGACCGTCGTCAGCGTCGTCGTCGCCGAACCCACCACCTGGTTCACATACTTCACGACCAGCGCGTGCTCCTGCGCGAGCAACTTCGTGATCTTCGGATCGTCCGCCACGGACGCCGAGTTCAGCAGCTTCGACCTCACCGACTCGACCGACCAGCGGCCCTTCTCCCACACCAGCTCGAAGTCGAAGAGGGCCAGCCGCTCCGCGTAGCACAGCGGCTCCGCGAGGACGACCGGCCTGCCCGTCTTCTCGTTCGTCACGACCTGCTGCTCGATCTCCACGTGCGCGTGCCCGACCAGGATCGCGTCGATCCCCGGCACCTTCGCCGCCACATTGGCCGCCGCGTTCTCCACGTACGGCAACTGGTCGCCCCACGACGACGTACCCGACGCCCCCGTGTGCGCCGACACGATCACCACGTCCGCGCCCATCGACCGCAGCTTCGGCACCCACAGCGCCGCCTGCTCCTCGATCCCCGGGAACTTCAGCACACCCTGTACATACGCCTTGTCCCAGATCGCGATGCCCGGGTTCGTCAGCCCCAGGATCGCCACCTTCACGTCCTTGCCGTGCGGGGTGCGCAGCTTCTTGATGACGTACGGCTGGAAGGCCGGCTTCTCCGTCTTCGCGTCCACCGCGTTCGCCCCGAGCAGCGGGAACTTCAGCTGGGATTCGAACTTGCGCAGGGTGTCGATGCCGTAGTTGAACTCGTGGTTGCCCAGGGCCGCCGCGTCGTAGCCGATCGAGTTCATCGCCTGCGCCATCGGGTGCACTGGGCCGCCCTTGGCGGTGATCGGCTCCACGCGCGCGTAGTAGTACGTCAGCGGCGTCCCCTGGATCGTGTCACCCGCGTCGATCAGGAGCGTGTTGCCACGGCCCTTCTCCTCGCGCACCTGCTTCACCAGCGTCGAGATTCGCGAAAGGCCCTGCGCGTTGCCCGCCGTGTCCGTGTACGCGGCGTCCTTGTAGTAGTCCCAGTTGAAGACGTGACCGTGCAGATCCGTGGTGCCCATGACGGTGAACGAGTACCGCTTCCGCTTCCCCGCGCCATGGCCGTGCCCGTGCCCGTGCCCGTGCTCGTGCCCGTGCCCGTGGCCACGCTGCGCGGCGTCGGCGGCCGGCGCGGCCACGGCGCCGGTCAGAGCCGCCCCCACGCCCGTCGCGGCGGACTGTCCCAGAAACCTTCTGCGGTTCAACGGCATCTCTGTACTCCTCGGGGGCACCACTGGCTGAGAGTTCGACCGGCTACGGGTTCGACGCGGTCAACACACCTGTAACGCGCGTAGATTCTGGCGCAGAACACACCCCCGCAACACCCCCTGCAGGTTTCGATCCGATGTCCAGCCGCCGTCGGACACCGATGAGACAGTGGGCCCATGACACCCACACCCCCCGAACCCACCTCATACGGCACCCCCCAAGCACCCCGCATCGCCGTACGCGGCGAAGCCCACCTCGAAGCCGAACCCGAACTCGCCCGCATCGGCATCACCCTCCAAGCCCGCGGCACCGACCGCCGCACCACCCTCGACGACCTCACCCGCCGCAACACCACCGTCCTCGACCTCATCAAGACCTACGGCGACAGCGTCGAAAAACTGGAGACCGGCACCTTCTCCCTCACCCCCGAATTCACCAAACACGGCCGCGGCGAACGCATCCGCACCTACCACGGCCGCGTCCACCTCACCGCCGAACTCTCCGACTTCACCGCCCTCGGCGAACTCACCACCCGCCTCGCCGACCTCGACCTCACCAGCGTCGACGGACCCTGGTGGTCCCTGCGCCCCACCTCACCCGTCCACGCCCGGGCCCGCAGGCAAGCCGTCCACGAAGCCGTCCAGCGCGCCCGCGAATACGCCGACGCCCTCGACACCACCCTCGCCGCCCTTGTCGAACTCGCCGACATCGGCGCCGACGACCACACCTGGATGCAGCAGGAAGGCAGCCGCGGCCTGACCCGCGCCGCCTACGCCGGCGCCCCCGCCGACCACGACGCCCCCGCCCTCGACCTCGAACCCCAGCGCCAGCACATCCACGCCACCGTCAACGCCCGCTTCACCCTGCACCCACCGAAACTCTGACCCGATACCACAGGCGAGCAATATCGCTCATCAGAGCGCCCGCGCGCGCATATTCAAAACTTGGCGATGTTTGTCAATAGCCCTTCACGCAAAGGCTGTTGCGTAGTCGCTCCCAGCCAATTCTCTACCCACCGGTAAGCTCTAGGCTCGAACCATGCGCCGAGCAAAGATCGTCTGTACCCTGGGCCCCGCCACCGACTCGTACGAGCAGATCAAGGCACTCGTCGAAGCCGGAATGGACGTAGCCCGCTTCAACCTCAGCCACGGCACCTACGCCGAGCACGAGGAGCGCTACCAGCGCGTGCGAAAGGCCGCCGACGAGACCGGCCGCAGCGTCGGAATCCTCGCCGACCTTCAAGGCCCGAAGATCCGCCTCGGCCGCTTCAGCGAAGGCCCCGTACTACTTGAACGCGGCGACGACTTCACCATCACCGTCGAAGACGGCATCGAAGGCGACCGCCGGTGCTGCGGCACCACCTACAGCGGCCTCGCCGAAGACGTCACCACCGGGGAGCGCATCCTCGTCGACGACGGCAAAGTCAGCCTCCAGGTCACCGGCGTCGAAGGACCCCGCGTCCACACCCGGGTCGTCGAAGGCGGCATGGTCTCCGACCACAAGGGCCTCAACCTCCCCGGCGTCGCCGTCTCCGTCCCCGCACTCTCCGACAAGGACGAAGCAGACCTCCGCTGGGCCCTGCGCATCGGCGCCGACATCATCGCGCTCTCCTTCGTCCGCAGCGGACGCGACATCGAAGACGTCCACCGCATCATGACCGAGGAAGGCCGCCGCCTCCCCGTCATCGCCAAGGTGGAAAAACCCCAGGCAGTCGAGAACATCGACGACATCGTCGCCGCATTCGACGGCATCATGGTCGCCCGCGGCGACCTCGGCGTCGAAATGCCCCTCGAACAAGTCCCGATCGTGCAGAAGCGAGCCATCAAACTCGCCCAACGCAACGCGAAGCCGGTCATCGTCGCCACCCAGATGCTCGACTCCATGATCGACAACTCGCGACCGACCCGAGCCGAAGCGAGCGACGTCGCCAACGCCGTGATCGACGGCACCGACGCCGTCATGCTCTCCGGCGAAACCAGCGTCGGCAAATACCCCATCGAAACCGTCAAGACCATGGGCCGCATCGTCGAAGCAGCAGAGGAAGACATCCTCGCCAAGGGCCTCCCACCCCTCACCGACCGCAACAAACCCCGCACCCAGGGCGGCGCCGTCGCCCGCGCCGCAGCGGAAATGGGCGACTTCCTCGGCGCCAAATTCCTCGTCGCCTTCACCCAGTCCGGCGACACCGTCAAACGCCTCTCCCGCTACCGCTCCCCGATCCCCCTCCTCGCCTTCACCCCCGACAAAGCCACCCGCGCCCAGCTCAACCTCACCTGGGGCGTCGAAACCTTCCTCGGCCCGCACGTCGACTCCACCGACGCCATGGTCGCCCAGGTCGACGAAGAACTCCTGAAGATCGGCCGCTGCCAGAAAGGCGACACCGTCGTCATCACCGCCGGCTCCCCACCCGGCGTCGCCGGCTCCACCAACCTCGTCCGCATCCACCACATCGGCGAGGACGACACCCCGAACTGACGCACCACCGCACGCAATTGGGGCCGCCCCTCGCCAAGGGGCGGCCCCACACGCGTATCCAGCAGCGCCTACGGAGTCACGATCGCGAAATCCGGATCCGGCTTGTCCACCACACCCAGCAACTTCTGCAACAACGACACATCCCCCGACACCCCGATATCACCGAGCCCCTTCCCACCCAACAACGCCAGCAACTGCGCCTTCGTCATCGTCAACGTGACACCCGCCCCACCATCCACCCGGCCATCACTCCTGTACGTCAACACACCGTTCTGCAACGTCAAGTGATAGACCCGGTCCAACGCCGGAAAAACCCAGTCCATCCGTATCCGCAGATCCCACGCCCTCGGACCATTGACCCGGATCGCCACCGAATCAATCAACTGCTCGACACTCAGCGCCAACATCATCGTCGGACCCGCCGTCGTGGAACTCCCCGGCTTCACCCCGTCCGTCAACTCCATGGCCCCGGTCAGATAGAAGTTCCGCCACACCGCGTTCTCGGTCGCATACCCCAACTTCGTGTACACCCTGGCCAACTCCACCTTGGCCGCCCTGTGCTCCGGGTCCGCGAACACCACATGATTCAACAGCGTCGCCGCGAATCGCAGATCCCCGTCCCGCGCGAACGCCTTGGCCTTCAGCACCGTCGCGGTCCGCCCACCCAACGCCCGCACATACCGCTTCGCCTCATCGACCGGCGGGTGCTCCCACAAATGCGCCGGATTCGCGTCGAACCACCCCATGTACCGCTGATAGATGCCCTTCACGTTGTGGCTCAGCGACCCGTAATACCCGCGATTCGCCCACCCCTCAAGCGCGGGAGGCAACCGAATCTCCTCGGCGATCTCCCTCCCCGTCATCCCGACATTGATCATCCGCAACGTCTGGTCATGCATGTACGCGTACAGATCCCGCTGCTGCGTCAACAACCCGGTGATCTCCGCACCACCCCACGTCGGCCAGTGATGCGACGCGAACGCCACATCCACCCGCCCGTCGAACAACCCGATCGACTCATTCAGGTAATGCGCCCACTCCCGCGCATCCCGCACCTGCGCACCCCGCAACGTGATGATGTTGTGCATCGTGTGCGTCGCGTTCTCCGCCATGCACACAGCCCGCAGATCAGGGAAGACGAAGTTCATCTCGGCCGGAGCCTCGGTCCCCGGCGTCATCTGGAACTCGATCCGCACCCCGTCGAACGTCTCCACCTGACCCGTCTTCGCGATACTGACCGTGGGCGGGACAAGCCCCACCGTCCCCAACGACACGTTCTGCCCCAGCCCACAACCCACCTGTCCCCGCGCCGACTTCGGCAACTGCGCCCCGTACATGTACGCCGAGCGCCGCGTCATCGCCGTCCCCGCGTACACGTTCTCCGAGACCGCGTGCTCCAGAAAACCCTCGGGCGCGACGACCGGAACGTCCCCGGCCCCGTCCGGCAGCACCCCGTACGCACCGCCGAAATGGTCGACGTGCGGATGCGTGTAGATCAACGCCGTGACCTTCTTGCCCGCCGCGTCACGATGATCCCGGTACAACTTCAGCGCGGCGGCCGCCGTCTCGGCGGAGATCAGCGGATCGATGACGATGAGACCGGTGTCGCCCTCGACGATCGTCATGTTGGAGAGGTCGAGCCCGCGCACCTGATAGATCCGGTCGGTGACCTTGTACAACCCCTGCTTGCTCACCAGCCGGGACTGCCGCCACAGGCTCTTGCTGACAGTCGCCGGCGCCTCGCCCTCCAGGAAGTCATAGGCGTCGTTGTCCCAGACGACCTTCCCCGCCGCGTTCCTCACGACGCCGGGGGTGAGCGCCGCGATGAAGCCCCTGTCGGCATCCCGGAAATCGGCGGTGTCATCGAAGTCCAGGCCACCGTCGTTTGCCGCGCCGCTACTCCCGCCCGAGCCCGCGGCGAACGCGGACTGAGGGCTCACAGCCACGGCCGCGGCGGCGGCCCCTGCGGCGGCGGCGACGAAGTGACGCCGGTTGATCGGACTCATGCGTACCTCTTCGGACGACGGGGGGTGGGCGTGATCCCGAACATCGTGCGAGAGGGGCGGGCCGGTCAAGGTCCCGCCGGGGAATTGGGGTGGATCCCAGGGGGCGGGCGGAGGTGGTGTGACGGGTCATATTGCGGGTCAGTACTTCGGGCCAACGTGGGCGTCCATGAGCGCTACGGAGGCTGCGCGGGCCACCGAGATGTTGAACGGGTCGCTGCCGCGTGCGAGGGTCGTCCATCCGACGCCGACGTGGTCCAGAGCGTTGGTGAAGAGTCGCCGGATGTCATCGGATTTGTTGGCGAAGAAGTATCGCGGGTATTCATAGCGCTTGCGCTCGCCGCCCACGAGCCGAGTGGTCCAGTTGGTGATCCGGCAGCCGTCGGAGTGGATCAGACCCCGGATGAACTCCCAAGGATGGGCGTCGACGATCTCCTGCTGCCAGGGCTCGAGCATGATCCGGCGGTCATGCTTCTTACCAGCGCCGTGCTGCGGGAACAGACAGGGCAGGTGCTTCGAGTAGACCTTGATGTTGTGGCATCCGGTGCGCCGTACGCGACAAACGCGGTTGTCAGGCAAGACCGCGCGCATAGCCGCCTCGGTCTCGTCGGCGATGCCCGGCCAGTCATCGCAACAGGTGATCATGAGGTTGGGGACTCTGTGGCCTGAATAATGGCTGATATGACCGTCGCCAAGGTACTGGCCGAGCAGGTACGAGTACGCGACGGCATCGAGTGGTCGACCGTCGCAACGAGGGCAAGTTGGATCGTGAGCGCCGGGGCACTCGCCGCGTTTGGCCCGATCCATGTGCCGCCAGTACGAGACTGTCCCGACGGGGACGTTCAAGCTGCGCGCAACGTCCGCGTTACGGGCGCCGCCTCGCAGTAGGGCCAGCGCTTTCTGCCGCACTTCGGAGCCGTGAAAGTTCATGCGGCTACTCTGCGTGACCGAGTGTGGTGCCGCGCAGCAAAAAGCGGATGTTCACGAGAACGTGAGCATCCGCTTTCTGTACCGGGTGCGGGACTCGAACCCGCAAGCCCTTTCGGGCAGAGGTGTTTGAGACCTCCGTGTATACCGTTCCACCAACCCGGCATGGCCGCTGGCCGCTCGGGAAGTGTACCGGGTCATCATCCGCGCCCGCAGCTAGGTAGGCTGCTGGGAGCAGCCCCCGCCCTGCATAACCAAGGAGCGCCCCCGTGACCGCCCCCGAGTCGCCCCAGCCCGTAGACGACGCCGACGACGACAAGTCGCACGTCCCGCCGCTGACGACCCGTGTCGTCATCGCCGAGGACGAGGCCCTGATCCGCCTCGACCTCAAAGAGATGCTCGAGGAAGAGGGCTACACCGTCGTGGGCGAGGCCGGTGACGGTGAGCAGGCCGTCGAGCTGGCCCGTGAGCACCGGCCGGACCTCGTGATCCTCGATGTGAAGATGCCGAAGATGGACGGCATCAGCGCGGCGGAGAAGATCGCGGAGGAGTCGATCGCGCCGGTGCTGATGCTGACGGCGTTCTCGCAGCGTGACCTGGTGGAGCGGGCGCGGGACGCGGGTGCGATGGCGTACCTGGTGAAGCCGTTCAGCAAGAGCGATGTGGTGCCGGCGATCGAGATGGCGGTGTCGCGGTTCACGGAGTTGAAGACGCTGGAGCAGGAGGTCGCGGACCTCACGCAGCGGTTGGAGACGCGGAAGCTGGTGGACCGGGCGAAGTCGGTGTTGCAGACGGAGTACGGGCTGACGGAGCCGGCGGCGTTCCGGTGGATCCAGAAGACGTCGATGGACCGGCGGTTGTCGATGCAGCAGGTGGCCGAGGCGGTCATCGAGGACGCCGCGGAGAAGAAGGCGTCGAAGGGCTGAGAACCGGCCCCGCGTAGCGAGCAGTGCGGTGAGGCCCGCGTCCCGATCTATCCGGGGTGCGGGCCTCATTGCGTTTGGGGGGGAGGGGGAAGGGGTCAGTCTTCGCCCAGGTATGCCTTGCGTACGGATTCGTCGTGGAGGAGGTCCTGGCCGGTGCCGGAGAGGGCGATGGAGCCGACTTCCATGACGTGGCCCTGGTCGGCGAGGGAGAGCGCTGCTTGGGCGTTCTGTTCGACGAGGAGGATCGTGGTGCCTTGTGCTTTGAGTTCGACGATGGTCGCCATGATTTTCTGCATCATGATGGGGGAGAGGCCCATGGAGGGCTCGTCCAGCATGAGGAGTTTGGGCTGGGACATGAGGGCGCGGCCCATGGCGAGCATTTGTTGTTCGCCGCCGGAGAGGGTGCCGGCTGCTTGTTTTCGGCGTTCTCCGAGGATGGGGAAGAGTTCGTAGGCGCGTTGGAGGTCTTTTTCGATTCCTGCGGGGTCTTTGCGGAGGAAGGCTCCGAGTTGCAGGTTTTCGAGGATGGAGAGGCGGGGGAAGATGCGTCGGCCTTCGGGGGAGTGGGCGAGGCCGAGGGCGACGATTTTGTGTGCGGGGACGCCGGTCAGCGGTTGTCCGTTGAAGGTTATTTTGCCGCTGAGGGGTTTGAGGAGGCCGGAGAGGGTGCGCAGGGTGGTGGTTTTTCCGGCGCCGTTGGTGCCGATGAGGGTGACGACCTGGCCTTCTTCGACGGTGAAGCTGATGCCTTTGACGGCTTCGATTTTGCCGTAGGCGACTTTGAGGTCTTCGACTTCCAGCAGGGCGGTCACTGGTTGGTTCCTTCCGAAGGTCCTTCTGTCGCGTTTTCGGCGGCGTGTGCTTCGGCTGCCTGGACGTCTTCGAGGGCGGTGTCCTCGGGGGCGCCTTCGAAGGGGGTGCCGAGGTAGGCGGCGATGACGCGTTCGTCGCCCTGGACGACGTCGCTGGTGCCTTCGACGAGTTTTTCGCCTTGGACGAGGACGGCGACGCGGTCGCAGAGGTTGAAGATGAAGCGCATGTCGTGCTCGATGACGAGGACGGCCATGCCTTTGTCGCGGATGGCGAAGACGAGTTCTTCGGTGGCGCGGGTTTCCTGGGGGTTCATGCCGGCGGTGGGCTCGTCGAGGAGGAGGAGTCCGGGTTCGCTGGCCATGGCGCGGGCGATCTCGAGTTTGCGTTGTTCGCCGTAGGGGAGGCTGCGGGCGAGGTGGTCGCGTTTGTGGGCGAGGCCGATGAATTCGAGGAGTTCCATGGCGCGTTCTTCGGATTCCGCTTCGGCTTTTTTGAAGCCGGGGCCGCGCAGGAGTGCGGACCAGAGTCCTTCTTTGGTTCTGGTGTGGCGGCCTACGAGGACGTTCTCGAGGACGGTCATGTTGGCGAAGAGGCGGATGTTCTGGAAGGTGCGGGCCATTCCTGCCTGGGTGACCAGGTGGGGTTTGGGTGGGAGGACGGCGCCTTTGTAGGTGACGGTGCCTTCGGTGGGGATGTAGAGGCCGGTGAGGCAGTTGAAGAAGGTGGTTTTTCCGGCGCCGTTGGGTCCGATGAGGCCGACGATCTCGCCTTCGCCGACGGTGAGGTCGACGGAGCGGACGGCGGTGAGGCCGCCGAAGCGCATGGTGACGTCTTTTGCTTCCAGCACGGTGTTCGTCATGGTGGTCACGTCCCTGCCTTGGTCGCCTTGGTGGCGCCGATGGTGCCTTCGGGCAGGCTTTGTTGTTCTGGGATGTCGAGTTGGCCGGTCTCGTGGAATTCGAGTTGGCGGCGGCGGTCGGCGATGATTCCTTCGGGGCGGAAGCGCATGAGAAGGATGAGTGCGACGCCGAATGCGAGGAGTTCGTAGCTCTTGAGAAAGCCGAGCTTTTCGGGGATGAGGTAGAGGAGGCTGGCGCCGAGCAGGGGTCCGCTGACGGTGCCCATGCCGCCGAGGACGACTGCGGCGAGGAGGAACGCGGAGTTGGGTGGTGCGGCGCCGGCGAACTGGTAGGGGGTGGGGACGACGGAGTAGCTGACGTGGGCGCTGACGGTTCCGGCGAGTCCGGCGAGGGCGGCGCCGAGGGCGAAGGCGACGAGTTTGACGCGGAAGCCGTTGATGCCCATGGCTGTGGCGGCGGTTTCGTCTTCGCGGATGGCGACCCAGGAGCGGCCGATGCGGGAGTCGGCGGCGCGGGTGAAGACCAGCACGACGATGGCCGTGAAGATCAGCATGAGGAGGAAGTAGTTGGCGAAGCGGCCGAGGGTGAAGCCGGCGATGACGTGGGGTTCGCCGAGGTTGAACCCGAGGATTTCGAGGTCGGGGATGTTGGCGATGCCGTTGGGGCCGTTGGTGATGTCGGGGCCGGAGGAGCCGTCGAGGTTGTTGACGGCGATGCGGAAGATCTCTCCGAAGCCGAGGGTGACGATGGCGAGGTAGTCGCCGCGGAGGCGCAGGGTGGGTGCGCCGATGAGGACGCCGAAGACGAGGGAGGCGGCCATGCCGACGAGTACGGCTCCCCAGAAGGGGAGTTGGGTGCCGGAGAAGCGGGAGTACTCGGAGCCGGAGACGAGGGCTGCGGCGTAGGCGCCGACGCCGAGGAAGGCGACGTAGCCGAGGTCGAGGAGGCCGGTGAGGCCGACGACGATGTTCAGGCCGAGGGCGACGGTGGCGAAGATGAGGATGTTGACGCCGATGTTGGCGTTGTGGTCCTCGGCCTGGGTGAAGGGGAAGATCGCCGCGGCGAGGAAGGCCATGGAGGTGGCGAAGCCTCGGTGGCGGGCGTTGAGGCGGGAGAAGCGGTCGGTGAGTCCTGCGGCGAGGACGGCCCAGGTGGCGAAGATGACGAGCAGCATGAAGCCGCTGAAGGTTTCGCCGTACTCGTCGTCGGGGGTGCCGATGCCGTAGGTGAAGACGATGAGGCCGAGGGCGAGGGCGAGGGTGATGATGATGCGTTCTGCCCAGGCGGGGACTTCGTGGGCCGGGGGGATGCGGTCGGCTTTGGCGAAGTAGGACTTCCAGGTGTCGCCGGGGCGGGGGAGTGCGAGGGCGCCGATGACGGGGAGGAGGCTGGCGATGGCGGCGAGGTAGCCGCCGGGTTCGAGGTTGGCGAGGCCGCCGAGCTCGATGGTGATGGCGAGGACCGTGTACCAGGTGACGGCGAACGCGGCGAGGGCGATGAGGAAGACGGGGGCGGTGGCGCGGGCGGGGTTGAGCCAGCGTAGTCCTCGTACGTTCCAGAGGGTGAGGGCGTAGAGGAGGGTGAGGATGGCGCCGGTGAGGGTGAGGAGTTGGAGGCCCGCGGGGTAGCCGGTGACGGTGAGGTCGCCGGGGAATTCGCTGGTCCAGGTCCAGGCGAGCATGGTGCTTGCGAGGGTGGCGAGGGCGCCGGCGGCGATGAGGGGGCGGGCGGTGGCTGGGGGGAGGGGGATGACCGGGGTGCCGTGGGCGTCCTGTTTTTTGGTGGTGTCGGTCATGGTGCTCACGCCCTGTCCGCGACGCGTTCGCCCAGTAGACCTTGTGGTCTGAAGAGGAGGACGAGGATGAGGAGGACGAAGGCCCAGACGGAGGCCCAGCCTTGGCCGCCGAACTGCTCCATGCCGGGGATGTCGGCGATGTAGGCGGTGGCGAGTCCTTCGGCGAGGCCGAGGACGAGGCCGCCGAGCATGGCGCCGTAGATGTTGCCGATGCCGCCGAGGACGGCGGCGGTGAAGGCTTTGAGTCCGGCGACGAAGCCCATGTCGTAGGTGACGGAGCCGACGCGGAAGCCGTAGGCGACGCCGGCGACGGCGGCGAAGAAGCCGCCGATGGCGAAGGCGATGACGATGATGCGGTTGGTGTCGATGCCCATGAGCTGGGCGGTGTCGGGGTCTTGTGCGGTGGCTTGCATGGCGCGTCCGGTGCGGGAGGTGCGGACGAAGAAGGCGAGGGAGGCCATGCAGACGGGGGCGGCGATCAGGACGAAGAGTTCACCGGACTGGATCTTGAGGCTGTCGGTGATGTTGAGGGCGCCGCCGGGGAGGGAGGGGAAGACGCGGGGGTTCTCGGCGTCGGGGTACCAGTTGAAGACGGCCTGCTGGAGGGCGAGGGAGAGGCCGATGGCGGTGATGAGGGGGGCGAGGCGTGGGGCGCCTCTGAGTGGTCGGTAGGCGAACCGTTCCGCTCCTACGGCGATGAGGACGGCGATGAGTCCGCCGCCGATCAGCATGAGGGGGAGGGCGATCCACATGGATATGCCGTCGGGCAGGATGAGGTAGGTGGTGAGGGCGCCGAAGCCGCCCGTCATGAAGATCTCGCCGTGGGCGAAGTTGATGAGCTGGACGATGCCGTACACCATCGTGTAGCCGATGGCGATGAGCCCGTACATCGAGCCGAGAATCAGCCCGTTGGCCAGCTGTTGCGGCAGGGTGTGCACCGCATGGCCTCCATGTGGGTGCGGAGAGTGACTGGGGGTAGAGGTCGGGCCGCGCGGTGACGGGTCGTCGTGGCCGCGCGGCCCTGGGTGGTGCGTGGTTCATGCGGTGGTGCGGGGAGGGTCAGCCGGTTTTGACGGACTTCCACTCGCCCTTGGTGGCCTGGTACAGCGTGAGGGTCTTGTTCTTGGTGTCGCCGTACTCGTCGAAGCCGACGGGGCCTGCGATGCCTTCGAAGCTGATCTTCTGGACCTCGTCGACGACCTTCTGGCGGGCGTCGGCGGGGACCTTTCCGTCCTTCACGACGTTGGCGACGGCCTTGATGAGGGCGGTGGCGGCGTCGTAGGAGTAGCCGCCGTAGGTGCCGTAGTCGCCCTTGTAGTTGCCGGCCTTGTACTTGTCGATGAACGCCTTGGCGGCGGGCAGGGTGTCGACGGGGACGCCGACGGAGGTGACGAGGTCGCCTTCGGCGGCCTTGCCGGCGGTCTTGATGTAGGTCGGGGTGAACATGCCGTCGCCGCCCATGAGCGGGATCTTGGCGCCGGCGTCCTTGAGCTGCTTGGTGAGGACCTGCGACTCGTCGTACTGGCCGCCGTAGTAGAGGAGTTCGGCGCCGGAGTTCTTGATCTTTGTGACGAGGGTGGCGAAGTCCTTGTCGCCGACGTTGACGTGGTCGGTGCCGACGACCTTGCCGCCTGCTTCCTTGTACTTCTTGGCGAAGATGCCGGCGAGGCCGGCGCCGTAGGTCTGCTTGTCGTCGACGACGTAGACCTTCTTCTTCTTGAGGGTCTTGTAGACGTAGTCGGCGGAGAAGCCGCCCTGTACCTCGTCGGTGATGGCGGTGCGGAAGTACGTCTTGAAGGGGCGGGCCTTCGTGCCCGAGACCCAGTTCTTGCCCTGGGTGAGTTCGGGGGCGGTGTTGGAGGGCGAGATCTCGGCGAGGTTGGCGGAGGCGAAGACCTTCTGCATGGTCTGCGCGACACCGGAGTTGAGGGGGCCGACGACGCCGAGGACGTCCTTGTTGGCGACGAGTTCCGAGGCGTTCTGCTGGCCGGTGGGCGGCAGGGCCTTGTCGTCGAGGGCCTTGACCTGGAAGGTGACGCCGGGGACGAGCTTCTTGTCGTTGGCGTCCTTGACGGCTATCTCGACGCCGGACTTGATGCCGAGGCCGGTGGCGGAGTTCTGGCCGGTGAGGGGCGCGTCGACGCCGATCACGACGGTGGTGTTGCTGCCGCCTTTGTCGCCGTCGTCGCCTTTGTCGTCGCGCGATCCGCAGGCGGTGAGCGTGAGTGCTCCGGAGGTGAGCACGGTGGTGAGTATGAGCAGAGAACGGTGTCGCACGATCATTCCTCTCCCTGGCGCGGCTTCCGGGGTCGGAAGCCGTGAGTCTCGCCGGGCCGTACTGGTGGTACAGGGGCCGTGCAATGAACGCGCCCGGCGGCGCGGTGACTGGCCGTGACTATAAGCGCAGGTAGGGGGTGGTGGAGCTGCCGTGGGCAGGCTGTGACGCTCTTGTTATGACGGGGCGGTTCCGAGGGGGTGCAGTGGGGACGATTGGGACGTATGTGGACTGCATCCAGTTGTTCACATGGCGAGAACGTCCTGTTCCGCTAAGGGACTTGAGGTGATCTTGGTCCTTACCGGCTGTGGGGCGTGCGGGTGCCTGTCCCTGGTGTGTGGTGGCCGCCGGGGGCGTGCGGTGCGGGTCGGGGGGTGTGCACGGCTTTGTCTGGGCGGTGGTGACTGATTGTTACGGTCAGGTGAGTTCGAGGGGGAGCGCGGGGCCGCAGTTGGCGTACAGGAACTCGCGCAGGTCGCCGGCGAAGGCGGCGCCGAGGCCGAAGGTACGGCGCTGTTCGCCGCGTTCGTTGCGGAGCACCGCGTCGAGCCGGTGCAGGGCGGGGCCGGGTGGCAGTCCGGTGCAGGTGTACGCGGAGAGCCAGACGGTGACGGTGCGGGAGGTCCCCGGCGCCACCCGCAGTGGAAGGCGGGGTGTGGTGGAGGAGCCGAACTCCGCAAGTCGTGGGCGTAGTTGGCGCAGGGTGACGGGGCCTTCGCGGGCGGCGTGCACGGTGAAGCGGAAGGTGCCGTTGTCCCTGCCGGGCCCGTCGTAGCGCAGCGTCGTGATCTTCGCGGGCCACGGGGTCGGGGTCGGGTCGGCCGGGAAGGGGTGCAGGGCGAGCAGGGTGCCGAGCGCGGTGGCGCAGCCCGCGAGCAGCAGGGCGGTGCGGCGGCGCCGGGCGGGCAGTGCGGCCCAACGCCCGGACAGGCGAGGGGGGTTGCTGCCCAGCGTGTCGGCGGATGGTGGGGGGAGGGGGTCGTCGGAGGGTTCGTACGGTTCGACGGGCCCGATGCCGGTCATGGTGGACGGTAAGCCGGAGGGGTGCGTTCCGCCAACGGTGGTGCGGCGGCCGGGCCGGGGGTGCCCTCTGGCGGTGGGCGGCGCGTCGCGGTGGAATACCGGCGTCCCGCGAGTGAACTCCCTTACCGCGCCTCTGGAGGCACGATGGTGAGATCCACCGGCACGAGAGCACGCCGCTCCCGCGGCCTGGCCGTGGTGTGCGCGCTGGCGGCGGTGCTGGCCGCGCCGTCCGCGTACGCCGCTCAACGACCCGAGCAGCGAGCAGAGTTGAAGGTATCCGGGCACGAGACGCAACCCGTCTTCTCCCGGGCCGATGCCGTGTTGCAGCAGGTCGATGTCCGGACGGAGGTCGACAGTGACGGCGACGGGAGGCGTGACACCGTGCGGATGCGGATTCTGCGTCCGAAGGAGACCGGTACGGCGGGCTTGAAGGTCGCCACGATTGTCGAGGCGAGCCCGTACTGGGCGGGTGGCAACGATGTGCCGAACCACGGTGTCGACCTTGACGAGGACGGCCTGCCGGTCGCCGGGGCGGGTGGCGGGCTCACGGCCACCAGGCCCGGGTTGACGGGCCCCGCGGTCGCCTACTCCGGCTACTACGACAACTACTTCCTGCCCCGTGGCTACGCGGTCGCCCAGGTCGACAGCCTCGGTACCGGCGGTTCCAGCGGCTGCCCCACCTCCGGCGGCCGCAACGAGACGCTCGGTGCGAAGGCTGCGATCGACTGGCTGGGCGGCCGTGCGAAGGGCTGGGACCTCGACGGCAAGGAGGTGCGCGCGAACTGGTCGACCGGTAACGCGGCCATGATGGGTATTTCGTACAACGGCACGCTGCCGACGGCCGTCGCCGCCACGGGGGTCGAGGGTCTCAAGGCGATCGTGCCGATCTCCGGGATCTCGTCCTGGTACGACTACTACCGTGCGAACGGTGGCGTCGTCGCGCCCGGCACTTTCCAGGGTGAGGACACCGACGTGCTCGCCCGCTATGTGTACTCGCGCGCCGACCGTGAGATCTGCGGGCCGGTCCTCGACTCCCTGGAGCGCGACCAGGACCGGGTGACGGGTGACTGGTCGGCGTACTGGCAGGAGCGCGACTACCTCAAGGACGTCGGCAGGATCAAGGCGGGTGTCTTCGTCGTGCACGGCCTCAACGACTGGAACGTGAAGACCAAGAACGCCGGCCGGCTGTGGGAGGCGCTGAAGGAGAACGGCGTCCCGCGCAAGCTGTGGCTGCACCAGGCCGGGCACGCCAACCCGATGCCGCTGCGCATGGAGGAGTGGCTCGACCAGGTCCACCACTGGTTCGACCATTGGCTCTACGGCCTGGGCAACGGGGTCACCGCCGAGCCCCGGGTCGACATCGAGCAGGCCGACTTCAGCTGGCGGCAGCAGCGGGACTGGCCCGCCCCCGGCACCCGGAAGGTCGAGCTCCGGCTGCGGGCCGACGGCACTCTCGGCCGCGCCGCGGGGCCGCGGCGCGTCCAGAGCCTCACCGACGCGGGCCGCACCGTCCCCGCCGAGCAGCTCGTGGTCTCGCCGGACAGCGCCCGGGCGAACCGGCTCGCCTACACGACGGGGCCGCTGGCGAAGGATCTGCGGGTCAACGGCGTGCCCGAGATCGACATCCGCGCGTCACTCTCCGGTACGTCGCCGTACGTGACCGCGCTCCTCGTCGACTACGGGCGGGACACCCGCGCGACGTCCGGCACGGTCACCGACACCGCGCGGCAGGTCTGTTACGGCGAGGGCGTACCGGATCTGCCCGGCGAGAGCGGGTGCGCGTACCGGACGAGGCACGCCACGGAGACGGCCGACTTCAAGATCGTCACGCGGGGCTGGCTCGACGCGCGCAACCGGAACTCCTACGCCCGTCAGAGCAGGGTCGTGGAGGGCCGTGAGTACCGGCTGCGCTGGGACATGCAGCCGCAGGAGTACGTCTTCGAGGCCGGGCACCGTCTCGGCGTGGTGCTGATCTCGACCGATCACGACTACACGCTGCGGTATCCGGCGGGCACGAGGATGACCGTGCGCGCCGGGGCCGGTTCGCTCACGCTGCCGGTGGCGCCATAGGAGAGTCCTTGAGGAGGCAGGTCAGGCGGGCCGTGCAGACCCGCCTGTCCTGCTCGTCGGTGATGACGATCTCGTACGTGGCGGTGGTGCGGCCGCGGTGTACGGGGGTGGCGACGCCGGTGACGAGGCCGGAGCGGGCGCCGCGGTGGTGCGTGCAGTTGAGGTCGACGCCGACGGCGATCTTGCCGGGGCCGCCGTGGAGCATGGAGCCGACGGAGCCGAGGGTCTCGGCGAGGACGGCGGAGGCGCCGCCGTGCAGCAGTCCGTACGGCTGGGTGTTGCCCTCGACGGGCATCGTGCCCACCACGCGGTCCGCGGCGGCCTCCTTGATCAGGACGCCCATCCGGGTGCCGAGGTGCCCGGCGGAGAACAGGGCGGGCAGGTCGACGCCGAGCGTCGCGTACTCGTCGATGACCTCTTGCGGGAACTTCACGTGGTTCTGCTCGCCCATGGGGCCCGGCTCCGTCCGTCGTGCCTGCTTGCGAAGGTGCTGCTCGATGCCTGAGCAAACGCTCAGTCGGTCCTCGATTGTTCCAGGCGGACGACGACGGACTTGCTGGCGGGTGTGTTGCTGGTGTCGGCGGTGGCGTCCAGCGGCACCAGTACGTTCGTCTCCGGGTAGTACGCGGCCGCGCAGCCGCGGGCCGTCGGGTAGTGCACGACGCGGAAGCCGGGCGCGCGGCGCTCGACGCCGTCGCTCCACTCGCTGACGAGGTCGACATAGCTGCCCTCGGCGAGGTCGAGGACCTTGGCGTCCCCGGCGTTGACGAGGACGACCCGGCGGCCGTTCTTGATGCCCCGGTAGCGGTCGTCCAGGCCGTAGATGGTGGTGTTGTACTGGTCGTGCGAGCGCAGGGTCTGCAGGAGGAGGCGGCCCTCGGGCAGGTGCGGGTACTCGACGGGCGCGGCCGTGAAGTTGGCCTTGCCGGTGGTGGTGGGGAAGCGGCGCTCGTCGCGCGGGGCGTGCGGCAGCGTGAATCCGGCCGGGTCCGCCACGCGCGCGTTGAAGTCCTCGAAGCCGGGGACGACGCGGGAGATACGGTCGCGGATCGTGGCGTAGTCCTTCTCGAACTCCTCCCACGGCGTGGCGGAGGCGGCGCCCAGGACGCGGCGGGCGAGGCGGGCGACGATGGCCGGCTCGGAGAGCAGATGGCGGCTCGCGGGCTCCAGGCGCCCGCGCGAGGCGTGCACCATGCCCATGGAGTCCTCGACGGTGACGAACTGCTCGCCACCGCCCTGCACGTCGCGCTCGGTGCGGCCGAGGGTGGGCAGGATGAGCGCGCGGGCGCCGGTGACGGTGTGCGAGCGGTTCAGCTTCGTGGAGACGTGCACGGTCAGCGCGGCGCGGCGCATGGCCGCCTCGGTGACGTCGGTGTCGGGGGAGGCCGCCACGAAGTTGCCGCCCATCGCGAAGAAGACCCGCGCCTTCCCGTCGCGCAGGGCGCGGATGGCGCGTACGACGTCGAAGCCGTGCTCGCGCGGCGGCGCGAAGCCGAACTCCTTCTCCAGGGCGTCCAGGAAGGCGGGCGCGGGGCGCTCGAAGATGCCCATGGTGCGGTCGCCCTGCACATTGCTGTGGCCGCGCACCGGGCAGACACCGGCGCCGGGACGGCCGATGTTGCCGCGCAGCAGCAGGAAGTTGACCACTTCGCGGATGGTCGGCACGGAGTGCTTGTGCTGGGTCAGGCCCATCGCCCAGCAGACGACGGTGCGCTTGGAGGCGAGCACCATCTCCAGGGTCCGCTCGATGTCCGCGCGGGACAGGCCGGTCGCCTTCAGGGTCTCGTCCCAGTCGGCGGCGCGGGCGGTCGCCGCGAACTCCTCGAAGCCGTGGGTGTGTTCGGCGATGAAGGCGTCGTCCGTCGCGCCCTCCGCCTCCAGGATCAGCTTGTTCAGGAGGCGGAAGAGGGCCTGGTCGCCGCCGAGCCGGATCTGCAGGAACAGATCGGTCAGGGACGCGCCCTTGGTGAGGCCCTTGGGGGTCTGCGGGTTCTTGAACTTCTCCAGGCCCGCCTCCGGCAGCGGGTTCACGGAGATGATCCGTGCGCCCCCCGCCTTCGCCTTCTCCAGGGCGGAGAGCATGCGCGGGTGGTTCGTCCCCGGGTTCTGCCCGGCGACGATGATCAGGTCCGCCTTGTAGAGATCCTCCAGGAGGACGCTGCCCTTGCCGACGCCGATGGTCTCGGTCAGCGCGGAGCCCGACGACTCGTGGCACATGTTCGAACAGTCGGGCAGGTTGTTCGTGCCGAACTCGCGGGCGAACAGCTGGTAGAGGAACGCCGCCTCGTTGCTGGTGCGGCCCGAGGTGTAGAAGACCGCCTCGTCCGGGGAGGCGAGCGCGGCCAGCTCCTCACCGACGATGTCGAACGCCCGCTCCCACGTCACTGGCTCGTACCGGTCCGCGCCCTGCGCCAGGTACATGGGGTGGGTGAGGCGGCCCTGCTGGCCCAGCCAGTACCCGGAGCGCGTCGCCAGGTCCGCCACCGGGTGCGCGGCGAAGAACTCGGGCGTCACCCGGCGCAGGGTGGCCTCCTCGGCGACCGCCTTCGCCCCGTTCTCGCAGAACTCCGCCGCGTGCCGGTGCTCCGGCTCGGGCCAGGCGCAGCCGGGGCAGTCGAAGCCGTCCTTCTGGTTGACCCGCAGCAGGGTCAGGGCGGTGCGCTTCACACCCATCTGCTCGCGGGCGATCTTCAGGGAGTGCTTGACGGCGGGAAGCCCGGCGGCATGGTGTTGTACCGCTGTGACCTGCGGTGCGTCCTGAACCGGATCCGACGCGGGCGGCTTGCTGGCCATGGCTGGCTCCCCTTCGAGCTGGTCCTGCGAGCGTGCTGTGACGTGCTGTGGGCCACGTCTGCCGATCCTCGCACGTACGGCTGACAGGGCCCCCTGCCGGTCCGGGGTGGACCGGGCTGTCAGTGGGGCGTGGCAGGATCGGGGACGTGGCAGAGAAAGCAGCAAAGACGGCGAAGACAACCGCGACGAAGGCGACGGGCACGGCTGCGGGCGGGCGCCCCCGGCTGATGCTCATGGACGGGCACTCGCTGGCGTACCGGGCGTTCTTCGCGCTGCCCGCGGAGAACTTCACGACGGCGACGGGCCAGCCGACGAACGCGATCTATGGTTTCGCCTCGATGCTGGCGAACACGCTGCGCGACGAGGCGCCCACGCACTTCGCGGTGGCGTTCGACGTGTCCCGCAAGACGTGGCGCTCCGAGGAGTTCACCGAGTACAAGGCGAACAGGTCGAAGACCCCGGACGAGTTCAAGGGGCAGGTCGAGCTGATCGGCGAGCTGCTCGACGCGATGCACACCCCGCGCTTCGCCGTCGACGGCTTCGAGGCCGACGACGTCATCGCCACGCTCGCCACGCAGGCCGAGACCGAGGGCTTCGACGTCCTCATCGTCACCGGCGACCGCGACTCCTTCCAGCTCGTCTCCGACCACGTGACGGTCCTCTACCCGACCAAGGGCGTCTCCGAGCTCACCCGCTTCACCCCGGAGAAGGTCTTCGAGAAGTACGGACTGACCCCGGCGCAGTACCCCGACTTCGCGGCGCTGCGCGGCGACCCGTCGGACAACCTGCCGGGCATCCCCGGCGTCGGCGAGAAGACCGCCGCGAAGTGGATCAACCAGTTCGGTTCGTTCGCCGACCTGGTCGAGCGCGCCGACGAGGTCAAGGGCAAGGCCGGGGCGAATCTGCGGGAGCACCTGGACGCCGTCAAGCTCAACCGGCGGCTCACCGAGATGGTCCGCGACGTCGAGCTGCCCAAGGGCGTCACCGACCTGGAGCGCACGGCGTACGACCGCACCGCGATCGCGATGATCCTGGACACCCTGGAGATCCGTAACCCCTCGCTGCGCGAGCGCCTGTTCGCCGTCGACCCGGGCGCCGTCGAGGCCGAGGAGACCCCCGCCGAGCCCGGCGTGGAGATCGAGGGGACGGTCCTCACCACCGGTGAGATCGCGCCCTGGCTGGCCGAGCACGGCAGCGCGGTCCTGGGACTCGCCTCCGTCGACACCTGGGCGCTCGGCACCGGCTCGGTCACCGAGGTCGCGCTCGCCGCCGCCGGGGGAGAGGCCGCCTGGTTCGACCCGTCGATGCTCGACGAGGCCGACGAGAAGGCGTTCGCCGCCTGGCTCGCCGACGCCGCGAGGACCAAGGTCCTGCACAACGCCAAGGGCGTCATGCGGGTCTTCGCCGAGCACGGCTGGACCGTGGCCGGCATCACCATGGACACGGCGCTCGCCGCCTACCTGGTCAAGCCGGGCCGCCGCTCCTTCGCCCTCGACGCGCTCTCCCTGGAGTACCTGGGCCGCGAGCTGGCCCCGGCCTCCGCCGCCGACGGGCAGCTCGCCTTCGGCACCGACGAGGACGACCAGGCCGAGGCCGACGCGCTCATGCGGCAGGCCCGCGCCATCCTCGACCTCGGCGAGGCGTTCGGCGAGCGCCTGCGGGAGGTCGGCGCGGCCGAGCTGCTCACCGACATCGAACTGCCCACCTCCGTGCTCCTCGCCCGCCTGGAGCGGTACGGCATCGCCGCCGACCGCGCCCATCTGCAGACGATGGAGCAGATGTTCGCCGGCGCCGTGCAGCAGGCCGTGAAGGAGGCGCACGCCTCCGTCGGCCACGAGTTCAACCTGGGCTCGCCCAAGCAGCTCCAGGAAGTCTTCTTCGGCGAGCTCGACCTGCCCAAGACGAAGAAGACCAAGACCGGGTACACGACGGACGCGGACGCCCTCGCCTGGCTCGCCGCGCAGACCGACCACGAACTGCCCGTGATCATGCTGCGCCACCGCGAGCAGGCCAAGCTGCGCGTCACCGTCGAGGGCCTGATCAAGACGATCGCGGCGGACGGCCGCATCCACACCACGTTCAACCAGACGGTCGCCGCGACCGGCCGCCTCTCCTCGACCGACCCGAACCTGCAGAACATCCCGGTCCGCACGGACGAGGGCCGCGCGATCCGCCGCGGCTTCGTCGTCGGCGAGGGCTTCGAGACGCTGATGACGGCCGACTACAGCCAGATCGAACTGCGCGTCATGGCACACCTCTCGGAGGACGAGGGCCTCCTGGAGGCGTTCACCTCCGGCGAGGACCTGCACACCACGGTCGCCTCGCAGGTCTTCGGCGTCCCCCGGGACGCCGTCGACGCGGAGATGCGCCGAAAGATCAAAGCGATGTCGTACGGCCTCGCCTACGGCCTCTCCGCCTTCGGCCTCTCCGGCCAGCTGAACATCGAGCCGGGCGAGGCCCGCGTCCTGATGGACACGTACTTCGAGCGGTTCGGCGGCGTACGCGACTACCTGCGCCGCGCCGTCGACGAGGCGCGCGCCACCGGGTACACGGAGACGATGCTGGGCCGCCGCCGCTACCTGCCCGACCTGAACTCGGACAACCGGCAGCGCCGCGAGATGGCCGAGCGCATGGCACTGAACGCGCCGATCCAGGGCACGGCCGCGGACATCGTCAAGATCGCGATGCTGAACGTGGACCGGGCGCTCACCGAGGCGAAGCTCGCCTCCCGGATGCTGCTCCAGGTCCACGACGAAATCGTCCTGGAGATCGCCCCCGGCGAGGCCGCCGCCGCGGAGGAACTGGTCCGCCGGGAGATGGCCGGAGCGGTGGCCCTCCGGGCGCCGCTGGATGTGTCGGTGGGGCTCGGCACGGACTGGGAATCCGCAGCGCACTAGCCTCCGGCGGTCGGCGGTTCTGGTGGGTGCCGGGGGAGTTCGGTGGGGTGGGTTGTGGCTGGGCGCCGCGGGGCTGTCGTCTCGGCGGTGCGGGGTGGTTCGACGGGGTGGGTGCGCCCGCGCGCCGCGGGTCTCTCGTCTCGGGTGCGTCCGGCGGCCCGGTGGGGCTTCTCGCGCCGTTCCCCGCGCCCCTGGAGACACGCACTTCGTGCGTTGCCTCCAGCGCCGCGCGCTTACGGCGTCCCTGAGGCCCGGCGGGTCAGCTGCGCCTGCGCGCCGCGGGGTTTCTCGTCTCAGGTGCGTCCAGCGGCCCGGTGGGGCTTCTCGCGGCGTTCCCCGCGCCCCTGGAGCATGCGGCTTCGCCGCAGCCCCAGGGGACGCGCGTCCCCTGAGATGCGCACGCAGTGCGCATCTCAGGGGCGCGGGGAACTGCGCGCTCAGCCACGACGCAACCCGCACCGCCGAACGAGACCCGTACCCCCCTGCACTCGCTGGATGAGGCCCGCGCTGCCCGTACCCCGATCGGGGCCCGCACCCCGTACCCGCCGCACACGACCCCGGCCGGGCCCCACCGCGCCGCACCCCGTACAAGACCCCGCGGCCGCGCACGCGTGAAGCCGCACCGCCGTTCAGCCCTCACACCAGGCCCCGCACGGAGTGCCTCCGCACCATGGGGCAATGCCGTCACCACACCGCCGCGGGCACACCGCCCTCGCTCGCCTGCTCGGCATCCGCTTGCCCGGTAACCGCTTGCCCGGTATCCGCCTGTTCGGCATCAGCCTGCTCGGCGTCTGCCTGGTCGCCGTCGCCCCCACCGCCGGGGCCGCGGGGCGCGGCCCCGTCTGCCGCGTCCCCAAGAAGCCCGGCCTCGCCAAGCAGCTCACCCGTGACCTGCGCGCCGCGCTCGCCGGGCGCCGAGGCATCGTGTCCGTGGCCCTGTACGACGACCGGACCCGGGCCGGCTGCACGCTCGGCGCAGACCGGAGGTACGAGTCCGCCTCCGTCATCAAGGTCCTGACGATGGAGGCCACCCTGCGCCGCGCAGAGCAGCACCACCGCCCCCTCACCGACTGGGAGCGGCGCAACATCCGCCCCATGATCCGCAGTTCGGACAACGCGGCCGCGAGCCGCCTGTGGAACGACCTCGGCCACCCCTACCTGGCCGAGACCCTGCGCCGCGCGGGCACCACCGCCACCAGCCTCGGCCCGTACAGCCACTGGGGCCTGACCCGCACCACGGCCGCCGACCAGCTGCGTCTGCTCTCCGCGCTCACCGGTCGCCGCTCGTTCCTCGACGCCCGCTCCCGCTCCTACGGCCTGAAGCTGATGAGCGAGGTCAGAGAGGACCAGCGCTGGGGCGTGAGCGCCGGGGTACCGCGCGGCGTGCGCGTCCACCTCAAGAACGGCTGGCTGTCCCGCGCCACGCACGGCTGGCGCATCCACAGCATCGGCGTGTTCACCGGCGGCGGCCGCACCTACCGCCTCGCCGTCCTCTCCCACGACAACCCGTCGATGGCGTACGGCGTGCGCACGGTGGAACGGGTCGCGCAGGCCGTGCACCGGAACCTCAACAAGGGGCGCGCCGGCGCCCACGGGCTGACCCCGGCCGACGAGATCAGCGGACGCTCGGACGGCTCGGCTCCGTCGCTCCCCCCGGCGCTCGCGACGCCGCCGGACCCGTGGGGCGCCCCGACGGCCGGCACGCCCTGACCGCGACCGCGTGCAGGACGAGGCCGAGCACGAGCCCCGCGCCCGCCCCGAAGCAGAGCGTCGGAATGATCTCCCAGGGTTTCCAGGCGAGGCCGCCCTCGTCCACGTAAGCGAGCCAGCGCGTCACCCGCAGAGCCGCGCAGCCGCACACGCAGCCCCCGATCGACAGACAGGCCACCCACCGCAGACGGATCGACGCGCCGGCGACCGGGACGGCCCCGGAAGCGTCCCGCAGCGCCCGCCACACCCATACCGCGATGACCCCCATCGCCAGCGCCGAACTCCCGTACTGCACGTACCAGTAGAGCGGAGAACCAGCCACTTTCTCGCCGAGTACGGGGAAGATCCGCATGCCCCAGCGGTCGGGGTGGGTGAAGGCGTCCCACACCACGTGCGTCACCGCCCCGAGCGCCGCGGACACGTACCACCACCACGCCCACCGGCGTCCGGGCCCGCCGCCCGGCCCCCGCAGGAGAGCCGCCGCCCGGCCGCGCAGCCACCGGGGCAGCAGCGCCAGGACCGGTTCCCTGATCAGCCGTTCCAGGGCCACCAGCGCGAGCGCGGTCAGCACGTCCACGGTGAACACACCCGCGAAGGAGTGCGTGAACTCGCCGAACTCCATCGCCCCCGGCACCGCGCCCGCCAGGAAGTACGTGACGTCCGGCGCGAACGACCCGGCGACGAGCAGCGACGGCACGAGCCGGCCCCGCCCCGAGCCGTCGCGCCGCACGCACGGCAGCACCGCCGCGGCATGGCTGATGGTGAACGGCACGAGGCCCCCCTCGGAACAAGTCACAACAAGAACGTGCGAGCGTGGAAGCCTACGACAACGCTTAGCTGTGCAATCGGTGAAAAACGGGCGCGAACAGGTGTCTGCGCGGCGGAAGTTGTCGTAGTGTCGGCTGGGTCCGTGCGCTGGGGAGCGCGAGGACCCGGAACGTCCCCTGATGTGGGACGGCCCGGGAAGAGCGGCTTTGACGGGCTATATGGGAGGGGTTCGCGGTATGGCTGCGGTATTCGGCTGGAGGTTGCGCAGAAGCGCGATGACGGCAGCGGTCGCCGCCGTCGCGGTGGCCGCTCTCTCCGCGTCACAGGCCCCGGGCGTGACCGCCCCGCGGGCGGGCGGGCAGAACACCGCGGACCGATCCGACGATCCGGCGCCCGACGTCGCGACCGGCCCCGACTACTACACGGACCTGCCGCCCCTCGACAGCCCCACCGCCGGCCCGACCCTCGCACCCGGCGCGAGCACCGGCGACGCCGATTCGGGCCTCCCCGCCACCGTCCTGGACGCGTACAAGAAGGCCGAGGCCGAGCTCGCGACCAGCAAGCCCGGCTGCAATCTGCCGTGGCAGCTGCTCGCCGCGATCGGCAAGGTCGAGTCGGGCCAGGCCCGCGGCGGCAACGTCGACGCGAACGGCACGACCCTCCAGCCGATCCTCGGCCCGGCCCTGAACGGCCAGGGGTTCGCGCTGATCAAGGACACCGACGGCGGCTCCTACGACGGCGACACGGAGCACGACCGCGCCGTCGGCCCCATGCAGTTCATCCCCTCCACCTGGGAATGGGCGGGCCGCGACGGCAACGGCGACGGCAAGAAGGACCCGAACAACATCTACGACGCGGCCCTCGGCGCCGGCCACTACCTGTGCCGCAACGGCTGGGACCTGTCCGACGCCACGGACCTGAACCAGGCGATCCTCAGCTACAACAACTCCTCGGAGTACCTCGCCACCGTCCTGTCCTGGCTGGAGTTCTACCGCAAGGGCACGCACGAGGTCCCCAACGGCACCGGTGTCCTGCCCAGGAACCCCAGCGCCGGCACCGGATCGAGCCCGTCGCCGAGCCCGTCGCCGACGCTCCCCGGCTCGGCCCTCCCGTCACCGACCCCCGGCGGCACCGGCGGCACGGGCGGCACGGGTGGCAGCTCCGACCCCACGAAGCCGCCCACGAAGCCGCCCACGACCCCGCCCACCACGCCTCCGACGACGCCGACCAGCCCGGCCGCGTCCGTCACGGAGATCACCGACGCGGGCACCGGCGAACTGAGCGCCATGGCGGGCGACGCCTTCGGCGAGCGGATCGCGGTACGCCCGCAGAACGCCAAGGGCAAGGGCGTCGCCCGGGTCGGGGTCCGGTTCGTGATCGTCGGCGGGACGGACGCGAAGTTCGCCGGCGGAGTGACGAGCGCCGTCGCCACCACGAACAGCTCGGGTGTGGCCACCGCGCCGAAGCTCACCGCGGGCGAGAAGACAGGCGACTTCACGGTCCGCGCCACCGTCGTGGGCCGCTCCGGGCCCACCCTCGACCACACGGCGACCGTCACCGCCCGCGCGGCCGACGCACTCGCCCGCACCAGCGACAAGGCGCTCAGCTGCGTCGCCGGCCAGGCGTTCGCGGACACCGTCGAGGTGAAGGCGACGTACAAGGGCGCCGTCGCCGACGGTGTCGCCGCGACCGCGACCCTCGTCAAGGCGGAGAACGACCCGGCCGAGGCGGACAAGGGCCCCTACTTCAAGGACGCCGACGGCAAGAAGGTCCGCACCCTGAAGGCCCTCAAGACCGGCGCCGACGGCCGGCTCGAACTGCCGAAGCTGTACGCGGACGGCACCGCCGGCACGTTCCTGCTGCGGATCAGTACGACGGGCGGCGCGACGCTCACCGTCGAACTGAAGGTGACGGCGGCCCCGTCCGGCGGCGCCTCCGGCACCCCGACCGCACCCGCGAGCCCCGCCGCGTAACGACCGGCGCGCGGCGGACACACCGCGCCGCGCCGCAACGCACCGCGCCAGATCAAGCCCTCCGGCCCCACGGGGCCGGAGGGCTTCGCCGTGTGCGCGACGTGTTCTCATCTGGGCGCGGCATTGCTACGGTGCACCGACCCAAAAGGCTGACGCCTCATCAGATCCCGTGTGCCGCACGGCTCCAGGGAGGTCGGACATGCGCGCCCTCATCGCCGCCGCGAGCGGACTCGTCCTCGCCTTCGTCCTGGTCCTCGCCCTCACGGCGATCGGCGCACCACCGGGCGAGACCTCCCCGAAACCGCTCCTGACCACCGTCCCCGCACACCCCTAGGGCGTAGCCGACGCGACCGTAGTTGAGGAGGGCCACCGAGATGCGCCGCAAGGCCAGCCTGATCCTGCTCGCCCTCGCCGTGTTCTTCACGGCGCTGTCCCCGCTGATGCGCTGGTACGCGTTCCCGCGCCTGGCGAAGATCCCGCCGGGCCAGTACCAGACGATGGTCCTGGAGGCGAAGGACGCGACCCTCATCGACTACGGCTCCATGCAGGCCAGGAAGGTCCCCAGACTCACCGTCGTCCAGACCTTGAAGGGCAACGTCGAGGAGTCGGAGAAGATCGAGAAGAGCGCCGGGCGCGATGTTGTCGTCTGGGACGGACTCAGCTACATCGTGGGCCCCGACGGCGCATTCGTCTCCCAGGTCCCCGAGCGTTACATCTTCGACGCGCACAGCCAGGAACCCGTGCACGCCACCGGGGAATCCGTCGACGGTGACCCGGTCACCCGCGAGGGCATCGAGTTCAAGTGGCCGTTCCTCACGGAGAAACGGGACTACCAGTACTTCGACGCCCGCGCCCGCGTCACCCGGCCCATCCACTACAAGGGCACCGAGACCTTCCGCGGCGTCACGATCTACCGCTTCGAGCAGACCGTCCCCTGGACGAAGGTCCCCTTCCCCAAGAAGCTCCCCGTGCGGGGCATCACCGCCGGTTCCCTCGCGAAGACCGGCACCCGGATGTGGTACACGACCGTCCGTACGTTCCTGGTCGACCCGACCACCGGAGCTCCCGTCTACGGCGAGGAGCGGCACAAGGAGGAGATGCGCGGCGGCACCCTGCTCGGCGGCCGGGAGAAGGTCACCGCGTTCGCCGGCGACGTCAAGATGCGCGAGGACTACATCACCTCCACCGTCGACCTGGTCACATCCCAGCGCACCCTCGTCCTGCTGCTCACCTCGTACCTGCCGTGGGGCTTTTTGAGCCTCGGCGTGCTGCTGCTCGCCCTCGCCCTGTGGCTGGAGGCCCGCGGCCGCCGCCCCGGCGACCCGGAGCGGGCGGCCGCGGCGGAACCGGCGCCGGTCAGCGCCTGAGCCGCGCGTTCGTGAACCGGGTCGGCTCCGCCCCGGCCGGGTCCTGCGGCCACGGGTGCTTCGGATAGCGCCCGCGCAGATCGGCCCGCACGGCCAGGTAACCGTCCCGCCAGAACGACGCCAGGTCCGCGGTGACCGCGGCGGGCCGCCCGGCGGGGGAGAGGAGATGCACGAGCACCGGCACCCCGGCCACCCGCGGCGTCTCCTGCAACCCGAACATCTCCTGCACCTTCACCGCGAGCACCGGCTGCCCGGGATCGGAGTAGTCCAGGCGGATCCGCGAACCGCTGGGCACCTCGATCCGCTCGGGCGCCAGCTCGTCGAAGCGCGCAGCGACCCCGCCGGCCCACGGCAGCAGCCGCCTGAGCGCCTGCCCGGCGTCGATCCGCCCCAGATCCGCCCGGCGCCGCGCCGCGCTCAGCTCCGGCTCCAGCCAGTCGTCCACGCGCGCGTAGAGCCCTTCGTCGCTCACGTCGGGCCAGGGCTCCCCGACGTGCCGGCGCACGAAGGCCAGCCGCTGCCGCAGCGCCTCGGCGTCCCGGTCCCACCGCAGCAGCCCGAGCCCCTCACGCCGCAGCCCCTCCAGCAGCGCACCCCGTACGAGGCCGGGTGCGGCCTTTTTGAGCGGGCGCACGGCCAGTTCGACGGCGCCGAGCCGGGTCACGTGCCGGGCCACCAACTCACCGTCGGCCCACGCCACTTCATCGCCCTCGGAGTACAGCGAGGCCGCCGCCCGGCGCGCGACCTCCTCGTCGACGACCGCGCCGAGCCGCACGCGCGCGTGCCCCGCGCCGACCGGCCGGTCGGCGACAGCGACGGCCACCCACTCGGTGTGCCGCAGCGCGGACCCCTCGGCGATGTCCGCCCGGGTCCCGGACACCATCAGATACGAACCCCCCGACCTGTGGGCGACGCGCTCGGGAAAGGCGAGGGCGGCGACGAGCCCGGCGACCTGATCGTCACCGGCCGCTCTGCCGCCGCCGGCCGCCTTGCCGTCGCCGGACGCCTGCCGCACCTCCGGCTCCGCCGACGCCGACCGGGGCGCCAGGCCGGACAGGCGTCGGACCTCCTGCCGCCACCGCGCCCCGTAGGCGTCGCCGCCGCGCCGCGCGGCCCGTAGCGCCCCGGCCAGGTCGTCCCCGTACTCCCGCGGCGGCTCCTCGCTCAGCAGGGCGACCACTTCCGCCGCCCGCCGGGGCCCCACGGCCGGCGCCGCGTCGAGCAGCGCCCGGCCCAGCCGCGGATGCAGCCCGAGGCGGGCCAGCCGGGTGCCGCGCTCCGTGACCCGGCCCGAGGCGCCGTCCACCGCGCCGACCGCGGCCAGCACGGTCCGCGCCGCCGCCATCGCCCCGCCCGGCGGCGCGTCGAGCAGCGCGAGCCCCCACGCCCGCGGGTCACCCCAGCACGCGACCTGGAGCGCGAACGCCGTCAGGTCCGCCACCTTGATCTCCGGCGCCGGGAACCGCGCGAGCCGCCCGTCCTCGGCCTCGTCCCAGCACCGGTACACCACGCCCGGTGCCTCCCGCCCGGCCCGCCCGGCCCGCTGCGCACCGGCCGCGCGCGAAGCCCGTACGGTCGTCAGCGCGCTGAGCCCGCGCGCGTGGTCCACCCGCGGTTCCCTGGCGAGCCCCGCGTCCACCACGATCCGCACCCCGGGCACCGTCAGCGACGACTCGGCGACCGCCGTGGCCAGGACCACCCGGCGCCGCGCCCCCGCCGAGAGCACCGCGTCCTGCACGGCGGCCGGCGCCCGGCCGTGCACCTGCACCACATCGACGTCGCCGATCGCCCCCAACTGCCCCGCGACCCGGGCGATCTCGCCCACGCCCGGCAGAAAACAGAGCACGTCCCCGGCCCGCTCCGCGAGCGCGCGCCGCACGGTCGCCGCCACGTGCGACAGCAACGCCGGGTCGACCCGCATGCCGTGCGGTGGCCGCACCGGACGCGCGGGCGGCGCCCAGACCACGTCCACCGGGTACGAGACGCCGGCCGCCTCGACGACCGGCGCACCCCCGAGCAGCCCCGCCCACCCCTCGGCATCCGTCGTCGCCGACGCCGCGACCAGCCGCAACTCGGGCCGCAGCGCCGCCCGTACGTCGCACAGGAACGCCGCGACGGTGTCCGCGTCCAGATGCCGCTCGTGCACCTCGTCGAGCATGACGGCGTCGATGCCGGCCAGCTCCTGGTCGCGCTGGAGCCGTTGCAGCAGCACACCGGTCGTGACGACCTCCACGCGCGTGTGCGGCCCGGCCACGCGCTCGCCGCGCACCGTGTAGCCGATCCGCTCGCCGACCTGCTCGCCGAGCAGCCAGGCCATGCGCCGCGCCGCCGCCCGGGCCGCGATCCGGCGCGGCTCGGCGACGACGACCCTGCGGTCGGGAGCCCCCGCCTCCAGGAGCCCGGCGAGCACCAGCGGGACGAGTGTCGTCTTGCCGGTGCCCGGCGGGGCGACGAGCACGGCCGCCCCGTCCGCGTCCAGCGCGGTCCGCAGGGCGGGCAGCGCGGTACGCACGGGCAGTTGGTCGAGGAGGTCGGCGCGGATCACCCCCTCAGTCTCCAGCACCTCCGGCGGGGCGGTCCTCCCGCTCGCAGACGAAGATCGCCGTGCCGGGGATCAGATTCCCGCGCAGTGGCGACCAGCCGCCCCACTCCTGCGTGTTCCACGTCGGCCACTGCGGCTCGACGAGGTCCACGAGCCGGAAGCCGCCCGCCACGACATCGCGCACCCGGTCCCCGACCGTGCGGTGGTGCTCGACGTAGACGGCGTTGCCCTCGTCGTCCTGCTCCACATAAGGGGTGCGGTCGAAGTAGGACGCGGCGACGCTCAGCCCCTCAGGGCCGGGCTCGTCGGGGAACGCCCAGCGGATCGGGTGCGTGACCGAGAAGACGAAGCGTCCGCCGGGCCGCAGCACGCGGCGCACCTCGCGCAGGACGCGTACGGGATCGGCGACGAAGGGCAGCGCCCCATAGGCGGAGCAGGCCAGGTCGAACGAGCCGTCCCTGAAGGGCAGGACGCCCGCGTCGGCCTCCACCAGCGGGATCTTCCCGCCGTCGATCCGCATGGCGTGCTGGAGCTGGCGGTGCGAGAGATCGAGGGCGACGGGCCGCGCGCCCTGGGCGGCCAGCCAGCGCGAGCACTGTGCGGCGCCCGCCCCGATCTCCAGGACGTCCTTGCCGGCCAGCTCCTCGGCCGGGCCGAGGAGCTCGGCCTCCACCTCGTCCAGGCCCTCGGGCCCCCAGACGAAACGGTCGTCCCCGAGGAACGTGCCGTGCTCGACCTGATAGTCGTCCGCGTTACGGTCCCACCAGCCGCGGTTGGCCCGGGAACTCTCCGTGGTCCCGGCGTCGCGCCGGGTCGCCGTCGACTCGTCGTCCACCGCCGAGGCCCCCTGGTCTGCCTGGTGCGCTTCCATTGGTCCGGACTCTTGGATGATCGGCTCCCTCGTCGTACTCTTCCGTCCAACCCTGCGCCAGGAGGGCATCTACAGCGGGCTCTGGGCCCCTCGTAGCCTCGTGCGACAGGTTTTGTGCCGGGTATGCGGCGTTCGCCCCGGGTGGGCGCCTTCGCGACATTGACCCTGCCCGGCGGCCCCCGTATGCTACAAGTTGCGCTGCGGGCCTGCGCACCTCAGACATAGCAGGCTGTGCTCGCATCTGTTGCATGTCCCCTCGGTTGTCGGGGCGCCCCACCAGGGTCGTGGAAACACGGCCATGGGTTCGGCGCTCCTCAGGCTGTCCGGCTTCTTCGGTGCGAAACAGGTTCTCGGCGTAGCAGTACCTACGACTTCAATGTCCGCACCGGAGCCCTTTCCCACATGACGAGCAGCACCGAGACCACCGCCACCACCCCGCAGGTTGCGGTCAACGACATCGGTAACGAGGAAGCATTCCTCGCCGCTATCGACGAGACGATCAAGTACTTCAACGATGGCGACATCGTCGACGGCGTCATCGTCAAGGTTGACCGGGACGAGGTTCTCCTCGACATCGGTTACAAGACCGAAGGTGTCATCCCGAGCCGCGAGCTCTCGATCAAGCACGACGTCGACCCGAACGAGGTCGTCAAGGTCGGCGACGAGATCGAGGCCCTGGTTCTCCAGAAGGAGGACAAGGAAGGCCGCCTGATCCTCTCGAAGAAGCGTGCGCAATACGAGCGCGCTTGGGGCACCATCGAGAAGATCAAGGAAGAGGACGGCATCGTCACCGGTACCGTCATCGAGGTCGTCAAGGGTGGTCTCATCCTCGACATCGGCCTCCGTGGCTTCCTGCCGGCTTCCCTTGTCGAGATGCGCCGCGTCCGCGACCTCCAGCCCTACGTGGGCAAGGAGCTCGAGGCGAAGATCATCGAGCTGGACAAGAACCGCAACAACGTGGTCCTGTCCCGCCGTGCCTGGCTCGAGCAGACCCAGTCCGAGGTCCGCCAGACGTTCCTCACGACCCTCCAGAAGGGTCAGGTCCGCTCCGGCGTCGTGTCCTCCATCGTCAACTTCGGTGCCTTCGTGGACCTGGGTGGCGTCGACGGTCTGGTGCACGTCTCCGAGCTGTCCTGGAAGCACATCGACCACCCGTCCGAGGTTGTCGAGGTCGGCCAGGAAGTCACCGTCGAGGTCCTCGACGTGGACATGGACCGCGAGCGTGTCTCCCTGTCGCTGAAGGCGACGCAGGAAGACCCGTGGCAGCAGTTCGCCCGCACCCACCAGATCGGCCAGGTCGTGCCCGGCAAGGTCACGAAGCTGGTTCCGTTCGGTGCGTTCGTCCGCGTGGACGAGGGCATCGAGGGTCTGGTCCACATCTCCGAGCTGGCCGAGCGCCACGTGGAGATCCCGGAGCAGGTCGTCCAGGTCAACGACGAGATCTTCGTCAAGGTCATCGACATCGACCTCGAGCGCCGTCGCATCAGCCTCTCGCTGAAGCAGGCCAACGAGGCGTTCGGCGCCGACCCGTCGGTCGTCGAGTTCGACCCGACCCTGTACGGCATGGCCGCGTCCTACGACGACCAGGGCAACTACATCTACCCCGAGGGCTTCGACCCCGAGACCAACGACTGGCTCGAGGGCTTCGAGACCCAGCGCGAGGCCTGGGAGACCCAGTACGCCGAGGCGCAGCAGCGCTTCGAGCAGCACCAGGCTCAGGTCATCAAGTCCCGCGAGGCCGACGCTCAGGCCGAGGCCGAGGGTGCTTCCACCACGAGTGCGGCTCCGGCCGCCTCCGGTGGCAGCAGCAGCGGTGGCGGCGGCGGCGGTTCGTACTCCTCGGAGTCGGACGACAACTCCGGCGCGCTCGCTTCGGACGAGGCGCTCGCCGCGCTTCGCGAGAAGCTGGCCGGCGGCCAGAGCTGAATCGCTCTGCGCTAGCAGGTAGTTGAGCAGTGGGCCCGCACCTCTTGGTGCGGGCCCACTGCTGTTCCGCCCTCGCGCCGTAGGGCCTGCGCCCCGCGTGCGGGTACCGGTCGCGGGCGATGGCTCGCGCTGTTCCCCGCGCCCCCCCGCGGAGCGGGAATGTTCACCGCCCTTTCGGGTGTTCCCCGTATGAACACGAGGAGGAGCGGTCACAGTGCTTGATGCGCAGGATCTGTACACATGGGAGCCGAAGGGCCTTGCCGTGGTGGACATGGCGCTCGCCCAGGAGTCCGCCGGCCTTGTCATGCTCTACCACTTCGACGGATACATCGACGCGGGTGAGACCGGCGACCAGATCGTCGACCGGGTCCTCGACTCGCTGCCCCACCAGGTCGTGGCCCGCTTCGACCACGACCGGCTGGTGGACTACCGGGCCCGCCGCCCGCTGCTCACCTTCAAGGGCGACCGCTGGTCCTCCTACGAGGTGCCCTCCCTGGAGGTGCGGCTCGTCCAGGACGCCACCGGCGCGCCCTTCCTGCTGCTGGCCGGCCCGGAGCCGGACGTCGAGTGGGAGCGGTTCGCGGCGGCCGTCCAGCAGATCGTGGAGCGCCTCGGAGTGCGCCTCGCGGTGAACTTCCACGGCATCCCGATGGGCGTCCCGCACACCCGCCCCGTCGGTCTCACCCCGCACGGCAACCGCACGGAGCTGATCCCCGGACACCGCAGCCCGTTCGACGAGGCGCAGGTGCCGGGCAGCGCCGAGGCGCTGGTCGAGTACCGGCTGATGGAGGCCGGGTTCGACGTCCTCGGTGTCGCCGCGCACGTCCCGCACTACATCGCGCGCTCCGCGTACCCCGACGCCGCGCTGACGGTCCTGGAGGCGATCACCGCCGCGACCGGGCTCGTGCTGCCCGGCATCGCGCACGGCCTGCGCACGGAGGCGCACCGGACGCAGACGGAGATCGACCGGCAGATCCAGGAGGGCGACGAGGAGCTGGTCGCGCTCGTACAGGGCCTCGAGCACCAGTACGACGCGGCGTCCGGCGCCGAGTCCCGGGGCAACATGCTGGCCGAGCCGGTGGAGATCCCGTCCGCCGACGAGATCGGCCTCGAATTCGAGAAGTTCCTGGCCGAGCGGGAAGGCGATGCCTGACCGCCCTCGGCCGGGCCGGGGCGACGCCCTAAGCTTCCGCCCATGGTGAAGGTGGGGTTGACCGGCGGTATCGGCGCCGGAAAGAGCCAGGTGTCCCGGCTGTTCGTGCGACGCGGGGCCGTCCTGATCGACGCCGACCGGATCGCGCGGGAAGTCGTCGAGCCCGGTACGCCGGGGCTGGCGGCCGTCGTCGAGGAGTTCGGTGCGCAGGTGCTCTCCCCGGACGGCACCCTCGACCGGCCGAAGCTCGGCTCGATCGTCTTCGCCGACGCCGACCGGCTGGCCGCCCTGAACAGGATCGTGCACCCGCTGGTCGGCGCCCGGTCCGCCGAACTGGAGGCCGCCGCGGGGCCCGGCTCCGTCGTCGTCCACGACGTCCCGCTGCTCACCGAGAACGGTCTCGCCCCGCTCTACGACCTGGTGATCGTCGTCGACACGAGCCCCGAGACCCAGCTCGACCGGCTGACCCGGCTGCGCGGCATGACCGAGGACGACGCCCGGGCCCGGATGGCCGCCCAGGCCACCCGGGAGAAGCGCCGCGAGATCGCCGACATCGTGATCGACAACGACGTACCGCTGGAGAAGCTGACCGAGCAGGTCGACGCGGTCTGGAGCGACCTCATGGACCGGGCGCGCGCCACCGGCGCGTAAGCGGTGGGGCGGCCGGTGCGGGTGTCCCGGACGCGGCCCGCGGGCAGGAATAGCCCCCACGGTACGCGGTGTTGACCCAGGTGACCGGTCGACACCGGAAGGGAGTTCATCGTGTCCGACGCCACCCCGGAGACGCACGTCATCGACTACCGCGCGGCCGAGCAGCTGCTGGCCGCGCGCGACCCGCGAGGCGCGGTGAAGCTCCTGGACGACGTCATCGCCGCCCACCCGGAGAACACGGCGGCCCGGCTGCTCCGGGCCCGCGCGTTCTTCGCCGCGGCGCAACTGCGCGCCGCCGAGCTGGAGTTCTCCATCGTCCTTGAGCGCGAGCCGGACAACGCGTTCGCGCACTTCGCCCTGGCCCGGACGTACGAGAGGTGGTCGCGGCCGCAGCAGGCCCGGCGCCACTTCAGGCTCGCCGCCGCGCTCGACCCGCAGCCGGAGTACCTGGCGGCGGCCCGCTTCGACGACTGACCTGCCACCACGGACCTGCCACCACTGACCTCCCGGCTCCGATCAGCCCGCACCGACCTGCGGTCAGGCGGTCACAGGGGCTTTCGGTACGGTGGGACATCGCGGCCGGGCTGGTAGTGCGGTCCCTGACGGATGCGGCGGAGGATCACAAGGACGTCGACCGTCGTGACGCACCACAGCGTCCCGCAGGCCAGCGCCCACCACGGGCGGTGCGCCAGCAGGAAGGCGACGGTGCCGAAGACCGTCCAGACCAGGCCGAACAGGGCCAGGCCGAGCCGCAGACGCAGGGGACTGCGCGCGGTGACCGGCTCGTCACCCGTGCGCACCGGATGTACCAGACGCATGGGCACCATCCCCTCATGTCGAAGAGGCTCCCCCTCCAGGGTGCCACGATCGAAGGAGCGGGTGTGCTGGACGCACTGAAGGGCGACGAGGCGTGCGCCGACTGGCTGGCGGCGCTGGACGACGCGGCGATACCCCAGCTCCCGGCCGAGCTGCCGGACGCGCTCGACCTGCCCGACGTACTACTCGACCTGGCCGTCCCCCACGAGGACATCAACGAACTGGTGCGGCTGCGCGCCGAGCTGCTGGCCGACCCGGAGCTGCGGGCACTGTTGGGGCGCGCGGTCAGCGGGCTGCTGCGGCAGGCGGGGGAGCCGGGCCGGGGCACGGGCCTGCCGATGTTCCCCGCGGCGACCGGGGCGATGGGGCGCTGCTTCGCCGTGTTCGTGTTCCTCGCCGCGCTGCCGTACACGCGGGCCCACCATCGCGAGCGCGGCATCCCCGACGACGTGTCCCGGCACACGCTCGCCGACCTCGGCCGCAATCTCGCCCTGCACCGCAAGAAGTCCGGCACGACCGGGGTGCTCGTGCCGTGGTGGCCGGACCGGCACTTCCGCGGCGAGCTCTACCAGCTGGGGCGGTTGCAGTTCGAGCGGGTGCGCCTGGGACGGCGTACGGGCGCACGGTTCCAGGCGGCCGGCGCGGGGATCGGGCCCGGTGACCCGGCGCTCGCCGTGCACATCCCGGACTTCCGCGGCCCCCTGACACCCGCGGCCTGCGACGACTCGATCGGGCGGGCCCGGGAGTTCTTCGCGCGGCACTACCCCGAGGAGCCGGCCGGGGTCGCGATGTGCGAATCCTGGCTCCTGGACCGGCAGTTGCGGCAGTACCTGCCGGCCGAGTCCAACATCATCCGCTTCCAGGACCGGTTCGCACCGGTACCGCACGAGGACGAGGAGCCGCAGGACGGCACCCCCGTCGCGTTCGTCTTCGGCGGCCCCGAGACGCCGCGCGAACTCCTGCCGCGCCGCACGAGCGTGCAGCGGGCCGTCCTCGACCACCTGGACGCGGGCGGGCACTGGTACGTGCGGCACGGCTGGTTCCGTATGTAGGGAGCGACCGCGCCGGTAACTCCCGCTGCCGCGACGGGGATCGGCGAGGAACGGAAGGGGGAGGCCGCTCGTTCCCGGTGCATGAGCCTTGAGATGCGTGCGGGGTACGAGGGGACGGGGCCGGGCGCGATCACGCCCGACGGCT
This sequence comes from Streptomyces sp. NPDC030991, assembly GCF_055571235.1. NCBI lineage: Bacteria > Bacillati > Actinomycetota > Actinomycetes > Kitasatosporales > Streptomycetaceae > Streptomyces > Streptomyces sp. NPDC030991. The sequence continues at coordinate 87,262 of NZ_JBVIFR010000025.1, forward strand.
GTGCGGTGGAGCTGTACGCGAGACTGCCCGTCGAGGGCGAGCCGGAGATCGTCGCGGGCGCCGTGCCCGCGGGCGCCACCCTGCTCGAACTCGGCTGCGGCGTCGGCCGGGTGACGCACCCGCTGGCGGAGCGCGGCTTCACGGTGACGGCGGTGGACGAGTCGCCGCAGATGCTGGAGCGGGTGCGGGGCGCGCGCACCGTGCGCGGCACCATCGAGGGCCTCGACCTCGGCGAGAAGTTCGACGTGGTGCTGCTCGGCTCGATCCTGGTCAACACCGGGGACGCGGCGGTGCGGCGCGGCATGCTCGACACGTGCCGGCGCCATGTCGCCGACGACGGCTGCGTGCTGATCCAGCGCGAGCGCGACGGCGCGCACGCGGACCTGCCGCGGGAGCATGTCCTGCCCGGCGGGGCCGTGATCCGCAAGCTGTCGTCGGAGCCGGTCGGGGACGCGGGGGTGCGCTCGGTGACGGTGGAGTACGTGTTCCCGGACGCCGTGTGGACCCAGACGTACCGGATTCGCCCGATGGGGGTCGCGGAGTTCGAGGAGGCGCTCGCGGAGTCCGATCTGAAGGTCGACCGGTATCTGACGGAGGACGAGAGCTGGGTGCGGGTGCTCCCCGTGTGACGGTGTGACAGGTCCTTTCTGACGCCGGGCAGATGTTCCTGCCGGGGCGATGAGTTCGGACGGCGGCGCCGGTCTTATCCGGTGACAGTGACCGACCGCTCGCCCTCACCGCACAGGAGACCGTCATGACGAACCTCGCCGCAGCTCCCGCCGCCGTCACCCTGGCCCCCGCCCGTTCCCGGCGTGCCCGGATCGCGTTGCGCACGACCGCGATCGTGCTCGCGGCGTTCTTCGGCCTCGCGAGCGCTCTGCCCAAGCTCTTCGCCGTCCCCGCCGCGGTCGAGGCGTTCGACGGGCTCGGCTGGGGCGCCGTGGGGATGTACGCGATCGGGGCGCTCGAACTCGCCGGTGCCATCGGCCTGTTGGTGCCGGTGCTCGCCGGGCTCGCGCCGATCGGGCTGAGCGCGCTCATGGTCGGCGCCTTCGTCACGCAGGTCGTGGCCTTCGACGGGGAGAACGCGGCGACGCCGCTGATCCTGATGGTCCCGCTCGCCGTCCTGGCCTGGGCCCACCGGGCGCGCAACCGCGAACTGGCGTCCCTGCTGCTGCGGCGGCGCGCCGCCTGACCGTGCGAGGCCCCCCGGGCCGGCCTGCCGAGGTCCACCACCGTGGGCCTCGGCCCAGTGCTGCCCTCAGTCCTGGTCCGCGTCCGGTTCCTGCCCCGGTCCCTGGCCGAAGAGGCCGCGCAGCCGCTCCAGTTCGCGGCGGTCCCGCTTCGTCGGGCGGCCCGCGCCGCGGTCGCGGAGACCGACCGGCGCGATCGCCCCGCGGGGCGGGGGCGGCGGCGAGTTGTCGACGTACGTCTCGGCCGCCACCGGGGCGCCGACCCGCTTGCGGATCAGCCGCTTGACCACCACCAGGCGCTCGTGGCCGCCGGGCTGGCGCAGCCGCACCTCGTCGCCGACGCGCAGCGCGTACGCGGGCTTCGCGCTCACCCCGTTGACCTTGACATGGCCGCCCTTGCAGGCCGCGGCGCCCGCCGAGCGCGTCTTGACCAGGCGTACGGCCCAGATCCAGCTGTCGACCCGCACGCTCTCGCCGCCGGCCGGCGCCGCCGCCCGCGCCGCGCCCACCGGGTCCGGGGTGCTCGGCGTCCCTGATGTCTGCGATGCCATACGTCGAGCTTAGAGCCTGTCTTTGAACCCCCGTCGTCCGCGCGCAGACGGGGGTTCAAGACAGGCTCTCAGAGCCTGCCCTTTCGAACCGGGACCTGTCGGCGAGCCCCGGGCCGGACACCTCTCCCCAGGTCGGATAATTCGGGCGAAGCGTACGTAGCCGACAGTGAGAGGCGCCCTCGTCATGGCCGCGATGGACCCGGACAACGACCCGTACGACCCGGACAGGTCGCTGGGCGGAGTCGACCTGCAGGCGGCGGTCGACCGGCTGATGGACGGATTGCGATCCGATCTGGAGCGGCTCGCCGCGATTCCGTCGGTCGCCTTCCCCGGCTTCCCCGCCGAACCGGTGCGGCAGGCCCACGACCTGCTCGTCGGCCTGCTGCACGACGCGGGCGTGGAGCGCGTCGAGCGCATCGACCTGCCCGAGACGGCGCCCGTGATCTTCGGTGAGATCCCGCCGCCCTCCCCGGACGCCCCGACCGTGCTGCTCTACTCCCACTACGACGTGCAGCCCCCGGGCGACGAGAGCCTGTGGCACTCGCCGCCGTTCGAGCCGACGCCCGTCGAGGAGGGCGGCGCGGCCGGGCTGCGCGCCCGCGGCATCGCCGACGACAAGTCGAACGTCATCGCGCACCTGGGCATGCTCCGCGTCTTCCGGGGGCGCCCGCCGGTCGGCGTGAAGATCGTCTTCGAGGGTCAGGAGGAGTACGGCAGCCCCTTCGACGCCTACCCGCCCAGCGACCCCGGGCGGTTCGCCTGCGACGCCATGGTCATCGCCGATCTCGGGAATCTGCGGCCCGGCACCCCGACCCTCACCACCGGGCTGCGCGGCGCCGCCGAGGTCGTCGTCGAGGTCCGCACGCTCCAGGAGCCGCGCCACAGCGGCGAGTTCGGCGGCGCCGCACCCGACGCGCTGCTGGTCCTGCTCAAGGCCCTCGCCACCCTGCACGACGTGCACGGCGATGTCGCCGTGGAGGGGCTGCGCCGCGAGGCGTGGACCGGCACCAGTTACACGGAGGACGAGTTCCGTGACCTCGCCGGCGTCGAGGACGGCCTCCCGCTCCTCGGCAGCGGCTCCCTCGGTGAACGCCTGTGGAGCGGCCCCGCGATCACCGTCATCGGCCTCGACGCACCCGCCGTCGAACACGCCGCGTCAGCCGTCGTCCCCTACGCCCGCGCCCGGTTGAACCTGCGCTTCCACCCCCTCCAGGACCCGCACGAGGCACAGGCCGCGCTCGTCGCCCACCTCGCCTCGCTGAAACCGTTCGGTATCCCGCTGACCGTCACACCGGGCGACACGGGGCCCGGCTACGAGGCGGCCACCGACGGCCCCGCCTACCGCGCCGCCCGCACCGCGCTCAGGGAAGCCTGGGGCGCCGACGCCTCGTACGTCGCGACCGGCGGCTCCATCCCGCTGGTCAACGGCCTGGCCCGGGCGGCACCGGACGCCGAGGTCCTCCTCTTCGGCGCTCAGGACAGCATGTGCAACCTGCACGCCCCGAACGAACGCGTCCTCCTCCCCGAGCTGCGCGCCACCGTCGTCGCGATGTGCGCCTTCGTCCGCGAGTACGCCGCCGACTTCGGGAACGGGGTGACGTCATGAGCACGCGGACCCCGGCCCCCGAGCGGGAACAGCCGCCGGCCGAGAAGAAGTTCACCTTCCCCAGCGCCCTGACCGTCCTCGCCGTCGTCACGCTCGCGGTCTGGCTGCTGGCCTTCCTCATCCCGCCGGGCCAGTACGACCGGGGCGCCGACGGCGCACCCGTGCAGGGCACGTACCACCGGGTCGACTCCGGCCGGACCCTCGTCGACCGGCTGAACGACCTGTTCCTCTCCCCGGTCAACGGCCTCTACGGCATCCAGGACCCCAAGACGTCCCTGGTCGGCCCGGACAACTCCGGTGATCTGTACGGCAGCGCGGGCGTCTTCCTCTTCGTGCTGGCCATCGGCGCGTTCATCACCGTCGTCTTCGCGACCGGCGCCCTCGACCGCGGTATCGGCCGCCTCGCGCACCGGCTGCGCGCCCGCGGGGCCCTGCTGATCGCCGGTGTCATGGTCGTCTTCTCGGTCCTCGGCACGGTCGAGGGCTTCGCCGAGGAGACCCTCGGCTTCTACGGGCTGATCGTGCCGCTCATGCTCGCGCTCGGCTACGACCGGATGACGGCCGTCGGCGTGATCATCCTGGGCGCGGGCGTCGGCGTGCTCTGCTCGACGGTCAACCCGTTCGCCACCGGCGTCGCCTCGTCCGCCGCGGACATCTCCCTCGGCGACGGCATCGCCCTGCGCTTCGGGATGTGGATCATGCTGACCGCGGTCACGGTCGCGTACGTCATCCGCTACGCCAAGCGCGTCCAGCGGAACCCGGAACGCTCGCTCTCCGGGTTCCTGCCCGGCGACAAGGACCGCGACGAGGCGGCGTCGGACGAGGCCCGGGTGCCCGAACTGACCGCGCTCCACAAGGCCGTCCTCGGCGTCACCGCGCTCGTCTTCGCCTTCATGATCTTCTCGGTGGTGCCGTGGGCGAGCGCGCTGACGGGCAAGGCCGACGCGACCCCGTACGGCTTCGAACTCGGCTGGTCCTTCCCACAGCTGGCGGCGTTGTTCCTGTGCGCCGCCGTACTCGTCGGCCTCGTCGGCCGCATGGGGGAGCAGCGGCTCAGCTCGACGATCATCCAGGGGGCCGCCGACTTCGTCTCGCCCGCGCTCGTCATCCTGCTGGCCCGCGGCGTCACCGTGATCATGAACAACTCCAGGATCACGGACACGGTGCTGCACGCCATCGAGGGCGTCGTCGCGGGCACCTCGTCCGCGATCTTCGCGATCATCGTCTTCGTCGTGAACCTGCCGCTGGCCTTCCTCATCCCGTCCACGTCCGGGCACGCCACCCTCGCCATGCCGATCCTGGCGCCGCTCGCCGACTTCGCGGGCGTCTCGCGCGCCGTCGTCGTCACCGCGTGGCAGGCGGCGAGCGGCTGGATGAACCTGTGGGTGCCCACGACCGCCGTCACCATCGGCGGCGTGGCTCTCGCCAAGATCGGCTACGACAAGTACCTGCGGTTCGTGTGGCCGCTACTCGCCCTGCTGTTGCTGCTGATCTGCGCGTTCGTCGCGCTGGGCGCCGCGTTCACGTAACCGCGCGGCGTGCCTTTATGGTCGTGAGGATGGACGAAGGACTGCACGGACCCGACGGACCGCACGCACCCGACGGACCGCACGCACCCGACGGAGCGCACGGACTCGACGGACCGCATGGACCCGGCGGGCTCCACGGACCCGACGGAGCGCACGGACCCGGCGGGCTCGGGAGACTCGACGAGCGGATCACGCACTGCCGGGCCTGCCCCCGTCTCGTCGAGTGGCGTGAGGAGGTCGCGCGCACCAAACGCGCGGCCTTCGCGGACGAGGCGTACTGGGGCAGGCCCGTGCCCGGTTTCGGCCCGCACGACGCGTCCCTGCTGATCATCGGCCTCGCGCCCGCCGCGCACGGCGGCAACCGCACGGGCCGCATGTTCACCGGCGACCGCTCCGGCGAGGTGCTCTACCAGGCGCTCTACGACGTCGGGCTCGCCTCCCGCCCCGACGCGGTCTCCCTCGACGACGGCCTCACCCTGCACGGCGTGCGCATCACGTCCCCGGTGCACTGCGCGCCGCCCGACAACAAGCCGACCCCCGCCGAGCGCGACACCTGCCGCCCCTGGCTGCTGAGCGAACTGGAACTGCTCCGGCCCACCCTGCGCGCCGTCATCGTGCTCGGCGGCTTCGGCTGGCAGGCGGCGCTGCCCGCGTTCACCGCCGCGGGCTGGTCGGTGCCGCGCCCACGCCCCGCGTTCGCCCACGGCGCCCGCGTGGACCTCGGCGGCCTCGCGCTCTTCGGCTGCTACCACGTCAGCCAGCGCAACACCTTCACCGGCCGCCTCACCCCCGGCATGCTCCGCGGGGTGCTCCGCACCGCCGCCATGGAAGCGGGCCTGGACGTGTCACCGTTCGGAGCAACAGATATGGAGCCACCTCCTCCGGATTCCTAGCCTGAAAAGGGTGACGACACCTTCCGCTCCGAAGACGCCCTCCACGCCTTCCAGGCCGGCCTCGCAGGCGAGCAGCCACCCCCCGGCCGCGGCCTACCGCAACCTCGTCGTGGCCACGATCGGTTTCGCGCTCACCTTCTGGGCCTGGAACCTGATCGCGCCGCTCGCCGGCGTCTTCGGCTCGGACCTGGAACTCAGCTCGTTCGCCCAGTCGTTCCTCGTCGCGGTGCCCGTGCTCGTCGGCTCGCTCGGCCGCATCCCGGTCGGCGCGCTCACCGACCGCTACGGCGCCCGGCTGCTGTTCCCGCTGATCTCGGCGCTCACCATCATCCCCGTGCTCCTGGTGATCCCCGCCCGGCACACCTTCGGCGCGATGATCGCCGTGGCGTTCCTGCTCGGCCTCGGCGGCACCACCTTCGCCATCGGCATCCCCCTGGTGAACTCCTGGTTCCCGCCCGCGCACCGGGGCCTGGCGCTCGGCATCTTCGGCATGGGCATGGGCGGCGTCGCCCTGTCCGGGTACTTCACGCCCCGTATGGCCAAGCACGGCGAGAACCTGCCGTTCGTCGTCGTCGCCATCGCGCTCGCCGTGTACGCGGTCGTCGCCGCCGTCCTCATCGCCGACCACCCCGACCGCAAGATCCCCACGACGTCCCTCGGCACCCGCCTCGGCGCGGCCGGCAAGCTCCGCGTCACCTGGGAACTCTCGGCGCTGTACGCGATCGGCTTCGGCGGCATCGTCGCCTTCGGCGTCTACCTCCCCACCTACCTGAAGACCTGGTACGAACTCAGCCCCACCGACGCGGGCACCAAGGCGGCCGGTTTCGCGCTCGTCACGGTGGTCTTCCGGCCCATCGGCGGCTGGCTCTCCGACCGGATCCACCCGGCGACCGTCACCGCGTGGGCGCTCGCCCTCGTCGCCGTCTTCGCGATCCTCCAGGCGTTCGACCCGACCCTGAACCCCATGGGCACGATCTGCTTCCTGCTGATGGCGGCGGGCCTCGGCACCGCCAGCGGCAGCGTCTTCGCCCTCGTCTCCCAGGTCACCCCGCAACCGCAGGTCGGCTCGGTCACCGGCATCGTCGGCGCGATGGGCGGCCTCGGCGGCTTCGTACCACCGCTGGTCATGGGCGCGATCTACAGCGCCAAGGGCTCGTACTCGATCGGCTTCATGCTCCTGTCCGACCTGGCGCTCGCCGGATGCGTGTACGCGTACGGGCGGATGCGCAGCGCCAGGCCGGAGGAGTGAGCGGGGGACGCGCCCGGGGCCGGCGGGCGAGCGGACGTACCCTCGCCGGATGCCCCTGCACCCGGACATCGAACCGTACGACCACGGCCACCTCGACGTCGGCGACGGCAACCGCGTCTACTGGGAGACCTGCGGCAACCCGCACGGCATACCGGCGCTCGCGCTGCACGGCGGTCCCGGCTCCGGCGCCACGCCCTTCATGCGGCGCCTCTTCGACCCCGCGCGCTACCGGATCGTCCTGCTCGACCAGCGCGGCGCGGGCCGCTCCACGCCGTCGGCCCGCGCGTACGACACCGACATGAGCGTCAACACCACCCCGCACCTCATCGCGGACCTCGAACGGCTGCGCGCCCACCTCGGCATCGCACGCTGGCTGGTGTGGGGCGTCTCCTTCGGCTGCGTGCTCGGCCTGCGGTACGCGCAGACGCACCGCGAGCACGTGTCCGGGCTGGTGCTGACCGGCCTGGCCACCGGCGGCCGAGACGAGGTCGGCCTGCTGACGCGCGGACTCGGGAAGATCTTCCCCGAGGCGTTCGCCGCGTTCCTCGCCGGGCTGCCGCGGGAGGAGCGCGACGGGGATCTCGCGGCCGCCTACCACCGGCTCCTGGAGTCCCCGGACCCCGGGGTGCGCGAGCGGGCGGCGCTCGCCTGGACCGACTGGGAGACCGCGATCGCCTCGCAGCCGCCGCGCTCCGCGCCCCGCTACCAGGACCCCGCCTTCCGCTACGGCTTCGCGCGCACCGTCACCCACTACTGGAGCCAGGACCACTTCCTCGGCGGCCCCGACACCGTCCTGCGCGACCTGCACCTGATCGAGGACGTCCCCGCGGTACTGGTCCAGGGCCGGCTCGACCTCGGGAACCTGGTGGGAGTCCCCTGGCGGCTCCAGCGCTCCTGGCCGCACGCGGAACTCGTCCTCGTCGACGACGCGGGGCACCACGCGGGCGCGCCCGGCATCGCGGACCACATGGTCGCCGCCCTTGACCGGTTCAGCGCCCCCGGCGACGCCTGACCCGCTCGCCCTGCGCCTCGATGAACTGCAGCTCCAGGGCGACCGGCGCGGGCGCGACCCCGGGGCCTCCCGCCTCGGCCCAGGCCAGGATCTCGTCGGTCGAGTCGTCGCCCATGGACCAGCCGATCCACGCGGCACGGCCGCCGCGGGCGCGCCCCTGCCCCGACGGCTGCACCACGACCACGTTCGCCTGGTCGCACGGGCCCAGACAGTCACTGACCCGCACCGCGAACCGGCCCCCCGACGCTGCCGCCGCGGCCCGCAGCCGCTCCAGCTGCCACTCATGGTCGTATCCGGGGTGCTTGCGGGCGTCACCGCAGCAGCAGCCCCGGCACACGACGAGCGTGCAGGGGCGGGTGCGGGCTGCGCCTATGAGGGTCGGCACGGTGCTCCTGGGTTCTACCGCGCGGGTTCTCGCGCACGGGTTTCTCGCGGTTCTACGTGGACGGGTGCTCGATGTCGTCGCCGAAGAGGTGACGCACGGTGGAACGGTAGTTGGTGCGTACGTGCCCGAGCGCCACGGCCCGCGCCCGCTCCGGGTCCCCGGCGGCGACGGCGTCGTACAACCGCCGGTGCTCGTCGAGCTGTTGGGGCCACGCCTCGCCGCGCCGGGTGAGCCAGCGGAGCCGCCCGTCGACGGGCTGCATCACGCCGGTCAGCAGCGTGTTGCCCGCCGTGGCCAGGAGCCGGTCGTGGAAGCGGCTGTTGATGTCGGCGATCGTCTCGTCGTCACCCTCGGCGGTGGCCCGCGCCGCACGCTCCAGCAACTCCGCCAGCTCGGCCAGGTCACCCCGCTCGGCGCGCTGGGCGGCGAGCCCGGCGGCGTAGACCTCCAACGCCTCGCGCAGTTCGTAGAGTTCGGCGACGTCGGTGCGGGTGAGGGTGCGCACCACGGCCCTGCGCGGCGTCTCGAACGTCACGAACCCCTCGGCGAGCAGCGCCCGGATCGCCTCGCGCGCCGGAACCCGCGACACCCCGAACCGCTCGGCGACCTCCCGCTCGACCAGCCGGTCACCGGGCCGCAGCCGACCACCGATGATGTCCTGCCGCAGCGTGGCAAGCACACGTTCACGCACCGCGCCCAGGGGTTCCGCCGTTGTCATGGGCCTATCTTCGCCGATGAGCGGCGTCCATCGGGGGCGGGGTTCGGCCGTGACCAACCGCCTCGCGTGAGATCTCCTCGGCGCGGGGCCTGGCCATAATCGGTCAAGCAGTGCCGACGTGGTGCGTCGGCAGACACAGTTGGGCCCAGACGGTCTTGCCTGGGCCGTCCGGGCGAGGTGTGCAACCCCAGTCATCGGAGAGAACGGCTACGAGAAGGAGGCCGCGGCCTGCCTCGTCGTCGGGGGCGGTGCAGCCCGGGGTGTCGAGGGGGAGTCGCTCGCCCCGGGTGTCCGTGACCTCGATGCGGTACGAGTCCGGGGCGGTCCGGGTGAGGCTGAGGTGGAAGTCGCGGCCCGGGACATGGCCATGCCGAACGGCGTTCGCGGTCAGTTCGGCCGTGATCAGGGTCAGGGTCTCATTGACGGGGTTGGTGTAGGGGTGGCCCCAGTCGTGCAGACGGTGTGAGACGAGACGGCGGGCGAGGCGGGCGCCGCGCGGGGTCGAGGTGAAGCGCATGGCGAAGCGCGTCTCGTGGGTCGCGGGTGGGGGCTCGGCGAGGTCGTCATGGTGCATGGGGTGAGCGTTGTGCAGTGCGGGGTACGGCTGCCAGGGGCTTCGTGGGGACGGGGTGTCGTTGTACGTGATGAGGGGCTGGGTTGTACGTGTCCGCTGGGGCTCGGCGTGAACTGCCGTTCGAGGCATGTGTGTTGACGAATATGCCGGTGTTGAGGAGTTGGGTGCTTTGTAGGGTTCGCCGGAGTGGGCGTGCATAGCGTTGCGGGGGTGATCGGTGCGCTGACGAGCGGTTTCTGTACGCGGTGAGCGGTTTCTTGTACGCGGCTTGCGGCGTGACCGGGTCATGGGGGAGGGGAGTTGTTCCGGGGAGGGCGACCGTGGAAGGGGCCGGTGTGGACGTGGGCGCGAGTGCGGGCGACGGTGAGGTCGGCGGCGAGGATGTCAGCGGGGTGCTGTTGTCCTTCGGACGGCAGGTGAAGAGGTTCCGGGAGTGGAAGGGGCTGAGCCGGGCCGAGCTCGGTGAGCGGACCGGGTACTCGGCGGCGACCATTGCCTCGTTCGAGCAGGGGCGGCGGATTCCTCCGGGCCGGTTCATCGAGCAGACCGATGACGTGCTGGGGGCACATGGGGTGCTGCGGGAGCGGATGGAGGAGGTCGAGCGGGCGCAGTATCCGGCGTTCTTTCGGGGCGCGGCGAAGTTGGAGGCCAGGGCGGTGGCCCTGCACGTGTACGCCGGGTTGGCGCTGCCCGGGCTGTTGCAGACCGAGGGATACGCTCGGGCGGTCTTCGAGATGTGGCGTCCGCTGCTCGACGAGGAGACAGTGGCGCAGCGGATCGCGGCTCGCATGGCCCGGCAGAGGATCTTCACCCACAAGGCCATGCCGACCATCAGCTTCGTCATTGAGGAGAGCACGCTGCGGCGCCCGTTGGGTGGCAGTTGCGTCATGCGGGGGCAGTTGGAGCAGGTCTTGCTGTGCGGACAGCTGCGAAATGTCGAGTTGCAGGTCATGCCGACCGACCGTGCCGAACATGCTGGTCTGGACGGGCCGTTCACGCTGATCGAGACCGTCGAAGGACGGCAGGTCGCTTACGTGGAGGTGCACAAGCAGAGTCGCCTCTTCACGGAGCGGAGTTCGGTCCGTGAGCTGGCGGAGCAGTATGGAATCCTCAGAGCTCAGGCGCTCACGCCGAGTGAGTCGCTGGCCCTCGTGGAGCGGTTGCTGGGAGAGACATGAACGTCGAAGAGTCGGTGCTGGGCGAGGCTGAACTGGCGTGGTTCAAGAGCAGTTACAGCAGTGGCGCCGGTGGCGAATGCGTTGAGGTCGCCGCCGGTGCCGCGATGGTTCGCGTACGTGACACCAAGGACCGGGCCCGCTCCATGGTGCACGTCGCGCCACCGGCTTGGGCCGCCTTCGTCGGCTTCGCGGCGCGCGGCTGAGCTGTGGCCGAACGTACCGACACCGCCTTCCTCGACCACCTCGCCGCCCGGCTCGCTCGGTCTCGGTGAACTGGTCGACCGTGCCCGGGAGTTGCTGGAGCGAGCCGTGCGCGCCGCCCGTCAGCAGGGCCCCGTCAGCGGGTAGTCCGCCGCGTCGCGCCAGCCCGTGCCCGGCCCGTCCGTGACGATCAGGCGGACCGAGCGGATCTGTGAGCGCAGGGGGAGGCGCCGATCGAACGCGCTCGTCGGGAGGGAATCCGTGCCGTCCCCGCTCGCCAGGGTCAGATGCGGGTCGAGCCCCTCGTCCCCGAAGACGCCCCGGTACGGGACCGCCCGGGGCCAGCGCTCGCGCAGCGACTTCGTCAGGGCGCGGAACGGATCCGCGGGGGACGGGTGCAGATAGAGCACCCCCGGCCAGCGGCGGATCTCGGAGAACGTGCAGGTGAAGGCCGGCGTCGCCGCGAGGAGCGCCCGCAGCTCCGCCGCCGTCTCCCCGGTGACGTACGACACCGGCAAAAAGGGATAAAGCACTGTCACATGGGCACGCGATCCGGTGCGGACCAGTGCGTCCGCCTCGGGGACGTGGATCGTCAGGGCAGTGTCGCCCGGTGCGTCCGGCCAGCCGCTGGTCACAGGGGGAGTGGGCACGGTCAAGTGTCACATTGCGGAAACACGCCCGTTTCCGCCTCTTCAGCCACGTCCTTTACCGTGGAGGAACCAGTTCAGAGCTGGCCGATGTCGTCCGGCGCCCCCGCGTCCTCGTACGACAGGAGCCTGCGCATCCCCATGATCCGCCCGCATACCCTTCCGCCCTGGCTCGGCCACGCCCTGCGCGCCCAGCGCGCCCCCGTGCCGTGGCCGGCTGTCGTGCGCGGAGCCCTCGCCGGCGGACCGCTGCTGCTGCTCGCCGTCCTCGCCGGGCGGCCGTCCAGCGGGGTGCTGCTCGCCCTCGGCGCGATGCTCGCCGGGGTCAACGACCGCCCCGGCACCCGGCGCGCCGCCGTGTCGCGGCTGGGCGGGCCAGCTCTCGCGGGGGCCCTCGGCATGTTCCTCGGCAGCTGCCTCGCCGGAAGCGGCTTCGCGATCGTCGGCGTCTTCGCCGGGCTCGGGCTCCTGGGCGGGGCGCTCAGCGCCGTCGGGCCCCTGGCCTCGGCCGCCGGGACCCAGCTGCTCGTCACGGTCGCCGTGGGGGCCGGGATGCCGCTGCCCGAGGCGGGGTGGCAGCGGGCGGCGCTGTTCGCCGCCGGAGCCGCGTGGCTGATCGTGCTGCGGATCGCGCTGCCCTCACCGGGACGCGGACAGCGGCTCGGCTACCTCTACGACGGGGAGCGCGCCGCCGTCGCCAAGGTCTACGACGCCGTCGCCGCGCTGCTCGACGCCGCGGGCGGGCCGCAGGCCAGGGCGCGCCGCGCCGCCCTCACCGCCGCCCTCGACCAGGCGCAGGACGCCCTGCGCGGCCGGCCCGCGGGCATGCGGCGGCTGCGGGCCCAGTACGCGGCCGCGCTGCCGCTCGCCGAGGCCGCCACCGCGCTGGCCTGGACCGGGAAACCCGTGCCGGGGCGGGCCGCCGAAGGACCGCTGCGCCTCGCGGCCGCCGTGCGGACGGGGGCGCCGGTCGGGGCGCTGCCGGCGCCGGCCCGTTCCGCCGCGGGCCTGCGGGCGCTGGACGAGGCGTTGCTGCGGGCCGCCGAGGTCTTCGACCGGGGGCGGGGCGGCGAGGGCGCGAACCGCCGGAACACCCGTCGCCGCGGCTCACCCGCGGCTGCCCTGCGCAGGATGGCGGGGCCCGCGGGGCGCGAGTACGGGGTGCGTGTCGGACTCTCCTTCGGGGCCAGCGCCGCCGTCGCGCAGACCCTGCAACCCGTGCACTGGTACTGGCTGCCCGCCACCGCCGTCTTCCTCGTCAAGCCCGACCTGGGACCGCTGGCCTCGCGCGTCCTGTGCCGGGCCGCCGGAACGGTCGCCGGGGCGCTGCTCTTCGCCGGGCTCGCCGCGTTCCTGCCGCGGCCCTTCGGTCTGGTCGCCCTGGTGGCCGTGTGCGGGGCGCTGATCCCCGTCGCCACGCGGCACTTCGCCGCGCAGACCGCCGTCATCACCGTGCTCGTGCTGTCCCTCGTGATGGTCGGCGGCGAACCCGGCGCCTCCTGGAGCCGCATCACCGAGACACTGCTCGCCTGCGCCCTCGTGCTGGTGGCCGGGCACCTGCCGTGGCCCGGCGCGCACCGGGGCGGCGGGGTACGGGTGCGGCTCGCCGTCGCCCGCGAGGCCGCCCACCTCTACGTACGGCATGTGCTGAGCGAGGACGCGGACCGGGCGGGCCGGTGGGCGCTGCGGCGGGAGGCGTACCGGACGCTGGCGGAGGCGCGGGCCGCCGTGGAGCTGGCGGCGGCCGAGCTGCCCGTCCTGGCGCGGCACTCGGACGGCACGCGGCAGGTCACGGTCGTGCTGGAGCAATTGGTCGACGCGACCACCGCGTGCGCGGTGCAGGTCGACGACACCGGCCGGGTACCGCCGCGCGACGCCGAACGGATCGGGGTGCTGCTGGCGGAGCTGGCGGCGTAGGGCGAGAGGGGGCGCAGGCCGGCCTGCGCCCCCTTCGGAGCGTTACGGCTTGGGCAGGGTGCAGCCCGTGGCCGAGAGGTCGATCTTGTTGCCGATCCCGACGCAGGGCACGATCCCGTACGTCTGCTGCGCGTAGTTGATGCCCTGGCGCACCGTCACGTTCCCGTTCGCGTCCACCTCGCACGGATTGTTGTCCGTGCACCGGCCCCCGTCCTCGTTACCGGTGTTGTTGACCGCGACGACCTTTCCCGTCGCCCGGTCGACCACCGGGGAGCCGGAGGTGCCGCCGATGGTCTGGCAGGCGGAGGTGTAGCGGACCGAGTCCTTCCAGGTCCACGCGCCCTCCTTCAGCCGGTACGCGAATCCGTCGACCGAGCAGTTGTAGATCCGCTTCCAGTAACCGGAGACCACGCTGATCGCCGTGGACTGCGCCGGGCGGGCCGCCGACAGGTCCAGGGCCTTGATGCCGTAGGAGCTCTCGATCCGCTGGTAGGTGCTGGTGAGTTCGTAGAGCGAGACGTCCGTGTCGGTCATCGTGCCGTACGCGACTTTGCTGGCGCGCAGGGTCGCCACCTTGGTTCCGGCCGAGTTGAGCAGGCCGAAGGTGCGGGTGGAGGGCTGGTCGACGACGACCTCGCCGGGGCCGGGGAAGCCGGATTCCAGGCAGTGGCCGTTGGACAGGACGAGCGCCGGGTCCGTCGGCTGGGAGTTCGGTACGCGGACGACGGAGCCGGAGCAGTTGCTGAGGGCGACCGTGCCGGCGAAGTTCACGGCCTGGGCCCGCGGCGCCGCCGACGATTCCACGCTGTCGAGTGCCGCGGCGGGGACGGCTGTCGAGCCGCAGAGCAGGACGCCGAGAACCGCGCCGACGAGGGACTTCTTCATGTGGGGGGTTCCTCTCCCGTGCTGAGAGTGGTGCACCGGGTGGGACGTACGCCGTGTTTGGCATGAGCATTGTGATGGCGTACGGCTCAGCGGACAACAGTGCCTTCTCAGCGAACGGGCCCGAAGGGCCGGTCTCAGCGAGTCAGTTCGATCCACACCGGCGCGTGGTCGGACCCCGGCGCGTCCCGCCGCTCGCCCGGCTCGTCCCCGACCGACGGGAGCGGGAGCGGCTCGGGGGCCGCCGCATCGTGCGGGACGCCGGTGCCCGCCCGGGTGATGCGGCTGATCATGTCCTGCGTGACGAAGACGTGGTCGATCAGCTCGCGGCGCCCCGCGTGGACGCGTGAGTAGCGCTGCTCCTCGGGGATGAGGGGCGCGATGTTCCACAGGCGTTTCGCGTCCCCCTTGTCCGGGTGGTCGAAGCCCGGGGTGCCGATCTCGGAGCCGGGCGGTCCCTGGAGGATCTGGGTGGTGGCGGCGTGCGCCTCGTCGTTGAAGTCGCCCAGGACGGTGACGCGCCGGTTGCGGCCGTCCTCGCCGATGAGCGTGTCGGCCATGGAGCGCAGGGCCGTGGCCTCCGCCGCCCGGCGCTGGAGGGCGTACGCCGCGTAACGCGCCCGTTCGCCCTCGTCGCGCGGTGCGAACCGGCCGCCGGGGTAGCTCAGCAGCTTCGACTTGAGGTGGCAGACGGCGGCCGTCAACCACGTCACCCGCGTCGAGAACTCGACGGCGAGCATGCCCCGGCCGGCCCGGTCCGTCGTACGGCCGCTGTCGTCGACCTGCACCGGCCGCAGGGCGTCGGGGAAGGAGGGGGTGTCCGCGACGACGTTCACCGGTATGTCGCTGAGAACGCCGACCCGGATGCCGCGCTCGTCGGGGAACTCGGACAGCCGCACGAAGTACCTCCCGTCGAGCAGCTGTACGAGATCGTCGAGCGCCGCCGGGTCGCCGACCTCCTGGATACCCAGCAGGGTCGGTTCGAGCAGGTTCACGGTGGCGGCGAGCGAGGCCAGCTTCGCTTCGTACGCGGCTTTGTCACGGGGCCCGAACGGCCCTCCGGGGCGGTAGAGGTTCTCCAGGTTCCAGGTGCCGACGAGCATGACGTGCTCCGTCCTCGGGCCGGCCCGGACGGGCCGGGGCCGCCAGCGTGCCAGCGGCTCCGCCGGGGGGACAGGGGCCGGCCCCGATGAGCGATCCGGGTCGGCGAGGTGGAGGACGGGGGTGCGGGGCGGTACGCGTAGGGAGGGTGGGGCGGGGCGGGGTGGGGAGCCGCCGGAAAAAGTCGCCCCGAAATTTTTCGCGGACGGCGATGAGTTCCGCCGGGACCCCCGGTCACCCCTCCGAGAGACCCGACCCGAGGAGGAACCATGGGGCTGCCGAAAGCGGTCACGCGCGACGAGTGGCGCGCCGCCCGCGAGGAGCTGCTCGCCCTGGAGAAGGCGGCGACCCGGGCGCGGGACGCGCTGAACACGCGGCGGCGCGAGCTGCCCATGGTCGAGATCGACAAGCTGTACGTCTTCGAAGGGCCGGACGGCAAGGACGAGTTGCTCGACCTGTTCGAGGGGCGGGCCCAACTGGTCGTCTACCACTTCATGTTCGCGCCCGACTGGGACGCGGGCTGCCCCAGTTGCTCAGGCTTCCTCGACCAGATCGGTCACCTGGCGCATCTGCGGGCCCGGGGCACGGCGTTCGCGGCGGTCTCCCGTGCGCCCTTCACCAAGATCCTGCCGTTCAAGGCCCGCATGGGGTGGACGGTGCCCTGGTACTCGTCGTACCTCAGCGACTTCAACCAGGACTTCGGCGCCACCGTCGAGACCGACGAGGGCCCGCGGGAGCGCCCCGCGCTCAGCTGCTTCGTCCGGGAGGGGGAGCGCGTCTTCCACACCTATTCGGCGTTCGACCGCGGCCTCGACAACATCGGGTTCACCACGAACCTGCTCGACCTCACCGCGCTCGGCCGCCAGGAGGAGTGGGAGAAACCGGCGGGCCGGGCCTCGTCCCTCGGCGCGCCCGCGGGCAGCGCCCGGATCCGGTATCACGACGAATACGCCGACTGAGCCCGCCACGGGACCGTCCCGACCGCTGCGAACTCGTACCGACCTGGTGTCATTATCGTCACGTTGCGAGTCCGAACCCGCCCTGTCAGCGTTCTCCCCCATGAGACGCCGGGCCGTACCGGCGTCAGCACATCGGCACGATCACGGGGGCAGGGACGAGCGATGATCAACGGACGAGTGGTACTGCAACGATTCCCGGCCGGCGGGCCCCGCGGCTCCTGGCCCGCCGAGGAGTTCGCGCGCCTGCGCCGCCAGGAGGGCCAAGCGGCAGAAGTCGTCATGGACCTGGCGTCGGACGCGTTTCTGGTGATCGTACGGGCGGCCACCCCCGCGCCCGTCGGGTGAACCGCTCCGCCGGAAGCCCGTACAGCCCGGCGTAGACCTCGCCGGTGGGGCCCCGCCCGGGGTCGTCCGCCACCGGCGGTGTCCCCGGCCGCGTCGCGTCAGGAGGCGCCGATGGTCCGGGACCAGACCGGCGTCGTCCCGGTGACCCGGCACAGCGCCAGATACAGGGGGATCGGCGGCGTGTAGGGCACCGAGCTGTCGGGGCAGTGGATCAGGTCGGGGGCGCGTCCGGCGTCCGGCACCAGAGCGCCCGCCGTGTACCGCGCGGGCGCGGGCCACTCCAGGGAGACGTCGGAGTCCGACGGGACCAGCCACCACCAGTGCGCCCCGTCCGCGTACACGCACCCCATCCGGGGCAGCCGCCGTGTCATCGCGCGGGCGAACGGCTCCGGCACCGCCACCGCGTCACAGCCCAGCGGCACGGCCATACCGTCCGGCACGCTCAGCCGCACGGGCTCCGCCGGGCGAGGGGCACGTCGTCGGGCGAGCCCGACCAGTGAGTCCAGCTGCATCGTCCGCGTCGTCACCACGCCCATTCGTTCCCCGCTCAGCACGATCGTCGTCGTTCCTCGCCCGCCCGGTCGGGGCGGGCGCCGCTCACCAGGTCCAGCCGGTGCCACCGGAGACGTCCGGCGCGGAGCCGGGACCCGGCACCACCCGGGCGTCCCGTGGGAGCTCGGCCCAGACCAGCAGCCCCGGTCCGGTCTCCTGGGCGCCCCACGCCGTGGAGACGGCCGCCACGAGGAGGAGCCCCCTGCCGTGCTCCTCCTCGGGCGCGATCCGTCCCGCGGTGCGCGTGGCGCCGGGCACACAGCCCTCGTCGCGGACCGCTATCCGCACGCGCTCGCCGGCGTCGTCGCGCAGCTCGTGCAGTTCACAGTGGATGCGTCTGCTCGCGGTGTGCACGATCGCGTTCGTGACCAGCTCGGAGACGACGAGGGCCGCCGCGTCGCAGGTGTCCTCGCACGCACCCCAGCCGGTCAGATGGGCACGTGTCATGCGCCGGGCCTGTGCGGCGGAGCCCGGGTGGGGAGCCAGCTCGAAGCTGCTGCGCCGTGCCGCGGACCCCACCGAGGTGCCCGAACGGTCACTGAGCGTAGCTTCGTCGGCTTCTGTTCCTAAAGGCGCGGACGGAGTCACGCCTGCCACTATCTCCCCGTCGCGAACACTTGGCAAGAGCCACTCTGAAAAGTGCAGAGTGCAGTGTGCCGTAGTAGGTGGACATGGCACACTGCTGGCAACAGCTCGTCGCGCGGCGCCCATTGGGGGTGAGCCGTGGGGAAACGGCCGGTGGGCGACCTCTCCGGCCTCTTGTCCGCGGCTGCATTTCAGAGAGTTGACTACTGGGAGGTAACGGGCGTGAGCGAACCGCGGTCCGCGCCGACGGTCGGCCAGGTCGTCCTCGGTCGACGCCTCCAGGACCTCCGCGAGAGTGCCGGACTCAAGCGCGAGGAAGCCGCCAAAGTACTCAGAGTGACAGCCGCGACGGTGCGCCGCATGGAGACCGCGGAGGTCGGGCTCAAGATCCCCTACCTCCAGCTGCTCCTGAAGTCCTACGGCGTCTCGCAGGACGAGGCCGACGCCTTCGTGCAGCTCGCGGAGGACGCGAACAAGCCGGGCTGGTGGCAGCGGTTCCACGACATCCTGCCCGGCTGGTTCTCGATGTACGTGAGCCTGGAGGGCGCCGCCGCCCTCATCCGGTCGTACGAACCGCACTTCGTACCGGGCCTGCTGCAGACCGAGGACTACGCGCGCGGGGTGCTCCGCTCCGGGGCCATCGGCCGCGCCCTCGCAGAGGACCCCGAGGTCGTCGACCGGCACGTGGCCCTGCGCATGCAGCGCCAGACCCTGCTGACCCGGCAGGACGCGCCCCGGCTGTGGGTGGTCATGGACGAGACCGCGCTGCGCCGTCCCGTCGGCGACGCGGACGTGATGCGCGGCCAGGTCGACCGGCTGCTCGAAGTGATGGAGCGGCCGAACGTGACGCTCCAGATCGCGGAGTTCGCGGCAGGGCCGCACCCGGGCACGTACGGGCCCTTCGTCCTGTTCCGATTTGCCATGTCAGAACTGCCGGACATGGTCTACAGCGAGTACCTGACCGGCGCCGTCTACCTGGACGCGCGGCCAGAGGTGGCCACTCACCTGGAGGTCATGGACCGCATGGCGGCGCACGCCGCGACGGCACAACGCACAAAGGAGATCCTCCGCGATCTCCGCAAGGAGCTGTGAATGGACCGGATCAAGGACCGGATACGAGGCGTCGACGGGGAGCCGATCTACAACGGCATGCCCGCGCGTGAACTCGGCACCGAGGGCTGGCACAAGCCGTGGAGCGGCGGCAACGGGGGCAACTGCCTCGAAGCCATGAAGCTGGCCGACGGCCGCGTCGCGGTCCGCCAGTCCTCGGACCCGGACGGACCCGCCCTGATCTACACCCCCGGCGAGATCAACGCGTTCATCGAGGGAGCGAAGTCCGGCGCGGCGGACTTCCTCCTCTCGTGACCAGCGGCGCCCCCCGGCCCTGAGCCACGCCCCGGCCGGCTCAGGTGAGGGCCAGCACGAACGAGGCGGAAGCGGCGAGGGCGGCGGCGCCCCGCACGTGGTTCCACAGCACCCACTGGCTGAGATACGTACGCCAGTACGCGCCGCTGCTCTCGGACCCCTCGTCACCGGCCAGCTTGGCGAGGGCCTCGTTGCGCGGAATGTTCGCCGTGATCGTCACACCGAACGAGCCCACCAGGTACAGGACGCAGCCCAGCAGCAGCTCCACGGTGCCCTCGTCGGGCCACAGCACGAACGTGACGACGGCGATCACCGCGCACAGCACGGCCGCGCCGAGGAAGACGACCATGAAGGCCGGGTTCACGGCTGCCACGTTGATGGCGTTCATCGCCGCGATGCCGCGTGCGGCGGGCAGCGCCCCCAGCCCGCGCATCACGAACGTGGAGAACGCGACGAACACCCCCGCGGCGACCCCGCACCACAGCGCGCCGAACACGACGAGCAGAAAATACGGCCCCTCTATCATTCCCATCCCCCCAGAACTCCCGTCCCCCGGAACCCGGACGGCCCGAGACGGGATCATCCCGCAGAACCCGGCCGTAGGCAGCGCTTTCCCCGCATGCCGTGATCAGCCCCCGCCCCCTCCGTCAGCCACCGGCCGGGGAACAGCCGCCGGACGGCGGCAGCGCGCTGCTCGGACGCACGTCATGCCCGCCGGAGCGCCCCGTCACCGCCCGGCATCATGGAGGTGTGCGACTCGAACCGATCACCTGGGAACGGCTCGGCGACGCCCTCGCCGAGCGCCTGCTCGACCTGGAGCCGGCCGACGGCGGCCCCTGGCCGAAGGTCGCCTTCGACGGGGCGCCGGCCGCCCGGCCCGGTGACCTCGCGGCCCGCGTCGCCGAGGCCCTGCGCCTTCGCGGGCGCACCTCCCTGCCGGTCGCCACGGAGGGCTTCCTGCGCCCCGCCTCACTGCGCTACGAGTTCGGGCACGAGGACGCGGAGTCGTACTACAGCGGCTGGTTCGACACGGGAGCGCTGTGGCGCGAGGTGTTCGGCCCCCTCGAACCCGACGGCACCGGCCGGATCCTGCCCGACCTGTGGGACCCGGCCACGGACCGCGCCACGCGCAGCCCCTACGTCGCGCTCCCGCCCGGCGGGGCCCTGTTGCTGCACGGCCCCTTCCTGCTGACCGACTGGTTCCCCTTCGACCTGGTCGTCCATGTCGGTCTGACCCCGGGCGCGCTGCGGCGGCGTACGCCGGAAGCGGACCGGTGGACGCTGCCCGCCTTCGCCCGCTACGAGACCGAGACCGGCCCGGGCGACCGGGCGGACATCGTCGTCCGCGCCGACGATCCCCGGCACCCCGCCTGGTCAGGGCGGTAACCGCGGTTCCTGGCCGCTCTCACAGCCAGCCGTTGCGCTTGAAGCCCCGGTAGACGCCGACACAGATCACGGCGATGACGGACACCATGAGGGGATAGCCGAAGCGCCAGTGCAGCTCCGGCATGTGGTCGAAGTTCATGCCGTAGATCCCGCAGCCCATCGTCGGCACGGCGACGATCGCGGCCCACGCCGTGATCTTGCGCATGTCCTCGTTCTGCGCGACGGTCACCTGCGCGAGATGGGCCTGGAGGATCGAGTTCAGCAGTTCGTCGAAGGCCGCTATCTGCTCGGCCGCCCGCATCAGATGGTCCGACACGTCACGGAAGTACGCCTGTATCTCGGGCGGCACGACGGGGAACGGCCGCCCGGCCAGCTCCAGCACCGGCCGGGACAGCGGCGCCACCGCCCGCTTCAGCTCCAGGAGTTCACGCTTGAGCTGGTAGATGCGGCCCGGGTCGGTCCGTGCCCCGTTCGGCGCGAAGACCTCCGCCTCGACCGCGTCGATGTCCGACTGGACCTCGTCGATCACCGTCAGATAGTCGTCGACCACCCCGTCCGCGATCGCGTGCAGCACCGCCGCCGGGCCCTTGGCCAGCTGCTCGGGGGCCGCCTCCAGGCTCTCCCGCACGGGGCCGAGCGAGCCGTGCCGCCCGTGCCGCACCGTGATCACGAAGTCCCGCCCGACGAACACCATGATCTCGCCGGTGTCGACGACCTCGCTGGTCGCCGTGAGCTCCGCGTGCTCGACGTAACAGACCGTCTTCAGGACCGCGAACAGCGTCTGCCCGTACCGCTCCACCTTCGGCCGCTGATGCGCGTGGACCGCGTCCTCCACCGCCAGCGGGTGCAGGTCGAACAGTTCGGCGACGTCGGCGAACTCCAGCTCGGAGGGTTCGTGCAGACCGAGCCAGACGAACCCGTCGGCCGCCTTGCGCACCGCCCGCACTGCCTCCACGAGGTCCCGGCCGCCCCGCTCGCGCACCCCGTCGCGATACGTCACGCAGTTCACCACCGCCGAACCGAGCGGGGAGCGCGCCGGGTGGCTCAGATCGACCCGGCGCCGCCGCCGCGCCAGCCGCGCGACCTTCCGCAGCCCGTCCACCCCGCGCAGGCCACCGACCTTCCGCAGGTTGCCCGCCATCGCCATGCTCGGCTCCTCGCGCCCGTTCCCGTACGTGCTCCTACCCGGCCACCGCCCCTGCCACGAGAGCGGCCCCGGCCGGTCAGTCTGCCAGCCGGCACCGACAACCTGTCAGGGCCCTTCGCGGGCACCGCCCGGGGCGAAGGCGCGCTATCGGATACGGCTGCTGGGAAGATCGGCCCATGACGCGTTCCGGCGACCACGAGTACCTTCTCGACAACCAACAACCCGAGGCGGGACGGCGTTTCGACGCCTTCACGACCCTCTTCGATCCCACGACGTTCCGGCACCTGGAGCGGCTCGGCGTCGGAAGTGGCTGGCGCTGCTGGGAAGTCGGCGCAGGCGGCGCCTCGGTGGTGTCCTGGCTGGCGCGCGAGGTCGGACCGGGCGGCCGCGTCCTCGCCACCGACATCGACACCTCCTGGCAGACCGCAGCGCCGGAGCCCCCCATCGAGGTACGCCGCCACGACGTCGGCACCGACGAGCCGCCCGCCGAGAGCTTCGACCTGGTGCACGCCCGGCTCGTCCTGGTCCACGTCCCCGACCGGGAACGGGCGCTGCGCTCCATGATCCGCACCCTGCGCCCGGGCGGCGTCCTCCTCCTGGAGGACGCCGATCCGGCGCTCCAGCCGCTGCTCTGCCCCGACGAGCACGGTCCCGCCCAGCAGTTGGCCAACCGGCTGCGCCACGGCTTCCGCGCCCTGCTCGCGGAGCGCGGCGCCGACCTGTCGTACGGCCGCAAACTCCCGCGCCTGCTGCGCGAGGCGGGCCTGAGCGAGGTCGAGGCCGAGGGCTACTTCCCGCTGACGTCCCCCGCCTGTACGGCCCTGGAGACGGCGACGGTCGAGCAGATCCGCGCCACCCTCGTCGAGGCGGGCCTGGCCACGGACCAGGACATCGACCAGCACCTGGCCAACGTGGCGCAGGGCGCGATGGACCTGGCGACGGCTCCGCTGATCTCGGCGTGGGGGAGGAAGGCGTAGAGGCGCCTGTGCGCTCCTGCCGAAAACGGGGCTCCACGCGCGCGTGGAGCCCCATTTGTCGATGTGGAAACACGGCGGGTCGTCGAAGCGGGAACAGCGAGGCTCAGCGGCGTACTCGCCGGCGGCTCGTGCTGCCCCGGTCGAGCATGGCCACACCGACCGCCGCAAGGCCGACCTGGATCAACCACTCGACCCAGTCCACGCCCTTGGTGTCGGCGACATCGAAGCCGGCGGCGATCGCCGAACCGAGCAGCGCCGCGGCGACGCCGACGAGGACCGTCGCCAGGACGCCGATACGTTGCCGGCCGGGCAGCGCCAGCCGGCCGAGTACGCCGACGACGATGCCGATCACGATCGCGCTCAGAACGCCGGAGACCTCCATGCCGTACCTCCAGGACAAATCGGTAAATCGCCAAGGTGTCTGTCAGTTCAGGTGCTCATCAGTTCACGTGCTGGTCGGCTGGAATGTTTGCCGGTTCGCATGCTTGTCGGTTCGCGTGCCGGTGGAGCACTTGCCTGCCGGATGGTGTGCCGGTCGGGTTGTGTGTCGGTCGGATCGTCTCTGTCGGACGTCTTCCCCTCGACGGGCCGTCCAGTCCCCGCCGCGCACACGCTACGAGGCGTCCAGTGAGGGGAGGGGCACAGGCGATCTAGGGTGACCGGCCATGACCACCACGAACGAACAGCACGCCACCCCGGGCGCCGCCTCCCTCACCGATTCCCTCCCCGCCTCCTTCGTCGTGCACGTTCCGGACGTCGAACTGGAACCGGAGCCGCTCGACCCCGCACAGATCGTGTCGGGCGCCCCGGTCGTCACGGGCGCGGTGCTGTGGGAATCGGCCGACGGCAAACAGCTCCGCGGCATCTGGCAGATCACGCCGGGCGTTGTCACCGACACCGAGGCGGACGAGATGTTCGTGGTCGTCAGCGGCCGCGCCACCGTCGAGGTCGAGGGCGGTGCCGTCCTGGAACTGGGCCCCGGCACGGCCGCCGTGCTGCGGGAGGGCGACCGCACGACATGGACGGTCCACGAGACGCTGCGCAAGGCCTACCACCTCACACTGAGCTGAACTCCGCTGCTCGCTACGCCTGTCGGGCCCACCGGGTGAACAGGGCGAAGGCGCCGAGCGGCACCAGCAGACACGCCGCCGCCAGGTTCAGCCACGCATAGCTCGCCGTCGCCACCACCAGGCCCGCCGTGGCACCCCCGACACCCGCGGACAGGCTCGTCGTCAGATCGGACAGCCCCTGCGCTGCGGCCCGCGCGGCGCCCGGCACGGAGTCGGTGAGCAGTGCGGAGCCCGCGACGAGCCCCGCCGACCAGCCGAGCCCCAGCACGAACAGGCCCACCGCGATCTGCGCGTGACTGCCGCCCGCGGTCCCGGCGAGCAGCGCCGCGCAGGCGAGCAGCCCGACGGCGAGCCCGATGACCGTCAGGCGCCCGAACCGGTCCGCGAGCCGCCCCATCACCGGCGAGAACGCGTACATCCCGGCGATGTGCCCGCTGATGACGAGCCCGATCAACTCGATGCCCGCGCCGTGGTGTTCGAGGTCCACCGGCGTCATCGACATGACCGACACCATCGCGGTGTGCGACACGGCGACCGTCACCAGCGCGAGCCGGGCCCGCGGCGAGGCGGAGACGGCGGCGAACCCCGCACGCAAGGAGCGCGCCTCGCGCGTCCGCTCCGCGGCGGGGGCCAGCGCCCGCGCGGTCAGCAGCGGATCGGGGCGCAGCAACAGATGCACGAGGACCGCGGAGACGAGGAAGACACCGGCTGCCCACACGAAGGGCCCCGACTCCGCGGGTATGCCGAGCCCGGCGACGCTGCGGCCCGCGGGCGCCGCTATGTTCGGCCCCAGGACCGCTCCGACGGTGGTGGCCCACACGACGGTGGAGATGGCGCGGGCCCGCCGGTCGGGGTCGGCCAGGTCGGCGGCGGCGTACCGGGCCTGGAGGTTGGCGGAGGAGGCGGCTCCGAAGCCCATGAGCCCGACGAGCAGCAGCGGGAAGCTCCCGGCCCTGGCGGCGACCACGGTCAGGACGGCGCCCGCCGCGCCGACCAGGTAGGCCAGGACGAGCCCGGCCCGTCGCCCCCGCGCGTTCATCAGCGCGGCCAGCGGCATCGAGAGGACCGCGGTCCCGGCGACGCTCGCCGTGGCCGCGAGCCCCGACAGCGCCTCGTCCCCGCTGACCTTCTTGGCCAGCACGGCGGCGAGCGCGATCCCGGTGGCTGTCCCGAGCCCGCCGAGGATCTGCGACGCCACGAGCACCCGCTGCGTACGCCGCTGGAGAGCGTGCGTCGCCCCTTCCCCGGCCCCCTCGGCCGGTCCGGCGCTCACGGACCCGCCCTTGAGGCGACGGAACAGACTCCCACCCACGGCCAACGAAAGACCCCCGACCCCATGACGCACCCCGACGACGGCTCCGGCCCCGACCGCACCTTCAGCACTGGTCCCGGGACCCTCTCAGAACAACGGCTCGGGCAACACCCCTTCCAGCGCGAGCAGCTTCCGCTTCGTCTCCAGCCCGCCCCCGAACCCCCCGATCCCGCCGTCACGCTCCACCACCCGGTGGCACGGCACCACGACGGGCAACGGGTTCGCCCCCATCGCCGCGCCCACGGCCTGCGCCGCCCCGGGCTGTCCGACGCGGCGGGCCAGCTCCCCGTACCCCACGACCGCCCCGTACGGCACCCCGGCCGCCAGCTCGCGCAGCACCTCCCGGTTGAACCCGGCGCTCAACGACCAGTCGAGCGGCAGCTCGAAGTCGCGCCGCCGCCCGGCGAAGTACTCCGCCAGCTGGCGCCGCGCATCGGCGAGCCGCGGCGCGTCCGGCGCCTCGAGAGGCTCGGCCCCGAAGCGGGAGCCGAGCCGCGCGAGTATGCCGTCCCGCACCGCGTCCGTGGCGTGGAAGACCACGCTCACCAGCCCCTCGTCCGTCGCGGCGAGCAGCAGCGGCCCGATGTCGCTGCCCACGACGGCCCAGACGACCGGTCGCGGCGCGGCGGGCGCGGCCGGTGCGCTCTCGTTCTGCCCAGTGGCGTTCATACCGACCACCGTAGAGCCGGGCACTGACAACGCCCCGGGGCCGGGGACCGGTCAGTCGTCGAGCGCCTCGGCGACCACGTCCGGGGCGTTGGTGATGATCCCGTCGACACCGAACCCGGCCACCCGTTGCGCGGTCGCGGCGTCGTTGACCGTCCAGGTGTAGACCTCCAGCCGCTTGTAGTGCGGGCCCTTGAGCGCGTGGACCGCCTTGACGTAGTCCGCGGAGATCGTCGTGTTGCTGGGGTTGATCTGGTCGGTGAACTTCGCGTACGCGGGCAGGTCGGCGACGGCCGGGGTGCCGAGGAAGCCGGTCTTGATGTCCGGGCGCCGCTCGTGCACGGTCCGCACGCTGTCCGCGCTGAAGCTCTGCACGATCAGCCGGCGAAGGTGCCCGTACCGCAGCCAGCCGTCCTTGCGCAGCTGCCCCAGGATCTGGTCCTCGATGCCCGGGTACAGCTCGGGGGACTTGATCTCCAGGAGCAGCTTCTGGTGGTTGTCGTCGAGGCGGCGCAGGAACTGGTGGAGGGTCGGGATCCGCTCGCCCGCGAACTCGGCGCCCTTCCAGCTGCCGGCGTCGAGCCTGGCGATCTCCGCGGCGGTGAAGTCGCGCACGTTCCACGGGGCGCGGCCGGGGAAGAGCTCCTCGACGTTCGTGGTGCGCGACAGGGTCGTGTCGTGGATGACGACCAGGGCGCCGTCCTTGGTGCGCTGCACGTCGTTCTCGACCCAGGTGACGCCGAGGTCGTCGGCTTCGTCGACGGCCTCCAGGGTGTTCTCGGGGGCGTAGGCGGAGGCGCCGCGGTGAGCGATGATCACGGGTCTGTGGTGCCAGCCGGCGGCTTGCGCGGCGGTGGGCAGGACCAGGACTCCGATGACGACGGAGCCCGTCACCGAGGCCAGGGCGGCTGCTGCGCGTACGTACACGTCTGCTCCTCGTGCGTCGTGAGATCACGGACTGCACGAGACTGACAGGCCGCGGGCGATGGAACACAGACGAAGGATGGTCATAGGTTGAACGTAGTTATCCAACGGCGACCCACCCCGCGTTCAATGCCGGGGTTTATTTGTCGGAAAATCGTTCGAGCGTTCCCGCGTGCGCTTTAATCACAGCCTCAACCGCGCCCGTTCCAGTGGTGGTTGACAGGGGAACGCGCAGGACAACTCGGGCAAGAACAAAGGTGGGAGGGGTGCGGCACATGCAGGGGACGGTCGACGGCTTCAGTTACGGGCTGGTTACGCCGATAGTGGCGTACTTCATGGCCTGCCTCGGGGGTGCCCTGGGTCTGCGGTGCACCACCAGGTCGCTCCTCGTGGCCGACACCTGGCGGGCCGGCTGGCTCGCGCTCGGCTCCGCCGCGATCGGCTCCGGCATCTGGACCATGCACTTCATCGCGATGATGGGCTTCACCGTCAAGGGCGTGCCCATCCACTACGACAGGCCGCTGACGTTCGCGAGCCTCGGTGTCGCCATCGTCATGGTCGGCATCGGTGTCTTCATCGTCGGCTACAAGGGAGCGACCGGCCCCGCCCTGTTCACCGGGGGCACGATCACCGGTCTGGGCGTCGCGTCCATGCACTACCTGGGAATGGCCGGAATGCGGCTTCACGGGACGATCGAGTACAACACCTTCCTCGTGGGAGCCTCCGTGGTGATCGCCATGGTGGCCGCCACCGCCGCCCTGTGGGCCGCCGTCCAGGTCCGCGGCATCCTGTGGAGCCTCGGCGCGAGTCTGGTCATGGGGCTCGCCGTCTCCGGCATGCACTACGTGGGGATGGCGTCCGTCAGCGTCGAGATGCACGGCGCCGCCACCGGCTCCCCGGCGGGGGACTCCGCGGCCGGGATCCTCGCCCCCATGATGATCGGCCCCCTGTGCTTCCTGCTCCTGGCCGGCGTGGTCGTCATGTTCGACCCGCTGATGGTCATGGGCCGCCCCGACTGGCGCGACGTCCAGGAGGCGGCGCAGCTGGAGGGCCGCTCACGGGCCGGCGTCCCGCGCCCCTACCGCGCCCCCGAGCGGCAGTCGCCCCGCACCCCGCAGGGCTGGTGACGGGGCGGCCCGAGCGGCCGACGGAGCCCGGTTGTCAGTGGGGGGTCGTACGGTTGATTCCATGCGGCCCGTATCCAAGATCGAACGCACGGTGGCACCCTTCGAGGTCGTCAGTCCGTACCAGCCCAGCGGCGACCAGCCCGCGGCCATCGCCGAGCTGGACAAGCGCGTCCGCGCAGGAGAGAAGGACGTCGTCCTGCTCGGTGCGACCGGCACCGGCAAGTCCGCCACCACGGCGTGGATGATCGAGAAGCTCCAGCGCCCCACCCTGGTGATGGCGCCGAACAAGACGCTCGCCGCCCAGCTGGCCAACGAGTTCCGTGAGCTGCTCCCGAACAACGCGGTCGAGTACTTCGTCTCGTACTACGACTACTACCAGCCCGAGGCGTACGTCCCGCAGTCGGACACCTACATCGAGAAGGACTCCTCGATCAACGAGGAGGTGGAGCGCCTGCGCCACTCCGCGACGAACTCGCTGCTGACCCGCCGCGACGTCGTCGTGGTCGCCTCCGTCTCGTGCATCTACGGCCTGGGCACGCCGCAGGAGTACGTGGACCGCATGGTCCCCCTGAAGGTCGGCGCCGAGTTCGACCGGGACGAGCTGCTGCGCCGCTTCGTCGACATCCAGTACACGCGCAACGACCTGGCGTTCCAGCGCGGCACCTTCCGCGTGCGCGGCGACACCATCGAGATCTTCCCCGTCTACGAGGAGCTCGCGGTCCGCATCGAGATGTTCGGTGACGAGATCGAGCGGCTCTCCACGCTGCACCCCCTCACCGGCGAGGTCATCAGCGACGACGACTCGCTCTACGTCTTCCCCGCCTCGCACTACGTGGCGGGCCCCGAGCGCCTGGAGCGCGCGGTGAACGACATCGAGAAGGAGCTCGGCGAGACCCTCTCCACCATGGAGAAGCAGGGCAAGATGCTGGAGGCCCAGCGCCTTCGCATGCGCACCACGTACGACCTGGAGATGCTCCGCCAGATCGGCTCCTGCTCCGGCGTGGAGAACTACTCGATGCACTTCGACGGCCGCGAGCCCGGCTCCCCGCCGAACACGCTGCTCGACTACTTCCCGGACGACTTCCTCCTGGTCATCGACGAGTCGCA
Organism: Streptomyces sp. NPDC030991; assembly: GCF_055571235.1. Taxonomy (NCBI): domain Bacteria; kingdom Bacillati; phylum Actinomycetota; class Actinomycetes; order Kitasatosporales; family Streptomycetaceae; genus Streptomyces; species Streptomyces sp. NPDC030991. The sequence continues at coordinate 116,420 of NZ_JBVIFR010000025.1, forward strand.
CGTCACCGTGCCGCAGATCGGCGCCATGTACGAGGGCGACGCCTCCCGTAAGCGCACCCTCGTCGACCACGGCTTCCGGCTGCCGTCCGCGCTCGACAACCGCCCCCTGAAGTGGGAGGAGTTCCAGGAGCGCGTCGGCCAGACCGTCTACCTGTCGGCGACGCCCGGGAAGTACGAGCTCGCGCGCGGGGACGGCTATGTCGAGCAGATCATCCGCCCCACCGGGCTCATCGACCCGGAGGTCGTGGTCAAGCCCACCGAGGGCCAGATCGACGACCTGGTGCACGAGATCCGTACGCGCACCGAGAAGGACGAGCGCGTCCTGGTCACCACGCTCACCAAGAAGATGGCCGAGGACCTCACGGACTACTTCCTGGAGCTCGGCATCCATGTGCGCTATCTGCACAGCGACGTCGACACCCTCCGCCGCATCGAGCTCCTTCGCGAGCTGCGCGCGGGCGAGTACGACGTCCTGGTCGGCATCAACCTGCTGCGTGAGGGCCTCGACCTGCCCGAGGTCTCCCTGGTCGCGATCCTCGACGCCGACAAGGAGGGCTTCCTGCGCTCGGGCACGTCCCTGATCCAGACCATCGGCCGTGCCGCTCGCAACGTGTCGGGCCAGGTCCACATGTACGCCGACAAGATCACCCCGGCGATGGAGAAGGCCATCGACGAGACGAACCGCCGCCGCGAGAAGCAGATCGCGTACAACAAGGCGAACGGCATCGACCCGCAGCCCCTCCGCAAGAAGATCAACGACATCGTGGCGTCCATCGCGCGCGAGGGCGTCGACACGGAGGAGCTGCTCGGCACCGGCTACCGCAAGGGCGGCAAGGACGGCAAGGGTGCCAAGGCCCCCGTCCCCGCGCTCGGCAAGGCGGACACCGGCAAGAAGAAGCGCGGCAAGGCGGCGGAGAGCGTTCCCACCGACCGTCCCGCGGCCGAGCTCTCCGAGCAGATCGAGGAGCTGACCGACCGGATGCGGGCCGCCGCGGCGGACCTCCAGTTCGAGGTCGCGGCACGGCTGCGCGACGAGGTGTCCGAGATGAAGAAGGAGCTGCGGCAGATGCGGGAGGCGGGCATCGCCTGACCTGCCACGACGGGCGGGGAGCGGGCGGTGTGTCGCAAGACCGCCACAAAACCCCGCCCGCGGTGGCGGCGTTGTCGGTGCCGCCCCCTAGGGTTTGCCTCACCGCGCGTAAGCCGCGGCAACAGGGGACGGTACGAGAGGGGACAGCGCGTGACGGCCGATTCCGCCGGTTCTGCCGGTTCAGCCGGGTCTTCGAAGGGGCCTGGCATCAGCTTGACCAAGGGCCAGGCCATCAGCCTGGAGAAGCGGGGCGGAGGCACCCTCACCGCCGTACGCATGGGCCTGGGCTGGCAGGCCGCCCCGCGACGCGGCCTGTTCGGGACGCGGACCCGCGAGATCGACCTCGACGCGTCCGCGGTCCTCTTCGCCGACAAGCAGCCCGTGGACGTGGTCTTCTTCCGCCACCTCGTCAGCGACGACGGTTCGGTGCGCCACACCGGTGACAACCTGGTCGGCGGTGTGGGCCAGGGCGGCGACGACGAGGCGATCCTCGTCGACCTCGCGCGCGTGCCGGTCCACATCGACCAGATCGTCTTCACGGTCAACTCCTTCACGGGCCAGACCTTCCAGGAAGTGCAGAACGCGTTCTGCCGCCTGGTCGACGAGACGACCGGCCAGGAGCTCGCGCGCTACACGCTCGACGGCGGCGGCCAGTACACGGCGCAGATCATGGCCAAGGTGCACCGGGACGGCACCGGCGGCTGGAAGATGACGGCCCTGGGCTCGGCGGCCAACGGCCGGACGTTCCAGGACCTCATGCCGGCGATCCTGCCCGGTCTGTAGCGGGCGGACGATGGCCGCCGAACTGGTGAGGGGGCAGAACCACCCCCTCGCCCGGACCCGCCTGGAGATCCGGGTGTCGGCCGGCCACCCGGTCGTCGCGGGCGCCACGCTCGCCGACGACCGGGGCACCGTCCGCGGCCCCGAGCACGTCGCCCACCCCGGCGCGCCCGCCCTGCCCGGCCTCGAAGTGCCGCGCCAGGCCGCCGCAGACCACCGTCTCGCCGTCGACCTGGACGCGATGCCGCAGGATGTGCACCGCGTCACCGTGCTGCTCGCCCTGCCGGTCGCCACCGGCGGGCCCACCCGGTTCGGCGCGGTCGCCGCCCCCTTCGTCGCGGTCACCGGACTCGACGGCACCGAGGTGGCCAGCTACACCATCACCGACCTCGACACCGAGTCGGCCGTCACCGCCCTGGAGCTGTACCGCAGACAGGGCGCCTGGAAGGTCCGCGCCATCGGCCAGGGGTACGCCGACGGACTCGGAGCCCTCTTCGCCGATCAAGGCGTGCCCGACGCCCACGCGCTGGCGGCCGCCGTGCACGACGCCGTCGCGCGGGGCCTGGCCCGCGCCGTGGCGCCCCCGCCTCCGCCCGGCGCCACGCCGCCGGCCGACGGGACCCACGTCCGCGCGGCGGCCACGGCAGGACACGCCTCCGGCGCCCTGCCGCCCGCCGCCTCCGCCCCCTGCGCGGCTCACGGCGGCCAGGACACCCCGATCGACTACACGCACCCGAGCCGCCAGGCGCCCCCGCCACCCGCCGCGGCGCCACCCGCCGAAGCGGGCGGGCCCGCCGCCCCCGTCGCGGGCGACGCGACCGGCTGGACCATGGATGAGCGGCTCTACAACCAGGTGTGGGGCATGTTCGAGGACCTGGCGCGCACGACGGCCGCCTACCGCAGCGCCGTCGACTTCGCCGACTCCCGCATGGAGCAGGAGATCGACCGCGCCGTCTTCGGCCTCTCCGACCCACGCAGCCGCCTCGGCGGCCGGGCGGACGCCGCGCGCGAGACCGCCGAGGCCAGGCACACCGCCCTGGTCGACCGGGCGCGAGAGGCGCTCGACCGGGACCTGGCCCAGCTCGTCGCCGAGTCCGACGTCGTCGAACCGGCGCTCCCGGCACCGTACGCGGGCTGGGAGAGCCCGTGCTGGCACGCCTACCGCAGCCCCATGGTGCACCCCATGGCCGTCCGCCTGGGCGACCTGCGTCTGCCCGAGGGCGACAGCGTCGGCCTGCGCATCCCGATGCTCGTGCGGCTGCCGCTGGAGCGCGGCCTGTGGATCGACGCGGGCACGTCCGACGCGGAGGCCCTGGTGGACGCCGACGACCTGCGGGCCCGGGCCTCGGGCACCGCGGCCGAACTGGCGATCCGGCTGCTCGCCGCCTACCCGGCGGGCGAGTTCAGCGTGCACGTCCTCGACCCGGCGGGCACGGCGTCCGGCGCGCTCGCCCCGCTCGTCGACGCCGGGGTGCTCGCCGGACCCGTCGCCAGAGGAGCGGCGGGCGTCACCGAGACACTGACCCGGCTGACCGAGCGGGTCGACCTCGTCCACATGGCGGTGCGCAACGGCGTGGCCGACGCTCTGCCGGCCGATCTGGACCCGGCCGAGCAGCTGCTGGTCGTGCACGACTTCCCGCACGGCTTCGACGACCGCGCCGTGACCCGGCTGCGCTATCTCGCCGACGAAGGTCCGCAGGTCGGGGTGCATCTGATGCTCGTGGCCGACCGCGCGGACGCCTCCGGGTACGGGCCGCTCCTGGACCCCCTGTGGCGCGCGTTGCTGCGCCTCACGCCGCTCCCGGAGGACCACCTCGCCGACCCCTGGGTGGGGCATGCGTGGACGTACGAGCCGCTGACGGTCCCGGACGGCAGCGCGGTGCTGCGCGGGGTCCTCGCGGAGGTGGCCAGGGCCCGGCGGGAGAGACAGCTCTGACAGCGGCATCGCCATAGCCCAGGGAACCAGTCTTGACCTGCGCACTTGAATGGCTCTTTACCTAAACCTTTACCTTTCATGGGTCTTTCCAGTACTCTTCTTGGTGCGGAGGGGAGTACTCCCGTACGCGGCGTTCCCGTCAATACGGACGACCGGCCCGATGGCCGACGATCCCGGGGCGCCGGCCCGAGGCGCACCGCGCCCGGGTGGAAGAGACCTCCGGCAGCGACGACGCTGATCAGTAGCCGTACGACGCCGGAGGCGCAGTGAACGTATCGATGACCCTGTGGGTGCTGACCATTCTTGGTCTGTGTGCCCTGATCGCGGTCGACTTCTTCATCGGGCGCAAGCCCCACGACGTATCCATCAAGGAAGCCGGGATCTGGACCGTCGTCTGGATCGTGCTCGCCGCGCTCTTCGGCGTCGGCGTGACCGTCTGGGGCAGCAGCCAGGCGGGCGGCGAGTTCTTCGCGGGCTTCATCACCGAGAAATCGCTCAGCGTCGACAACCTCTTCGTCTTCATCCTGATCATGGCGAAGTTCTCGGTGCCGACCCATCTGCAACAGCGCGTACTGCTCTTCGGCGTACTCATCGCCCTCGTGCTGCGGGCGATCTTCATCGCGGCGGGCGCCGCCGTCATCGCCAACTTCTCGTGGGTCTTCTACATCTTCGGCGCGTTCCTCATCTACACCGCCTGGAAGCTCGTCCAGGAGGCGATGGCCGACGACGAGGAGGAGGAGTTCGAGGAGAACCGCCTCCTGAAGTCCATCGAGAAGAAGTTCGGCGTCGCCGACCGGTACCACGGCACGAAGCTGTTCGTCCGGGAGCACGGCAAGAAGATCATGACGCCGCTCCTGGTCGTCATGCTCGCCATCGGCATGACCGACGTGCTCTTCGCGATGGACTCGATCCCCGCGATCTTCGGCCTGACCCAGGACCCGTACATCGTCTTCACGGCCAACGCGTTCGCCCTGATGGGCCTGCGCCAGCTGTACTTCCTCATCGGCGGCCTGCTCAGGAAGCTGGTCCACCTCAGCTACGGCCTGTCGGTGATCCTCGGATTCATCGGCGTGAAGCTGGTCCTGCACGCCCTGCACGAGAACGGCGTGCACGTGCCGGAGATCTCCATCCCGGTCTCGCTCGCCGTGATCTGCGGCGTGCTGATCATCACCACGATCACCAGCCTCATCGCCTCCAAGAAGCAGGCCGAGCGGGAAGCGGCCGAAGAGGCTCGCAAGGACAGCATCGGGGCCTGATCGCGGCAGGGCGGCGGTGGGGGGGGGGGGGGGGGGGGGGGGGGGGGGGGGGGAGGGGAGGAGAGCGAAAGGGAGGGAACGCACCAGAGCCCGACGACACCCGTC